>DATNPL010000246.1:0-62721 GCA_036703255.1 Coleofasciculaceae cyanobacterium
CTGGGCAGATATCTTGAACCGTGCGAACCTGGGTATGGAAGTGATGCACGAGCGCAATGCTCACAACTTCCCGCTTGACCTAGCTGCGGGTGATGCGGCTCCTGTTGCCCTCACCGCTCCTGCTATCAACGGTTAAGTTCTTGGCTTGACCTTTTGAATTAGGTTGTAAAGCGCCCTCCTGTCGGAGGGCGCTTTTTATATGAGTTTTGCTTTTTATATGAGTTTCAGAGAGCGATCGCTTGCACAAGCTTCTTCCTCTTCTCTAACCATCAAGCGATCCCAAGTTGGGGATCGCTTGGTTTACAATGTTTAGTCTTGACCTGCTGTGGCACTTTCTGTCATTCTCCACACGGGGATCAAGAAAAAGGGGCATGATTCGTCGTACATCTGACCGTTACACGATTGTAATCTCCTGTACGAGCAGGAAGCCAATCGTTTTATCTTTTCGTCCTGCGATCGCTCTGTTTGTCTTGGCTTTGGGGGCTGGGCTGCCTTTTGCTGCCGTGATCACAGCCTTTTCTTACGCACAGCAAAACACGCGACTTGCTCAACGCAATGTCCAGCTTACTCAAGAGGCTGGTAACATCCTAGAGCGGCTTGAAGCTCTAGAAACCAAGATTGGCGTTTTGAAAAACCGTCAGGATCGTCAAGGCACTAGCAGAGATAGCTCTAGCCTTAGTCCTGACCCAGTACTACAAACAACTTCTCTGCAAGTTGAGCCTCTGCAAACCAAGCCTCTGCAAACCAAGCCAAAGGCAAGGCCAGAAGTCATGCTGAGCGTTGCCAGAGACAAAATTCCTAGCCTCATGCAATTGCTCCAGCGGAAGACGCTACCGATCTCAGAAGAGTCCTACCTGCGCGAGAAGGCTCGGCCTGCTGGCATGCCGATCGCCCAAAAAGTCAAAATTTCCTCTTTATTTGGGTTACGTCCTGATGGCATGGGGTGGGGCTATGAACTTCATCAAGGAATTGATTTTATTGCTCCTTATGGTTCTCCTGTCTACGTCACCGCTCCTGGAACCGTAGAAAAAGCAGGCTGGGATCAGTCTTTTGGCAACCGGGTGGTTGTCGATCATGGCTATGGCCATCGAACCCTCTATGCGCATTTGGAAAAGCTAGTCGTTACTGAAGGCATGGTGCTGGATCGCAGCCATATTATTGGATATTTAGGCAGTACAGGGCGATCGCGCGAACCGCATTTGCACTATGGAGTGTATCGTAATGGCTATGTGGTAGATCCGAAGGACTATCTGAATTAGACTGCATTAAGCCACTTGCTTAACGAACCGATTGCCAACATGTTTAATCGCAAGCCAATTAAATCGCTAACTTATCTGAGTGCCACCAGCGAGTTTGAGGGCAACCTAAGAATAGAGGGCAATCTGCGGGTCGATGGAATTGTACATGGCACCGTTGAGGTGCGGGGAGATGTAGAGATCTCTCAGACAGGTCTGATTGAAGGGCCAGCGCTACGGGCAAACAACATCATTGTTCATGGCGTAATCAAAGCTCAAGTCGTGGCTACCGGGAGACTCACGCTCAGCCGAACGGCAAGGTTAGAGGGCGATGTAACCGCCAATT
The DNA here is from genome assembly GCA_036703255.1 of Coleofasciculaceae cyanobacterium. Taxonomy (GTDB): domain Bacteria; phylum Cyanobacteriota; class Cyanobacteriia; order Elainellales; family Elainellaceae; genus Drouetiella. The sequence continues at coordinate 1,582 of DATNPL010000246.1, forward strand.
CACTCGATATTGAAGCTGGAGCCTTTTACACCGGGCACATTGCGACAACCGATGAAATTAAGGCGCTGCCCCGATCGACCGACCGATATCCTGAGCTGGTCGGGCGATCTGAAGAGTCACCCTTAAACCAGCCGAATCCTCCCATATCTGGCTCTCAGAGTGAGCTAAAATAAGCAGCCTAAGAACGAATTTTTAGAGCGCTATGGGCAACACCTTGGGTCACTTGTTTCGAATCACCACCTTTGGCGAGTCGCATGGCGGAGGGGTGGGGGTCATTATCGATGGCTGTCCCCCGCAATTGGAAATTTCACTCGAAGAAATCCAATTTGAACTCGATCGCCGTCGTCCGGGACAGAGCAAAATTACGACACCCCGCAAGGAAGCGGATACCTGCGAGATTTTATCCGGCGTATTCGAAGGGAAGACTCTAGGCACGCCGATCGCCATTTTGGTACGTAATAAAGATCAGCGCTCTCAAGATTACGATGAGATGGCGCAAACCTACCGTCCGTCTCATGCCGATGCTACCTATGATGCGAAGTATGGCATCCGCAACTGGCAGGGGGGCGGTCGCTCCTCAGCCCGAGAAACCATTGGACGGGTGGCCGCAGGAGCGATCGCCAAAAAAATCCTTAAACAGGCGGCAGGGGTCGAAATTATTGGCTATGTCAAACGCATCAAAGATTTAGAGGGTGTTGTTGATCCGAGTACGGTGACGCTGGAGCAGGTAGAGAGCAACATTGTCCGCTGCCCTGACGCTGAATGTGCCGATCGCATGATTGAGCTGATTGAGCAAATCGGGCGATTGGGTGATTCGGTGGGCGGTGTGGTGGAATGTGTGGCACGCAACGTCCCCAAAGGTTTAGGAATGCCTGTATTTGACAAACTGGAGGCCGATCTAGCTAAAGGCGTGCTGTCACTGCCTGCCAGCAAAGGCTTTGAGATTGGTTCGGGCTTTGCCGGAACCTTGCTGACGGGTAGCGAACACAATGACGCTTTTTACATTGATGCCCACGGCAATACGCGGACTGAAACCAATCGATCGGGCGGCATCCAGGGAGGGATCTCTAACGGAGAAGATATTATTCTCCGAGCTGCCTTTAAGCCGACAGCCACGATCCGCAAAGAGCAGCGCACCGTCACAAAAGCGGGTGAAGAGACGGTGCTGGCTGCCAAAGGGCGACATGATCCCTGTGTATTGCCGAGAGCAGTGCCTATGGTAGAAGCAATGGTAGCCTTAGTGCTGTGCGATCACCTGCTCAGGCAGCAGGGACAGTGCGGCGTTCTGTAGTAAAAGACAGTGCTGCGCTATGGTGGCACATTGCAGCAGCGTATTATCACCAACAAGGCTAACGACCAGAGACTATGGGAACAGAAATTCAAGACATCGGCTACTTAGCCTTACCGGAAGCGCCCAATGGGCAAGGGATCATCGTTCTCCAAGAATGGTGGGGTCTAGTACCTCATATTAAATCCGTTACCGATCGCTTTGCTAGCCTCGGCTACACGGCGCTGGCTCCAGATCTGTATCACGGTGAGACAACGACTTCTCCCGATGAGGCAGGCCGGATGCTTATGGCGCTAAATATCGAGCAGACGGCTCAAGATTTGCAACAGGCGATCGACTATCTTCTGGCTCAGGAGTCTGTAACCCCCAGCAAGTTAGGCGTTGTGGGCTTTTGTATGGGGGGACAATTAGCGTTGCTGGCTGCAACCGTTAGCCCCAGCATTGCTGCCGTCGTGGATTTTTACGGCGTTCACCCCCATGTCAAACCAGACTTCTCAAAGCTGTCAGCCCCAGTTTTGGGTCTGTTTGGGGCAGAAGATGATTTTGTCCCCCCGGCGGCGGTCAGCCAGCTAGAGGCTGATATTCAGCAGGCGGGTAAATCAATCGAGTTCCACACTTACCCTAATGCCGGACATGCCTTTTTCAACGATGCTCGCCCTGAAGCCTATAAGCCAGAGGCGGCAGCAGATGCCTGGAAAAAATCGATCGCCTTCCTTCAGCAGCATCTAGCTGCCTAGCTGCCATGCTGCAAATGAGCGTTGCCCACCTTCAGCAAATTTGCGCCCATGCCCAACGCGCCTATCCCGAAGAGTGCTGTGGCTTGCTATTGGGACAGCTTGATCCCATGACGGAGCAAAAAAAATTAGTTGAGGTGTGGGAAACGCTCAATGCCTGGGATAGTGATGCTTGGACTAGCGAAGTCAAGGAAGCCATGCTCTCCTTGACTTCAGAGAAAACAGATGAGCTTGGACAAAAGAGCCACGCTAAATCCGATCGCTATTGGATTGATCCGAAAGATTTACTAGCAGCTCAGCGACATGGACGCGATCGCCAGCTAGATATCATTGGTATTTATCATTCTCATCCTGACCATAGAGCTGTGCCCTCAGAATGCGATCGGGCAATGGCTTGGTCAAGATATTCTTATTTAATTATTTCTGTAGATCACGGGAGAGCGATTGATTATCGCGCTTGGAGTCTGGATGACCAGCACCAGTTCCAATCCGAACCGCTTATTGTTGAACCTTCCTCTCTCTAGAGGCTTGAGTCAGCAGGGCTGAATCAGCTGAAATTTTTTATGAGAGGATCACGACACGCTACTCTCATAAAAAACTGTCCCTAAAATCAGCAGCTCCCTTGAGAATTCAAAATCTAGAATCCACAATTGTCAAACACCTGCTCTAATAGAAATAATCAGGCGACACCCCTCAAACCTGATCCCCTAGTCTTGTAAAACCTGCCTTTTGTAAAATTAGCCATGCTCAATCCCAATCTGGATGAAGTCCAGTTAAACAAAGAAGAATATGAACGCTATTCTCGCCATCTCATCCTGCCGGAAGTTGGGTTAGAGGGGCAGAAGCGTCTGAAAGCAGCTAGCGTCCTGTGTATTGGTACAGGTGGCTTAGGTTCACCCTTGCTGTTATATCTGGCTGCTGCCGGAGTTGGACGCATTGGTATCGTCGATTTCGATATCGTTGACTTTTCCAATCTGCAACGTCAGGTGATTCACGGCACTTCTTGGGTGGGCAAGCCTAAGATCATGTCTGCCAAAGATCGGATTCTGGAAATTAACCCTTTTTGCCAGGTCGATTTGCATGAGACTCGATTGAGCGCAGAAAATGCCCTAGACATTGTTGAACCCTACGACATTGTGGTAGATGGCACGGATAATTTTCCGACTCGCTATCTCGTCAACGATGCTTGTGTGCTGTTGAATAAACCCAACGTCTACGGCTCTATTTTCCGGTTTGAGGGACAGGCCACCGTCTTTAACTATGAAGGTGGGCCTAACTACCGCGACCTGTACCCCGAACCCCCACCACCGGGATTGGTACCTTCCTGTGCCGAAGGCGGCGTTTTGGGTATCTTACCTGGCATCATTGGCGTGATTCAGGCGACCGAAACCGTTAAAATCATTCTTGGAGTGGGAGAAACGCTTAGCGGTCGCCTGTTGCTCTACAACGCTTTGAATATGAGCTTCCGTGAACTAAAATTGCGACCCAATCCAGTTCGTCCTGTGATTGAGAAGCTGATTGACTACGAAGAGTTTTGTGGTATTCCTCAAGCTAAAGCAGCAGAAGCACAACAGCAGGCAGCTATGCAAGAAATTACGGTAACTGAACTCAAACAGCTCTTAGATAGCGGCGCACAGGATTTTGTGCTGCTGGATGTCCGCAATCCCAATGAGTATGAAATTGCCCGTATCCCTGGCTCTGTTCTCGTGCCTTTACCCGACATTGAGAACGGCGATGGCGTAGCAAAGGTTAAAGAACTGCTCAACGGGCACAAGCTGATTGTTCACTGCAAGATGGGTGGGCGATCGGCCAAGGCGATCGGCATTCTTAAAGAAACGGCTGGCCTTGAGGGTGTAAATGTTGTAGGTGGCATTAACGCCTGGAGTCAGGAAGTCGATTCGTCGGTGCCGCAGTACTAAGGATCGCGAGTCTAATCTATGAGAAATTCTCCTAAAAGCCGCGCGGAGCGCGGCTTTTAGGAGAATTTCTCATCTCAACTTACGATCGCCTGATATTCAAACAGCACCAATCCTGCCTCCGCCACAGGGTTGCCACGACCCAGCCATTTTGCTCTAATGTATCGGCAATCGGTTTGACTTGATCCAACAGGATGCCGCTCAAAATGCCCCATGTGCTGGGTTTAGAGATATCAGTCATCTGAGGAATCAGATCGATGATTACCTCTGCCAGGATATTGCAGACAATGCCATCTACAGGCTCCGAGATCAGCGCTTTGATCTGCTCAATGCTGCCTTCAGCCACCACTAGGCGATCGGCATCAATCTGATTCATTTCTAGATTTTCGTGGGTTGCCCTGACCGCAAGGGGATCAGTATCGACCGCATAGGCAAGTTTTGCCCCCAAGAGCAAGGCTCCGACCGAGAGAATACCCGAACCGCAGCCAATATCCGCCACAACCAGGTCGCTGTTGGGTTCGCTAATTCGCATCTCCAAGGATTCTAGACAGAGCTGAGTCGTGGCATGGGCACCTGTGCCAAAAGCCACGCCGGGGTCAAGCTTGATGATAATGCGATCGCTGTTTTCCGGCGGGGGTATCCAGGCAGGATTGATCAGGAAGCGATCGCCAATTTCTTGGGGATGCCAATGCTCTTTCCAACTGCTAGACCAATCTTCCTCGTCAATCAGGTGCCATTGCACTAGCGGCAAAGGAAATTCTGCACATAGGGCATCCTGCTGTAGCCGCAGCGCCAAAGCAGCCAAATCTAGCTGTTGAGCTTTGAACTGCGGTAGATAGGCTTTGACTAAACAGGTGTAGCCTTTGGTTTCGCTAGAAGTGCCCCGACAGCCGAAGTCATCTAATCGCCAATACGCTAAGTCTTCTGCGATCGGATCACAAGCAACCTGAATTTCCCACCAGCTACTCGCCATCTAAATTGGCCATTTGATTTCAAGATTGATGAACAATGGGAACGACTGTAGCCAACTCACGATTTGGGCAGACTGACCATTCTAAACAGTTCTAGATAGCCAGCTATTCCGGCAAAGTAACCGTATAGGCATCGCGGATACCCGGAACCTTGGTGATTTCTGTCACAATACCTTCCGGCAAGGGATCATCCACGCTAAGCACCATAACCGCATCTCCCCGCACAATTTTGCGCCCCACCTGCATACTGGCAATATTGACGTTAAACCCACCCAGCAAAGAACCAATCTTGCCGATGATCCCCGGCATATCTCGGTGCAATGTAAACAGCATATAGCGGCTAGGCGGCACGTTCACAGGAAACTCATCTAGATCCGTAATCCGAATTTCATTGTCGCCCAGCAAAGCGCCTGTTACGGAATGCTCACCTAGAGAGCCTTTGGCCGACAGATGCAGCGATCCGGTGTAGTCCTTTGAGGAAGCATCGCGGGTTTCAATCACCCGAATACCGCGCTCTTTGGCTTCAATGCTGGCATTGACGTAGTTGACCCGCTCTTGAAGCGCATGATAGAGCAATCCCTTAAGCGCAGCCACCACAACGGGCTGGCTGTCATTGCTGGCAAGCTCACCCTGCAAGCGAATATCGAGGGACTCAATTCGTCCTCCCGCCAGCTGGCTGACCATGCTACCCAAAGTCTCAGCTAGGCGGAGATAGGGGCGCAGTTTTTCCATTAGGTCAGGGCGTAGACCCGGAATATTGACGGCTGAGCGGGCGGGCAAGCCTAGCAACACATCGCGAATTTGTTCTGCCACATCGATCGCTACATTCACCTGAGCTTCTTCGGTAGAAGCGCCCAGATGGGGGGTAAGAACGATTTCTGCACCGAGCGATCGCAGAACAGACTCCCCAAGCGGCTCTTCTTCGTAAACATCAAGCGCTGCACCTGCAATCTTGCCTTGAGTTAGCGCTTCTGCCAGCGCCGCCTCGTCAATGATGCCGCCTCTAGCGCAGTTGATAATCCGCAAGGTAGGCTTCATTTTTGCCAGCGCTTCGGCATTGATCAGATGATAGGTTTCCTGCGTCTTAGGCAAGTGCAGCGTAATGTAGTCAGATTCGCGAAACAGAAAATCTAGCTCAACCAGCTGACAGCCCAACTGCTCAGCCCGTTCGTTTGACAAGAAGGGATCATAGGCCAGCAGCCGCATTCCCATCGATCGCGCAATCGTGGCTACATGGGCACCAATTTTGCCCAAGCCCATGATGCCTAGCGTTTTTTTGTATACTTCTACGCCCGTAAAGCTTTTGCGATCCCACTTGCCGCCCTTGATGGACTGATTGGCATCAGGAATGTGGCGAGACAAGGCCAGCATCATGGCGACAGCATGTTCGGCAGCAGCTACTGTGTTGCCCTCAGGAGAATTGACCACCAGAATGCCGCGTCGGGTCGCTGCTGGAACGTCAACGTTGTCTACTCCGACACCCGCTCGACCAATAATTTTGAGCTGCTTACCTGCCTCAATCACCTCTTTGGTGACGCGAGTTCCAGAGCGGATCATCAGCGCGTCATACTCTGGAATAATTTGAGCAAGCTCGTCGGCAGACAAAGCTGTTTTGATGTCTACTTGAGCAACCTGCGACAGAATATCAATCCCAGCTTGATCGATGGGGTCAGAAACAAGAACCTTAGGCATGATGGACAAGGGCTAGGTGACAGTTAATGGGTGTAAATTTTGATTTATAAATCTTGAATCGAGAGGGTGCCATCAGGCTTTCCACAGAAGGCAATTTTACTGCAAAGGGGATGTTTCTAGGGTCGATTGTTTGAAAGTCTTCCATTTTTCACGGTCGATCGCCCCTTCAGCAATCCATCACGAGTAATGAAGCCAGAAATAATTTTTTTGCTTTTTAGGGAAACAAATCAGAACTAAATTCTGTCTACTCGGATGATGGCTGGCAACGGCTGATTGAATTAATATTTGTCTTCAGGACAATGCTAATCTATGCTAGTTCTGGTTAATCTGGCTTGATTTAGCCTTATTAACTTGCGTTTTGCAGATTATTAGGCAGCTTACTATTTGCCAATTTCCCGCCTCGCCAGTATTCTGCTTAAGCAGTATTCTGCTTAAGGTTGTCTCCTCTGCTTCGTCAGCACTCCGGACTGGATTAAAGACTGATAATATGCAACCCCCCACTTCTTTGATTACTCTAGGTCTCGGTGCAGCAGTTGCCCTATGCGCAGCCGCCCCTACGCAAGCCGCCCCGCTCGTTATCCGTCAGGCTAGCGCCGATTTAACCCATGTCAAGGACAAAAAAACTGCCCTTCTGGCTACTGCTCGCAGTGCTGCTGAAGCCGGGGCGATCGCGCCAGCCAAAGGGCAAGGGGCAACGCTCTATGCCCAAAATCCCCAGCCAGAAGAGCCTCAGCCAGAAGAGTCTCAATCAGAAAAGCCTCAGGCAGAAGAGTCTCAGCCAGAAAAGCCTCAAGCAGAAGAGTCGCCCAGCATGGAGCTGCCTCAGGCAGAAGAGTCTCAGGCAGAAGAGTCGCCCAGCATGGAGTTGCCTCAGGCAGCACCAGAAGATCCAGGTGAGGATGATGCTTCTAGTGCTGCTGATACAGGCTCGTCGGACGAGCCTGCGCCAGAATATCTCAATCCCGATCCCAATCCTCTTAGCTTTCCGACTCAGCCCGAAGAAGTACAGATTGTAGGAACTCAGCCACTGACGCTGAAGCAGACGATCGAGTTGGCCATTCGCAACAGCCGCAGCCTTCAAGAATCACGGTTAACGCTAGAGCGCACCCAGGCCGCGCTGCGAGAGGCTGAGGCGCAAAACCTTCCTACCGTGAGCGCCAACGCAGATTTAACCTTTAGCGCCCAAGATCAAGCCGTCACGAATGCAACCGGAACCGGGTTTGATGGCACAAGATCGACCAACAGCACCTCCCTGTCTGCGGCTGTGCAGGCAAGCTATGCTCTGTTTACCTCTGGACAGCGATCGGCCTCTATTCGAGCTTCTGCGGGGCAAGTGCGCTTTCAAGAATTGCAGCTTGAGAGTGATACCGAGCAGCTCATTCTAGATGTAACGAACAACTACTACGATCTACAGGGAACGATCGAGCAGGTGCGGATTGCCAGAGACACCCTGACTCAGGCCGAGCAGAGCTTAAGAGATGCTCAGGCGCTAGAGCGGGCAGGGGTTGGCACCCGATTTGACGTGCTGCAAGCAGAAGTCGATCGCGCCAATGCCGAGCAAGATTTGACCCAGCAAATTAGCCAGCAAGAGATCGCCCGTCGCCAGATTGTGCAGCAGCTTGGTTTGTCGCAATCTGTTGATATTACTGCGGCTGATCCGATCGTTCCTGCGGGCGTGTGGGATTTGAGCCTAGAGCAAAGCATTGTTTTGGCCTACCGAAACCGGGCTGAGCTAGAGCAGCAGCTGGTGCAGCGCGAAATTTCTGTGCAAAACCGTCGTAGAGCTTTAGCGCAATTGAAGCCGCAAGTGACTCTGCAAGCCTCCTCTGGGGTATCTCGCACGCTAGACACCAACCAGGGCCTTGTTTACGAGGGCTTCCTGCCCAACTTTAGCGCAGCGGTGGGTGTGAACTGGACAATTTTTGATGGCGGTCAGTCTCGGGCACAGGCTGATCAATCTGAAGCCAATATTGCGATCGCCGAAAACCAATTTGCCAGCAACCGAGAGCAAATTCGCTTCCAGGTTGAGCAAGCCTATTCGACGCTGCGATCGAGCTTTGACAACATTCAGGTGACGGCATTGGCTGTCCAAAACGCTACAGAAGCTCTCCGGCTTGCCCGTTTGCGCTTTCAGGCGGGTGTAGGTACCCAGACCGATGTTTTGCAACAGCAAACGGCCCTGACGCAGGCTGAAGTCAATAGCCTCACGGCTATTCTCAACTACAACCGCGCCTTGGCAAGTCTTCAGCGCCAGATCAGCAACTTTCCTGAGGGCAATCTAGCCGATACTCCCTAGATTTTTTGGGTTGCTGATTTTAGCTGTAGAGCTTGTATTGTGAGACGCATAAAGCGCGTCTCACAATACAACCGAGCCAGATTAAACAAGCTTGGGGAGGTTTATCGTTCGGAAGGGGCGATATGTCGGACGGAATAGATAGGCCGGACAGCAGCGACAGGCTCAGCAGCACAGGATTTGAGCCGATCGCTCCCCCCTCTGAAATGACGACTGCCGAACTCGCTCAGGTGATGCAAGTCGTCATGCGGTTTGGCACAGTGATGTTGCGCTGCGGCACGGTCAGCTTTCGCGTCGAGGAAGCCATGCGGCAGGTGGCACTGACTTTTGGGGTAGAACGGCTAGATGCCTTTACCACATTGACTGGAATCACGGCATCGGCGCATCGAGGCGCTATGCACTACACTCAGGTGGCGCGAATCCACACCATTGGGGTGAACATGGGTCGTCTAAGCGATGTAGAGTTTTTGTCTCAGCACATCCCCCTTGATGCGACTCCCAGCAGCCTCATGGCGGCTTTGGACAAGATTGAAGCAAAGCCGCCCTTCTATTCCCATTGGCTCACCATCCTGGCGGTGGCGGTAGCCTGTGGTGCCTTTGCGGGGCTAAATGGGGGAAGTACCCCAGAATTTGTGGCGGCTATGGTGGCATCGGGTATCGGGCAAGGAATACGAATGCGGCTGAGCCGCAGATACCTCAATCCGATCGCTATCACGGTCGTTTGTGCAGCGATCGCCACACTGCTGTGCCATTTTGCCCTCAAGGCTTTGCTCTGGGGCGGGTGGGCACCTCAAATGCCAGACTCTGCCTTTCTGGCAGCCGTTCTGTTTTTAGTGCCCGGTATGCCGCTGGTGACGGCGGCGCTGGATCTGGTGCGGCTCGATCTGATTTCGGGTATGACGCGGGTTGTGTATGCGTTACTGCTGCTAGCCGGAGGGGCATTTGGTATGATGCTGGGCATGTCGCTGGTGGGCTTGAGTCTTTCTTAATTCATGTCTTGACATTTTCTGGGGATTTGGGTGGCGCGCGAAGCGCGCCACCCAAATCCCCGCCGTAACCTTGCTGTTTACAGCTAGCCATTCAGGTTTTTGCACATGCTGGTCATGGATTTTTTGCTGAACGCCCTGCTGAGCTTTGTTGGCACTTTGGGTTTCGCGATTCTGTTCAATACGCCCCGCAATGCCCTGTTTATCTGTGCGGCGATCGGCATGGGAGGGCACCTGCTGCGCTTGACAGCAGAAAATTTGGGCATGGGCAGCATGGGCGCAACTTTTCTAGGGGCTTTTTTTGTCGGGCTGGTGGGCATTGTGCCATCGCGATCGCTCTACCTTCCTTTGGTGCTGTTTTCGCTACCGGGCATCATCTGCATGGTGCCCAGCATCACGGCCTATAAGGCGTTGGTGTACTTTCAGCGGGGCGATCTGGCGGCGGGCTTGCAGGGCACAGTCGAGGCCGGGTTCAAAGTGGGGGCGATCGCGGCAGGCATTGGCACCGCCCGCATTCTCACAGATGCCGAATGGGGATTTGAGCGCCGCTGATTTGTGATTTTTCGGGCGATCGCATGGCACACTAGCTTAATCCCTTCCTCGCTTGCCCCCTATCCTGAACTGTGAATACCTCGATCGATCCGCTAGCCAATCTATCTGCTCCATCTGCCCCTGATGCGAGTCTGGCTGCCGCCGCGACCCAGAGCCGCAAGGCTGACCATCTGCGCGTTTGTTTAGAGGATGATGTGCAGTCTCAGCAGACCACCGGATTCGAGCGATATCGCTTTAGCCACTGCTGTTTGCCAGAACTCGATCGCAGTGAGATCGACCTGTCTACCCGCTTTTTGGGCAAGGTGCTGAATGCGCCACTGCTGATTTCTTCCATGACCGGGGGCACAGCGTTAGCCCAGACGATTAACTATCGGTTGGCAACGGTGGCTCAGCATTACCGCATCGCGATGGGCGTGGGATCTCAGCGGGTCGCGATCGAGAATCCTCAAGTGGAACCCACCTTTGCGGTGCGATCGTTAGCGCCCGATATTCTGCTGTTTGCCAATTTGGGCGCGGTGCAGCTGAACTACCGCTATGGCCTTGAGGAATGCCAGCGCGTCGTCGATTGCCTAGAAGCCGATGCCTTGATCTTGCATCTCAATCCGCTGCAAGAATGTGTGCAAACCCGAGGGGATACTAACTTTCGAGGACTGCTGGATAAAATTGCTCTCCTGTGCGAAAAGCTGCCTGTGCCTGTAATTGCCAAAGAGGTGGGCAACGGGATTTCGGCAGGCATGGCGCAAAAGCTGCTAGCGGCAGGCGTGAGCGCCATTGATGTGGCCGGGGCAGGGGGCACTTCTTGGGCCAGGGTGGAAAGCGAACGCGCCCAGGATCATCGCCAGCGACGATTGGGCAAGACCTTTGCCAACTGGGGTATTCCCACAGCCGAATGCATTACCGACATTCGGGCGATCGCCCCCCACATACCGCTGATTGCCTCGGGGGGGCTGCGCGACGGATTGGATGGGGCAAAAGCGATCGCTCTAGGAGCAGATCTAGCTGGACTGGCGCTGCCTTTTTTGCAGGCGGCAGCCGACTCTGAAGCAGCATTGCACCTCTTGATGGAGGCGCTGACCGCAGAGCTTGCGACCGTACTTTTTTGTACCGGAAATGCGACGTTGGCAGGGCTAAAGCAGCCTGGTGTGTTGCAGCGGGTACTATGAGAGTATTTACGGGCATCTTTCTAGTCTTGATCCCCTGCACCTCAATCGTTCCCCCCAATCTTCTCTAAATGCGCGACTTTTTCAAATATACGTTTGCAACCCTGGCTGGAATCATTCTGTTTTGCACGCTAGGGATTGCTGGACTAACGGCGCTGTTTGTCGCGATCGCTTCGAGTAGCCGCGACACAGGGCCTCAAGTTGAGGCAGACTCTATCCTCACCTTTGACCTGTCTGAAGAAATCACTGACTCTAGCACTACGGCAGAGCCTACAGCAATTCTGGGGGCAGCATTATCGGGGGGCAGCAGAGGCGGCTCTATTCCCTTGCGAACGGCTATTGAGGCCATTCGCCGCTCTACCACAGACGATCGGATCAAAGGGCTATTGCTCTATGGTCGGGTGCAGCCGACGGGTTCGGGTTCGGGCTTTGCCACGCTGCGAGAAGTCCGGCAGGCGCTAGAAGGCTTTCGGCAATCGGGCAAGCCCATCTTTGCTTACGATGACGTGCAGTGGCAAGAAAAAGACTATTACCTGGCTTCGGTGGCAAACACGGTGCTGCTCAACCCCAGCAGTCTGCTAGAAATCAACGGCTTTAGTTCTGAAAGCACCTTCTTTGCCGGGGCACTGCAAAAATATGGCGTGGGTCTGCAAATTTTGCGGGTGGGCAAGTTTAAAGCTGCGATTGAACCGCTGACGCGATCGCAAAATAGCCCTGAAGCCAAGGCTCAAACTCAGGCTTTGCTCACCGATCTCTGGAATGAGTTTGCTAACGCTGCCGCCAAGAGCCGGAAGCTGACGCCGCAGCAAATCCAAACGATCGCCGATCGCCAGGGTATGCTGATGCCAGAACAGGCCAAGGCTGTGGGACTCGTCGATAAAGTGGTCTACGAAGATGAGGTAATTGCCGAACTCCAGGGCTTGACCGGGGAAGAAAAGGGCAGTGAAAGCCTACGACAAATTGACCTATCCAGCTATGTCGCCGCGACGGCTGCGGATCGGCAAGTCTCAAGCAATCAAATAGCCGTCATCTATGCCGAAGGCGATATTGTTAGCGGTGAGGGCGGCGCGGGTCAAATTGGGGGCGATGCCTTAGCTAGACTCTTACGCAAGCTGCGTCAAGACGACGATGTTAAGGCCATTGTGCTGCGGGTCAACAGTCCGGGGGGCAGCGCTACGGCTTCGGCGCTTGTGGCGCGTGAAGTGTCGCTCACCAAAGCCAAAAAGCCTGTTATGGTCTCAATGGGAACTTACGCGGCTTCGGGCGGCTACCAAATTGCTACCAATGCCAGCCAAATCTTTGCTTCACCTACCACAATCACAGGCTCGATTGGCGTATTCGGCGTTTTGCCTAACCTACAGGGCATTGCCAGCAACAATGGCATTACTTGGGATACGGTCAAAACGGGACGACTGGCCGATAGCAGCACGGTTTCACGCCCCAAAACGCCTGAGGAGCTAGCGATCGGGCAGCGGGTAGTCAATCGAATTTACGATCAATTTATTAGTCTCGTGGCAGAGTCGCGTCGCTTGCCAAAGACAAAGGTGGCAGAAATTGCTCAAGGTCGCGTCTGGTCTGGCTTACAGGCCAAGAAACTCGGTCTTGTCGATGAGCTGGGCGGATTAGAAGAGGCCATCAAGGCGGCTGTTAAAGCAGCTAATCTAGACGATGATTGGCAAATTGAGGAATACCCCAAGCCCCGATCGCTCGAAGAGCAGCTCGGCAGGCTTTTGGGGGCTTCTACACAGACTGCGACCGATCCCCTAACTCAGCAGGTGCAAAAACTCAGTAAGGAGTTAGATATTTTGCGATCGAACCATGATCCGCTTGGGGTTTATAGCCGCCTGCCGCTAAATTTTGACATTAAATAGCGGCCATTCATTTATTACACCCTCGCATCATCGCACCATCATCGCACCGTCATTAGGCAACGCTTCCTCCAAACTTGGTTCTGAGTTGACCGGAGGATTGGGATCAGTCTGGACTCCTGAAGCTTCTTCTGGATTAGCCTCTGGAGCAGACCCTTCAGCCGGAACAGCGCTGCGCACGCCCACAGATTGGTTGAGGTAGTCATAAACCGTCCCAGCCATCTGACGAATCAATTCTTGGGCGCGATCGTCGTTATGGGGACGCTTCACCATCAGGGTAATGGCATAGCGCTTGCCGTTGGGCATATCAATAATGCCTGTGTCGCCTACGAGAGAGCCAATGTCGCCCGTCTTGTGAGAGATAGTGCTGCCCTCGCCCAAAGAGGTTGGAAGCAACGTGTCTGTGACGGTGCGCTGCATGATATCGAGGGCGCGATCGCGGGACTTCATAGACAGCAACTCACCCTGGCTCACCATTGCCAGCAGCATGGACAGTTCCTTCGGCGAGGTCAGGTTGGTTCCGGTCAGGTCGGGCAGCAGGTTGCGCAGGCCAGTCTGCTGCAATCCCCATTGGCTAAAGCGCTGGTTTAGCACATCAATACCACCCAAACGACGAATCACCATGTTCGTGGCTGTATTGTCGCTAGTCGTGATCATGTTGGTCGCTGTTTGCAGCACCGTATATTCTGAGCCGATCGGCGCATATTGCATATCTCCCGATCCTTCGCCCACATCCACCTGCTGCAAGACCAGCTTTTCATCTAGCCGCACCCGACCTGCATCCACATCTTGAAACAGGGCAACCAAGATGGGTACTTTGATCATGCTAGCGGCCGAAAACCCAGCCGATCCATTCAGGCTGAAATAGTCGCCTGTATCGAGATCGACGAGAAACGCCCCTGGCACCAGATCTTTGCTCTCTTGCGTCATGGGCACAATCTTGGGCGTCAATCCGGTAAGTTCCTGCCCCTTAGCCAGCAGGGTTGCCGCAGTCGATCGCCCCAGACCCAGACCACCGCCATCACCGCCCATCGTGGCTGAATGAATTTGCTGAGTCGCTGAGGCTGAAGCGTGAATAGCAGGATTCCAAACCGAAATCGCTGTTCCAGCAATGGCTCCCACCCCTACACCCAGAATTAGCAAGCGGACTAGATGCAGTAGCGGAGGCGTCGGACGCCGATCGCGCTTTGTTCTGGGCTGACGCTTGAGGTTAGTGCCCTCTGAGCGATCGCCTCTCCCTCGCTTAGGGACATTTCCCTGATTTCTAGAATCTGTTGCCGGGTCTGCCTCTGGCTTAAGCGGAAGACGGTTGTTTGCAGCGCCCCGCTTAGCTGGCTGTGAACTGCGCCGAGGCGGCTCACCTTCCAAGCGAGTCAAGTCCCGTCTGGCATCGTTGCCTCTGCGCTCTGGTTCTGGAGTCAAGGGTGCCCGTCCTGGCGATCGCTGCCGTTCCAAAGGCTCAGCCTCAGAGCGGCTCCTTCGGGGTGGCGATGCGGGTTGGGGGGAAGTCTGTACCGAAGATCGGCGACGGGCTGCACGACGACGCGACGACTCTTTTGGATGACTCGATTCCAGCACAGATGATACCTCTAACACAACTGAACTAGACAGGGCACTGCCAGCGACTGACTGATCCCTCCAGGACACCGCCCAAATCTTATTTCCAGGAATGGGCTGTCTATTTTTAGCAAGCTTGCCGCTTTCTGGCAAGGACTCAAAACAAAAGAATTTGACGGCAAGGATTGGGGATAAATTGGCGTTGCTAATTTTATCAAGCCAGCATGATCCAATAACTCGTCTAAATAACTCGCCATAAAGGTTAGCGGATCTCAGTCTTGGCAAAGATGAGATTTACAAAACTTCAAGATCAGAGCAAGAATTCACAGTTGCCCTATAAATCTTTCAAAAAATAAATAACGCTGCTGATTTTAAGGATGAATTTTGTGTAAGAGAGGCGCTCCGCGCCCCTCTTACACAAAATTCATCCCCCGATTACGGGTTCAGAATCATTGCCGATTGAAAGACCCAAGTTATGCTGGTGAAACCCAGCTTGATTTGATCAGGCACCCGTCTAGCTTCCCCAATCTGAATTCAGAAAATTCAGATTCTAAAGTTGATTCTTCTATGCTGAAATGAGGCCATGCTGAATCTATTCCAAAAAATTGGGTTTAAGGGCAATCGATCGCCGCGAGGAATAGCAAAAGCGCCATTAGACAATCGCCCGACTCCCACCCAACGCTATCTAACCCGGCTCTGGCTCTGGCTAGGAGTTCCGACCATGCTGCTCCTGCCTGGAGGGCTAGGGCTATGGGCTATGGCTCAGCTTTTTGGCCTGCCCGATTTGCCCAAGTGCCTGACGGTCTCTTGGTCTGATTCTTGGTCAGAAGACAACCCGGCAACTCGCTTGTACTGTGGAGAAATTGCAGCCAATCGCCGCACGCCTCAGGATTTACAGGCGGCATTGCAGTTGATCAGCCCCATTCCCCGTGATCATCCTTTACATGCCGAAGCCGATCGGATGACGCAAAAATGGTCAGCCGACATTTTGCAGTTGGGAGAGGAAGCCTACCAGGAAGGCAATCTTCAGGAAGCGATCGCCATTGCCGAAAGAATTCCACAGAACGTGCGTACCCACTCTCTGGTAGTCGATCGCATTCAACAATGGCAAGACATCTGGCATCAAGCCGAAACTATTTACGAAGAAGCCCAAAGCAAAATTCAGGACAAAAATTGGTATGGCGTCATCGTTTCTGCCAAGCTTTTGCTGGGTTTAGGCAATCGGTATTGGGCGACGACCCAACACCAAGAACTGATGCGAAATTTGCAGGTTGCCAAGGAGGGAGAGGAAAAACAGGTGCTCGCTGCCGCTCAGCAAACGCGAAAATCCTCTTCTAACTCTGCACGAGATTTGTTATCGCGCATGAATCAAGCGCAAGTTGCTGAAGCCAGAGCACACCTCAATCAAGCCAGAAGTCTCGCCAAAAGTGGCGATACCGAGGCACTACAGTCAGCCATTGGCCAAGCTCAGCAGGTCATTTTTGGGACAGATGGCTATGACGAAGCCCAACAAATGATTAGCAGCTGGCGACGGCAAATTGAAGTTCTGGACGATCAGCCCCGTCTCGATCGCGCCAAAGCGTTAGCCAACCAAGGGGACATAGATTCTCTGCAAGCTGCGATCGTTGAGGCGAATCAAATCGGCTGGGGACGCGCGCTTTATGATGAAGCCAACGGGCAGGTTGAGCAGTGGCGCGATCGGCTGTTTGAGCTAGAAACGGCGGCGCGCACTCAGCAGCTCGATCAAATGACTAGAGGCCGCACCGTAGAAACCCGTGAACCAGAGAGAGAAGCTGTCGCTGACTCCTATCAACCCGTCTCTTTGCCCACTCAGCCTGATCTTCCTACGCTAGAGCGCGATCGCGCTTTGACTGTAACCGATCAACAGACAAACCAAACCCCTGTCATTTCTACGCCACCTTTGCAGCCTTTGGCTAGCCCCTAAAGATTTGTTCTTTGATAATTTCGCCAAACGGCGCATTGTGCGGACATTTTGCTCCTTCTGCAAGCACCATAGCAAAAAAGCCCGATGATTACGGCTATAAGACAAAATTAATCCTGAAAGCTTTGCTAAACGAGGCTTTCAGGATTAATTTTGATTGGATTTAAGCGCGTAGCGCTACATGAAAATTAGAAGAGCTTAGGGCTTAACGCGATAGCTACCCACAATTTTTTCGGCATCGCTGTTGTAGTCTTGGTAGGACTTATTGACACCAAACAAATTGAGAATGTAGATTGTGTCTCCCCGTTGCTCGACAAAGCTAACAGCATCCAAGGCGTTGCCCTGTGGATCTTTGCCCGTCCAATCTACACGAATACTGCCATCGGGCTGAGGCTTGGTTTCTTGCCACTCAAGCTCTTCTAGCCGCTTTTCATATTCATCTTTCAGAGCTTTCTCAAGCTGCTCATTGGTCAGCTTGTTGCCCTGAGCTGCCCCAAAATCGACAGAGCCGCCAAATCCTTGATCTCCAGAGACAAAGGCTAAACCGCTCCCTGTTTCTTGGTAGGTGTAACCCTCGGGAAAAGTGATCTCAAATAAGTTATTTTTTTCTTTGTAAACCTGTCCATCGGTCGTAGAAGCCGTGACGGATGGAGAAGGAGAAGCTGAAGGGAGAGACGAAGGTGCAACCGGAGAAGCCGCAGTATCTAAGGGAGATTGTGCAGGTTCACTGCTAGCAGTACTGGGGCTTTTTCCACAGGCAGAAAGTACCAGAGCTGCAAGCACCATGAGAGAGGCAAAACGTAAAGCGTATTTCATCAGAAAACCGTTTTGAGAGTAATTGTTTGAGAGTAATGGATAGTGAATGCCCCTCAGTCATGCTGTCATACTCTTTTGAACTGTCATACCTTAGTTGAATCGTAGATAGTTGAATTGTAGATTTGCGATTTTGGCTGCTGGGTAGCTTTAAGCGTTTGGCAGAATAACCTGCCGCATCTATTTCTCAAACTCGTATCACTACATACTCGATCGCGGGTTCAAATCAGGAGGTTAAATCAGAAAACTGAGGAGGGTGAAATTATCTACCCACCGTCCTAACCGATCGAGGCTAGGCATGTCACCCGTTTTTAGACGGACTTACTAACTTTATCAGCGACTTTACAACAGCCCTCAATTACGCAAAGTGAATTTTATGTTTTGCAGGCCGTGCGGACGTTAAAAACATATAAATCCACACATAAAATCCACACGTAAAATCCACTGGCCGCTATTCTTCAGAAAACTCTGGCTTCAGCAATGGGAATGCGATCGCATCTCGAATGCTGGCGCAGTCGCACAACAGCATGACCAGGCGATCGATGCCCATCCCCATACCCATAGTGGGCGGCATACCATATTCCAAAGCCGTCAAGAAATCTTCATCCACGCCTTGCGCCTCAAGATCGCCCGCTGCCTTGCGAGCCGCCTGGGCTTCAAGGCGCTGACGCTGATCGATAGGATCAGTCAACTCCGAGTAGCCATTTGCCGTTTCTCTCCCGACAATATAAAGCTCAAATCGCTCAACCAGTCCGGGCTTGCTGCGATGGGGCTTTGCCAGAGGCGAGACTTCGATGGGATAGTCCGTTACAAAGGTGGGTTGAATTAAGGTTGTCTCGACCTTTTCTTCAAAGGTTTCGCTGAGCAGCTTGCCGATCGACTGGCATTTCTCAACATTAGGCACGCCGACCTTTTGGGCGGCGGCTCTAGCCTCTTCCAAGGTCTGGAACTGGGTAAAATCTAGCCCCGTATGTTCCTTAACCAGGTCGTGCATGGTCACTCTGCGCCAGGGAGGCGTAAGGTCGATCGCCTCACCTTGATACGTCACTTGCAACGTTGACAGCACGTCCTGAGCCGCAGCAACAATGATGCCCTCGGTCAAAACCATCATGTCGTTATAGTCACCATAGGCTTGATAGACCTCGATCGACGTAAATTCGGGGTTGTGCCGCGTTGAGACGCCTTCATTTCGAAAGATGCGCCCCATCTCAAATACTTTCTCAAAGCCGCCCACAATCAGCCGCTTGAGATGTAGCTCAGTGGCAATACGCAGATATAGCGTCATCTCTAGCGTGTTGTGATAGGTAATGAACGGTCGAGCATCGGCTCCGCCTGCCTCACTCTGTAAAATGGGCGTTTCGATCTCGATAAACCCTTGGCGATCGAGATACCGACGAATAGCAGCCGTAATTAAGGCGCGTTTGCGAAAAGTATCTCGCACCTGTGGATTGACAATCAAATCGACATAGCGCTGGCGGTAGCGTTTCTCGACATCTGTGATGCCATGCCACTTGTCGGGTAGGGGCAGCAAAGACTTCGTCAAAATGGCGTACTGACTCACGCTAACGGAGAGTTCACCTTTGTCTGTGCGTTTAATTGAACCTTTGACGCCCAAAAAGTCGCCCATGTCGGTCAACTGCTTCAGGTGATCGAAAGCGGCAGAGTCTATCTCTGCCATGTCTGCCTCAATCTTCTTTTTATCTAGATAAAGCTGAATCGTGCCCGTTTCATCTTGCAGCGTGAAAAAAGCCAGTTTGCCAAACACCCGCCGGATAAGAATGCGTCCGGCGATCGCCACTTCTACCGCGACCTCTTCGCCATTGGGTAAGTCAGCATATTGGGTTTGCAACGCTGCGGCCTGGTGAGTCACCTCCCAGCGATAGGCAAAAGGCGTCAATCCCAGCTGGCGCAGTTGATCAACTTTTTCAAGGCGGGTCGAGCGGAGATCGTCAGATGACATGATTGGAGAATAAATCCTGAAGAATAAGGGTAAAGCAGAGATCCAAAATCTCTAGTCTCTAGATTGAGGATCAATCTTTGAGGCGCTGTGCGTCTATGAGCATTGTCCCAAGCTGGCTTGGCAGACTCATTTTAAAGCAGCTTTAGTCTTGCTGATGTGCAAACTGGTATGCGCCGATCGCCCCCAAGACAATAGCAGTCACGAGTAGAATCGGGATGCTGTACCACGGAAACTGGCTCAGCGGTTGAAAGACAGCTGCTCTCAAGCCCAAGCTGGTGTAGGTTAAGGGCAACAGATAAACAATGAACTTGAGCGCAGCGGGCAAGGTGCTAGGGTCAAAAAAAGTTGCTCCCAAGAAGGACATGGGCACAATGAGGAAATTGTTGAGTAGCCCCACGCCTTCTAGAGATTTGACGTTTAGCCCTACAATCACCCCTAATCCCGAAAAAACGGCGCAATTGAGCAGCAGCAGCAGCAAAAACAGCGGGCTGATGAATCCAAGCTCTTGGGTGAAAATGATCGCGATCGCCAGTACAGACGCTGAAGTCATTAACCCCCGCACTACACCCGCCAGCATCTTGCCCAGAAACAGCGCCAAAGGATGGACGGGCAATAGCAAAATCTCTTCAAACGTTTTGGAGTAGAGCCGTTCGCCGCAAATGGAGAAAGTCGTGCCGCCAAAGCTGATGGTCATTGAGGACAATGCCACCATTCCAGGCAGAATAAACTGAAGGTAGCTGTCGCCCACGGGAGGCTTGACGTTCATAGCGCTACCCAATCCCAGCCCAAAACCTAGAATATAGATCAGGGGAGAAACCAATCCAGAAGCCACAACTTGCAGCACCCGCACGCGCAGATCAAGCCACTCGCCCCAAAACACTGTGAGACTATCTGTCAAAATACTGCGAAAAAGCGATCGCTTGTAGGGTTGTCCCCTATCGAGAGAGGACTGAGGGCTGGCTACCATGAGACTGTTAAAATTGCAGAGAAGACCTGCATTCATTTTGACACTGGTTTGGCACGGCTTGGGGCTACTGTGCTTCATTAATCCTGAGTCTTGCCCGCAGTCATCCTCTCAGTTGGGTAATTTCGTATCGTGCGATACAAAAAACTTCTCGGATGATCTGAAACTCATCGTTTGTTTTTTACAGCCCAGCTCCTATCTATCTGAGTTGGGATCTGCTAATTCGCTGAGATAGAATGTTTAGGGATAGCTGCAAGGTATTTATCATCATCAACGCTTATGCCCCGTAGACCGAGAGTGCCACCCCGAGAGTCCCGCTATTCAGATCGATCGCCGGAACGTATGCCAGACCGTATGCCAGATCGTGATCCCATCCCCAATAAACCAGCTTCAATCCTCAATTCTGCTACGATCGCCATTCTGATAGCGGTCTTTGTTGTGGGTGTATTTATCGGCACCTCGTTTAGTACGATTTCCACCACTGGGCAGGGGACGATCACCACTCGCTACGACATTGATCAAAAAGCACCTAGCCCCGAGATTTGTCTCCAATACGGTGCCAGCGCCATCACGGTAGATATTCGCGCTTTCATGACCTTTAGTCCCTTTAATGCCTATATTTCCCAACCTCGGATGCAGCCGGGATGCGTGATTCGCAGCAGCAACTGGGGCGTACTGCAAGGCAAGAATCTCATCACTTCTCAAGAAGCTAACGAATGTAAGAATCGGATGAATACCTTTGGTTTCACGGGCAACTTGGACAATGCTGAGAATAAGCCCAAGATTGACTGTATTTACCAGACTGATGCGGCACGAAATCTATTTCTGGATGCAACCGGAGCAGGTGCTCCCTCTGATTTAGACAACTTCCGCTAATGTCTCTCCTCAGCGGAAACCATTAGGCTTAGGGCGCTTTTGAGGTGTATCTTGCATGCTCACAAGAGCGCCCTAATGCTTGAGAGCCAATTAACCGTAACTGACAAGCTCGTAGCAGAAAAGTTTTACCGAAAAGCAAAAGCCCTGAGCTGCGTTAAGGCAATTCAAGGCTTGGGAGACAATCTCTAAGGAGAACTCTAGAAGATTTCTCTGTTTCACAGCCGTAGTGTGAGTCTTTCGCTCACGTTGCCCACACTACGCAGGTAATTTTTTTCGGAAGGCGCTTCAGTTCTGGACTCAAGTTCCAGGCTTAGGCATCTATGACTTCAGCCATGTTTTTGTAGCCGCCGTTACCTGGTTCATCATCATCACTTGCAAAAGGATCAGTGTATAGATGCAAAGCCTGCATTAAGACAAACCAGAAGAACTTAGGCCCCTCAACCAAGTAGCGCTTCCAAAGACGACGGGGTTCTGAGACGAGACGATAGAGCCACTCTAGACCTAATTCGCTAATCCATTTGGGTGCGCGGGCAACATTTCCAGCTTCAAAGTCGATCGTTGCACCGATCGCCAAAAAGATATCCACATGCTTGAAAGCATCTCTATACTTGTGAATAAATTTTTCCTGCTTGGGGGCACCGACGCCAACGGCTAAAACCGTTGCGCCTGACGCATTAATTTTCTCGATCAGGCTCTGACATTCCGCTTCGTTCTTTTCAAATCCAAACGAAGGAGAATGGGCACCCACAATTATTTGACGACCCATTTGGGCATTAATCCTTTTTTGGGCTTCTGCCGCTACACCCTCGCGTGCGCCTAAAAGGAAAATCTTAATCGCTTCGTTGTTTTTGTGGTAGCAATAAAAAGCAGGGAATAAGTCGGAACCCGAAATTTTTTCTTTGATAGGACAGCCTAGTAGCTTAGAAACATAAAATAGAACTTTGCTATCGCAAACTTTGAAATCAGCCATGTTGTAAGCTTTAAAGAACTCACGATCGGCTTGTAACTTAACAAGGTGGTCAACATTGGGGGTGTAAACAACTCCTTGTTTGAGATTCTCTAACAGCTCCATCATTGAAAGGTTATCGATAGATGCGTTCAGTATTTTAACGTTGCCCATTCGGACTCTCCTTCACAAGGTCAGTAAAGACCGCTTGTCAAACCCATTATTGAACTCAATCTGCCTCAGTCAACCTACTTAAGTACGATCTCTTAAGTACGATCTACCTCAGTCAATCCGTTGAACTCTTGCAGCCCTGTCTACAGCACAAACTCTCTGTAGCCTGTGAGTACTAGACTTGCATTTTCCACTGGAGAAATCCAGTACTTCTACCTACTTTTACTAAAATTTCATTAAAAAAACATATCTGTGCGGTGCGCAACACTGCCGTACAGAAGCCGATACTTATGAATATGCCAACTCACCCAGAGCTGTAGGTGCCACAGCGATCGCCAAACCCATTTCGGGAGTGACTGATTTCAGAGTCAGCGCTTCAAAAGGCTGGGATCAAGACGTTCAAGACGCTCTGAACTCTTTGAAATTAGAGCTTAGATATTTTGATATGAATGCCTTGTTGAAAGCGTGAATTCGTGAGCTTTTTGAAAAGAGCGCTTCATGCCCCTTTCAAGAAAAATTCATACTCAGATTAAACAATGCCTGATCTTTATATCGAAATAGTAATCATTGAGGGATTTGTGTAGCGTTCCTCAATGCCACAGAGCAACATGCCAGTCGCACAAATACATTTTCGTATCCATACAAATGGACGATCAGTTTGAACATGCTATGATTATGTATAGTTTGGTCAAAGTTTTAGTTACCCGCGCAGTGCCATCAGGTTCGCCCGAGATTTTGCTTAAGGTTTAGTCTACTATTGCCTTAGTTAGACCGATTCTCGTTGATATGGACGGAAGTTTAGGTGAATGTAAACGATCGCTCTACGGTTTCATAAAGGGTTTCATAAGGTCTTTAGCGATGCTGCGTTTTGATCTGTTGATGATTCAGTCTAAAGCTCTGAGGTTATCTGAGTGATTGCTATCTCACTGCGTCCGGTAGGTCGCAAGTGGGGCACCGTTAGTTTTGCCTCCACTCTTCATTTATGCCCCGTTTTAGATTTGCTGTTGGCTGATGTGCCCGTTGGCTTACAGCCTGACCTTCGTCTTGGACTGCAAGAGGCTCTTGTTAACGCAGTCAAACATGGGAACAACCTAGATCCCGGCAAGACGATCGCGGTTGAGTTCTTTTCGCACGAAAATCAATACTGGTGGATCATCACTGACCAAGGCGTTGGATTTGCTCCAGGCTGCTCTTGTGGTGTTAACCCAGATGAAAACCGCCACACTATTGACGAGCTTGACGACTGCGGTAGAGGCTTATTCATCCTGCACCAGATTTTTGACCAGGTTTATTGGAATCGTCAAGGTAGAGAGCTGAGGCTGTGCAAGCGGTTGAGAACTCGCGCCAGAATGACTTTAGTTCCGCAGAGAATGTTTATTCCTAGCTCAGCGGCTCAGGAAACATCCTGAGTCCGTTACCGCTAAAGGCTATGAGATCACTCAGCAGGCGTTATAGTTTTCTGATCCTGTTTCAGATATTTTTTGCCGGAGAAATACGGATTTTGTCCCCCAAATTGATCTCTAATGAGGCTCTGTTCAGGGTTTAGCCACCTTTGCGGAGCGATCTAGCAGGTTAATCGGCAGGCAAGTGTCTGCATAATCAACGATCGATCGAATTGAAAATACCCCCCTGGCAGAGCAATACTCAAATTATTGCAATCCGACTAGGGGGGATTCTCGTATGTTTCTACGACAGCATTCATTCGTCTCCTAAAAATCACTGAGTAACTCATTGGCTATCCACCAGCGGAGAGAACCATTGGTTTCACTAGCTAAGCTAGCTGCTGAGTTGGCTTTTGTGCATCTACCGAGAATGGATGAATCGCAATCTTCAGTCTGAAGGAGACAACCGAGATGGCGACTCAGCCGAAACGTAATATTCCGATCGCCCTATGGCATTCTCTATTCCAGAGAGTGCGACTCCCCAAGCGCGGGATGAAGCTAGGTTTCACCGCTTCTGCTCTAGCTGTGGCTTTGGTTGCTTTGGGTGTGACAGCAACTGCGGTTAAACCCCCTGTGATTCAAGCCTCTGATCACGATGATGGGGATATTGATACACGCAGTCGCGCTCTAAGCTTGACGGATCTGTACGCCTTTCGCGAAATTGATCAGAACCCCAATGCTAATGCAGACGATCTGATTTTTGCGATCAATACCAACCCGCGATCGCTGGCGCGTCAGCAGTACTTCTTCAGCAACCAAGCGCAGTACGATCTCAAGCTGTCCCGAGTCAGCAACAATGATGCGATTCCCACAGGCAATCCCAACATAACGTTGCGCTTTACCTTTTCTCCACCCAATAGAAACTTTCAGCAGCGGTTGAGCATAACGGTGATTGAGGGCAATAAGTCCCGCACAATCTCTCAAACAACCGCTGGGAGAGGTATCCTCACCACACCTATCACTTCTGGCAGTTCTCCCATCGTCAACTCAGTGAAGGTCAATGGTGTCACGCTCGACATCTTTGCTGGACTGCGGGAAGATCCCTTCTTTTTCGACGTTGATCAGTTCTTCCGGGTACGAGCCGGGCTAGCTGGGTTAGGGCCTAGCGTTGGATTCCGCACCCCAGAAACCGCTCAAGATTTTACGAAAGACTATAACGTTAACTCGATCGTGGTGCGTATTCCTCGGAGACTGCTGCAAAGTGGCACCCAAGCGACCACCTTTGATGCGTGGACAACGATCGCGATTCCCAATGCCAGAACTGGGAGATTTGAGCAAATGGAGCAGTTCGGCCGTCCCGGCATCAACGAAGCGCTGATCCTGACCCAAACCAATTTGGCGGCTTTTAACCGAGCGCAGCCCACGCGGGTCACGACCGGGGCTGTGGGCAAAGTCATCACTGAGGCCAAAGGCACCTTGAAGGCGTTGGGTAATAGTGATGCCCGCACCGCCGCTTTGCTGAAAGCCCTGCTGCCCGATGTCATGCGGTTTGACACCACAGGGGCTAGCGGGTTTGCTAATGCGCTCAACGGTCTAGGTGCGCCCATCCGAGGCCGAAAGCTGGAGGATGATGTGATCGATGTAGCGCTGTCGCTCTTGAGTAACGGTGCAGTGACTACAGACAACGTTTCTTACGCAGGCACTCCCGGCAACCCTGGGCAAGGCCATCAGCCTGTGCTAAGCAACTTCCCCTATCTAGCTACTCCGAACTAGCGTCCTGGCTTAATCCGACTATGAAATTTATTTTGAGAGGAGCGCTCCTCTCAAAATAAATTTCATAGATAAAATCAGCAACGCCGGATAAATTATCCCCAAATGAACCTGCTACCGCAGTTGCTGTTTCATTCGCATTCTGATCATTGATGCCAATAATTGATGCAAGTATAGGTATGAAGCAACTCGTTCTTCCTCGTCGTTCCAGTTCTTTTTGGCTTACCTTGCTGCTGGGATTCCCGATCGCCTCTACTGTTTTGGTTGCAACCCAGTCTAACTTTCAGTCGAGTCTAGAGGCTGCGACCAGCCGCTTTTGGTCTACACCCGCCGTACCTTATCGCTATCGCTATTTTGAGTCTGCTGAACGGATGGAAAATCCGATCGGGCGGATTGAACAAGAAATTGCGCTGTATCAAGAGCGATTACGCCAAGATCCAACTAGCGTTTTGAGTCAGTCTTCGCTAGCCACTGCCTATCTTCAGATGGCTAGGATCACGGGCGAAAGCAATTGGTATTTGTTGGCAGAGCAATCGGCTCAGCGATCGCTGTCAAGTTTACCCTTTGGCAACTCTGATGCGCTGATGCTGTTGGCACGAGTGGCAGAATCTAAACATGACTTTACGGGTGCGCTAAGGCTGGCGGCACAAGAGCCAGGGAACAAAGAGTCCATTGGTATTCAAGTCACCTCTAATCTGGCAATGGGCAAGTTAGAGATTGCCAGTCAGGCTGTTGATCAGTGGGTTGACACCCTGCCTAGCGTTAGCTCTTTAACCCTACGGGCGCTGGTTAAAACGGCTCAGGGCAAAGATGCAGAAGCCTTGCAAAGTTTTCAGGATGCGATCGCCAATGAGGAACCCGGAGAGCTAACTGGCTCAGCGCGTACCCGCACGCTGCTGGGTCGGTTTTACTATGAGCGAGGCGATTTAGCCCAAGCCGAAGCCCTTTACCGGGAAGCCCTCCGCATCCAGCCCGGATTGCCGATGGCGCTCCTCAATTTAGCGCAGCTCAAAATCCGGCAGGGAGACTATGGGGCAGCCGATCGCTACTATGCCGATGTCATGGCAACCTCTAGAGGCACGCCCAGAGTCTTCGATCCACTAATCTTGCGAGGACAAGCCCGCATCCAACGGCTGCAAGGCAACGATACCCAGGCACAAGCCCTCTGGGCGCAAGCCGAATCTTTACTGCGGCAGACAACGGGAACAAAAGAAACGGCAGCCTTCGGGCATCGGCGCGATTTGGCTCGGCTTCTGCTGGAACGCAGCAATCCACCAGATATTGCCGCAGCCCTACCTTTGATGGAGGCTGAGGTTAAAATTCGCCGCGATGCCGAAACGTTGAGTACCTATGCCTGGGCACTCTCGGCCAATGGCAAGCTGCAACAGGCGCAGCAGGTAATTCAGGAGGCGATCGCGACAGGCATTCGCGATGCCAACCTCTATGACCGCGCTGCTGAAATTGACAAGGCGCTTGGCAACACCGCACAAGCACAAACCCAGGCTCAAAAGGCACTAGAAATTGACCCGCAATTTGGCATAGCGAGCCAGAACGCGCGGAATTTGGCCGCAGGATTAGGAGGGTAATCTATGAATCGATGGTTTTACAGATCAGGTCGTAGAAATGGTTTTTTTGGCCTATTGGCACTGTTGAGTATCTTGCTGATTGGCTTAGCTACAGCACCGCCCAGCCAAGCCCATTGGGCAGATTTGGCCGCAGCTGAAGTAAGGATAAACGCGACCGACGCCCAGATGACCCTGACCTTTCCGACAGGTCTTGTTTCTTTTGCTGACAGCGATCGCAATGGTCAACTTTCGCCCGCAGAAGTGCAGACCCATGCGGCTGAACTGCAAGCATTTTTTGGTGAAAAAATTCGGTTCACCAACGGAGCTGAAGCGGCAACCCTCAGGGTGCAATCTGTAGAGCAAGTAAATATACCGCTTTCTAGCAAGATTGCGCCCGACACCCACAGCACGGTGCTGCTAGACTATTCTTGGCAGCAGCCCATACAGACCTTGCAAATTCACTACAATTTGTTTCTGCCAGGAGTTTCGACTTCAAGCTGTCTCGCCACTATTTTGCAAGGTAAACAGCTTAAATCCTTTATTTTTACCCCCGCTCAGCAAACCTACGCTACTGCCTCTGGCCTGCCAGACTTTGCCCAAAGAGGGCTGTGGATCGCGATCGCCGGAGCTTTGGTCTGGGGCGCAATGCATTCCCTAACGCCAGGACATGGCAAAACTATGGTGGGAGCCTATTTGGTCGGGACAAGAGCTACCCCACGCCACGCCATTTTTCTAGCTTTGACCACAACCATTACCCATACAATCGGTGTGTTTGTCCTAGGATTGATTACACTGTTTGCAGCACAGTATATTTTGCCTGAACAGATCTATCCCTGGCTCAGTTTGATTTCAGGCTTGATGGTGGTTGCAATTGGTATCAATTTGCTGCGCGATCGGATGAAGAAAAAAGGCGATCGCGTAAGGATCAATCAGAGTCACCCAGCCTCTGCACTTCTAGTTCCTGAGTATGCCCATGCTGATCACGTTCATCCCTATCCTAAATCTCATCACCGCTTAGGTACGTATCAGCATCACGAGCCTGAGCATAGCCATGCACCCCACACTCATAGCCATAATCACGACCATAATCACACTCATACACCTGTTCATGCTCATGGGCATACTCATGGACATCACCACGCGCACCTTCCTGAAACGGACGGCAGCCCTATGACTTGGCGAAGCCTGCTAGCACTAGGTATCTCTGGCGGACTTGTTCCCTGTCCGGCAGCGCTTGTGTTGTTGCTAAGCTCGATCGCCCTGGGTAATGTCGCCTTAGGGTTGTTGATGGTATTGACCTTCAGTTTAGGGTTAGCGGGAGTTCTGACAGGTTTGGGGTTGGCGTTGGTCTATGCCAAGCAACTGTTCCAGAAACTACCCACGTTCAGCCGTTCCGCGAGTCGTTCGATCAGAGCACTGCCAATTCTTAGCGCTCTAGGAATTACCCTCATCGGTTGCGGTATTTCTGCAAAAGCATTAATGCAGGTTATAGGTTAATGATGATGAAACCCATGAAAGCGATCGCCTTTTTCTCAAGCGCCCTCACCTTCTCTATGGCTGGCTCTATAGCTAGCGTAATAGGCGGCGCTGCCTGGGGTGAAACTTTGCCTCAAGCAATACAGCCGACGGTGGAGTTTGTTGACGACAGTTTAGTTTGTTACATGCAAACCTCTGAAGGCACCACGCTGAATCTAAACAGCCTGTGTGGCAGAAATGCCAACCTGCCCAACCGCCAAATCACCGTGAGCCAGACCAACCGGAGTCTTCCTCCTGGTCTAATGCGATATTCCAACACCAACAACGGCGAAGTTTGCGTCGCGATCGATCAACAAGGTCGTCCTTGTCAGGCTGCTCAGTAACTCCCTTAGCCCTTCTACAAAACTCATGCAAGCCATTCTTTTCACTGCCTGGCAGCAGCTCAAGCAGCAGCAAATTACCTGTGAGCAGGCGCTTGACCTGTTAGTGGATGTCGAAGGCAATGTCCGGCTCGATTTGCTCGATCGCGAGTTGTCCTCTCGATTTTGGCGTATGTTGGGCGATCGTCATGCGCTGCCGCCCGTGATGCCGCTGCTGCTCTGGCAAAACTGCTTCTATGTGGGTAGCCCGATGGCGCTACCCGATGGGATTGTGCAGCAGCTCAGCGCTCAGCTCCGCACCGATATTCGGGTAATGGCGATCGCTGAGAAAAGCTATCGCCAATGGAGTCGGCTACAAAGCCTTGATACCAAGCGTCTGAATGCCTCGGTGCATGTCAATCCACTAACGGGCGAGCTAGAGCAAGAAGACATTACCGAGATGGCAGAACTCTATCTGTCGCAGGTAGATAACCAGATTGAACGAATTAAGGCATTAATTTCTAGCGCTCTGCGAAACCGCGCCAGCGACATTCATCTGGCTCCCGCACCTGACGGGCTGCGAGTTCGCTTCCGAATTGACGGTATTTTGCGCCATGTCACCACGCTGCCATCCGAGATTAGCCGTCGGGTGATTGTTTCGCTCAAAGTCATGTGCGACATGGATATTGCCGAAAGCCGCCGCCCTCAAGACGGCAGAATTAGCGAACGCTACATGACTGATCAGGCAGAGCAGGGCTTAGATATGCGGGTGAGCATGATTCCTTGCATTGCCGCTCATAAAGGTGAAGCGGGAGAAAAAGCGGTGCTGCGGCTGCTGCGTCAGCAGAATACCTTTAGTACCGTACAGGACTTAGGTTTTTCCGATCGCACACGCGAAATTTATGAGAGCTGGCTGCGCGAACCTCAAGGCATGATTATCTTCACAGGGCCTACGGGTTCGGGTAAAACCAGCACCCTTTACACCAGCCTTCAGACGATCGCCACAGATGCCGTCAACATCGTTACGGTTGAAGACCCGGTGGAATATGTGCTGCCCGGTATCACCCAAACCCAAGTGCATGAGCTGGCTGGCATGACTTTTGCAGCAGGTCTGCGAGCGATCTTGCGCCAAGATCCCGATATCATTATGGTGGGTGAAATTCGCGATCATGAAACGGCAGAAACGGCAGTGAGAGCGGCTCTCACCGGACACCTGGTATTGACGACGCTGCATACCAATGATGCGATCGGCGTGATTCCTCGCCTCAAAGACATTGGCCCTGATCCAGGGTTGGTCAGCGATGCGCTACTGGGTATTGTGGCTCAGCGTCTCGTGCGCAAAGTCTGCACCCACTGTGCTGAACCTTACCTCCCTACGCTTTCTGACCTCAAACTTTTGGGCTTAAAACGAGAAGACGCAAACCCCCAAGGCTGGCGCAAAGGCAAAGGCTGTGCCCACTGCTTTCAGTCAGGCTATTCGGGTAGAGAAGCCGTTATTGAGCTACTGAATATTGATGACCGGGTGCGAGAAATCATTTACGAAGGCACCGTTACCCAACTGCGTCGCTATCTACATGAAATTCAGTATGATTCGTTTTTGGTGGCGGCGATCGCCAAAATCACCCAAGGGCTGACCACCGTTGAGGAAGTGCGCCGGGTTTTGCCCCATAGCGCTTTTGCCCGACAGCAGGTAGAAGCGCTGCCTTCTCAGACGACCCGAAACAGCAAACTTGCTCAAAAAACACTCCAGATAGATTTGTCTTGTAATCAGCAGCGCCAAATACTTTAAAGATCGCAAATTAGGGTTTTGTGGTGCGCGGAGCCTGTTGTAGTTTTTTGGAAGTGCTGCGCTTCGTACAGCACTTCCAAAAAATCGTGACTGCTATACCTGAGAGTTACACTCGTCCAGCCAGAACGCTTTCTTTTTCAGGCATCTTTTCAGGCATCTCTTGGCTAGACACTTGGGTAAACGTCCACTCCAGTACCTGAATGGGAGCCTGTTGCATGGCTGCAATCAGCGCTTCACTGCTCTCGTATTTTAATTCCGACAGATAGCAGGCTTCGATATTAACGGTAAATTTCTCATCTTCAAACGGCCAAGGTTCTACCGTAAGATGACCATCCTCTAGCTCACGCACATCATAGCGTTGACCATCAATGCCGCTGGTAATCTCTAGGGAACGCCCGTCTTCAGGAATCTCCCGCTGGGCCAGAATCAAGGAAAAGCGATCGCACCACTGCATAAACTGATAAGCGCGCTCTGCATCTTCTTCACTAATCTCCAACTGCTGGCGGTAATCTTGCTGAAGCTCCATTTGTCTGTTCAGGAACTGATCCCATTCAGGAGATTGACCTTGCTTGTCTTGAGTCAGAAAACAAACATGTTTGGACGTGAGCAAAGTCACCCAACGTCCTCGATAATGAGCGTTTTCCACTAATTTTTCCAGCTCGTCAAAGGAGTCGCTAGAGCTGAGTCTAAAGTCTAGGGGTGCGCCTGTAGGCGTGAGTTGATTGCCTTGCCATTCTTGAGCCAAATCATCATGGTGAGAGATAGCAGCCAGCGTTTCATAAAGACGCTCAGGAGAATTTTTTTTGCGCCAATGTCCGCCAAGCTGAGCTGCTAGTAAGGCATGAGCACGATGATAAATGACTTCCCAGCCATTCTCAATTAAGTTAACGATCATATGAAGCTTCTCTGCTGTTAATTGACTTTCAGGTTGCTGAGTATAGATACGATCAAAAGAATCAAGATAAGAGAATTTTTGAACACTAAATGCATCAAAAATTTTCTCAGCACGATCGCGATCGCCATACCAAACTGAATTTTCTGACAAAGGAAAGAGGTTTTCTACTGTCTTTGGGTAGAGAGTAAACAGATTTTTGATTTAGGCTTCACTCGTTTTATGAAGTCAGTTAAACAATTATGATGAATAGCGCCATTACCCAAATCGTGACTCAAAACGCTTGATCGCAGATCCGCCGATCGCTTTCGTCTAAATCGGGGGCGTGGGCAAGGTAGGGTTTTAACCAGTTGCAGCTTCGCGTCAGCAAACCGTTGAGGTCGTTGATTTGCCAAAGGCGAACGCGGCTGAGGCGATCGTTCTCTATTTTGGAGGGGGCTTTGCCTACAGTGGCGATCTGCTGCCAGTTGGGGCTGAGGGCAGATTGGTAGCCGTCGTACTGGGCGATCTGCTGTCCTTGCAGGCTCCAGATGCGGGTGGTGCCGTCTTCGCTACGGGTGGCGATGCGCTGTCCGTCAGCTCGAAATTGCAGGCTGAGAATGCTGCCCTGATGGCCGCGAAATTCGGCCAGTTGGCTTCCTTGCAGGTTCCACAGGCGGGCGGTGCCGTCGGCTCCTCCAGTTGCCAGCCGCTGACCGTCAGGGCTGAACTGCACCGCTAGCACATTGCCGCGATGTCCTGTAAAACGGGCAGGGCGATCGCCCTGCCCGTTTTGCAGATCCCACAGTCGCACTGCACCATCAGCTTCTCCGGTGGCTAGCCGCTGACCGTCAGGGCTGAACTGAAGGTCTAGAATCCCGCTCGTGCTGCCAGAAAGCGATCGGATCAAATTACCCTGACGCTCCCAGAGGTTGAGCGTCCCGCTGGTGCCGCCTGTTGCCAGTCGTTGACCGTCTGGACTAAATTGCAAGCTCAGGATGCCAGTCTGAGACAAAGCTCTGACCTGATTGGTTTGCAAGTCCCAAAGCCTGATGATGTCTTGGGCAGGATTGCCATTCGGGGTCGTCTGATCTCCCAGCACAGCTACAACTTGCCCATCTGGACTGAGGCGCAAGTCATGCAAATTGTCTTGGTTAAACTGGTTGGTTTGCGGCTCAGGATATTTGTGTAGCAGGCTGCCTTGCTCGTCCCAGATGCGAATAGTTGCGCCCAAGGTTCCGTAGGCCAGCACCGCTATCTTTTGGCCGTTGGCACTGATCTGAATGTCTTGAATGTCTCTGAGGCGATCGCTCAGCTCCCGTTGCAAACTGCCTTGCAAAGACCAGAGGCGGGTGATGCCGTCTTTGCCACCTGTAATTAACTGCTCGCTCGTGGGGCTAAAGTGCAGGCTCATGCGATCGCGGTAGTCGCCCTGCTGATCGGGCAATTCAGCGATCGGGTTACCGCTTAGATTCCACAGGCGGGCGGTGCCATCGGCTCCACCTGTCAACAAAGTTTGGCCATTGGGGCTAAACTGCATGGACTCAATCTTGCCGCGATGTCCGCGCAGGAGGGCGATCGGGTTACCGCGCAGATCCCACAGCCGCAGCGTGTTGTCGTCACTGCGGGTGATGATCGTCTGACCATCGGGGCTAAACTGCATACCGCGAATGGTGCCCCGATGCCCCTGAAAAACGGCAAATTCGCTGCCCCGTCCAACCATCTGGATGAACGGCTCAGCACGCCAGAAGCGATTGCCCACCTCCCATAGCCGCAGCGTCCCTTCTTCTCCGGCTGTGGCCAAATACTGGCTGTCAGGGCTGAACTGAAGGCTGAGCAGGTTGCCCATTTGCCCGCCAATTTGGGCAACCTGGCGCGTTTGCAGATTCCACAGCGAAACGGTGGCTTTGCCATTGCTCAGAGCCAAGTAGCGTCCGTTAGGGCTGAACTGGAGGCTGCCGTTCGTCGCCCCCAAGTTAGCGAGAGTTTCGACTTCCTGGCTTTGCAAATCGATCAGCTTGACTGCGCCGCTGTCTCCCAAAATAGCCAAATGTTGGCGATCGGGGCTGATTTGAAGGCTGACGATGCCTTCCGGTTGGGGTAGCGAGGCGATCGCCTCACCCTGCAAGCTCCAGATGCGGAGGGTGTTGTCGGTATCTGCCGTGACGATCTGGTTGTCGGCGCTCAATTGAAAGCTGGTAATTGGGGGAGAATCGAGCAGTTTGGGGGTGCTCTGCAAGTCCCAGAGACGAACGCTGCCGCTGCTGCCAAGGATGACGACAGCCTGCCCATTGGGGCTAAAGCGGGCATCCCGCAGGCCGCTGGCATCGGCGGTGATGGGCTTTCCTAGAGGATTGCCCTGCAAATCCCAGAGACGAATGCTGCCGTTGGCTCCGGCAGTGATAAAGCGATCGCCTTTGGGGCTAAACTGCGCCGCCTGAATTCTGCCCTGATCGCCGCCCACCTGCACCTGTTCGCGGATGTTGTCGGCAATGGTCTGCAACGCCAGCAGCGGGCTAACCGCCGGATATTGATCCAGCGGACGGCCTACAGCAGAAACGGATTGAACGATCGCCTTCAGGGCTGTGCCCGCCTTGACAGCTGCCACCAATGCCTCCGCCTGAGAAAACTGAAACTGCTGTAGCGCCGCTGTGCCCGCTCTCTCCAGTCGGGTGCCTTCTAGAGCTTCTTGCTGCGCCACCCGTGCTTGCTGTTGCTCGGCCTGCGCCACTCGAACCGCCGCATTGGCCTGATAGAGGGCCGCCTCGGCTTGGCTAAGTTTAATTTCGGCGGTTGTGACCCGCGCCTCGGCCTGCTGGCGGGCGGTGCTGGCTTGGGCAGTTCCCTGCTGGAGCTGCTTGAGGTTGGCTTGGGCAGCACTCAGCTCTCGTTGGGCGCGGTCTACCTCCGTTTGGGCAGTCCGGCGTTGAAGATTGGCTGTTTTGAGGCGATCGCTGGCTTCTTGGGCTTGCCGCTCTGCCTCCTGTCTGCCCCGCTCGGCAATTTCTGTCTCCCGGCTGGCATCCTCTAGCTTTTGCTGAGCCAGCAGTGCATCCTGTTCTGCATTGCGGACGAGCACCGTCGATATAACGGTGGCAATGATCAGCAAGGCTGCTGCTGATAGTGCCGTGCGGTTGCGGATGCGTCTTTCTTGTTGCCGCGTCTGATCTAGCTCCTGATTGGCTTTGCCCAGATCTTGATTGGTTTGATCGAGCCTTTGGTTGGCTTCGTCTAGGTCGCGATTGGCGGCGGCAAAGCGATCGCGCTGTGCCTGCACGGATGCCATCTCGACCTGGGCGGCAGTGAGCTGTACCCGCAGATCAGAATCCGATTCTTGCGGATTGCGAATGAACCGCACCAAATAGTCATGGACAAGCTGGTGCAGCGGTTCTGGATCTTCAGGAATTTTGAGCACCAGCCCTGAACCCACCAAAATTTCTAACACTAGCTCAAGCTGTTCTCGCGTGTGGGAAATTTTTGCCAGCGTCAGTTCTTCCGTGAGTTCCGTTTGGGTTTTTAGCGGGCGCGTTTCTTCTTTAGTAGTCAGCAAAAATAAAATCACTTTAGCGATCGCTTCATTGGGTGCACCACAGTCTTGAATCACACCCTCTAGCGATCGCTGAACTAGAGTTTCTTTGGGGAAATCTCCCAGCTTTTGATATTCTGCCAGGGTGGTAATATTCTCATCCTGAAGCTGTGCCCCCACCACTTGCAGCTCGATGGGTCGGACGCCGCCCAGCGATCCGGCGAGATCGCTCACCAGGCGTGTAACCAGGGACTCCTCTAGGGAAAACTGCGATCGGGCAGTGAGGCTGCGAATGACGGTGCGGGCATCTTTGGGGGTGAAATCACCCAGGGGATAGCGGATTTGTTTGCTGAGGATATCGTGGT
This sequence comes from Coleofasciculaceae cyanobacterium, assembly GCA_036703255.1. Lineage (GTDB taxonomy): Bacteria > Cyanobacteriota > Cyanobacteriia > Elainellales > Elainellaceae > Drouetiella. Next base: position 37,374 of record DATNPL010000246.1, read on the forward strand.
TAATCACCTCTAGATCAGCGACGCGATCGATCTCTAGCAGATAGTGAAGATAGTCTTCTCGCAGCGACAGGATGACTTTGATGTAAGGAATATTGAGACAGTCTTTGAGAAACAAATAGAACGATCGGCGCTGTCCCACTTCGGGATAGGCAAAAAAGAACTCCTCAAACTGATCAAAAATCAGAACCGTATAGAGATTGCGATCGGAGTTTTGCTGGAGTTGCCGGATCAGCGACGGGGGATCGGCCACCCGCGAAAACCCCGGCGAATGGAGGGGCGTTTCGCCCAGCATCTCTAACTCGCGGGTCATTTCTCGCTCTAGGCTAACCACCCAACCGTTATACACCGACACCAGAACAGGCAAGATTTGTCGCGCTTCGATCGTCTGCTTTTGTCGGAGCGCTGGAATTAAGCCTACAGCCAAAATCGAGCTTTTGCCTACGCCTGAAGCCCCATGAATCACGGTGAGCTTGTCTCGGGGCAGGCTAACTCGCGCCACCAGCCGCGTCACATCTTGCTGCCGACCCGAAGCTGCGATCTCTTGAATCACGACCGCTTCGGCTACCGAAGGAGATAGCTCACCCTGGCTGGCAATTTGCAGCGGCTCTAGCCGACTGGCTCCCACAAAAGCCGTAAAGCCATACTGCTGTTTAACAATGCGCTGCTGTTGCTTCATGCGAAACGCAGCCAAGTAGCGCGCTTGGGCAAAGTAAAGCGACTGGAGGGCTTGCAGAATGTGAATATAGAGCGTCGGATCGGCCTGGGGATGGGTATCTCGGCGGGCGGCCTCTAGATGCCCGATCGCCGCCGATCGCTCTCCCAATCTAGCCAGCGATCGCGACAACAGCAGCAAATACCAGCCACGATGCACCGCCTCTGCCAAGGCCAAGCTGTCTTCTTCCCAGGGTTCACTAGCGCTAGGCTCGTCCCCAGAACCTGCACCCGTATTATTCAATACATCTTGATTTGCTGGTTTTGATAAAGTTTTGTGAATTCCTTCCTGTGAATCTTGCCCAACTGCCTTAGCCATCTGCGGTTGGGTCAAGGTTCTTCCTGCATTTTGCTCTGCCCGATCGAGAATTTCTAGCGCCTGTTCCGCATAGGTTTTAGCTTCTCTCCAGTCGGCTTCTGCCAGCGACAAGTCTTGTGCGGACGATCGCTGCGATCGCGCCAGTGTCACCTCTGCCAAAAAACCGTAGTCTTGAGCCAGCCGCAGCGGATCGTCATATTGCTGATGCAGACTTAATCCTTCACGGGCGATCGCCTCTAGCGCCTGCCAGTCTTCTAGCTTTTGTAGCGTTTGCCCTAAAGCAGTGATAAATCGCGCAATCAACGCTTGCCTGCCATCTTCCCGAAAGATGGCTAAGCAATCTTGAAAGTACTGTTTGGCCTTAAGTAAGGCCGCAGGATATTCGGCGCGGCGCATACGCGCATGTCGTCGCCACCAGCAGCCCAAGTGAAACAGCAGGCAGGCTTTGCGTTCGCGGGCGGCAGAAGGGCGATCGCACTTCTGCACGGATTCCTGGCCTGTCCAGAAGGCCAAACTTCGTTCGTAGAAGATCTTGGCGCGATCCATTTCTAGGCGCGACTGGGCATCTCGCCCGCGCAAAAAGTCAATGCTGGCTTGCAGCTCAAGATCAAGCTCTTGACCGCTGCTGTGGATATCTTGTACAGCAAACTCTAGCTCTGTTCGCAGTCGTGATGCCGTATCTAGATGCAGAGCGCTGTTGGGCAAAAAGCGATCGCCCCCGGCATACAGCAAGGTTTCAAAGATCTGATCGGCATACTGCCGCAGCGAGTAAATTAGCTCATCGACCGGGAATTTGAAGGCGATCGACCCCGCCGCAAAGCTTCTGAAATCTTGGGCGACCTCCGTGAGGGTTTGAAACACCTGATCGGTTGTCCACAGCACCAGCGTCAATGAGAAGTTTTTGCGAAATTCATCGCGCACCAGGTTTGCCCCAGACAACAGCGATTCCAAATGTCCTACAGACTCCAACCCCGTCACCATCAGCACTTGAGGACGATCACCTTCTAGCCCCTGAATCGCTTTATGGAGGCTTGAAGTCTGGGGAGACAGCCGCAACTCTCGCATAGCCAGAGGGGAAGCAGCCTGGATATCTGCCAAGATCATTTGCCGCAGCCGACTGTAGTTGCAGCGCACCAAAATTAGCGAGAATTGTCCCAGGTTTAGCCCCAGCGATCGCTCTAGAATCTGGAGCGATCGGGCATTGGCAGCAAGAATAGCGGCAGTGCGAGTGGGGTCTGAAGGAGGCATTAGGAAGGGAATTAAGCAGCTATGCTTACACCTTAGCCCGTCTAGTTATGGGTTTGGGAGAGCGTAAGGGAGGGGGAGTCGGACGCAACCCGATGTTATTCCCCCTCTCTGGCCGCTACTGCACTATGACCGTTATGTACTTACCGCTGACAAAGGGGGCGGGAAGAATAGGAATGTACTTAGCTGGGTCTTCCGTCAATCGCTTGGCGTATAACTCGTTGAGCAAATCTATTACCTGATCGCGCGTGCCAATGATCCATATCTGTGAGCGATCGGTAGGCTGGCTGGGCAGCAGTTCGTTAAACTTTGTCATCATAATGAATTACCTTGCTAATGGGTTTTTGTAGGGAAGAAAAAGCGGCGTTGCTAGTTTTATTTATGAAATTCACTTTGAGGGATGCACTCCGCGCACCTCTCAAAGTGAATTTCATAGCCAGATTAAGCAATGCCGAAAAAGCTCAAGGCGTGGTTCGCCAACCACTGTTTTTGCATTAGCAAGGCATACGATGACTTAAAATCAACTCAGCCAGCCTTCTGCTACCTCAGAACGGCAGGTTAGCTGGTGAGGGTCGCGGGAAACTTCCCTCATCAGCGTCCATACCTTAAGCTTGTCTACTGGAGTCGCACCAGTTCGGGAAAGTGTAAGATAAAACTGGGATTAATGCAAGCATACCGAGAAAATTGTTACAGCGGTGTCAAAAATTTTTGATGTACGGCATGGGGGGCAATTGGGCAGCTTGTGCAGAGGTTGCGTGGGTTTGATATCAAACACTAAAACAAGGCTTTTAAGCAAAACTGAAGCTATTCGATTGGGATAGGATTTGCTAGGAATTCTCAACAAAATTTCATGCTCTGAGTCCAGAAAAAGACGATATTCTCTCTTTAAAGGGGTAATTATGCTGTGCCCTACGATTTTCCCTACTGGAGATTTAACCTATGCCTGATCCATCCCCATCAGAAGGCAATACGGCAAACGAAGCTCAGGCTAATGTACCTAGCCCCGAAGGAACACAGCCTGAGGCTGAAGTTTCTGAATTAAGCGCGGAAGAACTGGATGAAGTGTCAGGTGCAGGGCTGATTTATCTGACATCGGGCGGCAGTACGACTACGATCTCTCCTACACCGCCACCCCCACCCTCATCACCGCCACCACCCACAACTCCACCTGGCACTTAGGATTTAATGACGAGTAGAGAGAACCCTGTGGGGGAGATATTTTCTGGTGATGTTCTAGACAAATTGTTGAGTTTTTTGAAAGGGGCGCGGAGCGCCCCTTTCAAAAAACTCAACAACACATTTGAAGCACCACCTATTTTCTTTCCCTTATTCATATTCTCTTTGTGGCTGGTGTATCCCGTAGCATATACCTCAATGTTCCTTAGTACTCTCTTATTTGGGAACAACAATATCCACTGTGCAGTTACTCCTATCGGAGATTTAATATATGTCTGATCCATCACCGTTCGAGAGCAATGCGGCGCATCCTGAAGGCGCACTGCCTAAGACAGAGGAGACAGTTGCCGAAGCGGCTGAAGCGGCTGAATTAAGTGCGGAAGAGCTAGATGAAGTGTCAGGAGCAGGACTGATTTACATGAGCACAGGAACCAGTACTACTACAGTCTCTAGTTCGCCACCACCCCCACCGCGAACACCACCGCCACCACCGCCTGGTAGTTAACTTACATTAGAAGCACAAGATTGGATTGAATACTTAGTTTTCGGTTGAGGTGCAATCCAACAATTAGCGATCGCGTCTTAAGATTAACAGTCCATTGTTGTTTGTATAATGCGCGTGAACCTTCCAATGCGGATTGGCTGCAATAAACTCTTCGATCGCAGGCATTAATCCAAGTCCGCCATCTTCTCCAGCCATGCCAAAGGTTATCGTATCGTGGAAGACCAAATATTGAGTCGCTTGATTGCCGTGAACAAGCAGTTCGTGTTTGAGCTGAGCATAGGTGTGCAGCGTGTCAATGAAGAGTAGATCACAGGGATTAATCTGAATATCCAGGGTAGAAGCGCAGATAAACTCAAATGGAATATTTGCATTCGTTGCAGCAATCTTTGCCTCTTCGATCGGGCAGGGATTAATGTCTACTGAGATTAGGCTCTTGCAGGGAGCCGCCAGCATAGCCCAAGTTGAAACAACTCCTCTGACTCCAAACTCAACGCAATCGAGTCCTTTGGACAAGTCTCGCAGAACGGGCAAATGCTCATTAATATCGCTTGGGGTTTGGCAGAGAGACGCAAATTTATTGCTAATCGTAGTGCTATGACCTCCCGCAGAGCGGAAGCAACGAATCCAGCCATTAATTGTAAAACGACTGTCGGTAAAAGCTTGTGAGGGACAACTCACAGGTAACACCTCATGAAAATAGCGGCTCAGGAAAAAGACAATGCTATTATTCCGTGGCTCAACGGTTTGAAACGAGTCTGCTGCCACATAGTCATGATCCCTGATTGTGCTGTCATAGAGCCGTAAGTTTCCCCCTGAAAAGGCTTTAGGTTCTTGATAAAAGTAATACACATAGGTCAGCAGTCTGGATTTCACTGCTTTATCCTTATAAGTTCCCCGATCGTAAATTGCGTTATCCGTGTGAGGTTTGAAAAAGTTGCCATCATTATGAGCATTCAGCTGCGTCTCAAAGCGGGAGAGTTGTAATGAAGGTAAGCCCAATTGCACCAGCAGATCAGGAAAGATTTTCTGAATACGCGTTTCAATCAGGTCAGAAAATTCGGGAAAGGATAGGAGAAGCAATGACTTTCGATGCTCCACCTCTCCATCTATCATGTCCGATGGCACAAACTTTGCTTCTTGCTCAAAGACATAATGGAGCAACCGAGCATGTTCTTCAAGGGTAAGCCAATTGTCGATTTGAATGCAACGAGCGGCAGAGAGCATGAGCAGTATTCTATATTGAGTGAGATTTACAATGAGATCCCACATCCAAGGATTTTTATATCTAAGGACGGGTCTACAAAAATTAGCACCAGGATTAACAGAATTAAGCGGATTAAACACCAAAATAAGGCTTTTTTGCAAAACTTAAGCCATTCAGTTGAGATACTATTTCGCCAAAAATATTTATAAAACTTTATGCCACATAGCTGGAAAAGTCAGGTATTCTCTTTTTAAGGAAAATATCTTCTATTGTACGGTTCAACACTACCGGAGACTTAAGTTATGTCTGATCCATCACAATCCAAAGGTAATCCAGACAATGAAGCTCAGGCGAGTGCGGAAGAACCTGGGGCGGAAGAGCCTGAAGAACTGAATGCAGAAGAATTGGATGAACTGTCAGGAGGACTGTTGATTTACAGGACAACAGGTACTTCTACGGGTTCCGTCTCAACCACCCCACCCCCACCCCCACCTGCTAATCCACCCCCAGCCACTTCACCTGGCGCTTATTAGGCTTTAACCGCATGCGGGGGGGAATTCTAAAAGGGAAAGTTTGCACCTCTTTGACTTCCTCCCTTCTATTCACAGTCTATTTAGGGTGCTATACCCAGTGAAATCTATCTCACGGTTTAGTTTTTCTCTCTATGCGTCAAGCTTTGTACTACGAGTTGTGGTAGCACTCAGGCAAGATCTGGTCTTTCACAAGTTGGCAGGTTGTGTTGCAAGAGCTGGTGAATAGAAAGTTTTTGCCATGAAACAGCAATAGCGCATTAATAGTGCATTGAGAACGCTAGATTTTGTAGCCAAAATCCTTAAAGATAGGTCGCCAAAAGCTAATATTTTCTGGTCTATCCCAAGCATGACAGCCAAAGGGCAGCGTTTGTGCAGTCTGCTCATAACACTCATGAGGCATCGTTTCAAATGAGAATTTAATTGCTGAGTGAAAATCTGCGACTTTAAACAGCGGTAAATAGCTAGTCACATAGTAAGACCAAAATAAATCTTCATTCCCCGTTTTTGCTAGCCATCTTTTAGCAGGCTTTGCAAACATTAAAGATGCGAAAAAAGAGCTTCTAACATTTCTCAATGAAAGACCGCCATTTCCAACTCTATTAATCAGTGGAATGTTCAGTTTTTTAAATACTTTCCTTGCTAAGGATGCTCTCTCTGACCAGCCCATGAGCCATTGCTGATCATGCCAGGGTGCCCCAATATAGTCAAACTTTTTTTCACACCAGCTGAGGAGATCATCCTGAAAGACAAAAGCATCTAGCTGATAAATTAGAATGTATTGATAAGAGAGAAATCTGCGATAAAACTCTGGAGAAAGCATTAACCGATTGTAACCTTCTCTCCCCTGAAAATAGCTTGCTTCGAAAAACTCAATTTTTGTTGCTTTGAGACGAGGATGGTTGAGCAATAGACCCTCTGGAGCAACTATTTTTAATGGGTGGTCGCTTAAAACTTTAAAGACTCTATCTAGAGCGATCGCTTCATATTCAGAAAGAACTGATTTGTAAATCGGAATAACAACGGCAACAGGGTAGGGTGATTTTGCCAGCGAAAAAGCGTGCTGTAGCTTTAGCATATTTACTCTTAGAGGCCGTTTGTAGGCGTCTTTTTTCTGTTTTAGGCAGAGTTTAAGATGAGGTTTTACATCCGGTGGTGCAACCGTGGGAATCAACTTCAGGATGAAACGGATTAAGTGCCCAAATAAGGCTTTTGTGCAAAACTTCAATTCTTCAATGAGGATAGTCTCTTGCTTTAAGATTTTACAAAAGTTCAATATTATCAACCTAGAAAAGCAGGTACTCTCTTAAATAAGAGTTTTTATTTAAAAATAATACGCTCTACTGTACGGTTATCCCCTACCGGAGATTTAACTTATGTCTGATCCATCCCAGCCCGAGAGCAACCCGGCGAATCCCGAAGGTACACCGCCTGAGACTGAAGCGGCTGAAGCGGCTGAATTAAGTGCAGAAGAACTGGATGAAGTGTCAGGAGCAGGGGTGATGTACACGTCATCGGGTACCACTACATCAACCACACCGCCACCGCCACCACGCACACCGCCACCAGCACCGACTTCTCCTGGTGCTTACTAGATGAAGGCTCGGAGGTCGCCAGAGGCTGTTTGAAGCGATCGATTTCTATCAATCTCATTAACTTACAGCAGTCCTAAATCAGTGGTGAGATAGGTTGTGAGAGGTGGGGTGGGCATAGCTCACCCCACCTCTCACATTGGATTATGGAAATAGATTATGCTTTTACACGCCTCAACCTTCTCCGACTTACAACAGTCTGCTGAATATGCCTTTAGCCAAAGTGAGTATGCTAGAGCCGCCTTACTCTACGAACAGCTAGCCGAACAGGAGCCGGATCAAGTTCACTGGATTTGGAGGCTGGGGTTGGCTCATGTGCTATCGGGGTCTGAAGCCGAGGCGCAACGAGCCTGGAGAAGGCCCTTGATGGATCTGGAGAGAGAACCGGCTGACCGCCTCAGTGCTGATCTGCTTCAGATCTTGCAAACTCAGATAGAGCAGTTTGAAGGGTCAGAAGCTTGGCAACAGTCCTGGTTAATTCGGCAGCACATGCGTCAGATTGACCCGGAGAATATCTTGAATCTGCTGAGTCTCATGCGCTTAGGAGTAAAGCTGAGATTACTCAACGGCGAGTATATTGCCAGCTTAAACATTGTTGAACAGCTGCGATCGGCCACTAATCTCCATCTGGATGCAGAACCACTGCTGCAAACAGTCACACAGGTCGTTGATTTTGGCTATGACGACCCGCAGGTTAGAGACTTTGCTGAAGCTGCCATGCGACATCTTCAGGGCAGCACAGCCCTATTTCAGGTTTTGGTGGATCATGCTCTCCGTTTGATCGATTACGACCTTTTGAATTTACCCCGAGCAATCTACTATGGAAAGCTCTGCTTGTCCTTCGATGAAAATCATCTTGATGCCCTTGCCCTCCTGACGGCAGCCAACGAACTGTCAGGGCAGTTATCAGAAGCCATTGAGTATGGACAACGCTGCCGTGATGCCGCACAAAACCTGAACGACAAGGTTATGGTAAACGGGCTGCTGGGCTATCGGTTACTCAAAATAGGAGGATATTGGGAGGAAACCAAGGCTCTCTATGCCGAAGCAAAAGCCTCTTTGAAGCAGGTTTTTGAGCACTCTGATCCATCACAATTGCCAATTCATCCGTTGATGCCCGGTATTAGTTTCCACTATGCCTATTACCTGGACGATAAGCCAAATGAACTCCGACCACTGCAAAATCAAGTTTCTGCTCTATACCAGAATAGTTTACGGCGTATTCATAAAGAACAGCTTCAAGCAGACTCATACCAACAGCGATTTTCTGCTCCAGTGATTCAAGCTGCTCGTACCCAGCGCAAGCTCAGGATTGGGTACATTGCCCATTATGTAAATCGACATCCGGTTGGTTTTCTATCGCGTTGGCTGCTGAAACATCATGACCGCGATCGCTATGACATCTATACCTATCACGTTGGTCGAAGGGAGCTAACTGAGTTTACCGAGCAATGGTTTGTCCAAGCCTCCTCAGTTTTAGCTGAACAGGGCAACCGTTTTGCCGCTGCCACATTCGATCGGGGCGCTGAAATCGATATTGCTAAACATATTTGTGAACAGGATCAGATCGATATTTTAGTAGACCTGGACAGTGTTACGTTTGTCACAACTTATGGGGTTATGGCGCTACGCCCTGCGCCCGTTCAAATCACCTGGTTAGGGTTAGATGCCTCTGGTATTCCCGCGATCGATTACTACCTGGCCGATCCCTATGTGTTACCTGAATCAGCACAGGATTACTATAGTGAAAAAATCTGGCGGATGCCCCGAACCTATTTAGCGATCGATGGTTTTGAGGTCGGTGTTCCGACCCTGCGGCGCGATAAGCTTGATATTCCTCAAGATGCTGTCATTTATCTCACTGCCCAGTGCGGTTATAAACGCCATCCCGATATTGTTCGGCTCCAGTTGCGCGTGCTCAAAAATGTAGCAAATAGCTATCTTCTCGTGAAGGGCACTGCGGATGAGGCGACCGTGAAAAGCCTGTTCACTCAAATTGCCGAAGAAGAAGGAGTATCGGTCGATCGCCTGCGGTTTCTACCCCTTGACCCGAACGAGGAAACCCATCGAGCTAACCTAGCCATTGCAGATGTGGTGCTAGATACCTTTCCCTATAGCGGTGCAACGACAACGATGGAAACGCTGTGGATGGGTGTGCCCGTCGTGACGAAGGTGGGGCAGCAGTGGGCATCGCGCAACAGCTACGCCATGATGATGAATGCAGGCATTAGCGAGGGCATTGCCTGGAGTGACGAGGAGTACGTTGAGTGGGGGGCGCGGTTGGGAAAAGATGCCTCACTGCGAGAGCAGATTGCGCTGAAGCTGAAGCAATCTCGCCAGACTGCCCCGTTGTGGAACGCTGAGCAGTTTGCCCGCGACGTGGAACAAGCCTATGAACAAATGTGGGATTTGTACTTGCAGCAGAGCCGCTTCGGCTAGAGGTATGGCTTTAACGTTCGGAATACCTCAAGGCTTTAGTTCTCGATCGCGCCTAATGCCTTCAGAGTCTCTTTTTCTGCCTCAGCTAAGCCTTTCACTCCAGTTATATTCATGCCTGCATAGGGTTTGTTGATCAGCTTTTTGATGCATTCCCCAGTCTCGATATCCCACAGGCGAATGGTTTCATCAAAGCTACCGCTGACGATCGCTTTGCCGTTGGGATGAAATTGTAGCCCTCGGATGCAATTTTGATGACCCACTAAAATTTGCTGGCACTTGCCAGATTGGACATCCCATAAGCGGATTTCAGCATCATCCCCGGCACTGGCGATGAGTAATCCATCGGGACTAACGGCGATCGCCCTGATCCGATCCTGGTGTCCTTGCAGGGTTAGCCGCAGATCTCCCGTGTGGGTATCCCAAATTTTCACGGTTTGGTCAAACGATCCCGTGGCAATCCATTGCTCATCTGGGGAAATTGCGATCGCCCAAATCGCTCCAGTATGTCCAGAGAGGGTATGCAAGTGTTCGCCAGTGTGGGTATCCCAAAGATTGATCTGGGTTTGGGCGCTGGCGGCGATCAGATGATGGCTTAACTGTACAGTACAGGATTCACTCTTCTGTACCCGCTTTTGCACCTCGCGCAAACAGTCGCCAGTTTCAAGATCCCATAACTGAACCAGCAGATCGCTACCGCTGCTCAAAATCTTTTTGCCATCGGGCGAAATTGCAACATTAAATACAGAGCTAGATTGTTGCAAGGTGCGGATACATTGGCCTGTCGCAAAGTCCCAAACTTTAATGGTGCGATCGCTGCTGCCGCTGACTAAGGTTTTGCCATCAGGGCTAATTGCCACACTCCAGACTCGTCGCGTATGCCCCTGAAACGTCCGGCGATACTCGCAGTGGCTGAGATCCCAAAGGCTAATTGTTGTGTCATCGTTAGTATTCACGAGGTGAGTACCGCCAGGATTAATAGCAATGTCGTTAATTGCATTAACCTGACCGAAACGAGTCATCACACAATCACCAGACTCTACCTCCCACAAGCGAAGCGTTTGGTCATCGCTGCCACTCAGCAAGTATTTGCCACTGGGATGAAAATTGACAGCTCGAACGGTATTAGTATGTTGATCTAAGACTTGGAGGCAGTCTCCAGTATGCAAATCCCAGATCCGAATGGTGTAATCGAAACTACTGCTAGCCAGCAATGCGCCATCGGCTGAAATGCTGCTGCGCGTGATCTTGTTTGCGTGTCCTTCTAAAGATCTGAGGCATTCTCCGGTCTGAAGATCCCATAGCTTAATCATCTGATCGCCCGCGCTGACCAGGGTGCTGCCATTGTCAATCACGCTAACAAAATTGACTCGGTTGGGATGCCCTTCAAGGGTTTTAATGCAGTGACCCATTTGCCAATCCCAAAGCTTAATGGTGCGATCTCGGCTGCTGCTAATCAGAGTGCCGTCAGGACTAAACGCCAATGCCCAGGCAATATCATGATGATCGCGTAAGGTCTGGAGGCATTGGCCTGTCGCAAAGTCCCAGATTTTGATGCTGCCATCAGGACTGCATGTGGCAAACACCTGCTCATCGGGTGCGATCGTCACAACATAGACTTTACTGTGAACGACGAAGGTATTCATGCAGGTTTCTGTCCTGACATCCCAGAGTTTAATTGTTTGATCACTGCTGGTGCTAATTAAGGTAGAACCGTCAGCATTAAAGGCTAATGATTGCACCCAGTCTCCATGTCCCCTGAGCGTGAATTGCTTGCGGAAATCTTGAGTTGACCACAGGTGAATATTTCCGCTAGATTCCCCAGTTGCAAATAAATGACCGCTGGGATGAAAAGCGCAACAGAGGACTGTGCTAAAGGCTTGCGTAAAGGTGACTTGGGAAACGTTGGCTCCGGTCAGATTAACATCCCGCAAATTGGCGTTGGTTAAGTCTGCACCCTGTAGAACGGTATGAGCTAAATTTTGAGCGCTAAGGGCAAATTTATTGTGATTAACGAGCAGGGTAGCGGCATTGCCCCCGACATAGGCTGCGGCTGACTCTGTTTGATGTGCTGTCGCCGCAATGGCCTCTAGCAGAGCGAGCGGGTGTTCCTTTGCCAGCAGCGGCTGCATCAGCTCGATAACGGCTTTGCTCAGGGGGGCGTTGCCAAAGCCCGATCGCAACCGCTCCAAATTTTCACGGGTAAAGGTGTTTAAAGGTGCGATCGCCACACTTTGCCCTGCCTGATCTAACGATCGTTGAAAGTAAGCAGACCAGGTGTAGTCTTGGGAGGCTTGACGGGTATCTAGACAAGATTGTGCCCTGGCTAGCTCTAGAAAATCTGAAGCTAAGGCACCCAACTCAGCCGCAAACTTATAGGCAACAAAGAATTCTAAGAGCGATCGATGGGCTGGCATATAATCCCCATCGGCATTGCGGATCAGCATCGTCTGACCCATCATGTCGTAATGCCAGTGATCCAAATCTTTCTCTTCTTGAACCACCGATCCAAACAATCGACGAATGCGATCGGGAAACTCGCGATAATTCAGGCTCATGCGGTCAGTCGATAACATTTCCCACGATAGTTCACACAAAAAGTAGAGCTTTTCTGCCAGTGAGGTAAAGGTACGTTCCGCCTTGATATCCCGCTCCATCTTGCGCCGCACTGCATAGAGATACACCCGCGACATATCCACAGGTTTCCCCGCTTCGATATCCGGCAGCGCCTCCAAGATTAACTCAGTCATAACTGGGCGGCGTGCCAAGTCTAATAGCTGTGGATTACCTAACACCTGATCCACTGTAATCACATCTGCTTGCAGCAGCAGCACCTGCCGAATCTGCTCATCGTTAAACTTTTCCAGTTCCAGCACCTCAAATTGAGGCATTTCTCCCGTTAAGTTGGCGATCGATGCCTGCAATTGGGCATTCAGCAGCGCCCGTCCTTCTCTGGCTTCTGGGAAATGCTCAGTTCGGCAAGTAAGAATCACCTTCGCTCCGGGCACCACCACTTTTGCCAATTCCCAGAAATTGTTGATCATTTCCTGGCGATCGACTCGTGCTGCCATTTCATCAAATCCATCAAAAATCAACAGCAGTTTTCCCATGCGGTTGAGTTGTTCAAAGGCTGAGTAGGTGAGCGATCGCACCTCATGTTTGCGGAAGAAAAACTCTGAAAACAGCGACTCTACACTCACCGCCTTGGCATAGTCTCGCAGCGGAATCACTAACGGCAATCGCGGACGCTCTACGCCTCGCTGCTGCGCCTCTCGATAGCGTTGCAGGGCTTGACTGGCATAGTGAAAGGCAAACCAGGTCTTGCCTGTGCCAAACTCACCCAAGACTGAAATGTGCTCTTTTGCCGGATCATCCAGCCACAGGTCAATGTAGCCATCGATCCAGCCGTCGCGATCGTCATAGCGGCTCACGCCCATCCGCTGCTTGGTGTCAGGGTCAATCTCCTCTTTCGTGCAGGCTAACGGCACATACTTCTGCTCAATGCCCCGCCGCTGAATTTCCGATTCCAGCCAATCCAGGTAGCCGCCAAAGTCTGCATCTTGATCCAGCAGTTCATCGAACGTATAACAGCCCAGATCATGATTCTCTTCCTTTTCAATCTCTTCTCTTGCCGCTCGACTAATGCGCCGTGCCGTCACCAACCAGCCTTCATCAGCTCGCTGCGTCTCTACAGACTGCCGCAATGCCCTGATGTCCCGTAGCCCTGCCTCGCCATCGATACCCCGTACCAGGATGCGATCGTATCGCCCCCGCCGCACGGGAATATCAATCATCCATTCAAAATAATCGTCTTGCCACACCTCATAGGACTCAAAGCGATAGCCCAAAGTCTCAAACCAACCTTTCATCTGCTGAGCCAGGGCAAAGGCTCGGCATTGGCTTTCCTGAAACTGTCGCTCTTGAACGGCTGCGGGGCTGGCGGCTGGCAACATGGGATAACTTTGAGCTGCAAGCCGTGCCATCTCAGTTCGCATACCTTCTAGCGTGGGCAGCCGATGCAGCCGCTCCTGAATACTGCCAATTTGCCGATGCAGAGACTCCAATCTCTGATTTGCGAGAACTTCCGCAGGCGTGCGGGTGCGCTTGGCAACTTCTATGAAAACTGCTGCAAACTGATAGAATTCTTGTCGAGCATCGATGCCCAGAGCCTGGATTTGCTCTCCTAATTGATGCCCTGAGAGAAAAGCCTCGCCTTCTTTCAGCAGCAGACTTGGATTGTTTCGATCCAACGCTCTCCGGAAAATTTCTTGAATCTCGGCCTGTCGAAACAATTCCAACACAGGTTTGGGCTTGCCGATGCCGTATTCCACCAGAGTGTACTGATAGACTGCCGTAAAATCAGCAGGGGGATGGTCTGGGTCAAGATTGAGCTGCTTCAGGAGCTTGATCACCAGCTCACTCCTCTGGAGCTTATTCTGAACGACTGGACTCGCAAAACCGACAATCATGTCAATTAGCTTCACCAATTCAAGCACAGCTTCTTTCCTCCCTTAACATCAGGCGGCTCAATAGTGGTTCCATTGAGCCATTGAACTGAGCGATCGCCAAAAGTCCATCTCCATTGTAGAGAGCTTATGGAGACTAAAGCTGCCTGACTCAAAAGCCCTGCGATCGGAAGCGATCGCAGGGCTTTTGGTATATTTGAGTCTGCTAGAGACTTTAAACCGCAGGATGAAATCTGAAAAGGGCGTTAAGTATCCCATCCCCCTTCTTCAGTTTCTTCTTCAGGCTCATCAATGGCATCCAGTAAGATCTCGTCTAGTTCTACGGATGCCACTTGATCGTAGGGAATATCAGCAGTCTCAATTTTGAATCTTCCTGAAGCTTCTACCCAGTTAAGCAGCGATTCATTGGCTCTGGGAGGAATGATGTACACCTTTGCTGTGAGAAGTTCTTCGTGAAGGGCAGGGTTATGGTAGGGAGCATGAGATTCGGAGATTGGCATCTTTGCTCACTTTTTTGAAGCGTATGCTTTCATCTTAACCTGTAACGCCATGATTCAATTAAGGCGCTAAAATGGGCGATCGACTTTAGTCAAATATTTACTGCTGAATATATTCAATCCTATGGTCTTGAATGTATACCGTATAGCCATTTCAACTCTCTTTAACAAGTTCGGAAATAAAATTTATGACAGGTGCCATGCTCACTCCCTAATAGATAGACATAAGGATTTCATGTCAGTCTCTAGGAAAACACCTCACCCGATCTAGAGGGTTTACCCAATAAAGACCGTTTCCCTTCACAAAACTGTTTGTCACTCTTTCCTCATTTCGGTGTAAAGAGCGATCGCCGCGCTAAGGTTAACTTAGCCTCTAAATTCATCTAACCATGACAATCCGTGGCAATTTCGGTCATCCATACCTACACAGCCTGTCCTCTGGTTTGGAAGCTTCTGTAGCCGGACAGATCGTGGCAATTTATATGGGCATAGGGTTTGTTTGGAGCTTGTGCTCAGACCGATTACTGAATATTTTTTCATATCACCAAAATGATAATTTCAGTCAGCTTCAAACTTTGAAAGGCGGGTTTGATGTAATCGTGACGGCTGGCATCATCTACTGGCTGATTAATCGAGAGGCCAAAGCTACTCTCTTGGCTAATACAAGGCTTAAAAGAACCTTGGCAGACCTGCTAGACAGCCGAAAAGAACTACAGGCCAGCCAGCGGCAGTTTGCTGCCTTTATGGATAACAGCCCAGCAGCAGCTTGGATTACAGACTTTCAAGGGCGGATAAAGTACACCACCAAAAGCTACCTCAAGATGTTTCATGTGCCTAGTGATCTGGTGGGGCAGAGCATCTTTGAGCTATATCCCCAAGACGTTGCTCAGGCTTATTTAGATAATATCCAAACCGTTGCCAACACCAGGCAGGTTATGGAAGTGATTGAGCCAGGTGTGCGCTCTGATGGTCAACCCGGCCAGTTCCTGGTCTACAAATTCCCTTTGTCTCAACCTGATGGGCATGTGCATGTAGGAGGGGTGGCGATCGATATCACAGAGCGCAAAGCTAGAGAAGAAGAATTTAAGGCGTTGGCTGATAATACTCCTGATATCATCACAAGGTTCGATTATAGGTTGCGACATCTCTACGTTAATCCTGCCATGACCCAGGCAACAGGCTGGCCGTCTCAGCACTTTATCGGCAAAACCAATGAAGAATTAGGCATGCCAGAGGCTCAGCTATTGATGTGGAATACGACTTTTAGCCGAGTGCTCATCACAGGGGAGCAAAAGCAGCTAGAGTTCCAATTTCTCACCCCTGAAGGACTAAGAGACTTCGAGGCGCGGTGTGTTCCTGAGTTTGCTGCCGATGGAACAGTGGCTTCTGTCCTCGTGATTGCTCGTGATATGACAGATCAGAAACAACTAGAACGAGCATTAAGATACTCGCGCTCAAAGGTGTCTATTGAACGCAAGGCTCAAGGTTTGCCAGTTTGCTCCTCTACTCAGTACTCAAAGCATCTAAAGCCATTGCGATCGCTCAGCCAACTTAATGTTAGCCTCCCCAAATGAATTCAGCTATCAGACAGGTAGGGGGGACAGTGCCCACCACAAACGATTAGATTACATGTCTGACAATAGTTACAATTTCGTCCTCTGTTGGATTTATGGCTTCGATCAATCGAGTTGACGTGCGACCAGTCTGGCAAACAGCCCTTCTTGAGTGAGCAGTTCATCAAACTTTCCGTTTTGCACAACGCGCCCTGCCTCCATTACATAAATGCGATCGGCATTACGGATAGTGCTGAGGCGATGAGCAATCACAATGCGAGTTGTATTGAGACATTCTAAACTATGGGCAACGATCGCCTGGGTTCGGTTATCTAATGCGCTCGTTGCTTCATCCAAGAGAATAATTTGGGGCTTGAGGACGATCGCTCGAGCAATCAGTAAACGCTGTCGCTGTCCGCCAGAAAGATTCATTCCCCCTTCACTGACAACGGTATGCATTTCCATTGGCATCTGGCGCACATCCTCTGCAAAACCAGCCATTTCTGCCGCCTCCCAGACTTCATCCAGCGAGACTAAGGCTCCCCCTGTAATATTGTCAAAAATTGACCCCGCTCCAATCCGACCATTTTGCAACACGACGCCTAGCTGTCGCCGCACTGCTCCAATGTCTAATCCCGCTAAGTCCTGGCCATCGTAGTAGACCGTTCCGGAGAGGGGATGCTCAAATTTCAACAGGATGCGGAGCAACGTGGATTTACCACTACCCGAGGGGCCAACGATCGCAACAAATTCTCCGGGTGCCGCAGACAGGCAAACATCATCCAGAATGAGCGGGCCATCTTCGCGATAGCGAAACGTCACATGATCAAGCTGCATCTGGCCGATTAACCGTCCTGGATCGGCTTGACTCAAATCGCTTTCGGGTTTTTCTGAAAAGATAGGCTGCGCTCGCTCCCACAGAGGCACAATTTGCAAAACATCGGTTAGTGAACTACTAAGGGACACAATCCCTCCCAGGAAGGTACCATAGGCGGCACTAAAGGCTAGAAATACGCCAAGGGAGAAGGGGGGCTGTCCGGCCGTTGTCTGAAGCGAGGCGGCTGCAAACCAAAAGATTAGCACTGAGCTAAGCGTCGGCAGCGCTTCTAAAATGACATCAAGTTCATCCCCTAGTTGCTGCGTACTCACCTGCAAGCGGGTCTGTTGGCTGAATAATTTAGACCAGGCTGCAAAAGCACGCTCTTCTGCGACTGCAACCCGAAGTTTGGCAACGTTACTAATCAGCTGAACACTGAGACCGCTGATCTTTCCCTGGAGAGCTTCTTGCTGACGCACCTGCCGCAATAGCACCAGGCTAGAAATAGAGGAAACGCCCGCAGTGAGCAGTGTAATACTGATGCCCACTAGAGTGAGCTTGACGCTGTAAAAGAGCATCAACCCCAGATTAAGCAGGGCAAACATCGCATTTAGCAGCGTTTGCTGCGTAGCATAGCTTAAGATCGATCGAATTTGCCTCACCGCCATCGTGCGAACGAGCAAATCCCCAATAGCATACGGACGAAAAAAGCGAGGCGGCAGTTGCAGCAGTCGATCCCAGATGCCGAGTTGCAGAACGCTATCAGCCGCTCGCTCTATCCTCAGCGACAAAATTCCCTGCGTTAGGGCTAACGCAGTTCGGCTACAGGCCACTGCAAACAGAGCCAATCCCAATTGCCAGACAAGAGCATGATTTCCGCTGGGAATCGCATCATTAATCAAAATTGCCATGACCTGAGGCACGAGCATACCAATTAACGAAACCACTACCCCAATCAAAACAATCAAAGCAACATCTTTCTGATATCCGCGTAGAGCGAACCGCATAATATCCAGAGTATGACGAATTGATTCTGGCAGCGGTCGATAGAACATATACGCTTCGTTCCCTATTTCTTCTGCCAGGGCTTGGTCAACCGGGATGCGATCGAGCCGAATCGGATCAAACAAGAGATAGCGATCGCTTCGTTCTTGCAGCAGCGCGACGGGTTGCCCATCTTTTCTATAGGCCAACAGCGGGCCATATTCTTTAGTCCACCAGCGACCCACTAGCTGCACCTGCCGAGTTTGAAATCGAGAAGCCCTGGCGATCGCCTCCAGGGGATCTCTTAATCGGCTGGGATCTTCGGAGGTCGCAGGCGGACGAACGGCCATGCCTAACGTATGGGCGATTGCACCTACCGCAACTAACAGAGGTGAGCCTTCCTGAAATGAGACGGCTTGCGATCGCTCTAGCGGCGCAACTAGCTCTTGCATGGCGCTGGTCGTCACCTGCTGATTGAGTCGCTCCCGCTCCTGAAAGCGATGAAATTCTGATTCCAGCGCCGCCTGTTCGAGTTCCATGAGCAGATAGCCCAAATAGCGATGAAACTGCGATAAACTCTCTGAAAAGACGGGAATCTCTGCGATCGGCACAAGCTGAATTTCTACGGGTGTTTCAGCTTCTAACCAGGTGTCAGCCATGAGGGGAAACACAGCGCTATCGGGCTTTAGCGGCAAAGCCGCTTGCCCCATCCACTGAGCTGTGCCGCTCACAATCTGCACCCAGCGAATCGTTCCCCGTTGGGCTTGCACAGATTGCTGTTGCAATAAGGATAAATAAGGCGAGGAAGAGGTCTGTAGCCGTTTGCCAGCGCTAACAGCCTTGATCACGCTCTGCTGACTCAACCAAGTACTCCAGTGCTGTATCCAGCTTTCTGCTAGGCTCAGACTTGAGGCCGCTAGGGTAAGGTCGGGAGTTAAGAAATCGGAAATGGCGATGGGTTGTAGTTTTGTTTCTTCTAGAGCGATCGCCAAAATTCCCCACGATTGAGTCGTAGCATTTTGCCTTTGCAGTTGCAGAAAGCCAAATAGCGCTTCTCCAGCCGTTACGGTGAACAGGTAACGGCGTTTGCCTTGGGGCTGATCGTGGTCGATCAGGCTGAGGAAGAGGGCTAAGGAACCAGACTGCACCTGCCAGACTACTCCTTCGTCATTTAACAACAAAGGAGTATTGCCTTTTAACACCTGCGGTGGGTTGGGAGAGGGAAGCATGAATCTGAATTCCTAAGCAGCTGAATGATCCTCTGACCCGATCGCCAGGTTGGTGAGTTGCCGATATAATCCGGTTTGGCGCAGGTCTTCATGGGTGCCACGCTGCACCACCTGTCCTCGATCGAGAACAATGATTTCGTCGCAATCTCGAATTGTACTGAGGCGGTGGGCAATGATGATGCAGGCACAGCCGCGTCGGCGTAAGTTGCGATCGATTGCCAGCTCTGTCTCTGCATCCAAAGCGCTGGTTGCCTCATCCAGAACTAAAACGGATGGGTTTCTCACCAGCGCCCGCGCAATTTCCATCCGCTGCCGCTGCCCCCCACTCAGGTTCATGCCCCCTTCGTCTAAAACAGCATCATAACCACCGGGCAAAGAGAGAATTAACTCGTGAATCGCGGCATCTTGGCAAGCCTGCACCAGATCTGCATGGGCGATCGTAGAATCCCACAGCGTCAGATTCTCGCGCACTGTGCCGCTGAATAGAAAAATATCTTGCTCTACCATTGCCAAAGAGTGACCGAAGACGGCACGAGGAATTTGGCTGCGAGGCACGCCATCAAAGTAAATCTCACCCTGCCAAGGTTGATAGAGTCCTGTAATGAGCTTTGCCACACTAGACTTACCAGAACCGCTGCCGCCCACAAATGCCACTCGCTGACCGGGACTCACCGTTAGATTCAAGTCTTCAAACAGGGGAGGCGATAGGCGGCTGTAGCCAAACGTGAGGTGCCGCAGTTCGACATAGCCCTGTAGCCGAAAGGACTGAGCCGTGAGAAAGGGCTGAAGCGTTTGGGATGGATTGCGGGGAGATGTGCGATCGACTTCTGGATCGATCGGATTTTGCAATACATCATCTAACCGATTGAGATCGGTTCCCAAGATTTGCAGTACGCCCCCAAAGTTAACCAATGAGTTGACAGGTGCTAAAAAGCTTTGCGTCAGAGCTTGGTAAGCGACTAACATGCCAATGGTGAGGCTACCCTCCATGACGCGAAATCCACCCACAATCAGAATAGCGGCTCCGGCGATCGCACTCAGCAAGGTTGGCAGCACCGTTAGCATCTGATTCGGCAACATGCCTTCTTGCTGGGCATTGAGCACTTTAGAGTAATAGCCAGCAAACTTAGAAAACATATCCGATTCCAGTCCAGAGGCTTTAATACTCTCGATCAGATTCAAACCGCTAATGGCAACACCAGAGGCTTTGCCGTCCTCTTGAGCCAGCTTATTATTAATATCTTGACGGCTGCTAGACAACAGTTTGAGAACTACGAGATTCAATGCCGCAAATGAAATTGTGACAACCGTGAGAATTTTATCGTAGGCAAACATAATCGCGGCATAGACCACAATCATCAACATATCAATAACCGTTGTTGCCAGCTTTCCTGTAATCACTTCTGCGACTTTGTTGTTGAGGGCGGCACGATTACTAATTTCGCCAGCATAGCGTTGAGCATAGAACTCTGCGGGTAGGCGCAGTGTATGCCACAAAAACTGTCCTGACATGATCACTGACATTTTCACTAACAATCGCCGTAAGTAGATCAGCCGCAGTCGGGCTAACAGGGCTTGCAGTACTGCTGTCATGACCATTCCCACGATCAGCGGACGCAGCCATTCTTGCCGATTTTGCAGCAAGATTTCATCGACAAATATCTGGCTAAACGCAGGTACCGCCAAACGGGGCAGCGTCAATAAAAGCCCAGCAATGAAGCAAAAGGCGATCGCTCGTCGTGAGTGGTTCAATCGGCTAATCAGTGCTGGTAAAATTCCTAGCTGCTTCCCACCGGATTGAAAGGTCGATCCTGGCTCCATCACCAGCGCGATGCCCGTATAGGCTTGTTCAAATTCTGGGTAGGAAATTTGCCTGCGTCCGGATGCGGGATCATTCAGATCAATACCCTGCTTACGAAACCGTTCGACAACTAGAAAGTGGTTGAAGTTCCAGAAAACAATGCAGGGCAGCTGAGCCTTCTTGAGAGCGTCAAGTGTCGGCATCTTGAAGCCTTTGGCATCCAACCCGTAATAAAGCGCTGCCTTCAGCACATTCGAGGCTTTACTACCATCGCGAGATACACCGCATTCTCTTCGCAGTTCGGGCAGAGGAACGATGCGCCCATAATATGCCAAAATGATGCCCAAGGATGCGGCTCCACACTCTGTATTTTCCATCTGAATGACAGTGGGAGTTCGACTAGAGTGTGGTGTAAACCCCTTCAGACTTGAAAGCAACCGAGTGAGCATGATGAGTAAAGACCTGTCTAGGAGCAGAGAATCTCTTAGATCCTTAAGAGGACATGCAACAATACCAACTTTTCTACTGGAATCGGATTTTACCAGAATTGTGATCTCTACGGACGCTGCGTCTCTACTCAGTTGAGTTGCCCGTTTCCCATTGCTGACCCTGGCGACAAAGGCGGCGATACTTTGGTAGGTGGCTCTTTGCCTCAGAGTATGGGCGTTGGCAGAACCCAGAGCTACCCTAATTTCATCAAGGACTTTTAGATAAGATTTTGCAGTATTTTGAGAAAATTCTGTAGAACAACAGACGGATTATCTTTCCTCCAAACAGCGCCAATTTCTAGCGTTGGAAAATTTCCCTCTAGCGATCGATAAACAACACCCGTTCGCTGAAGATTTTTAACATTCGCCGGGAGTAACGAAACGCCAACTCCACCTGAGACTAAACTCAGCACGGTCGAGATCCAGGCAGCTTCTTGCTTCACTTTAGGCTTAAAACCTGCTTCTAGACATAGCTGATCAATTTGATCCCTCAGTCCATACAAGAGGTTTGAGGGTGGAAGCACAAAATTTTCGTTGGCTAAGAGTTCTACCGAAAGGGTTGTTCGTTTTGCGAAGCGATGTCGCTCAGGAAGCACCAACACTAGCGGCTCTTGAACAACGACCATCGAATTCAGCAGGTCATGATCTTCAGGTGCAGAATTGAGTAAGCTATGCAGATGAAAAAAACCAACATCGAGCTGTTGTTTTTGCAGCAGCTTGATTTGATCATAGGATGCTAATTCATGCAGGACTAATTCTACATCTGGTAAATGATGCTGAAATGTCTGCAGAATGTCTGGCAGTTTACTGTTGGCGATCGAAGTATTGATCCCTAACAGCAAACGCCCAGTTTCGCCCTGGCTGGCTCGATACGCCGATTCAACGGCTTGCTCAGCCTGGATCAAGATGAGACGAGCTTCCTTTAAAAAAGCTTGCCCCGCTGCTGTTAGCTCCAAGGGGCGATGCTTACGCTCAAATAACTGAAATCCCAATTTTTTCTCTAGCAAGCCCACTTGTTTGCTCAAAAAAGGCTGCATAATTCCCAGGCGATCGGCTGCCCGACTGAAGCTCTGTTCGTCTGCCAAAGTCACCAAATATTTGAGCTGACGGATGTCAAGCCATGTCCAAGGGGGCTGCTTGGGGGTGACAGATTTTCCTTTGATCACCATCACTATAATGCTTTAGCTATAAAACTATTCTAACTATAGTCTTAGCGACATAAATTTTCATCCTATTCTTAGAACAAGTTAACCCTTCCTCTCAAAGGTCAACATGAATAAGATTAGCCGCGTCTTAATTGTGGGTGGAACACATGGTAACGAGTTGACAGGTGCATATTTAACTCAAAAATTTCAGCAATCTCCCCATTTACTGGCAAACCGTAGCTTTCAAATCCAAACGCTATTGAGTAATCCCAGTGCCTTTGCAAAAGGGGTGCGGTATATCGATCAAGATCTAAATCGTAGTTTCGATCGCCAACGCTTACAAAATGCTAGCCACTCAAATTATGAGAGTCAGCGAGCAAGGGAAATTTCTCAAAGCTTTGAGGCGAATCCTGATGCTTCTACAACAGTCATCATAGACATCCATAGCACCACTGCCAACATGGGATTGACACTGATTCTAAACAATCGTGATATTTTCAATTTGCAGTTAGCAGCTTATTTAAGTTCAGAGATACCATCTCTTAAAGTGTATAGTTCAGAGCATTCCGGACGGAACCGCGATTCTCTGCGATCGCTCAGCAAGTTTGGTTTAGCGATTGAGGTTGGTTCAATAGCCCAGGGTATCTTAGACGCAGCGCTATTTCAAAATACCGAAAACCTCCTACACAAGATTTTAGATTATTTAGAAGAATACAATCGAGGAAGATTGAAGAGATATAAAGATGGATTAAAGATCTACCGATATTTAGAATCTATTGATTACCCCAGAGATGAGGCTGGAAATATTCAAGCCATGATTCATCCACAGCTTCAGTCTAGAGATTATGAGGCATTGCACCCTGGTGACCCAATGTTTCTTACTTTTGATTATGCCTCGATTACCTATACAGGTGATTCGGTTGTCTATCCCGTTTTTATCAACGAAGCTGCCTATTACGAGAAAGGTATTGCCATGTGCCTGACGCAAATCAACATTGAATCTGGGTTATAAAGCAAATTTTCATAATTCTAAGAAGATGTTTAAAGTGTTCAAACATCCTCTAATAGACTCAAATATTGCAAGTTTAACCATAAGCTAACGGACAAATTTTGCCGTCGCAATAGCTAGATACCGCAGTTTCAATCTATCCACAATTAGCATAAAAGATGAGGAGAAGATAAATGATAAGACCGCTATATTTTCACCATTCTTTCAGGTTAAGTAGAAATATGCAATTTTCTCGATTGAGTGTTGTAGTTGCAGCCGCCCTCACCCTCAACTTGGTTGGGCTAGATCTGCCTGTTGCTCCGAATACGCGATCGCTATTGGCTTCAGCCACAGCACAAACTGCCAGCGATCCTTGGACTGAAGGAAGGCGTTTACTAGAGCAGGGACTCCAGCAGCTAGATACAAGCTACTACCAAGAAGCTTTTTCATCTTTTCAATCAGCATTGAGAATTTATCGGGGAGACTTGACTCGCGCTTTCAATCCACAAGAAAGTAGCTATGGCGAAGCTTGGGCATTAAATGGCCTTGGCTCTTTGTATTGGCATGTTAGGCAAAATCAGCAGGCTCTGGAATATTTTCAGCAAGCTCTGCCGATCATCCAATCTGTGGGTAGCCGTCACGGGGAAGCTACAGTACTGATGAATTTGGGCGTTCTCTATAAAGAATTGAATCAAGACCCAAAAGCGATCGAGCATTTGCAACAAGCCTTACCCATCTTTCGAGCCGTCAGCGATCGCGAGGGCGAAGCAAAAACACTGATGAACTTGGGCACGACTTTTAATCGATTAGACCAATCTCAACAGGCAATCGATTATTTTCAACAAGCGCTATATATTCAACAGGAAATACGCAATCGTCAGGACGAAGCATTGACGTTAACCAACTTAGCCGCTAGTTATGGAGGCTTGAAAGAATACCAGAAAGCGATCGATTATTATCGACAAGCTTTGCCAATTTTTCGAGAGCTAGGCAATCAGGACATGGAAGGAAATCTCCTTGCCAGTATTGGCAAACTGTACGTCGATTATGACAGCCCTCAATCTGCCATTCAGTTCCTTCAGCAATCTTTAGAAGTCCGTGAATCGATTCGCGCAGCCAATCGACAACTCCCACCTCAAATGCAAAAATCTTACATTGATTCCTTTGCAGATGACTACCGACTATTAGCCAATCTACTGACCCAGCAGAATCGTGAAGCTGAGGCTCAGCAGGTTTTAGGACTATTGAAATAGCTGCGGATGTTTACAAGTTCTAATTGATAAATTTCAGGGCTGATTTATGGCAGTCAAAGGTTAGGTGGCTCAAGATTGAGCAGATTCTAGACTCAGTAGATCGCAAATTAGGGTTTTGTGGCGCGTGGAGCGCTCCACAAAACCCTAAAAGCTGGATTTCAAAGGCGCAGAGCGCTTTTGAAATCCAGCTTTTAGAAAAAAACAGGAGGACTTTGCGATCTACTGAGACTAGAACGAGTTGCGTGATCATACTCCTGATGACTCATTTACCCTGCTTGACTGACAAAACTAAGAAACCGGAATGCGGCTGAGGACGATAAATTCGCGCTTGAAGGAATCCTCACGTTGTCGCATGGAGGCAATGGCAGGTTGAGGGTCAGGCAGGCTGGATAAGAACTGAAAAACTTGA
>DATNPL010000079.1:0-18159 GCA_036703255.1 Coleofasciculaceae cyanobacterium
CTCCCCTCGCACTGCTTCGATCGCCACTTTTGCTTTGAACTCAGCGCTGTACTGTTTACGTTTATTTGCCATGATTTTTACTCCAATTTTAGGAGTATTCAGAGCTTAGCGACTTGTCTATTTTTCGGGGTCCACTTCAGACAGACCCATCGATCGATTTAGATCATTGCTGAACCCCGCTGAGGCTGAGGCTGAGAGAGCCTATGATGCTGCTCCGTCAGTTGAGGGTGTGGCAGTCTCTGGCGGGGATGAGTTTTTACGATCGTGAGAGATGGGGTTGCGAAGAAGAATCGTCTGGGCAATCTGGAGGGATGGAATGAAGATCACAAGGATTTCCCTTGCTCCAGGTAATAATTGAGACACCCCCAATTCTTGCCTAGCCCCCTCCCTCTATGCCAGCCCCCAATGCAGATCTACAGACCATCTTGTTTCTTGCCGCCAATCCCAAAGACACAGGCCGTCTACGGGTTGATCAAGAGTTGCGTGACATTGGCGAAGGGTTAAAACGTGCCCAGCAGCGGGATCAGTTCAAGCTAGAGCAGCGGTTGGCAGTACGCCCCCGCGATATTCAGCGAGCCATGTTGGATGTCAATCCTCAGATCATTCATTTCTCAGGGCATGGGAAAAGTGAGGCAGGGCTGATCTTTGAGGATGACATTGGCAATACTAAATTAGTAGATGGGGCTGCCTTGGCAGGACTCTTTGAACTGTTTGCAGATCAGATCCACTGTGTAGTGCTGAATGGCTGCTATTCCGAAGTGCAGGCAAAGGCGATCGCTCAGCATATTCCCTTTGTGATTGGTATGAATCAGGGGATTGGCGATAAAGCGGCGATCGCCTTTGCGGTAGGATTTTATGATGCGTTGGGAGCGGGTCGCCCGATTGAGTTTGCCTACAAGCTAGGCTGTAGTGCGATTCGCATGGAGGGCATCGCTGAGCATCTGACTCCAGTCTTGCTCAAACAGTCCCCCGAAAGAGCAGCCATGATTCAACCCAAACCCGACTTGATTTCCTCGGTTCCAGTTGCTCAGCCTGCCAATGCTCCAATCGAAGTGTTTATCTCCTTCTCTCATAAAGATGATGACCTGCGAGAGGAGTTGATCACGCATCTGTCGCTTCTCAGACGGCAGGGTAAAATCAGTGCTTGGCATGACCGGGCAATCGAGGCAGGGGAAGAATGGGAAGCACAAATTAAAGGCAAATTGGAATCGGCGCAAATTATCTTGCTGTTGGTTAGTGCCTCATTCATGGCATCGGATTATTGTTACGACATCGAGATGGAGCGGGCGATCGAGCGGCATAATGCGGGGAGTGCTCGTGTAATTCCGATTCTTTTGCGTCCTTGTGATTGGAAAGGTTCACCCTTTAGTAAGCTCAAGATATTGCCTAAGGATGGGAAGGCTGTGACCCAGTGGAGCGATCGGGATACGGCGTTTGTAGATGTGGTGAATGGGATACGGCAAGCGGTAGATTCTCTCATGAAAAATGAGGGTGGTTCTATTGATACAGGGCAGCCACTCGTCAACGAAAGAACATCTGTTAATCGACCTAAGTTGAGTCGGTTCCAACAATTGGAGTTAGAGCGATTGAAAACCGAATTGGCAGATCGTGAGCAGGACTACGAGGCAGTTGTGCTTCAGTTGAGGGTTGAGGGTGATGCGCCAAGGCAAAACCAGCTTGAAAGACAACTTAAGCTGTTGGGTTTAGATATAGAAAAACTAGAACAGCAAATTCAAGAACTAGAGCCATGAAGATGTTAGCTGAGGAGCTTGAACTTAAACGTAAAGAGGATGACCTAGCAGATTGTGAGCAGGACTATAAGAAAGTTACTGCTCAGCTAAGGGTTGAGGGCGATGCGCCAAGACAAAACCAGCTTGAAAAACAACTTAAAGAACTAAGTCAAAAGATTAAGCAGCTTGAAGCAGAGATTGAAGAACTTCGGCGAGTCATTCAGCAAGGCAAAGCTCAATCTACCTCGGATGCGTTGCGTGGTATTCTACAAGGCTATGAAGGCAGCTTTGCAGACATGCTGGTTGCCTGCCAATGGATATTTGCGATTCGGAAATACTTGCCATCCTTGGAGCTAAGAAGCTCACCAGAGATTATCACTGAGTTATTAAAAATTCCAAAAGGGCGATCGCAGCAACACGGCGCACTTGAACTATTTGTGGCTCGCTTAGTTGCTGACTCGCAAAATGATGATCTAGTGATAGCGCTTCAAGCTTGGGCAGAACAGCATATTCAAGAACGTTGGGGCGAAGTCATGGAGTGGGTTACAAACCATCAAACTCAGTCTGCCCAGCCTGCTGCTTTTGTTGTGATTAGTCGGAGTGATATATCTTCGACCCAAGAGCAGGATGGCAACCGCTATCAGATTAAGGCTTGGTTGATCCAGGATATGGATCAATATAAGAGATATCGGCAAGGATACAGCCCGAATAAGCTCTTGGATTTAACAGGAGACGAAGCTTATTTGAAAGAGGAGTTGACTGAAAAAGTCCCTCAGCTACTGATTCGGCTCCTGAAAAAAGGGAGCAATGAATTTGTCAAGGAACCAGAGATTCATATTTTTCTGCCGTTGGAATTGATGAATCAGAATATAGACTGCTGGTTGCTAGATGATGATTACGGAATCAGAAAACCATTGGGACATGAATATAAGGTCGTGTTGCGCTGCGCTGAGCGAGCGAGTGGTAGCTACCGGAAAAGATCTCGATGGGTCGAAAAATGGCGACACCATCAGTCTTTGGTTCAAGAGAAGGCGAAGGCTCGTGAGGTTTTTACGTCAGGCGATGATAGCGATTTAACGGAGTTGTCCTATGCTCTTGCCGAAGTAGAAGATACGATCGTTGGGTTGAAAGTAACGCAAGCACCATCTCAGGAAAAACCTGATGACTTAATGCCACCCAATGGTTTGTTTGGGGTATTGCTCCAGTCTGGGTTGCCCCTTGCAGTTTGGGGACGTTGTAAACTACATGAACCCTCTAATGAAACTGAACTAGACCGGGTACTCCAGTCCTGTTGTTTAGAATCGTTACCCAGCATTGTGAAAAAAGAACGATCTCAATCGCGAAACAAAGAGAAAGATTGTCACATTGGACATCACCTTTCTCTTCTGTGGGACGACCCAGACCTTTTGCCTCCGAAATCTGCTTAATCTGATTTTGATACTATGAGCGACCCAAAGACTGAGAGTGATCCAACGACAGACTGGAAGATTTTTCAGGGCGATAATCGAGATCCCCACGATGACATCCTTAATCGTTTGCCAGATGCTCCCAGTTGGCGACCATTTGGCAAAGATATTAGCCCTGGTGTAAGCCGTCGAAAGCGACGGGGAGAGACTTTTCGGTCTCGTCCTGAAGAAGTAGAAATGGTGAATGCGGCCTTGTATTTACGAAGGCCGTTGCTAATCACTGGTAAGCCTGGTACTGGTAAATCTTCCTTAGCGTATGCAGTGGCACGGGAACTCAACTTGGGCGAGGTTCTATACTGGCCGATTACGACCCGGACGACCCTCAAAGAAGGTCTCTATACCTACGATGCCATCGGTCGTTTGCAAGAGGTCAAACAGTCTCAAGAAAAGGGTGAGCAAGTAGATGACCCTCAGAAAATTGCTAAATACATTACGTTAGGGCCACTGGGTACAGCACTGGTGCGATCAGATCGCCCGCGTGTGTTGATCATTGACGAAATTGATAAGAGTGATATTGATCTGCCTAACGATCTGCTCACCATTTTTGAAGAAGGTCGATTTGAGATTCCTGAACTTGCCCGTCTTGAAAAAGAGGATGCTGAGTCAAGCCCTCGCATTACCGTTCAGGTTCGCACTGCCTACACCGACGATGAGGAAAGTACTAAAGCAGATAAAAAAGTGTTGATTGAAGGAGGGCGTATTACGTGTCAGGAGTTCCCATTAGTGTTTCTCACTAGCAATGGGGAGCGAGACTTTCCCCCTGCTTTTTTACGGCGCTGCTTACGCCTGACGATGCGCGAACCCGATCGCCCCGAACTGGAACGCATTATTAAAGCTCATTTAAAGGATTGCGACGTTTCAGAAGACGAGATCAGCCAACTCATCAGTCACTTTCTAGAGGGTCGCGATAAGAAAAAGCAACAGTTAGCAACGGATCAATTGCTGAACGCAATTTTCATGGTGACGCGCGGACGAGATTTCATTGGGGATGAAAAGAAAAATTTACAGGAGCGGCTACTAGCAGCCTTAGATAGTTTGGAGGGAACGCGCCGGAAATGATTAGCCGCCTGATCCGAATCTTGCAGCAATCTGACTTAATCCTCGGCGATGATGAAATTTCCTCATTGAGTGATGCGGAATCGCTCCTTAACGAGGAGGATATTGCTGATGCAATCTGGCTAGCGTTAAAGATGGGTCTAGGAGAGGTAGCAAACTCAGAGGATGAAGGAGCAGCCAATGCTCAACTCGATCGCCCCTCCTCTACAGTCACAGTGAAAACAGATGATTTTGAGACTGCTAATCCTTTGCCGCCGCCCGTTCCTGCCTATATGCCTGAAACCCGCAGCAAAGAAGCCACCGCTACACCGCCAGTTGAATCTCTAGAGCAGGGTTTACCTATCCAAGTTAGGGCGGCTCCAGCCCTGCAAGATGCCCGATCGATCGCCCGATCGCTACGCCCACTGAGGCGGAAAACACCCTCATTGACTCAATGTATTTTGGATGAGGTAGAGACGGTCAACCGGATTGCTGAACGCGATGTCTGGGTACCTGTTTTAAAGCCTGCTCCAGAACGGTGGCTTGATTTGGAACTGGTGATCGAGTCATCCCAGTTTGGTTTCATTTGGAAGTCTACCTTGGATGAGTTTCAGCAAATCCTAGAGCGACAGGGGGCATTTCGGAATGTCAGAACTTGGCGAGTGGAAGGAGTGGATGCGGGTCAATTTTATCTTGTTCCTAAAAAACAAACGCTAGCAGAGCAGTCTCAATTTCGGAGTCCTAAAGAATTGATTGATCCATCAGGGCGGCGGCTGGTGCTGTACGTCAGTGATTGTCGATCGCCCATTTGGCAGCAAGGGAAAATCCATGATTGGTTGAAGCTTTGGAGTCAACATCAGCCGACTGCGATCGTGCAACTTTTACCAGAACGCTTGTGGGATCAAAGTGAGTTGGATGTGGGGCTGGGTATTCAAGTCAGTGCACTGATACCGGGAGTTCCCAATCACAAGTTAGTTGTAAAAGAAGGTCTAGCCTACCTGGATATAGAAGCTGATCAAGCGCTAACGTTACCTGTTGTTACCCTAACAGCCCGATCGCTGCAACAGTTGGCGCTGGTTGTAGCAGCCGTTGGCAATCAACGTGCCCCTGCCCGGTTATTTGATCTGTCTTGGGTGATTGATCCAGAGCGTGATCGTGCTCCCTTAGTGATTCGTCCCAAAACAGATGAGGAACGGGTTGATCTGTTTTTGGCGACAGCCTCTCCAATGGCGCAACGTTTAGCTCGCATGATGGCAGCGGTGCCCGTTAGTTTGCCTGTGATTCATCTGATCCAGGAGCGATTGCTGAAAGACTCAACCCCTGTTCATGTGGCTGAGGTCTATTCCAGCAGCTTATTGACATCAGAATTGAAATCAAATTCGCATCCTTTGTCTACCGATGAGCCAGTCCGGTATGATTTTTTTCCAGGAGTGCGTCAACTGCTCAACGAGTCCACATCTGAGGATGAAACGATCGATGTTTTACAGGAACTCTCTCAAGAAATTGTGGCGACTCTAGGGCTGCCGCCAATCAGAAGTTTCACCGCATTATTATTTTCAAAATCAGAGTGGTCTCAGGAAGCCAAAGCAGCAATTTTGCCCTTTGCTCAAATTGCTACACAGGTTTTGCATAATCTGGGTGGTGAGTTTGCGTCATTAGCCCAGCGAGTGGAGCAAGATGCTCTTCGCCAATCAGATTGGATTCAATCTTCAGACCCTGATCCGCTCTTCCCCGATTTAAAGATCCTTGAATTCACTACCGCTCAACTGGTTGCACCTATTCCAAGTGACCTGTTTCCTCTATTGCAGACTCAGGAGGTTGAGGTTGTCACTATTGTGTTTGAGGCCGACACTCTTGAGGATGAACCTGAAGGATTGCAGCCCTTTGAGTTTGAGTCAGCCATCCTGGAGCGACAGACAGAGCAAAAACAACCTGGCTTTTTGCAAAACCTCTTCCGACGGGGTGAACCGCGTACTGAGTGGGTAATTCGGAAGCAACGGCGGCAGGGTCGGCAGTGGGTGGAAGAACTGAGTGATGGCATTCAGCTAGAGATGGTGGAAATTCCGGCGGGAAGGTTTGTCATGGGTTCTCCTAAAAATGAACTCGATCGCCGTGACTCAGAAAGCCCTCAGCATGAAGTGAATGTGCCTAGCTTTTTCATGGGACGCTATCCTATTACTCAGGCGCAGTGGCGATTTGTGGCAGGGTTGCCGCAAGTTAACCGATCGCTCAAGCCAGATCCATCTCAGTTTAAGGGAGATAAACGCCCAGTTGAGCAGGTGTCCTGGTTTGATGCAGTAGAGTTTTGCGATCGTCTTTCTGCCCATACTGGACGAGAATACTGCTTACCCAGCGAAGCCGAGTGGGAATATGCCTGTCGAGCTGGAATCCAGACCCCTTTTTACTTTGGCAGAACCTTAACGACAGAATTGGCGAATTACAACGGCGACTATACCTATAATGACGGCCCCAAAGGAAAGAATCGCAAAGAAACCACACCTGTAGACCATTTTGGGATTGCCAACGCCTTTGGGCTGTGTGATATGCACGGTAATGTGTTTGAGTGGTGCCAAGATCACTGGCATAGCAACTATGAGGGGGCACCGACCGATAGTAGTGCTTGGTTATCTGAGAAGGAGAATACAGAACGTGTAATACGCGGCGGTTCTTGGCTCAGCTATCCCAGGCATTGTCGTTCTGCCTATCGCGACTACGACTCGCCCGACTTCACGACCGACAGTTTCGGTTTTCGGGTTGTGTGTCGTGCTCCGAGGACTCTGTAGCCCTTTTCACTCTTGCCTTTTTGCCCTTTGCCCTCTTTTCTTTACCCTTGCCTTTACGCGAAGCGCAAGAATTTTTTTAAGATTCAGTTCACTCTTAAACTATGGAAACGATTCAGGATCAACAGCCCAAACTGACGCTCCAGCGTCGCCGTCAGACCGTGCAGTTTTTTGTGGAGCCGCTGAATGAAGAAGTGGGCATAGACATGATGTTGATTCCGGCAGGCACATTTCTGATGGGTTCTCCAGAAGATGAACTCGATCGCAATAATTCAGAAAGCCCACAGCATGAGGTGAACGTATCTACTTTCTTCATGGGCAAGTATCCAGTGACTCAGGCGCAGTGGAGAGTCGTTGCAGCCATGCCGCAGGTGAATCGATCGCTTGAGCCAGATCCATCTCAATTTAAGGGAGATAAACGCCCGGTTGAGCAAGCCTCCTGGTTTGATGCGGTGGAGTTTTGCGATCGGCTCTCCACCCACACCCGCCGAGAGTACTGCCTACCCACCGAAGCTGAATGGGAGTATGCTTGCCGATCTGGAACTACTACTTCCTTTCACTTTGGCGAGACAATCACCACGGATCTGGCAAATTATGATGGCACAGATGATCCTGATGGCAAGTGGTCAGGTTCCTACGGTCGAGGTTCTAAAGGAGAATACCGCAAAGAAACGACTTCTGTAGACTATTTTGAGATTGCCAATGCTTTTGGGCTATGTGATATGCATGGCAATGTGTGGGAGTGGTGTCAAGATCACTGGCATGACAACTATCAAGGCACACGTAGCGCAACTGCACCAACCGATGGTAATGCTTGGTTAGATAAGAATGAGAATAATTCTCGTATAATACGCGGCGGTTCTTGGAACAACCTTCCCAGGAATTGTCGTTCTGCCTCTCGCTACTACGACTCGCCTGACTACACGTATTCCTATATCGGTTTTCGGGCTGTGTGTCTTGCTCCGAGGACTTTGTAGCCCTTTGCGCTTTAGCCCTTTGCGCGCGTAGCGCGATCGATATTTGAGACCCGCTCATTTGAATGTTGCACTGCATGACAGAACTAGTAATTCATCGAGAGCGCAAGCAAGCCCGCTACTTCAAGGAGAAGTTGGGAGAGGGAACAGATCTGGACATGATTTTGGTTCCTAGCGGTACATTTATCATGGGTTCTCCTGAAGATGAGCCAGAGCGATCGGATAATGAAAGCCCTCAGCATGAAGTGACGGTTTCTAGCTTTTTCATGGGACGCTACCCAGTGACTCAAGCGCAGTGGCGGTTTGCGGCAGGGTTGCCGCAGGTGAACCGATCGCTTGAACCAGATCCGTCTGGGTTTAAGGAGGATAAACGCCCAGTTGAGCGGGTTTCTTGGTATGACGCGGTGGAGTTCTGCGATCGTCTTACTGCTCATACTGGACGAGAATACCGCTTACCCACTGAAGCCGAATGGGAATACGCCTGTCGGGCTGGAACCCAGACGCCGTTCTACTTTGGCAGAACCTTAACGACAGATCTGGCAAATTATGATGGCAACTATACTTATGGTGACGGCTCCAAGGGTGAATACCGCCAAGAGACAACTCATGTAGATCATTTTGGGATTGCCAATGCCTTTGGTTTGTCCGATATGCATGGGAATGTTTATGAATGGTGTCAAGACCACTGGTACGAAAATTATGAAGACGCACCGACGGATGGCAGTGCTTGGGCATCTGGAAAGGAGAATACACAACGTGTAATACGCGGTGGTTCTTGGAGTTACAGTTCTAGAATTTGTCGTTCTGCCTCTCGCAACTGCTTCTCGCCCGCCTTCACGGACAACAATATCGGTTTTCGAGTTGTGTGCTGTGCTCCGAGGACTCTGTAGCCCTTTTCACTTTTGCCCTCTACTCTCTTTTCTTTGCGTTTGTTCTTCCCAAAGCGCTTTGTTGAAGGATTTAGGCTAGATTTTTCGGTATTATATAACTATGTACCATACCGAAGAATCATTGGATAGTCCTCACCTGGCAGCCGAGCAAAATCGCCTTCTAGACTGCATCATCTTTATCCGCTCTTGTGGCGTAGTCGCACCTGCCTATTGTTGGCTCGTTGAGTCCATAGAAACCAAAGGTAACAGGAGCTACACCTATGCACGTTTAGTCACCCATGCTTCTGGCAAGAAACTCAAGTCAAAACGGTTAGGAAAACCCGGCAGTGAGCAGCATCGGTATTGGGAAGGAGCGATCGCACGGCGGGAGGGAATAGTGGAGCTAGAGCAGCAGTTGAAGATGCTTGAGACTCTCATCATCCGGCAAGATGAATCTGCCCAAGTTATTGCCCATGCCCAGCGGATATTGCCCCTCTAGAGCCTTTCTTGTTTCGGTACGGTAAAAACTCTAATCATACCGAAACAAAAATGAGTGGAAGTTTGAAGTGATCTCTCGCTGGTTAACAAAATGGGTGATGCTGATGCTGCGGCTAAATGACATGCCATGATTGACCTGTACCCCCTGAACAGCAACCTGCTCCAGCGTCAACAGGGATCGCCCCATGAGTCAGCCATCTTCAGTTACGACAATCTTGATGCTGAGCGCTAACCCAAACGGTGGCTCATCGCAGCGGCTAGACCAAGAAAAACGCGATATTGCTGAAGGTTTGAAGTTATCGCGCCACCGCGACTCCTTTCACTTGGAAACCAAAACTGCGGTGCGTCCCAGAGATTTGCAGCGAGCCATGCTCGACCTAAATCCGCAAATTGTGCATTTTTCGGGACAGGGCGAGGCAGAAGCAGGGTTAGTGTTTGAGGATGAGAGCGGTCAGCCGAAGTTAATTGATGCCGTCGCATTGGCAGGACTGTTTAAGCTGTTTGCGGGCAAGCTCCAGTGTGTGGTGCTGAATGCCTGTTACTCTGAATTCCAAGCAGCAGCGATCGCCCAGTACATTCCCTATGTGATTGGTATGAGTCAGGCGATCGAGGAACGGGAGGCGATCGAATTTGCCGTGGGCTTTTATGATGCGCTGGGGGCTGGGCGAGATTTTGAGTTTGCCTATGAGTTTGGCTGTAGTGCCGCACGGCTGAATGGAACGGCAGACTTGACTCCGGTGCTGAAAAGGAAGCTCAATGCAGCACCGCAGAGAACTGTAACGATTGCTCCTCTGACTTTACAACCGTTCAACCCAGCAATTTACAGCGCCGCGACTTGGGTGGAGCGATCGGACTTGACGGAGCCACTACTGCAAATCCTGCAAGGCAACTGTCGAGTTTTGGCGCTGACGGGCATCACGGGCATTGGCAAGACGGCACTGGCAGAACGCTTAATATCAGAATTGCGGGATGAGCGACGATTTTGTCGACTGAACCTGGATGAAGGTGGCGTGATGGCAGCGTTTTCCAGCAGTGGAGCAGCGTTGCTGCGATCGCTGGGCGAAGAACCAACCCTGGCAGACCAGCAAGATCCGCAAAACTTGCTGACGCATGTGGTAGAACTGCTGCGATCGCATCCCTACCGGGTGCAGATTGATTCAATGGAGCGATTGCTGGAGGGAGACGATCGCCAAGGCTGGAGTGAGTTTTGCGATCGGCTATGGCTGGAGCTATTTCAGCAGCTTTTGGCAGGCGGTGAGTGCCAGAGTCAACTGATTCTGACGACACAGGACTTGCCGGGAGAACTGGAAAGTGTGGGTTCGCGCTATCCGCAGTTCTGGCAGTGTCAGGCGGTGCGGGGCTTGAGTGCTGCTGAGCAGTTGGAACTGTTTGCCAAGCGGGGCTTGTCCGAAGAAGGCATCGACTACTTGCAACGCATTGGCAGACTTTATGAGGGGCATCCGCTGGTGCTGCGGGTGATTGCCGAAGACATCAAAGCCTGTGGTGGCAACGTGCAGCGCTACTGGCAGCAGGGCAAGTTTGCCGAACTAGAAACCAACCGTCCGGCGAATCTGTCGCGGCGCAAGCTCCAGCTAGAAGTAAAGCAACGGGTGAAAGACGCACTGGCGCGATTGCCGGAGGATGCCTTGCAGTTGCTTTGCCGCAGTGCGGTCTATCGTCGTCCGGTGCCAGCAGCCTTTTGGCTGGCGCTGCTGCCGGAGCCGCCAGAAACCGCCCTGGAGTTGCTGAAGGCAAGGGCTTTGGCAGAAGAAGATTGGGAGAAGGGAGCTTGGCTGGGGGTGGATGGTGAGATTCCGCTGCGGCAACACAATGTGGTTCGCAGTGTGGCGTATGAGCTGCTGAAAACCGACCCAGCCCTATGGCAAACCACAGAACGCACGGCAGCAGAGCAATGGCTGAATCACTATGAAGCTATCCCAGAAGCCCTGAATCTAGAGCAGGTACGCGGTTCTCTAGAAGCATTTGATCACTACTGCGATGTAGAAGATTGGATGGCGGCGAAGGCAATTTTGGTTGATCAAAATATTGGACTGAACCTACAAACTTGGGGGCACTATCAGGAAATGATTGTGCTGTACGGGAAATTAGCCAATCGCCTCAGCGCAACCGATGAAGTTATCCGCCGCAAGAGTTTAGGCAATGCTTATTACTTGCTGAGTCAGTACAAACCAGCGATCGATTACTACCAACAAAGTTTGGATTTGGCACGCGAACTCTCTGACCGATCAGGACAATGGAAAGCGCTCAACAATCTGGGCAATGTGTATAGAAGTTTGGGTGACTATCCCAAATCGATCGAATATCTTGAGCAGACTCTGAGCATTGCCCGTGAGATAGGCGATCGACGAGGAGAAGGCAATGCTTTAGGCAATCTGGGACTTGCTTGCCACAGTTTGGGCAAATACCCTCAAGCGATCGAGTTCCATCAGCAACGCTTAGCGATTTCCCGTGAGATAGGCAATCGACAAGGAGAAGGCAATGCTTTATGCAATCTGGGAATTACTTACTCCAGTTCGGGCAACTACCCTCAAGCAATCGAGTACCATCAGCAAGCGTTAGCGATTGCCCGTGAAATTGGCGATCGACGGGGAGAAGGGCAAGATTTAGGCAATCTGGGAAATGCTTACAACAGGTTGGGCAACTACCCTCAAGCGATCGAGTACCATCAGCAAGCGTTAGCGATTGCCCGTGAAATTGGCGATCGACAAGGAGAAGGCGCTGCTTTAGGCAGTCTGGGAAATGCTTACGACAGTTTAGGCGACTACCCTCAAGCGATCGAATTCCATCAGCAATCCTTAGCGATTGCCCGTGAAATTGGCGATCGGCTAGGAGAAAGCATTGCACTGGTGAATTGGGGACAGACATTAACCAAACTGGAGCAGTATTCAGAAGCTCTGGAACCTGTCCAAGTTTCACTAGAGATTTTTAGAGAAATTGGTAGTCGAGAAGGTGAATCTGAAGCACTTCTAAGATTGGCAGAACTGCATCAGAAGTTAGGATCGATCGAATTAGCGCGGCAGGAGTGCGATCGGGCGTTGGAGATTGCGATTGAATTAGGGATTCCGTTAGTCAAAGAATGCGAAATACTCAAACAACAGCTAGAGGAGGAAAACAATGACAGAAATTGTTAGCATTTCTTGCTGAGCGCTTCACTTACTAGGGGCGATCGGAGCTAATAGAAGATCACCTGCATCATCTATATTCATCAATCGTGGATGCTTTGTTGGTTGAAAGAGCATCCCTGCGGTAACAGGGTGGATGATTTGGGTTTAGGGTAATCTTTAACTACGATTGCCCTTGAAAAGGATGGCTTTTGCTTACCAAAATTTACCCTAAAAGGCGATCGCTGGTGAGCCCAAAGGCAGTAACCGCTCTAACATAGCTCTACTAAAGCTGTCGGCGTTAATCAAGATTGCCACCGTCTCAGCTTGCAACCCTTGATAGGGAGAAGACTGACGGCTCTATACTCTAGTAAACCCGTAGTCTGTCCCATCTCCCTCAGATGAGCACCTCAGCCCGCAAAGTCTTAGTTCTTGCTGCCAACCCTAGAGACTGCTCAGAACGGCGCTTGGGAGAACAGGTGCGAGAAATTGAGGAAGGGCTAAAGCGGTCGCGCTATCGAGACTCCTTTGAGCTGACTTCTAGATGGGCAGTGCGATCGCGTGACTTCTATCGATCGCTATTAGAGGTGCAACCTCAGATTGTTCACTTCGCTGGAGAGGGAGCAGAAGCGGGCATTCTCCTAGAAGATGAAGCCGGAAAATCAGTAGCACTGCCAGCAGAGGCACTCACTAGTCTGTTTGCCCTCTTTGCCCGTGAGGGAGTGGAATGTGTGGTGCTCAATGCCGTCTACAGCGAGTCACAAGTGCAGGCTATCAGCCAATATGTGCCCTACGTGATTGGCATGCAGCAGACAATTAGCGCTCATGCTGCCACTGAATTTGCTGTTGCCTTCTACGATGCCTTGGGGGCAGGAAGAACCATTGAGTTTGCCTTTAAGCTAGGTTGTGCGGTGTTAAGCGAGCCTGACCAGGCAGCACCTATCTTGAGGCAAGGCGTACTGCACCCTAGAGCCACAGCAGCAGAAGCAATAGCGGTGATACCGCCCAATCCTTACCAGGGCTTAGCTGCCTTCCAAGAAGCAGACGCCGCCTTCCTGTTTGGGCGCGATCGCTTCTTATGGGGTGATGGAGACACAGAGATAGGCTTAGTCAAAGCAGTACAAACTCAGCCCTTGGTTGGGGTGATTGGTTCTTCTGGCAGCGGTAAATCGTCGGTGGTGTTTGCAGGACTGTTGCCAGTTCTCCGTCAGCAGGGATGGCTAATTGAGTTAATGCGTCCAGAGCAATATCCCTTCTATGGACTGGCTTCTGCCTTAGTGAGCTGGCTAGAGCCAAAGCTGGGGCGAACAGAGCAGGTGGTTAAAGCTAAAGAGTTGGCTAAGGTTATTGAGCAAGATGGCTTTAGTGAAATCATCTCTGAAATCTGCAAGGATCACTCTGACCAACCGCTGTTGCTCGTCATTGATCAATTCGAGGAATTGTATACTCTCTGCCGGGATGAAGCAGAGCAACATCGCTTTATTGATGGATTACTTGATGCGATCGCAGCAGGGCAACTATCGGTGGTGTTTACCCTGCGGGCTGACTTCTATGGCTATGCCCTTTCCTATCGCCCCTTTCGAGATGCCTTACAGCGCTATCCATCGCAATTGATTAGCTCAATGAACCGAGAAGAGTTGCAAGCAGCGATCGAACAACCTGCCGAGAAGATGGGGGTGAAGCTAGAGGCAGGACTGGCAAATCGGATTCTAGATGCTGTGGGCAACGAGCCTGGAAACTTACCGCTATTAGAGTTTGCGCTAACTCAGCTCTGGGAAAAGCAGCTCCATCAAACATTGAGCCATCAGGCATATGAAGCGATTGGAGAGGTAAAGCAGGCGTTAGCCAATCATGCTGAGGAAATTTACAGCAGATTGAATAAGGAAGAGAAAGAGCAGGCACAACAGATCTTTGTTCAACTTGTGCAACCGAGTGAGGATACTGAAGATACTCGTCGTTTAGTCACTCGCGTTGAGATAGGAGATGCGAGATGGAACTTAATTACTCGCCCTAAAGGATTGGCAGATTGCCGATTAGTAGTAACAGGGCGCAATGAGCAAACCGGAGAAGAGACTGTTGAGGTTGTCCATGAAGCATTAATTCGAGAATGGCAACGATTACGCCAGTGGATTGATAGCGATCGCAAGAAGTTGCTCCAGAAGCGAGAGATAGAAGCACAAGCAAAGCGTTGGAAGGAAGAGAAGGAATTGAAAGATTATCTGCTTCAGGGTAAGCAGTTAAGGGATGCTAAGGCGTTTAGCAAGGAAAAGAGCGGAACACTGGTGCTGTCTGATATGGCTGGTAGCTTTGTGAAGAAGAGTGTTCAACGGCAATGGAGTGATCGGTTTCGAGCAGTTGGGCTAGGGTTAGTGGTGCCGTTAGGACTGGCAGTATTCGTAGGATATGAAGTTCAGAGACAGTTAGAGGCAAATCAGAGACAGATTGTGATTCAAGGTTATTGGGAAACGATTAGCAGCGCCCAAGGGCAGATGGACAACGCTGCAAGAATTTCAGCACTTCAAGAGCTTAGTAAGTTGAATATTAGCCTAGATAGCATTCAACTCGATGGTGCCAACCTCAGAGGTGCCGACCTCAGCAAAGCCAACCTCAGAGGTGCCGACCTCAGCCATACCGACCTCTACAGTACTAACATCAGAGGTGCCGACCTCAGCAAAGCCAACCTCAGAGGTGCCTATCTCAGCAAAGCCAATCTCAAAGATGCCAACCTCAGCTATGCCAACCTCAGAGATGTCGGCTTTAGAGGTGCTGACCTCAGAGGTGCCCAGCTCAGCTATGCCAACCTCAAAGATGTGGACCTCAGCGGTGCCAACCTCACCAATGCCGACCTCAGTGGTGCCATTCTCTTAAACACAGATCTCTCAGAAGCAAAAGAACTGACTCTAGGGCAATTGGCAAAGGACGACCTTCCTCTTCTTTGCCGCGTTAAACTTCCCCAAGACTTACAAGGCAAGGTTGATAGAAATCGCGATTGTGAGAAGATTCCCCAGTTGCTAGTAAATCAAGGAGAATTCCCAACAATTGAAGAAGCAAAGGATTATATAGACAGCTTGAAGTAAATCTAATGTGAGATACGCAACTGCGTCAATCGATGCCACTATCGGCTTCCCCACTCATCTGTAGCCTCTACCTATAAAATCATTCACTCCAGAGTCAGCTCGATCGCCTTTCACCTCAAGCCTTTGAAGTTTCACCTCTCCACTGCCATCAGAGTGGGCATGGCAACCCTGTTCTCTGCTCTTGTATCTCTGCGGTTGCACTGAGAGGTAACTCAGGCGCGATCGCCTTGCGCTTCAAAGCTAGGAGGGGCAAAACATGGCATAGCTGCAATTTAGTGCAGTTTAGTTTAATCATGACCATGCTCTCCCCTGGTTCATTTTTCTAAGCTTCACATCCAACCCCATCCTTGTCGCCATCGAAGCGATGCGGGTCAGCGCCAACGACTGCAAAGTTTCGGTACGGCACCTCTGAACAATCAAGATCAGGCGGTGGTGGAGCAATACATACGGTTGGGTAGCTGGGATGGCAGTTTTGTTGGGCTGGGGCGGAGGCGGGTTGAAACAGGAGCAGCATTGAGACGATCGCCAATGCCAGCAGAACATAGAGTAGTTTCATCATTCATCACCTTTCAACGTCACAATTGGCGGTGTTCCTGTGGTGCAAGCATTTCCAGCAGCTTTGACTAATTCCCCATCTGGGCGCTGCTGGATGCACCGAACTTCACTGTAAAAATCGGGGTTAACCAGTCGATACCAGTAAGGGAAAGCTATGACTGCGGCTATCGGCATCAAGGCCAACACCACCCGATTCCAGCGAATTCTCATATCAAGGCATTTGCTCTACCCGTCTAGGATGCCCCCAATGGAGGCAGATTCCATCTTCCATGAGCTTTGAATGAAGGGGCGATCGAAACATCTGTGGGTCGCATCTTACCGCCCTGTCATCACTAACCTAGAGCGACCCTGTAAATCTGGGCATTCTGAATGGGTTAGTTTTTGCTGCATCTCAATGAACTCTCTCCTGCATAGCGTTCGACAAAAGTTGCTGCCTCTCTTGCCTCAGCCCAAAGATAAGCATCCGATAATTAGTAGCTACGGGCAGATCGAAAGTGGATTGTCCTTAGAAACAATCCAACCAGTAGCGGAGTGGCTCTTTTTCAGCCTTTTCAATGCGGGCTACTTTGGGAAAGCGCATTTGTTTTGGATGCAATCGCAAACAGACCCAGCTTTAGAAAAGCAAGCGCGACAATTCCATCGACGAGGAGAACCAATCTTGGGCTATCGCTGTGGGGATCGGGTGTCTCCTGCGCCGAGCGGTTTTTACTGGCGGATGATGCCAGAGCATCCGTCAATGCGAGTGTATCAACTTGAGGTCAGGCATGACTGAACATCCCGTTCGACGGCTACCGCAGAGCGATCGCTGCCGCAATAACACCCGCAATCCTCATCTTTTCTGTGCGATTCACCCCTACGGTGTGCCTTCCTCCCAATCAGCGTGTTTGGATTGGGAGGAAGATACTCATTGCCCGAAGGGAGAGTGGTGGGAGCCGGAGGGTGGAAGCTTCTATGGAGATGAACTCATCATCACCTCTCAACAGCGATTAACAAGGAAGCAGCAGTTAGAGCTATTGATGTGGCATCCCCTCTTCACAGGCTTGTGTCCACAATGCCGTCATGAGTTCCCACCAATAACGAAGCGAATCCAGTGGGATTGTCCTGTTTGTCAGTGGAGAGATGATGCGCTTTAGCAATCCATCAACACACCAACAGCATCAGAGTTTTCTCTGCTTTCATTAATGTCTTATCGCTCCATGCCTTTTGATGGTCTTGATGTAAGTTGTCACTACTCCCTCGTTGTTGCCTAACGTGGCCGAATGCCAACTCGACGGGTAATCTGCTGAGGCTGCTTGCGATCTTCCAGGGGTGCTTCGGTTTCCTGGGAAGATGGTTGCCTCTGAACTTCTTCTCGGAGTGAGATCGCCCTGGCTGAGACAGTTGCCTTCCTGACCTCTTGTAGTTCTCCCATGAGCTGCCTATGGATGCTGCGGGCTTCTCTGATAGCATCTCCTGCGACCTGGAGATTGAGATCAAGGTCTATAGCGCTAGAGTGAGGTGGTACGTTCAGGTCATCAAGCTTCAGGTGCATGGGGCTGTCTCCTGTAGATGAGGGCTACGGCTTCTGTGATGATACACATTGGCGGCTGAGCTGGTCATGGCTCTTTCGCATTACCCCCTTCTAGGCTTGAGGGTGTCGGGCGCTATCTTGGGTGAGGCGATGGCAAATGGGGTCGCATGTCCTTTTAAGCAATGGAGGAAAAGCGATCGCCATTTCAAGAGTTCTCGGCAATGCTTTGAGGGTATCACTTCATTCTTTTCAAAGGATTACCAGTCAGAGCTTTTCGGTATGGTAAGTTTCTCAACCCTACCGAATAATTAAGGCAGTGGGATCGAGGGCAGATTGGGAGCTTGAGGCTGTGGCATTCATGAGGTAGCAATCTCTCTGCCTTCCTCAGCGTTCAAAGTCAAAGGAGCGAGGACTCTTGTGCCTCTTTTTCTGCGTTTTCTGGCTTTTCTGCATCTCCAGCTGTTGTTGATGAAGCAAGAGCAAATGTTCACGAGCCTGATGTTGAGAGAGTGAGAGGAAGCTGTGGATCGCATCTCCATCGGG
>DATNPL010000150.1:0-1505 GCA_036703255.1 Coleofasciculaceae cyanobacterium
GGTGGAACGACGGTACATCTCGCCTCAAAAATGCAAGGTTTTTGGTTCATAAAGACGATTATCCCTGCACTCTAGCAGTTCTAGAGCTATCTGAAAACCCCAAATACCAATCCTTTCATGCTTTTTCAGCAAGCCCTAATTCAGGAACACAACTATCTCAACCAAAGCCTGCGCGTGGCCAATGAAGAAATTCTGTCGAGCAACGAAGAGTTGCAGAGCACGAATGAAGAACTGCAAACGGCCAAAGAGGAGATCCAGGCAACCAACGAGGAACTGTCCACAACCAACGAGGAACTGCGGAACCGCAACCTACAACAGAATCGAGACAACGGCGACCTAAACAACTTTATTGACAGCATCAGTGTGCCGATCTTGATGCTGACCAACG
Source organism: Coleofasciculaceae cyanobacterium (assembly GCA_036703255.1). Classification (GTDB taxonomy): domain Bacteria; phylum Cyanobacteriota; class Cyanobacteriia; order Elainellales; family Elainellaceae; genus Drouetiella. The sequence continues at coordinate 389 of DATNPL010000150.1, forward strand.
ATCTGAGAATTCGCCGCTTCACCCCAACCGCTCAACGCCTATTTAAATTTATTTCTACCGATGTCGGGCGATCGTTCAACAACTTCCGCACCGATTTTGATGTCTCTGCTTTAGAAGCAATGGCGTTGGAGGTCTTGGAGACGCTCAATACCAAAGCTCAAGAGATTCACAACCCAATCGGGCTACTGGTATTCCCTGCGAATTCGGCCTTATCGCACGACCGAAAATCAAATTGACGGAGTCACGATGGTGTTTCTCGATATTGACGCGATTAAACGCCATGAGGCGGTCTTAGAGTCGGCGCGTAACTACGCAGAAGCGATCGTCGAGACGGTGCAGACTCCCTTAGTGGTGCTAGATGCCGATCTGCGCGTGAACCGGGTCAATCGAGCGTTTTGCGACATGTTTCAGGTTTCAGTCTTAGAAGTCGTGCAGTCTTCCTTGTTTGAGCTGGGCAATGAACCGTGGAATATTCCTCAGCTACGACCGATTCTGCAAGAGGTTTTGAGCAACAATCGCCAGGTTCAGAATTTTGAGGTGGAGCATCAGTTTGAGCAGGTTGGGAAAAAAACGATGCTGCTGAATGCCTGCAAATTGCAACGAGAGGACAATGCCGACATGATTTTGCTGGCGATCGCAGACATTACCGAGCGGAAGCAATTTGAAATGGAGCAGTTAGCTCGTCAGCTAGCAGAAGATGCCAACCGTATCAAAGATGAATTTCTCTCAAACCTCTCCCATGAGCTGCGCAATCCCCTCAATGCCATGCTGGGCTGGGCGCAGATGCTCCGCTCCCGTACCCTAAATGAAGCGACTGCCACTCGCGCTTTAGAAGTGATTGAGCGGAATGCCAGAGTGCAATCCCAGCTCGTTGAAGATATTTTAGACACCTCTCGAATTGTCAGCGGCAAGCTGAGTCTCCGCACCCACCTGCTTGATCTGCGCGATGTGGTGCAGGCGGCGATCGAGACTGTTCAATAGACTTGTCCGAAATATAAATAGAGGCAAAAAAAGATGGTAGAACGGGATTTTACCGCTCTACCAAAGATGAAAAATCCACTCGATTATATCCAAAAATATCCCCAACGGACTCAAGGAATCTTGGGAATTAACAACT
>DATNPL010000168.1:0-36708 GCA_036703255.1 Coleofasciculaceae cyanobacterium
AGTGCCGCGCAGAGCGCGGCACTTCCTAAAAACTATTCCAGATTATTTAATTTGCGATCCTTAGACAAAAAAGGCGCGGCAGTCGCCGCGCCTACTCTTCAGGATGTCACCTCAAGCTTTGCTAGGGTTAATGCACTCAACCCGTGTTTCGCATTCCGGCTGCAATACCGTTGATTGTTAGCAGCGCACCGCGCAGTAGCTCACCTCGGCTGTAGCGCGATCGAATTGCACCAGAAGTAGCGCTGTTCTTATGCTGCCGCAGTCGCTTAATCAGCGAAACCTGTAAGAAACCCAGCGGCACAATGGTGCTATTGCGCAACTGAACCGATCGCTGCAAGTCGGGGTCGCCATCCAGCAGCCGCTTATGCCCAGCAATCTTCAGCACCAGCTCACGGGTGAGGTTATATTCAGCAACGATTTGCTCAAATACGCCCTCTAGCCGCTGCCGATCGTCCGACTGAGACAGCTCGCTGACGTAGTGATGCGCCATATTCAAGTCAACTTTAGAAAGGGTCATTTCGCATTTGGAAATCACCATGCGGAAGAAAGGCCACTTGTAGTAGAAGTAGCGCAGCAGCTTCAAGTTTTCTTGGGGTGCTTCTTCTAAAAAGCTCTGAATTGCTGTGCCCACGCCATACCATGAAGGCAGCAGCACGCGGGTCTGCGTCCAGCTAAACACCCAAGGAATGGCGCGCAGGCTCGTGATGTCTTTTTTAGCACCGCTCCGACGTGCAGGACGAGAGCTAATCTGAAGCTGGCTGATTTCTTCGATGGGGGTGACTTGCAGGAAGAAGTCGAGAAAGTCAGGCTGCTCGTAGATGAGATTGCGGTAGTGTGCCCGCGATCGCGCCGCTAGCTCCTCCATAATCTCGTGCCAGGGCTGGATATCGTCAAAGCCGCTACGTAAGAGACTGGCTTGCAAGACGGCAGTGGTAACGGTTTCCAAGTTATAGAGCGCCAGCTCTGGCAGGTTGTACTTAGAGGCCAGCACTTCGCCCTGCTCGGTAATTTTGATGCGTCCATCAATGCTGCGTCCGGGCTGCGCCAAGATGGCCGCATACGCAGGGCCGCCGCCCCGTCCGACTGAGCCACCCCGTCCGTGGAAGATGCGCAGCGCCACGCCATACTGTTCGGCGATCGCCTGGAGTGCCTGCTGTGCTTTGTGAATCTCCCAGTTGCTGCTGAGAAATCCTGAATCTTTGTTGCTGTCAGAGTAGCCCAGCATGATTTCTTGCAAGGGCTGAATCGGCTCATCTGACGGCGGCTCTTCTCCAAGACCCTGCGCCAGCAGCTTGCGGTACAGAGGCAGCTCAAACAGTTCGCGCATGACGGCCGGGGCACGCTGCAAGTCCTCGACCGTTTCAAACAGGGGCACAACCTTGATGGTGCCGACGCCCGTGAGGGGATCATACAGCCCTGCTTCTTTTGCCAGCAGCAGCACTTCCAGCAAGTCGCTGGCGTAGTTGCTCATGCTGATAATGTAGGTGTGGCAAATGCCCTGCCCAAACTCTTGCTGTAGCCGCCGCAGCATGCGGAAAGTTTCGATCGCCTCATTGGTGCGCTCTGAGAAAGGCAGCTCATTGGAAATCAGCGGACGGCGAGTTTGGAGTTCTGTCGAGAGCCAGAGCGATCGCTGCTCTTCTGACAGGTTGTTATAAGGGCAGTGCATCACCTGCATATACTCAATCACTTCGTTCAAAGTGTCTGAGTGGCGGGTGCTTTCTTGCCGAATGTCGAGGTGCGCCAGATTGAAGCCATAGATTTCTACCTGGCAAATCAGGTTCTCTAGCTCTTTGCAGCTCAGCCCCGTTTCCTGCAAGTTGTTCTGAATCAGCTTTAGCTCAACCAGCATCTCATCACCTGAGCGATAGACCAGATTGGCATCAGCTTCCGGTAAGTTGCCCTGAGCGTAGTCACCTTCATAGAGCTGCAAACTGCGATCGAGGGTGTTTTCCAGCCGCTTTTGGATGTAGGCCAGCTTCAGGCGGTACGGCTCCTGACGATAGCGAATTGCCAGCAGGTCATACACCTCAGGCAGCTGAGCCTGATCTTGCTCTAGAGACTCCAACAGCCCTGGCAGCACATCGCTCCAGTGCAGAGACAGGCTCAAGAGCGTGATCAGGTGTTTGACGGAATGGATATACTTGCGCAGCACCAGGTTTCTCTGATAGCACGCGGTTTTCCAGGTGATTTCAGGCGTGACAGAAGGGTTGCCATCGCGATCGGAACCGACCCAAGAGCCAAACCGACAAAAATTGTGCTTGGGCGGACGCAACAGCGGATAGGTGCTCTTCAACGCGCGGCAGAAGCGATGGTACAGGTGAGGAATGACATCAAACAGCACTTCCTGAAAGTAGTGGAGCGTGAAATCTACCTCATCCAAAACCGTAGGCTTGAACTGGTGCAGCTCGTCCGTTCGCCACCAGAGGCGAATCTCTTCCATGAGCTGATCCTTCAACTCCTCGGCTTCCCAAGAAGAACTCAGCCCCATCGGCTGCAAGCCTTCTTCCACCTGGTCAATCTGACGCAAAATTTTGGCAATGCGGCGCTGCTTATCTCGAATGGTGTGGCGCACAATCTCAGTTGGGTGTGCGGTGAAGACCATCTGCACATCCAGATTATCGATCAGATGCTGAATCTGACGAGGGGGAACATTTAACTGTCGCAGCTTGGGAAAAAGCGTTTGCAGCGTGTTGGCTTCGGGATTTCCCGGCGGGTCTTGCAAACTCTTCTTCAACATCTCAGCCTGAGGCGAACCTTCGGGTTCGTCGCTTTCGAGCGGATAGGCGGCCGCAGAATCAAACACGGAGGAGTTGACTGCTTCTGGAGAAGATTGCTGCTCATAGGCGGCGCGATACTGCTGCTGCTGTCCGCGCTGCTCGTAATGTTGTTCAACGATGTTGATAAGCTGAAAATAAAGCGCAAAAGCTCGCGCTGCTCGAATTGCCTCATTCAGATCAAGTCCTTCGACAACCTTCAGCGCCTCCAGTTCGGTCGTTTCAGGCACCTGCCCTTCTGGAGTGTAGATGGAGCGCAACTGACCCAGCAAATCGACCAACTGTTGACCGCACTCCTGTTGGAGCACTAGCTCCCATAAATCCTCTACAATTCTGAGGCGATGACGCAAAAACAGATCGGAGGTGAAGACTGGCGCTGCGTCTCGATTTTTCTCCTCTGTTGCCGTGCCTGAACGGGAAGCGTCGTCTGAGGATTGAAGGATTGAACTCATAGTCTGCCCTGGCAAGATTATTTTGACAATTCTATGGCTTTTGCTCGGTCGAAACTGTATGGCTACAGCTTCCCTAAGCGCTTTTTCAAGCGTTTCTCAAGCGTTCTTGAGAAGCATCCGCCTCACAAATATATATGACGAAGGTCGCAAGTTATGACTTTAGATAACGGTATCTTTAACTCTTTCGGCTTTAATCCCTAAATTTGGCTTTTACACCTAAAAATTGGTTAAAAATCGGTGGCGTGAAACCAGCCAGTTTCAAGAGTTTCAGATGTTAGACTGTTTTGTTCTGTATTAATTATCACTAATTCATTGGGCGATCGGAAAGACCACCTTCTCCTATGAAACCATATGGAACCTGAGAGAGTTCTGGCTTATTCCTATCGTGAGCCGCTGCTGGAATCTTTACCCCATGTGGGAGATTGGGGGCGATCGGTCGATCAGGTCTACCAGGATTTGGGGGATCGCTTGCAGCTTCAGCAGTTGCTGCAAGATTGCCGCAGCCATCCAGGAACCTACGTACTGGTGCGCCAGTTGGCAGATCTGGGCAACTCGGTGGCAGAGGTGCGCGATCGCCTCTCCGAGATGGAAGCGCTAGAGGTTCATCTCATCGTACTTGAAGAAAGTATTGCACCTGGAGAAAAAAATTCTGAAGAGAATAGCGGCTCTGAAGATTTGCTGCGCCGATCGGATTTGCTGAAGCTGCTTCAGATGATGCAAAACACGCAGGTGATGCAAACTAGCCAGCTCAGCCGCATTTTGCGCCGAGGTCATGCCCGCAACCGCATTAAGGCGTTGCCGCCGCCGGGAAAAGCGCCCTATGGCTATCGTCGGGGGAAAGACCGCTATGTGCTCGATCGCAGTACGGCTCCGATTGTTAAAGATTTTTTTGAGCAGTTCTTGCTATATGGCTCTTTGCGGGGTAGCGTTCGCTATCTGCAAAAGAAATACAGCAAAAAGATTTCGGTTTCTACGGGCAAACGCTGGTTGGTGAGCGCTGTTTACCGGGGCGATTTGGCCTATCACAATGGCGAAGTTATCTCAAACACCCACACGCCGATTATCTCTCGGGACGAGGCGGCTCAGATCGATCGCCTGATGCGCCGCAACCGCCGCATGCCGCCTCGCTCTGCTAGTGCGCCTCGATCGCTCTCAGGTTTGGTGATATGTGGCAATTGCCAGTCGCCCATGACAGTGAGCCGCGTGACAGCTCCACGCCAGAAGCAGGAGTATCTGTATTTGCGTCCTACGGCTTGTTTGGGGTTGCAAGGCTGTGGCGAAATGGCGGGTTTGCTGACTCCGATCGAGCCAAATCTAATCGAGCCAAGTCTAGTGGAGCCAAATCGAGTGAAGCTAAACAAGTGCAAAGCGATCGCTTATGCCAGAGTTCTCGATTGTACAATTCAGCAAATCTGTCATGATCTGCCCCTTGCCGTTGCCGGAATGCCTGTGCCTGACATGGAGGGGATCAAGCAGGGAATTATCTCTAAAATCGCCGCTAAGCAGGCTATTTTGGCGCAGTTGCCTGATCTCATGGCAAATGGCGTTCTGGATAGCGAAACTGCCGATCTGCGCGCCTACCGACTGCGTACTGAAATGGCGGCGCTGCAAGCTCAGCTGGCACAGTTGCCTCCTGTCAGCCTCAAGGCGATCGCTCAGGCGGTGTCTATTCCTCAGTTTTGGCTAGATTTGTCTGAGCCTGAGCGGCGATTTTACTTCCGAGAATTTATTCGCCAAATTCAAATTCTGCGGCAAGGGTCAGCTTGGCGGGTCAAACTGATGTTTATTTTTTAGGCGTTGCTGATTTCTGAGGTGAATTTTGGTTGGGGATCGGGTGTGATGCAAGGCGAATTTCCTTCGCCAAAATCCCTGAGCAAAAATCCCTAAGTCCTGCAACCCATAACTCAATCGATCGTCTATAGTCTAATCTGTGTTATCGCAACCGACCTTTCGAGCGCTAACTTATGGCTCAACCCATGATTAAAAATCTTTTTAAGAATCAAAAACCAGTCTTGTGGATTGCCGTCGGTTCGGCGATCGGCTTGACGGTGGGCGGCGCGATCGCCTGGTGGTCGCTTCAACAACCCGTCATTGAAGGCTTGCCAACCGGAGCTGATGTGATTCCAGAGGATGCCGCAGTCACCCTCTCTTTCTCGACGAATGAGGGGCAATGGCGGCAGCTTCGTCAGTTTGGCACGCCCGAAACGGAGGCGGCGCTGAATAAAAACTGGACGCAGCTTCGCGATCGGCTGCTGACAGATAATGGGCTAGATTACGCTCGCGATATCAAACCCTGGATTGGCAGCGAGATGACGGTTGCGTTTCTGGCTCCGGCAGCGCTTCGAGCGGCAGGCCAATCTGCTCCACAGCAAATCCAACCCTATGCTGCCGATCCCCTGAAGGGTGATGCTCCGACGGTGCTGGTGCTGCCGATCGCCAATCCGGCAAAGGCGCAGGAAATTCTGGCGCAGCCGCAGGTGTCTGCGGGGCAAGATTGGGTCGATCGGGACTATAAGGGCGTCAAGATTCGAGAAGTGCAGGGTAAGACTGAAAGAGCCTATGCTGCTGCTGTTGTGGGCGATCGCTACTTGGTCGCTTCGGCAGATGGCAAAGCGATTGAGCAGGTAATCGACACGTTTAAGGGTAAGCCTTCGGTGGCACGCACTCCGGGCTATGGGCAAGCTTTTTCTCAGCTTCAGGCCGAGGCACCGTTGCTGCGGGCTTATGTGAATGTCCCCGTTGCCACGGTAGTAGCAACCAATAACGCCAATCAACCGATTCCACCGCAAGGTTTAGCGCTGTTGCAGGGGAACCGAGGCTTTGCTACGGCAATGGATTTGGAGCCAGAGGGAGTGCGGTTTCAGTCGCTGGCTTGGCTGCCTTCAGACAGCAAGGTGCGCTATTCCACAAGCAATAAGGTGCTGCGAATGCCGAGCTTGCTGCCTGACTCGACGCTCATGATGGCTTCGGGCGGAAATTTTAAGCAAACTTGGCAGAACTATAGCCAACAGATGGGCGAGAGTGCGACGGGCGGTGCGTTGAGTCCTGCGTTTCTGCGCCAGGGGTTTAACAATCTGACAGGGCTGGATTTTGATCGGGATTTGGCTGACTGGATGGATGGTGAGTTTTCTCTGGCGCTGATCTCTGATCCGGGTACGGCGAATCCTAAAGCGGCGACGCCGTCTACGGCTGGGGTGCTGCTGCTGGCGCAAACGGGCAACCGCAAGGCGGCGGATGAGGCTTGGAAGAAGCTGGATGCTGTCATGGGCGATCGCTACAAGTTTCGCGTGAGTGAGACGCAGGTGGGAGGTCAAGCGGCGATCGCCTGGGTGTCGCCTTTTTCGTCGCTGACGGTGACGCGGGGCTGGCTAGAGGACAATGTGGCGTTTTTGGCGATCGGTGCAGATGTGGGTGGCGCGATCGTTCCGGCTCCAGCTAAACCGTTGGCGACAAATCCGCTGTTTAGCAGTACGGCTTCTAAAACGATGGAGTCTAATAGCGGGCATTTCTTTATGGCGAGCGATCGTCTGGCCCGTCGAGATACGACGATACCGCTGCCAGTGTTGCCCGCAGAAAATCAAGCCTATATCAGTGCTATCCGAGCGCTTCAGGTGACGGGGGCCGTTCAGGATGCTCAGACGTCTCGCTACGATGTGCATGTGCTGCTGCGTCGGGTGAGTAGTCCGCCAGTGACGGTGCCTGCGCCTAAGGTGGAGGCGACGTTGGAGGCTGCGCCAAGTGGAACTCCGGCAAATTAAGTTTGCTATAGTGCTACGTGCTTAAAGCCAACAAATATTTTTTCTAAACGCCTTGCGGAGCGAGGTGTTTAGAAAAAATATTTGTTTAACCTAATTGCGTGGAGCGATAGAACTTGGGGGTCTCCCCCAAACCCCCGGCAGGGGACGGGCACGTCCCCCACACCCCCTCTGCATGAGGTTTGAGAAGGGTGGCAGGGGTCGCTTCGCATTGGTGGGGCGATCGGGCGTTGAGGGGGAGATATCACACTGTGTTGCTGGAGTAGACGCGCTGCTGTTGCAAGACTTGGCGATATAGCTCTTCTAAGCTGGTGATGTTGTCGCTCAGGGTATAGCGATCGATCGTTCGCTGTCGGGCTTTTTTGCCGAGTAGGGTTGTGAGTTCGGGGTGGTCTTGGAAGAGGGGCAACAGGGTTTGGAGCTGGGTGGAAACGCGGTGGGTATTGAGGACAATGCCTGCTCCTGATTCCAAGACTTCGCCATCGGCTCCGGCATCGGTGGCGAGGCAGGCGACACCGCAGGACATGGCTTCTAGGAGGGATAGGGAAAGTCCTTCGACGAGCGAGGGCAGGATGTAAACGTCGGAGCCGCGCAAAATCTCGATGCGGCGCTGTTCATCGGCAATGAAGCCCATCCAGACGACGCCTTGCTCTTCGCCGTAGGTGCTCATCAGGGCGGGTGCGAGGGGGCCGCTGCCGACGATCACGAGCTTGCTATCTTCGCCCATCTCGGCGTGTTTCCAGGCTTTGAGCAGCGATTCTACGTTTTTCTCCATCGCTACACGCCCCTGGTAGACGAAGATGCGCTGTGCGCCAAGCTCAGTCTTTAGGCGTGACAGTCCGGGCGAATATTTCTCGATGTCTACGCCGTTGGGAATGACGGCTAAGCGGGATTTGGGAATGCCTAAGCGCATCAGCAGGTCGCGCTGGATCTTGGAGAAGATGATGACGCGATCGTAGTTTGCCAAAAATGGGGCATAAAGCTGATACATCAGGTGTTGGGTGCCTGAGGTCAGGTTGCGTCGCTTGCGGGCAAAAGGGGGATGAAAAGTAGCTACGAGGGGAATGTTTAGCTCTTCGCAGATTTCGGGCAGCAAAAAGTCAAGGGGTGACAGCGTCAGAGAGGCGTGAACGATGTCGGGTTTTAGCTCCCGCAGCGCCTGAGTGAGTACTTTGCTCGATTTCAGCGAGGGGATGGTGTAAATCTGAGACTTGAACAGAAATGGGATGGGAACTTCTTGCACCTCTCCCCAAGAGGCGGTCAGAGGATGTTCGTCATCTTCTTGGGCAAAATGGACAAAACTAACTTGATACCCTCGATCCAGCAGCGCGTTCGTCACTTCCCGACCGTATGTAACGTTGCCACAGAACGGGGATTTCTTGCCAAGCCACGCAATATGCATTCAAGTTAAGCGCTTATTCGGTAGATTTTTTAGGATATTAAGGATTCTAGTGGTTTATGTCAGCCTTTGTTAATCTTGTCAGATGATTTTCCCAAATGATTTGGCGATCGAGAGATAGTCCAAGTCAAGATCCCTCCGGCGATCGCCATTGTGGACAGCACCAGAAACACGGCTTGTAGTCCAAACCAGCTCTCTGCAATTCCTGCGAGTGCCAAAGGCAGGCTAAGGGCAATGTTGATGGCGTTGTTTTGCAGCCCAAACACCTTGCCGCGCATGGCTTCAGGGGTTTCTTCCTGAATGGCGGTCTGCATGGGTACTCCGGTAATGGCTGAGCAGGCTCCTAGTACGACCAGCAGAGGCAAGGTTGGAAACAGATGATGGGTGAAGAAGGAAATGGCTGCTAGAGAGGCTGCCATGCCAATCGATCCGTACAGAGCCATTTGCGCCCGCGACACCCGCTGCCCAAACTGACCGACTAAAACGGCACCGATCGCCATGCCTACGCCGCCTGCCGCTAACAAAAAGCCAAACTGAGAAGATTTTAGCTCAGGCATGACTTCTGCCAGACGAACCGCCAGCACGGCCAGAGCCGCAAAAATAGAGAACAAAATCACCAGATGAATCAACGCGGCTCGCACAACGCCATGATTCTTCAGGTAGCGCAGCCCGTCTTTGATGTTTTCCCACACATCTGGAAGTTCTTCGTGTGGGTCAACGGCTTTCTCGTTGGTGCCTAGCGAGATCAGCAGGAGTCCGGCGATCGCATAGCTGCCTCCCACCAAGATTTCTTTGCCCATGTCTGGAGCCAGGTGCAGGAGCGGGGCAATGGGGGCAATCACCGTTTCTGCTAAGGCCAGCAGCGGCTCTCCCAGGGCAAACCCCACGATCACCGATGCCATCATGGTCATGGTGTATAGAGAATTGGCTGAGAGCAGATGCCGTCGCTCGACAATCAACGGAATCACGGCCTGTTCGGCAGGGGCAAAAAACTGCGTCAGGGTAGATACAAGGAAGGTTACCGTTAGCAGCACTAGAAAACTGACGGGCATGCCAAAAAATGCGCCCCAATCATGGGAAATCCACAGCAAAACGGGTAGACTCAACACCAATCCGCCCCGCAGGAGATTAGTGGAAACCAGCACCGCTCGCTTGCGCCAATGATCGACAAAAACGCCTGCTACCGAGCCAAATAGAATGGCGGGAATGGTGAAGGCAATCATCAGCGAAGACACCCAGCCGCTGATCGTCTGGTCGGCTGACTGAAAGCGGCTGGCAATGATGGCAATCATCAGTACCAGGTAGACTTTATCGGCCAACTGGGAAAAGACTTGGCCGCTCCATAGCTTCAGGAAGTTGCGGTTTTTGAGAACGGGCAGCAGTCCGCGCTCTAGCTCGGCTTCTGGCTCATCTGGCTCTCCCGGATCTTCTAAGGGGCCTGTTGCTTTGGAGCCATTGCCGCCGTCACTGACGACTGACTTCGGTACATTGGCATCTTCTTTCGTCCAACCTGCGATCGAGTCTGTTAAGGGTGCGATGCAATGTCCCAAAACGGCGGGCGCGATCGGCGGACGCGGTTCCCCGCCGCCTTCCGATATCCTTTCTCCCTTAATTTCTGGTAAGACAGGCTCTGGAGCGCTGACCTGTGGCAGTTCAGAATGCCGTCCTGATGCATAGGGTGGGCTTCCCATCGCGGGTGTAAAGTCGGTTGCAGAACCATTTGAAGAACCATCCTGTCCCGGATGCTTTCTCTCAATAGCATGGGAACGACCGAAAGCATCCTTCCCCGTCGGCTCAACAGAGCCGGACATATGCATCTTCCTATTGAGGGCTTCAAGATCTGAGTCAAAGGGTTGCATCATGGGTCACAGACAGGAAGGGCATCAGCAAAACAGGCATCGATCAAAGTTGCCGATCGAATCGATCGATCAAAATGATACTGGGCATATTGGCGCAAGAGACGTTCTAACGACAGCCAAATTCGAGACGCAGGCAATGGAGCAGAGGGAGTAGCCAGCCAGTTCTGGATCAGATCGGGCTGAGCCAGCTGCTGCAAAGTGTCTAACTCGATCGCCCCAATCTGCGTGTAAAGATCGGTGGCTTTGGCGGGCGAGCGCTGCGGTAGGGCAAACGCTTGGGTAGCGCTCCGAGGAGCAGCCTTTAGGGCTAAGGCTCTCGACTCTGAAGCTTTTGGCGCTGGGGAGTCTGCCTTCAGGCGATCGAGAGCCGACAGTAAAAAGGTTCCGCCTGCACTGACGCTAAAGCCCACGCGCCAATCTGGCTCGGAAAAATTGGGAGTAATGAGCTGCTGCGTCACACAGCAGTTCTGCACCTGGGGCGGCAGCCCTGCGAGTGCTAGAAGATGATAGGTTGCATGGACAAGGCAGGGCAACGTTGCGGCAGCCGGAACCTTCTCCAATCGGCTAAGATGCTCTCGCAACAGGAAAAATAAATCGGGTTGGGGATGATCATCCATAGCTTGGAGAAGCGCCAATTCGGCCAGGTATTGCCCTGCCGTCAGCTTGCCCAGGTTTTGGCTCAGCCCAGGATAGGATTCTAGACTTTCAGCTTGGGTGATTTTATCTAGGTTTTTGCCCCGAGCCACCAGCAAATGATTGACTACAAATAAACTGCTGCGCCCTCCCAGACTTGACTTGTGTTTGCGAGAACCTGGAGCCACTGCCCGAATTAGGCCAAATTCCTCAGTGAGGATCGTCAGTAGGCGATCGCTCTCTCCTAATGGAGCGCTTTTGAGGTTAATACCAAGGGCTTTGTAAGTTCCACTCATGAAGACAGGGGGCAAAGAGTGCCAGTACGGAGCAAGCCAGTAGGGTGTAAAGCAAACCTAGATTAACGTCCTCCCTCCAGAGTATCGCGTTGGCGGATCAGGTCAACACCTCTAGAAGTGCCTAGCCGGGTCGCACCTGCCAAAATCAGCTCGATCGCTTGGGGGGCAGAACGGATACCGCCCGATGCTTTGATGCCGACGCGGTCTTTAGCGAGTGCTTTAAGAAGTGTAACATTTGCGACTGTGGCTCCGCCTTGCCAGCCCGTACTGGTTTTAAGGTAAGCTACTCCAGCATCCATACAGGCTTCTGCGGCCACCTTAACCTCAGCCTCGGTTAGCACCGCCATTTCTAGAATGGCTTTGACAGGTTGACCCATCTCACAAATTTCGGCAATTTCCCGATGGAGGGCATCCAGCTTTCCAGCTCTCAGCAAACCCAGGTTAATCACCATATCTAGCTCTGTTGCTCCATTTTCGATCGCTTCTCCAGCTTCATAAGCTTTAACGGTTGAGGTGGTCGCACCGCTGGGAAAGCCAATCACGCAGCTCACCTGAGGGCGCTTTTTATAGAGCAGCTCAGCCGCTTGGCGCACATGCGTAGGATAGACACAAACTGAGGCAAAGCCGTAGCGATCGGCTTCTTCGCAATACTGAGCCACCTGCTCCGGAATGGCGGCAGGGTCTAATAAAGAATGATCGATGAATTCAGCGAGGTTAATTTCTGAATGAACTTCAGACATAGGATTCTTGCTTCTGCTCTGTTAATAGTGTGTATCAGAAACGCTGGGAAATTTATGTCTCTTCGGAGTGATAACCATTGCTGATGGCTCTGGGGCGCAGCTTAAACCGCCCGCTAGCTAGAAGCACTCGTATAAAACCGTAGGGCAAACCTCCAAAACGATCGCGCCCCCCAGAGCAGAGCGATTGCCAGCCCCCCAGCCCCGGTAATCCAGATCATTTCGACTCGGTTGAGCAAAGTCTCTGCTGGAATCGTAGTCAGAAACGCTACTGGAATGACAAATGTAAAAAAGAAACGATAGGCAACGGGGTAGGCCGCCATCGGATAGCGTCCTGCTTCTAGCAAACCCCGCAGCACTTCGGTAACGTTATAAATTTTGACAAACCAAATGCTGGTGGCTCCCAGCATAAACCACAGGCTATAGAGGCTGAGCAAGCCAAAAAACAGCGGCACAGCGCCCAAGAGATAGGAAATTGGCTGCACCCCCAGGCGATTTCCGGCATAGCCAATCAGAATCACCCCAAACAGCAAGTCCGGTAGCCCCCAAGGCGAAACCGTGCGAGCCGACAGCCAAAACTGTGAGCTAATCGGCTTCAGCAGCACAAAATCTAACGTGCCCTGCTGCACCTGTTTCACAATTTGGTTTAGGTTAGGGGCAAGAAATGTGCTGGAAAACCCTTGCAGTAGCGTGAACAAGCCCAGGACAATCAGCGCCTCATCCCAGCTCCAGCCCTCAAAGGTATAACCTGTCTGATAGAACAAAAACAGACCAAATAGGCTACCTGCTAAGCCGCCCAGGCTCGTCAGCGTCGCCAAGATAAAGTTAATCCGATACTCTAGCTCGGCAGCGATCGCCGTTCCCCAAAACAGCCGCAGCACTCGCCCGTGTCTTGTGACCCAATCCATAGGTTATGGCGATAGTGTTGCAAAAATAAATTATGAGTCAGCCCTGATCGGCCATTACAGCCCTTACGGCATAGCCAGCTCTCCAAGCACCTCTAGCCGCTTGAAGTTACCCAAGGTCATAAAGGTCTCTGTCAAAGTTTCGGCGATCGTCGGCGTAATCCAGCCCATTTGCTTGAGTAGGTGAATGGCGATCGCATGTTTTGCCCGCTTAGCACCGTCAGTGGCTTTAATGGCTAGACCCAGACCTTGCCCCACCCGCGCCACACACTGGATGCCCTCTGCCCCGGCTTTGCTGACCAGTTCCCCCTCGGCAAAGCGCATCAGCTCTGTGTCAAACTGACCGTCTCCCGAAATTAAGCTGGGGTGATGGGTCATGGCGCGCACCACCCGCTCCATATCTAGGCTATCCCCTGAGCCAAGCTGAGCATACAGAGTAGCCATTTGCCCCAACTGCATAAAATAGGTTGGCGCACCGCAGTCGTCATGGGCATAGATAAACTCTTCTGGCGGCATCTTGAGCAACTCGCCCATCTTATTCACAATCAACCGCTGGACGGGATGGTTGCGCTGTAGGTAGTTGCTCAGCGGAAAGTTACACTGACGGCAGACCGCCAGCATCCCGGCATGTTTTCCTGAGCAGTTGTGCTCTAACGGACTGCGTTTGCCCAACGGCACCGGACATTGCAGCGCTGTTGGCTCCACGTCGCAGCGCCAAAGAATGTTGAACACCTGCCGCGCCTGATCGACCGTACCCTGGTGGGAGCTGCACATGACCGCCAAATCTCGATCGGTCAAACCAAACCGTTCTAGAGTGCCTGTATTGGCTACCGCCAAAGCCTGAAACGGCTTCAGCGCCGAGCGAACAAATGTAGAAGTCTCGGGATTGCCTGCCACAGACAAAACTCGCCCCCGACTGTCTGAGACAACAGCCTGGACTCGATGCGTCGATTCAATAATGCCTTCTCGCAGCAGCCGCACCTGAAGCTCTGCGGTTTGGATTGTGCGTTTTCCCCTTGTCATGGCTAAAACTGTGCCATACTCCCGTACCCGCTGCAAGCAATCGCTACAAACATATCCACAAAACACCGCCTAAAATAAACAGAGCTGCAATCACACCAAAAGTCAGCTTTAGCCTTTGCAGAAGCGACTTAAGCTGGTAGTTAACAATCAAATTATCTCGTTGCAGCACCTCTTCTGGCTTCGTCCATTCCTGTCCGTCATACCAGCCTGACTCTTCATAAAAGATTGTGGCGTTCGAGAGCCGATCGCACACATACACCCATCCCAAGTACAGGCGCAGAAGAGCCAGCAGGGGTATAACCATTGCCCCTGCTGCCCCAAAGATAAAAAACTGCGCCGGATGTTTCGACAAATGAAAGCTAGTCGCTGCTACAGGGCCAGCCACCAGCCAGCTTACTAGCCACAAAACAATAATGGGCTTGATAAAGCCCTGTAAGTCAAGGGTCGCCCACCTAAAAAACCAGGACTCTTTTAGCTCCTGGTATTCATTGATGGGCTGCTGCTCGGTAGGAACAGGACAAACGGGGGCAGAAGACGGCATGGTTTGGGCGCAACTTGGATAGCTGTGCCTTTACTTTAGCGAATCTGCCCTCGTCTGGGCTAGAGGCTCAAACTTTGTTTGCTCAGCGTGACCCCAAAAGGCTTCTAAGCCATAAAACTCTCGAGCTTTGGGCATAAAAATATGGGCAATCACATCGCCGTAGTCCATCAAGATCCAGTAGCCTTCTGAGCGTCCTTCTACCCGCAGAGGCAAGCGCTGCCAGTCTTTCTCGACTTGACCCTCAATCGAGCTAGCGATCGCCCTCACCTGCACGTTGGAAAGACCCGTCACCATGACAAAGTAGTCCGCAATGTAGGACACATCAGACACCTTTAGCAAAACAATATCGCCCCCTTTGCGATCGTCTGCGGCGGCGGCAATGGTCATGGCGAGCTTGCGGCTGTCTTCTTTGCGGCTATCTTCTTCGCTGTTCGCTTCTCGCCGTTTGGGCGGTGTGGCAACGCTATGGGCAGAATCCTGAGCTTGAAAAGCGTTAAACATCAAGAAATGAATTCTCCTAAAAAATTGAGTGATTAGAAACTCGTCAACCTAAAGCTTCTAGCAAGTCTAAGACTTTATCTCCCGATACTTTCGATCATAGTGAACACAGTCAATTTCGGGAACGGCAGCAGCAGATCTTGGCACATTTCTTGGCATACTGCCTTGGCATCCTACTGTCTTGACATCATGGATTAAATAAAACCCAATAGTTTTTTGGAAGTGCCGCGCGGGACTTCCAGAAAACTATCACAGGTTAATTAATTTGCAGTCCCTAGCATATTGAGTGACACAGCTATGCCTGACGAAGCGGCAAGCTAGAGAGCGGCGATCTCTCGGTAACAACTCGCAGCTCAATCTAGTCATTCAATTAAGCCTTCCGAGATCGTTCCAAAGCAGTTCGCCTCAATTAATACTGACCAAAACAGGGTTCAATCAGCCTTTTAAGATGAGCGAGCTGCCCTGAACCTAGCTTTTGTAAAGCGATCGCAGCCGCTTTCCCTCTCCCAGCCGCTTGCAGCAAATGCCGTGTTCTCACGGTAGCAAAACTTACCCACAAATTAATACACCTAAGTTGAACACTGGGTTGAACATTGGGTAAAACATTGTGCAGTCGAGTGTTTGGTCGCTTCACCTCAGCGCTTGGATAAACTATGCGGATTCTGATTTATTCCTACAATTACTACCCTGAACCGATTGGCATTGCGCCCCTAATGACCGAACTGGCGGAGGGTCTGGTTGCGCGCGGGCATGAAATCAGAGTTGTCACAGGCATGCCCAACTACCCTCAGCGAAAAATCTATCCTGACTATCAGGGCAAGCTGTACTGTACCGAAGAGCGCAATGGCGTCGTGATCCAGCGCAGTAGCGTCTGGATTCGTCCACAGCCCGGACTCATTTCACGCATGTTGCTCGATGGCAGCTTTGTCCTCACAAGCCTGCTCCAAGCGCTGCGAGGCTGGCAGCCTGACGTTATTTTGCTGACGGTGCCGCCTCTCCCGATCGCCGTACCTGCAACCCTGTTGGGCTGGTTCTACGCTTGCCCAGTGGTGCTCAACCTGCAAGATATTTTGCCCGAGGCAGCAGTTCATGTGGGATTGATCAAAAATAAGCGCGCAATCAAAGTGTTCGAGGCGCTAGAAAAGTTTGCCTATCGCTCAGCCCATACCATCAGCGTCATCACAGAAGGCTTCACCGAAAATTTGGTCAGCAAAGGCGTGGGGATCGAAAAAATTCGCTGCATTCCCAACTGGGTGGATGTCAAGTTTATTCGTCCGCTGTCTAAAGCCCAAAACCCGTTTCGCCAGATTCACGCTTTGCAAGACAAATTTGTGGTCATGTATTCGGGCAACATTGCCCTCACTCAGGGACTCCGAACAGTAATTGAGACAGCCGCCAAGCTGCGTCATCTTCCCGATATCGTGTTTGTCATTGTAGGCGAAGCCAAAGCGCTAGATGACCTATGGCAGGTTTGCAGAGAGCATCAGGTTGAAAACGTCTTGCTGCTGCCGTTTCAGCCGCGAGAAAAGCTGCCAGAAATGTTGGCTGCTGCCGATGTGGGTCTAGTGATGCAGAAGAAAAACGTGATTGCCTTCAATATGCCCTCAAAGATTCAGGTGCTATTGGCGAGTGGTCGTCCCATTATTGCTTCAGTTCCGGTGAATGGAACGGCAGCAAATGCCGTCCGTCAAAGCGGTGGCGGTGTTGTGGTTGAGCCAGAGTCTGCCGATCACCTTGCCGAAGCCATCATCGAGCTACATGCTGACCCAGCAAAGGTAGTGGCAATCGGAGAACAAGGCAGACGCTACGCCGTGCAGCATTACTCTGCCGAACAGGCGCTTAGCCGCTACGAAAAGCTATTTTATGAGGTGGCATCGGCTGGCGTTTCGACAAAATCTGGCGCTACCCTTCCATCAGAAAACTCTCTCCCTGATGCCGTGCCGATTGAGTAGCGCTGATTCAGAGCGATGAGGCGGCAGTTTAGGGTTTGGAGCCTGCTCCAAACCCCAGGCTTGATTACCAAACTTCGTCATCCTCTTCGTACCAAATTTCCAAGTCCAGATCGTTCAGATCCATCAAAGCACTCTGAATTTGAGCTTGCGTGCCATTTAGCTCTAGATCAAACCAGCCGTCTTCGCGACCGTTTGCCCCTAAAAGCGCTGCGGCAATGTTGACCTTAAGGCCATATCGCGTAATCAGATTTGAGATAATCGGCTCCTGCTGATAGGCTTTGGGAATCCGTAGCCTCACCCGTAGCTGGGTGTAGCGATCGCTTGGGGCGGTATCGTGAAACTGGGTGGAAAACGATTTGAGAGTCGTCACTTGAGCCTCCTGATTTAATCTACGATTAATCGGTCAAGATAGTGGTGTTTAAAGCATAACCGAAATCATCAACGAAAGTACCCTGGCTCAAAACTGATTTCCCTAGTCCGCAGTGTCCGAGCTACCTTGCTTGTGACAGATAGAATAAGAGCAGCCTTGTCCGATCGCTCTCTGCCTGTCATATCCAAGTTTTGTTCGCTATGTGTCAAATCCCTCAGCCCTTCAGCCTTCTATTTCTAGCAGACTCTGAGTTCCGGCAGCTCTGCAAAATGGCTGGACTTAAAAGGCGAACTGCGGGATGGCTACTTTCCAGCCTATCTATGCTGCTGGCAGTATCGGTCAATGTCTCCTTGTGCTCAAAAGCAACAGCCTCAGATCAGGAGACGCTGCTGTTGTTAACCACTCCCCTAGATGCACAACAGGTAAATCAGCTCTGGGCAGGAAGTCCGCCGCCTGATTCAGCAATTATTGCTGCAAACACCGTTTCCCAATCTGACCTGACGGTGCCCAGTCTGTGGTGGGCGCAGCAACAGTTTGGTGGAACTTTGCTCAACTACTGGGTGGCCTATCCTGACTCCAACGGCATGGCGCGCCGAATTGACCTGCTGGTAGACCAACTGGTCTGGAATTCAACAAGCTATATCGATCGCTACGCCTTCATCACGCAAATGGGGGAAACAGCCAAAGACTTTAGCTATAACCTGCGGGTCTTTACCTGGCGAGGCGATTTGTTGGGTGCCTATGTCTGTGATTTCAATCCCAATAGCGCTAGTGAGTCTGACGCTGCTGGAGCGATCGCGACCCTCGATGCTCAGGCAGCGATCGCACCTCAGTGCAATGTATTTCTTGGACTTTCTGATCCAGGAACTTTCCAGACTACCAGCCCCTTGCTTGACCCCTGAGCTTGACTCCTAAGAGGCCGATCGCTAGCCATTGGAGCTAGTGCTGTTTCGCATCGTTGTCCAAAAGCGGCGATATTGCTCAAGGGTGCTGAGGTCAAGCGGCAAAAGAAACTCGCTGCGCTGCTGAATGTCCACATCAGCGATCGTGGCAGTGGCTTGACGCAGAGACTCTGAGAGCTGACTGCCAGATTGTCCAGTCGCATCGCCCGCCGTTTTCCCAAAAATTAAAGGAGAAGCCGCAGAGCTGAGTAACGAAAGCTGGGCAGCCGTTTGAGGTTGCCAGTAAAAACCAATCCACTGCTTCATCAAAGCCAAGCGATCGCCCGTTCCGCTAGCAGGTTTTGGAGCAGCCGTAGGATTCACCCACAGATCAGCCGTCAAGATGCTGCCAGATTGGGGCACGACACCCGCCAACTTTTGTTGACGCTTAAGAACGGGCAAAATTTCGTGCGACCAGCCGACCGCCAGCCAAGTATCCTCCAAAATCAGCGGCTGTAAATAGGCCTTAGAGCTGTAGAGCTTGACCTGCTGCTGAAGTGATTGCAGCTCTGAGGGCAAACTAGCAACACTTTCGAGATCGGCAAGATTGAGCGATCGCCCTAATTTCTTTAGCGTTAGCCCAATCACGGCTCTAGCACTATCGGGCAAAGAAATATGGCCCTTGAGGGGCGATCGCCAGAGGTCGCTCCAGTCGGTCGGCGTCCAGCCCAAAGCCTCAAACTTTTCTGGGCGATAGGCCATCATCAGCGTTCCCCAGCGATAGGGCGCTGCCCAAAGCGGATCAGCATTGGCCTGAGCGAGGCCAACGTTTCCCCCAGCATCTCGTCGAACAAACTGCTGCCAGACTGCGGGCAACTGCTGCCATTCGGGGATGTCTTGCAGCGGCAATGGCTGAATTAGACCCTGCTGAATGGCGGGCGCTAGCCAGTAGTCGCCTAACGTGACTAAATCAGACGGCGGCACCGGATTGCTGCCAACAAAAGGAACGAATCCTGGCAGCTTAACAGGACTTGATTTAGGCTTGTCTTGCTGATTTTTCCAAGTTTGCAGCAGCTCAAACAGATCTGCCAACTGCTGGCTTTGAGAAAAGTCAAGCTGCACGTTGCCTAGCTGGCGCTGAAACTCTTTTAAGAGCTGAGGCGGCACCGAGTTTTCCAGAATGCGGATGTTGAGAGCGGCATCACCAGAATTGCATCCCAGGAGAAGCTGGCTGAGAACTAGAGCACTGCTGCCAAAGAGGAGCGATCGCCGGGTAAGCATGAGGCGAAAATTTCTCAGTAGGTTTTATGCCGCTTTGTGCTCCACACCAAACCCAATTAGATCGATAACATTGGGAACGGTCTGGGCGGCGGGGCGTTGATAGGTGACGATCGTGCGGATGCGAAGGTCGGGGGTGACAAACCGCATTTGGTCAACCGCGACAGAGCGATTGTAGTAGGTTGTCATTTCCAGAGTCTGGCGCGTAGGCGAATAGGTAAAACGCCCAGCGATCGCCCCTGACTCAGAATAGCCTTTGTCGCGCAGATAGAAGCCTCGAATCACCTCATCGGCATCTGCCACTTGAGCGGCGATCGGCAAAGAAACCGCAGGAAGCGTGTCGGCAATCACATAGCTCTCTGGCACAAACAAGGCTTTGAGACTCATAGACACCTCTTCGCCTTTTTCCGATCGCGTTTCAAAAGAGATGGCAAACCCAGGGGCAAAGGCTGGATCTTGCAGAGCGCGATCGACATCGATCTTAACTCCCGAAAATGCCTCACTTCCTGGAGCAGCGCTTAACAAAATTTGCTGCTTTGTAGCCTGATCGAGCGTCTCTGCCCGAAACTCAGTGTAGGAGCGCTCTACCTCATTTTGCAGCACAGAATGGTAGGTTCTCTCAGTTCTCCAGAGTCCGGCACAGTCGATAAAAAATTCCTGAAAACTTAGCATTGCTTCTTGACCGTTACTGCAATGACAGACTGAATCATCTTAATCTCTACTCATCCTAGCCCTTTATCATTATCAATACCTCTACAGACCCATTCCTCTCCAGATGACCGGAGGAATCTCTGCATGGTCTTGGCACAGCGCAAAGTGCCAGTATCCTATACAGTGCCAAGACTACGCCCTATCAATCTTCTTGGAAAAAATCTATTGAGGATCGTCAATCTACTGGCCTGAAAGACTTTTCTTGAAAAAGCGGCTACTTCTTCAAGAGAAATCCTGGATTTTATTCAACTTTCAATAGGCACCAATAATCAGGCGCAAAGCACTGTCAAACTACAGCTGCCAATCTATAGCTTTTAAGAAAACAGTCTTTAAGGATAAAGCCCCAACTGTGGCAGACCCAGGGTTTCATCCCAACCCATCATGATATTGAGGCACTGAATCGCCTGACTGGCTTGTCCCTTCATCAGATTGTCGATCACCGACATCACAATGACGCGATCGGTACGCGGATCGACTTCAATCCCAATCATGCAGAGGTTGGTACCTGCGACCCATTTGGTTTGAGGGTATATGCCGCTAGGCAACATCTTGACCCAGGGCGAAGCGCGATAAAACGCCTGGAAGATAGTCAGCAGGTCATCTCGAACCAGACCAGGATCGCGCAAGGTGGCATAAACTGTCGAGAGAATGCCCCGCACCATAGGGATCAAATGTGGCGTGAATTGAATCAGCACCTCCCGGCCTGCTAATTCACTACATACTTGCTCAATCTCAGGCGTGTGGCGATGGCGGGCAACGTTGTAAGCCCCAACAGATTGATCGGCCTCAGCTAGCAGCATGTTGACAGCGGCTTTGCGCCCACCACCCGAGGTGCCCGTCTTAGAATCGATAATGGCACTTTCTGGCACAATCAAGCCCTGCTTGAGCAACGGAGCCAGCGCCAGCAGGCTAGCAGTGCAGTGACAGCCCGCACAGCCAATCAACTGAGCTTCAGCAATGCGATCGCGATATAGCTCTGGCAACCCATACACGGCTGTTTCAGCAACATCTTGATCTTGACGCTCTTTGCCATACCAGGCTTCATAAATGCTGAGATCGGTAAAGCGGTAATCTGCGGAGAGATCCAGCACCTTGCAGCCTTTAGCCAGCAGTTTGGGAGCCATATCGCAAGCCAAACCATTAGGCATTGACAAGAAAACGGCCTGACAGCGATCGGCAATTTGATCAAGATCGATCGCTTCTATCACTAGCCCTGGCTTATGGCTCAAATGAGGATAGAGATCAGAATAGGGTTTTCCAGCACTGCTGTCTCCGCCCAAATATACTAGCTCTAACTTGGGATGGTCTTGCAGCAAGCGCACCAACTGCACACCCCCATACCCCGAAGCTCCCACAATTCCTACTGGTACAAGTCCTGAATCGCCCATGATGGCTTACCACTCGAAGGTTTAGTTGAAAAATAAGGCTTAGTAGAAACACAATAAAGGAACTCTGTTTACCCCGTCTATATATGAGTCCAACATCTACACAGAGGCTCTACACAAACAAATAATCTCTGTAAATAGGGCTTAAAAACTGCATTCTAATCTGAAGTTCTAAGTTGTGTTGTGACTAAATCTTCCAAAATCGCTCTCAAAATAAATTTCATAGCCGGATTAAACAAGGCTCGAAAAGGCAACCCTGGGTAGACCGGGGCGGGAAGCGCTAGGATTTGAGAGAAAGCCTCAATCTACTTCGCTAGATAGTTTACCTGGACATTTTCTTGTGGAACCGCTTCAACACGCAGACAGTACGACATCTTCTCCATTAAATTCAGATTTTCAATTCGATTCGATCGATGCAGCGCTGGACGATTTAAAGGCTGGACGATCGATCGTGGTCGTGGATGATGAAAACCGCGAGAACGAGGGTGATGTGATTTGCGCGGCTCAGTTCGCTACGCCCGACATGATTAACTTTATGGCGGTCGAGGCGCGGGGGCTAATTTGCCTAGCGATGACGGGCGATCGCCTTGATGAGCTAGATCTGCCGCTGATGGTGAGCAGCAAGAGTTTTGAAGACAGCAACGAGCAAACGGCCTTTACAGTCAGCATTGACGGAGCCTACCATCTGGGCGTCGGAACGGGCATCTCAGCCGACGATCGCGCTCGTACCATTCAAATTGCCATTAATCCCAATAGCAAACCCAACGATTTACGTCGTCCAGGGCACATCTTTCCGCTCCGCGCCAAACAGGGTGGCGTTTTGAAGCGGGCTGGACATACCGAAGCAGGCGTTGATCTGGCGCGGATGGCGGGTCTATACCCTGCTGGAGTAATTTGTGAAATCCAAAATCCTGATGGATCAATGGCGCGACTGCCAGAGTTGATCGACTACTCCAGACAGCATCGGCTAAAGCTGATTAGCATTGCTGATTTAATTAGCTATCGACTCCACCATGAGCGATTTGTCCAGCGAGAGGCGATCGCCCAGCTACCTAGCCAGTTTGGTCAGTTTCAGGTCTATGCCTACCGCAATTTGCTGGATCACTCCGAGCATCTGGCGATCGTTAAAGGCAATCCTGACCACTTCAAAGACCAGTCGATTATGGTGCGGGTGCATTCAGAATGCTTGACCGGAGATGCCTTAGGCTCACTGCGCTGTGACTGCCGCATGCAGCTCCAGGCAGCGCTAAAAATGATTGAAAACGCAGGCCAAGGCGTCGTCGTCTATCTGCGGCAAGAGGGTCGCGGGATTGGGCTAATCAACAAGCTAAAAGCCTACTCGCTGCAAGATATGGGATTAGATACAGTGGAAGCCAACGAGCGACTGGGTTTCCCTGCCGATCAGCGCAACTATGGCGTCGGGGCGCAAATCCTCAATGATTTGGGCGTGCAAAAATTTTGTTTGATTACCAACAATCCTCGCAAGATAGCCGGACTCAAGGGCTATGGGCTAGATATGGTCGATCGCGTGCCGCTGCTGATCGAGGCTACTTCCTACAACATGGACTATTTGGCAACCAAAGCTGAAAAGCTAGGACATTTGCTGCTGCGAACCTATCTGGTGACGGTGGCGATCGCCTGGAAAGCAGAGGGTGAAGCCAGCGATTCGTCAGATCCTGCATCCATTTCTATTGCTGAGCGATACAAGCGCCTGGAGAAAATTCGTCATCTGGCGAAAGACTTCGATCTGCTGTTGCAAGAAGAGGCGCGTCCCCTAGCGACGGCACTATTTGGCAAGGCTTCGCTGATTTTCCATTTGGGGTTTGATCAGCCTAACGTTGCCTCAGCTACCTGGTATCAGAACCCTGAACACCCCTATATGAAGGGGATCGCTCAAATTCTGGATACGCTGGCGGGTTGGCAATCGATTGAGCAGCTAGAGTTTATGATCTCATCAGGCGGCGATCCGCTGGTTAATTTGCAGGTACAGCTCGATCGCCAGATCTTTAAGCTGGGTACCCCAGACAGTCTCAAGCCTTCCGCCATCTGTGACCAGCTTACAACCCAACGAATTTACGTATTTTCTGACCATGTGCCGCTAGATTAACGGTCATACTGCCCTAATGTAAAAGCGTCGCCCTTAGGGCGACGCTTTTACATGGAGTTATGTTTTGCGCTTAGCTACTGGCTAGCTTCTCTTCTGCCCGCTTTTGCAGAAGTTGAAGAATCGAGCTTTTCTCAATCATGCCCATCAATGCACCTTCCCTCAAGACGGCCAGAGCCGGAATCCTCTTCTCTTCCAGTAGCGTCACCACTTCTAGTAGAGGCTGCTCAGAATCTACAGTTTCAAGCTGAGGGGCAGGCTGCATCAGCTCTCGAACTTTGACATTCCACCAATCGTTTGTCGGTACGCCGTTCAAAGCATCTACAGGGATCTCACCCACAAGTTTCCCTTCTGGATTCGTAACCAGATATTTGCGCCAGTCTGATGCGTTGCCGATGATGTAGTTGTTGGCAAACTCCCGCAACAGCAGCTCTTCGGAAATGATCGGGCTATTGGGAATCACCGCATCTGCTGCCGTCAAGCCGCTCATTTGTTCTTGAATGCTAGCCGCCTGAGCATAGCGATCGGCATTCTGCAAGAGGAACCAACCCACTAAGAGTGTCCAAAGGCTGCCAATGTTGCTAATCCCCAGCATGTACAGCACGCCCAGACCAATACCGACCCAGCCTAAGAATTGACCCGTCTTGCTGGCAAAAGCAACGCCTTTGTAGGGTTTGCCCGTTATCTTCCAGACGATCGCCTTCAACACGTTGCCACCATCCAAGGGCAGACCGGGCAACAGGTTAAACAAGGCCAAGGCCAAGTTGATAGAGGCTACCAAGCCCAGCACCGCAGCACCAGCCCCCGTAATTCCAGAGAAAGTATTGACTGCCGTTAGGCCGCCCCAGAGGAGCAGGCTAACGAGAGGCCCAGCGATCGCCACCCAAAAGGCACCAGCCGGAGTTTTCGACTCTTCGCCCAAGCTCGCCAATCCACCAAACAAAAATAGCGTAATGGAGTTCACTGGAATCCCCTGGCGGATGGCGACAAAGCTATGTCCCAGTTCATGCGCCAAAACCGAAGCAAACAGGAGCAGCGACGCGACTAGACCGACTAGCCATGCAGAGGCTCCCAAAGTGGGAAATGCTAGCCCTAGCTGATTGCCATAGTCCCAAGTCACCAGACTCAAAATTAGGAACCAGGACAGGTTCACATAAAAAGGAATGCCAAATAAACTTCCGACCCGTAGGCTACCATTCATGCTGTTGCCCTCCTGATGCGATAACTGAATGCGGTAACTGAGCGACTAAGATGCACTAGATTGACTGTCATATATTTATTGCTATGCACTTGCAATGCACGCTACTGCAATAAATTTTGTCGTAATGAGATAACCGCGCTTTTGTTTCATGAGTTCATCGTAACGAAATGTAATCTGCTTTTTAAGCTTCCAATGGCAGAGATAGCCGCCCTAATCGGTTCGGCGTTCTGCCTAAAGGTTGAGAGGTTTTCGCTTTTGGACTGGAAGCAAAGCACGGCTCATAGCTATGCCACCTTGGGCTTCTGGCAAGACATCTACCAATAGATGAAATGGGGAAGACTAGACTAAACACATTCTTCACCGCCGCCCCCTCACGGTCGAAAGTTTATGGCTTCTCCTCACGATCGCTCCGCCATTCTTCGGCTTGCGTCTGATCAATTGCACCGCCCAGAACTGCTGACAGGTCTAGAGTCATGGGTGCATCTAGCGCTCTTATCCAATGAGCAAGTCACAGAGTTTTGTCAGCAATATCTAGTCTGCCCGGTACCTGTGGCGATCGCAGAGCCAGTTCGTCCGCTATCCGCTGCACCCGACTCTTCAGAACGCTCTCTGGTTGGAGCGTCCAGCCCTGGCTTAACCACAGGCTTTACAAGTGATTTTTCCAACGCCGTACCTGCCCCTGTTTCATCTGCTTCTCCCTCACCTGCTCCCCACGCTACATCCGCCTCACCCAATCCCCTTACCCGATCGCTCCGCTCCTTTTTGGCAGAAGTCAGCATCATCTGGCTCTTGGTACTGGGCGTGTTTATGGTGGTTGTCTCTTCGGGTGTCTTAGCGGCAACCCAGTGGCAAAACTTCTCGGCAGTTGGACAATACGGCATCTTGTTTGCCTACACGATCGCTTTTACTATTGCCAGCCTCTGGACAGCGCAGCAGACAAATTTACGTCTGACGTCACGCATGTTGCAGCTTGCTACCTTGCTTATAATCCCCGTCAATTTTTGGATGATGGATGGATTGCAGGTCGGTGCCAGCCTGGGGGGCGCTTTCTTATGCGCGATCGCAGCCCTCAGCTTGACTGCCATGCTGTTAAGGCTGCTGCATCCGCGCACGGGGTTAACCTCTGGCGATCGCTTTGGACTGATTGCGAGCAATTGCATTGGGCTAGGCTGGCTACATTGGGGCTGGGGTTGGGCAGGCGTGCCGCTCATAGCCACCTATATTGGCACCGTAGGAACGGCTGTTTTGCTGTGGAAGCTGTCCCGAATGGAGGGAGCAGCCTTGGCAGTGGTAGAGAATGGCAGCGAGGATTTGCCGGAATCTCCCTCGCTCGAATCTCCACTACCCAAGATTGTCATTGTTTTGACGGCACTACTGCTGATCGGTCGCGCCATTTTGGCGGCAAGGGTTCCAGTAGATCAGCTAGGGCTGGCGCTGGGTCTTTGTGGCTGGGTGCTGAGTTGGCTCAACCGTCGAGAACAAGCAAGGCTCTGGCGCTGGGCTGGGGCTGGGTTACTGCTCCTTGGCTGGCTGGTGGCACTTCCTGCCGATCCGCCGTGGCAGGCGATCGCGGTGAGTGGCTTAATCCTATGGCTGCTGATCGATCAATGGCAAACCGATCGATCGCAAGCTCGACCCCTAACGGTGATCGCCCTATTTGGGGTAGGGCTACAGACCTATGTTTTGCTGTGGCGCATGGTGCCTGATCTCTGGCGGCAGCAGATCCTCAATGCAGTTATTCAGGTTGCGGGCGATCGCGGTATGCCAGAAGCCTTGATGGGGATAGGAGGATTCCCTTACCTGCTATTTACCCTGGGGGTGGCCGCAAGGCTGCGACAAAGAGCGCGGCCTGAACACAGGCTCGACCCATCGGCAGGGTTGACCGAGCAGCTGGCGCTCATTTTGGGCGTAGGCATGACGCTGACGAGCTGGGACAATCTACTGCTGCGATCGCTCAATCTCATTCTTTCGGCGCTAACGCTGTTCTTGGTTTTTCGGCAGCGGCGATCGCCTTTGCCCATTCTCTATCTCACACACATTACGGCTTTGGTTGGCATCCTCAGCTGGATCGAGCTGTTATTTCCTGGGCTAGATAACCTAGCGAACGCCAGGATTTTGCTAGTGGGCATGGCGATTGAATGGGGGCTAAGTCAAGGCTCTAACCGTTGGCAACGCAGCGCCTGGTATCTAGGGCTGATTTTGGCCGGATGGAGTTATCTCTTGCTGTTTACAGGAGATTTGAGTCCTGCGGCCGCTTATGCAAATCTCGTTGGCCTACTAATTCCGCTGGGGCTAACCGGGTTGTCCCAGTCTCGCCGTTTTCCCCATCGACGTTTGTCCGCTTGGCTCAGTGCCGCCATGCTGATAGCACAACTGCTATTGCTCAATACGCTCAATGCCGCGTTAATCAGTCTCTGCGTAGCGGTCGTACTGATGGTGCTGAATACGCAGCTTTTGCGTCACCCGGTTGCCGCCTTTTTGACCGTTGGCTTTGCCTTAGGCTGCGAGGCGGTGACGATCGCGCTCCAAGAGCCAAGCTGGCTCACAAACTCGGTCTTAGCAAATCTATTGGCAGCAAATCTCTGGCTGCTCTGGCTGTTGCGAGATCAGTTGCAGAACAGGCGACAACGTCAGGACTCAAACCCGCCCAGCTTGCCCAAACTCTATGCCACTGCCGCCAACGGTTGGGCGATTGCACTCTGTGCCCTGACGCTCCTCTTCCTAACCTTCCTCTGCTTATTTGAGCCAACTTGGGCCATCGTCATCGCCACCGGACTGACGATCGGAGCAATAGCTTATCGCATTTGGCAACAGCCCACGAATCTCAGCTTCTATGGTGTGGCCTGGGCAGCCGAGATCTTAATAATTGCTTGGGTTCAGCTCAATCAGGGCGATGTTATTGTCATGGCGATCGCCACCCTAAGCTTGGGCTTACTCACCCAAATCGTTGGAGATGTTTGGGTGCGGCGATCGGGGCAACCCTACCGTTCTAGCTGGCATCTGATTCCTCTGGGCTACGGGGGGGTGGGATGGCTCATGGCGCACTCCAGCTTTGTCGCCACCACAGGGCTGTATACATTGGCTGCCGCTTTGATTGGGGTAGGCGTAGGGCGGCGATCGCCCCGTCTAAAATCTTTCTCGGCCATGTCGGTGCTGCTCTTTTCTCTCGCCGCTTACGAGCTGCTGATCTATCAGCTCCTGCTGGCTGAGGGTGGCAATCGAGGCGATGGCGTCATTCTGTTAGCTGGGTTAGCGGCTCTCATTGCGATCGCCAATCGCCTTTTGTCGCGCGGGTTGGTTAACTATCTGCGCCTGACTCCTCTAGAGCTACAAAGCATTGCCCATTTGCATTGGGGGCTGGGCAGCGGGTTGGCGGTGCTGGCAGCCTTTCTCAGCCTCAGCACTCAAGGCGCTATTGTAGGGCTTGGGGTTGCCGGGTTGCTATCTGGCTATGCCTTGGTTATGGGCAGAGGCAATCAGATCTCTACCTCAGAAGCCGCCGCAGCGGAGAAAGGAGAGATCTGGACTCATGCCGGGATCTGGGAAGCGATCGCCGCTCTCAGCTATCTTCTCTATCGCTGGGTACCCGAAGCAGAAGGCTGGGCAGGGGCGATCGCTTCCCTCCTGGCTATTGGGCTATATCGCTTGCCCTGGCAGCGTTGGGGCTGGTCAGTCCACCCCTGGCAAAAGGCTGCTGTGGGGCTTCCAGGGCTGGTCATCCTGATAACAGGCTGGGTCGGAACGATTCCAAATCTGCTGATCACAGGCGCTTTTTATGCCTGGTTAGCTCAATCGACTCGCCAAATTCGCCTCAGCTATCTCAGCCTTTTGCTGCTGGATTGGGCGCTGTTGCGATATCTCAACCAGCAAGACTGGCTCACTCCAAGGATGTTAAGTCTGGTATTGGGCGGCTCACTGTTATACGTTGCTCAGGTTGAACCCAGGCTACAGACCGCTTCGGCTAGACAACAGCGCCACTGGATGCGATCGATCGCCACCGGACTGATTTGCCTCACGGCGTTTTACCAAGCGGAAGCGGATGACACTGCGGTCTGGGTGATGAGAGGCTTGGCGGTGGGATTAGGGTTAGGACTGGTGCTCCTGGGAATTATGCTCAGAGTGCGAGCCTTTCTCTACATCGGCACTGCGGCCTTTATGCTACAAATTTTGCGGCTGCTGTGGCTGTTTATTGCGTCTTATTCAGCACTGCTTTGGGCGATCGGCATTATTTTGGGGCTGATGCTCATTTGGGCGGCTGCGACCTTTGAGGCAAGGCGCAGCCAAATGAATGCCTTGGTGCAGTACTGGGTATCGGAGTTAGAAAGCTGGGAATAGGTTTTAGCCATCATCCGGCTATGAAATTTATTTCGAGGGGCGCACGCCTCTCAAAATAAATTTCATAGCTATCAGCAATGCCAAAAACTTCGGCTCAAGTGCCGACAGCCTCACTCACACAGGCGGCAGCAATCTCTGCCCGGAGGACATGCGTTTTCTCCAATGTTTGCGCTTGAGCCACTTTTAGCCCATTGCGGATGAGCTGGGCTAATTCCTGGCGATTTTGGGCGGCATGTACCAAAGATGCACCTAGCGCGTCAATGTCTCCAGACGGAACCAACACACCGCTCTTAGTACTCTCAATCAAGGCATCCGTCCCCGGATTTTGATAGAGAATGATGGGCAGACCTAGCGCCATTCCCAACAGGACATTACGGCTAATTTCTGCCGTGAGATTGGTAATAGGCATGACATGAGCCTGTTGCAGTAAATCAAACAGCATATAACCATAGGGAACAGTTCCCAGAAACCGCACCTTGTCGGCAATGCCCAGATCTTGCGCCAATTGCTTACAAGAGCCGACAGATTCGCCATCACCAATGATATCTAGCTCTAGTGCAACCCCTTGATTGATCGCGATCGCCATTGCTTTCAACACATGGTCAGGCGCTTTAATCGGAATTTGCCGACCCGCAATTACCAACCGCAAAGGCTGGGTTTCATCCAGGATGTTTTGGATGCGCTGCTCCATTTGCTGTGGGTTGGGCAGCATTTGCTGTGTGACAAAACTGCGATTGAAGCTGTGGCAATGGTGGCTCCAGACTTGTTTAAACCGCTCGGCAACAGAGGCATTGTGGGCAAAGACTAAATCGGCTTCAGCAACGGCTTTGGTGCAAAAGCCCTCAAATTGCTTCACTACTCTATGCTTGAAGAGACGCTTGAGGGGGTTGGACTCTTCTGCCACATATTCTGCAAGGCGCGGAAAGGGGTCAGCACCATCAAAAACCCAAATCCCCTTTTTGTTATGCTTCTCTGCAATCGACCAGGCCATCTGACCCAACGGAATGGGATGTCCGCCATAGTCTGCTTGCACAATTGAAGCCCATTGACAGGCTTGATCAAGCTGACTTTTGACCGATCGGTAGACCCGCAGAAAAGTTTTCCAAGAGCGATAGTGGGTGAGCGGAAACAGATTAAACTCTTCCTCCTGTAAATTCACTTCCACCAGATTGAAGCTACCGCTAAACTCAACTGGAATGCTGTCTAGGCAGGGGGCTGCTACCGCCAGACGGCCATAGGGAGACCAGGCTTTGGCTTGAGCACGCAAGTCTTCGAGCCACATATCACCCACAAGATAGTGATGCGGAGCGTGCCCCTTACCAAAGGGGATGTGATTAATCAGTAGATAATTCATTGCAAAATTTAGGTAGATGGGGGGCTTCATCGCGCCTGGGGTTTAACTATCGCCTGACACATCGACTGATGAAATTTAATAGTCCGCTAAAACCCGCCCCAAATTTCTTAAGGAATAAACTTTGGAGTGAAATAGATTCAGCAAAATTCAACCCGTCGATCAAGCCAGCCAATATTGTCCCCAGACAGACATCGGACAAATTGGTTTTCAGAAGCACCCCTACAAGCTAACGCGAACGCAGCTGAGTTACATATACCAAATTAAGCGGGTCTTTGATGTATGGCGCTACACATTATTTAGTCACCTGCATATTTAGTCACCTGCATTAGAGAATACGAGTTCTAACCCTGATCTAATGAGCCGCTTGCGCTTTCGCTGGAGACTGATGCTGCGCTGTAAATTGCCACGTCTGCAAATCGCTGGATTGCGCGTTACGGTATGTGAGCTGTCCTGTAAAGGTTGCAGAAGCCACTTGCCCTTGTAGTGCGATCGCAGAAACCGTTTTGCTTGGCAGACCGCCTGCCGTACAGGCCGATAGCGCATCTGTCTCGCCTGACAAGTTGAGCCGAGGCGGTTGCCAAAGCCCCGTCAGCGAAGGTTTCTCCTCTGATGGAGCCTCAGCACTCTGGGCACGTTGAGCTGCATCGGCAGACTCCAACCCCACAGACCCATTGAGATAAATACCAGACTGTTGAATCGTTAACACCCATTGTTCGCCCTCTGGGCATCCTGGGGGAACTGAGGTGCTGAGATAGCGACCATTGAGGTTAGGAGGCGCTTTAAGATTGGCCTCACCATAGGCACTAACCGCCCGAAAAAGTATCAGGACTGAGCCGATAATGGCCACATAAAACAGAATATGTTTGGAATGAGAAAGGCGACTCATGCTTTGGCTCCAGGCTGATCTTGACTCAACTCATTCTGGTCTGGCTCTGGACTCGTCGCCTCAGATCCCAGGAGGGCGGCGAGGTGGGTGGTCAATTTGCTGTAGCGACGCAAAATCAACAGGGGTGAGTGACATTTTACCGCCAGTTCATCTGTATATTGACCCAGCGTTTGGCGTTCAATTCCCCATTCTCGACTGGCTCCTGCGATTGTCAAGTCTACGGTTCTAGACGCTTCAATCACGGCTTGCACCGTATCTGTGGCAGAAATGACGCTGAGATGAATCCGATCGCGGACAGAGGCAGGCAACTGCTGCATCACCGTGCGAAATTCATAGCTAAATTCACCCACGGCGCGATCGGGGCGGGTGACGCGCAGCACGGTTAGGCGGCAGGTGGGTCGGTTCACCAAGATCCGAATCGCCAGTTCCAGCCCCAGATCATTGTGAATGCCCACCATGTAGGGAACCAGCAGCGTGTCGAGCACCATATCTTTGCGAGGCGAATCAATATACACCGCCACATCAGTTTTGGCCGTACTCAAAATTTGTCCTACACGACCGCCTAAACGGTTGCTGCTAAAGCCAGGGCGATGCCAGCCTAGCAAGATCAGATCGGCTTGCTCCAGATCGGCGAGTTCGGTCATTTCTCGCGCCACATCATTGGCAATACGCACCACAGGGTACATCAGAGATCGAATATTGGGTTCTAGGCTCTCCACTAGCGCTTGCAGCTGAGCCTGCTGTGCAGCAATATGCCGTTCTGCCTCGATCGGCATACTTTCAAAAGCATATTCCTCTTTGAGCTGGATCAAACTCAGCGGCATCACCCTTGACGTTTGCAGATTTCTGCCAGCGATCGCTGCGGCCAACTGCACCAGCCCTTTCTGCGTGTTGGGATTGGCGATCGCCACCAAAATCCGATAGGTAAGCGCTTCACCCAAGGGTGCTGCCTCTGGAGTAGCGGCCTCTGCAAGATCCTGCTGAATCAGCCGTTTGGGGAATGTCCACTCCAGCAGGGGCGAGGTCATAAAAGTCGTCACCAGCGCCATAATCACCAGCATGGTGAACAGCAGCGGCGAAACCACGCCCAAGCTTAGGCCAATATTCAGCACAATCAGCTCTGTTAATCCCCGCGTATTCATCAGCCAACCCAGAGCAGAAGATTCCCGCGAACTCATGCCTGACACACGCGCCGCTGCGTAGGTGCCCACATACTTGCCCACAATAGCCACCAGCAGCACTGCCAGGCAGAGCAGCCACAGCTCTGGACGATTCAGCAACCCAATCTGAGTTCGTAAACCGCTGTAGGCGAAAAAGATAGGCAGTAAAAAAGTCAAGACAAAATCTTCAGTTTTTTCAGCCAACTCTCGCGTCAACCCCTCATTTTTTGGCATGGCTGCGCCCAGCAAAAATGCCCCAAAAATCAGGTGAATGCCAATGGTTTCAGTAATGAGAGCAGAAGCGACTACACCCATATAAATCAGGGCAAGCATGAGCTGAGAGAGTTGGCCTGTGCGCTCATAGATCTTTGCCAACCGTTTCAGAAACGCCCGCCCCAAAGTCAGCATGAAGCCAATGTAAAGCGCAGACGCAATCAAGGTTGGGATAGCATCCACCATACTGTTAGTGCGAGTAACCGCGATCGCCAATGCCAGTAAACACCAGGCTGTCACGTCATCTACCGCAGCGCAGGTAAGTGCCAGGGTGCCAAGGCGAGTTCCCTGCAAGTTATTTTCAGTCAAAATTCTCGCCAGTACAGGAAAGGCGGTAATTGACATGGCTGCGCCTAAAAATAGAGCAAATGCCGTGAAAGAAACGCTGGCATTTGACACTAAAGGATATAGAAGCAGGGCTAGTATAGAACCTAGAGAAAAGGGCACCACAATGCTGACATGGGAAATCAGCACAGCCTTTTCCATTTGCCCTTGAAGATACTTAGGGTTTAACTCTAAGCCAATCAAAAACATGAAGAAAATTAAGCCAACCTGCGACAAGATATTGAGAAACGGAATGGTTTCGGCTGGGAATAAAGTGGTTGCTAGCTGGGGCGAAATTAACCCCAGCAGCGACGGCCCCAGCATAATGCCAGCAACAATTTCACCAATAACTAAGGGCTGCCGAATCCAACGAAAGCCTAAACCCACCAATCGAGATAGCCCAATGACCAGAAGCACCTGAAACAAAACAAGAACAATAGTGTTGGACATAGTTTAGGCAAAGTTTAAGCAAGGTTTTGTATAGTGAATCTGACCGAATAAGAGACGTAAATCTAGCTAGAGTTTAGATAAAACAAGCGCAGAAAATATAGGCTTCTGAAGAGATATTTTAAGAAGCCAAAATCAAATTAATTCAAAGACATTACAAGTGCCGAAGGCATTAGAGTTGTCAATATTCTGAATGCAATCCTGAACGCAAAAGGAAATCACAAGATTAAGGAAGCTTATTGAATTTTGCCTTGACCAAAACTAGATTTAGCATAGCTTGGGTTTGTAGCACTGTAATACAGAAGCTGTGAAAATATAAATCTTAGGAACTGAGGAAACCTGAGAACCTACTTCCAAGCCTGATGAAACTGGGTGACACAGGTAGAATATGGGCAGACACCTTGGGGTTTTTTACAGAAGCCATCTTACCGAAATAACGCTTTATGATTACGCTTGACAAATCCGATGCAACTCCCTCAATTGACTGGCAACCGATTATTCGAGAATTTGAGGCTGTGGTGGGGGCAAGGGGTGTTGTGCAGCGTCAAGAAGAACTGCTGGTTTATGAATGTGATGGGTTGACAAGCTATCGCCAGCGTCCGGCGGTCGTGGTTTTGCCCCGCACCACAGAACAGGTGGCAGAAGTTGTAAAAATTTGCGATCGCTATTCCCTTCCTTTCGTCGCTAGGGGAGCGGGCACAGGGCTTTCGGGGGGTGCTCTACCCATCGAAAATTGCGTGCTGATTGTCATGGCGCTAATGAATCAAATTTTAGAAGTCGATTTTGCCAATCAGCGAGTCGTGGTGCAGCCCGGCGTGATCAATAACTGGGTTACGCAAACGGTCAGCGGTGCTGGCTTTTACTATGCACCCGATCCCTCTAGCCAAATTATTTGTTCGATCGGCGGCAATGTCGCAGAGAACTCTGGCGGTGTGCATTGCTTAAAATATGGCGTAACGACCAATCACGTACTGGGCTTAAAGCTGGTGCTGCCTGATGGAGCGATCGTCGATGTGGGTAGCAAAATCCCTGAAATGCCTGGATATGACTTGACTGGGCTGTTCGTTGGCTCCGAAGGAACGTTGGGCATTGCTACCGAGATCACCCTCCGCATCCTCAAGGCTCCAGAGTCCATCCGCGTTTTGCTGGCAGACTTTACCCATGTCGAGGCAGCAGGCCAAACGGTGTCTGACATCATCAGTGCTGGCATCCTGCCAGGTGGCATGGAGATCATGGACAATTTCAGCATCAATGCTGTAGAGGATGTAGTCGCCACAAGCTGCTATCCCCGAGATGCGGCTGCAATTTTGCTGATCGAGCTAGATGGGCTGGAGGTTGAAGTTGCAGCCAATAGTCAGCGCGTAGAAGCAATTTGTCGGCAGAATGGTGCTCGCAACATTACCTCTGCAACCGAGGCTCAAGAAAGGCTGACCCTATGGAAGGGACGCAAAGCCGCCTTTGCTGCCGTCGGCAAAATTAGCCCCGACTATTATGTGCAGGATGGCGTCATTCCCCGTACCAAACTGCCCTATGTTTTATCAGAGATTGAGGCTTTAAGCCAAAAGCATGGCTATCGTGTCGCCAATGTGTTTCATGCCGGAGACGGCAACCTGCATCCGCTGATTCTTTATAACAATGCGATTCCAGGTGAGCTAGAAGCAGTAGAGGCTTTGGGCGGCGAGATCCTCAAGCTTTGCGTCAGGGTAGGCGGCAGCATTTCTGGAGAGCATGGTATTGGGGCAGACAAGCGCTGCTACATGCCGGAAATGTTTAGCGAGGCGGATATGGAAACCATGATTTGGGTGCGGCAGGTCTTTAACCCTAAAGGGCTAGCCAATCCAGAGAAGATTTTTCCCACCCCCCGTACCTGTGGCGAAGCAGCACAATCTCACCAGCAGTTGGCTAATCAGCAGTTTGCCAACATAGAACGATTCTAATTTGCATGGTTCTAATTTGCGTTGTCTAGCTGCGCTGATAGCGGGTGCCACCAGAAAGTTGACAGACCAGACCCATCAATTCCAATTGCGATAGGGCACTCAGCACCGTTCCTGTCGGTAGTTTTGTCTGCTGAACCACCACATCAACCGCGATCGCTTCACTGCCCATTATTTGTAAAACCTGTTGCAGATCAGGGGTGAGATCGTCAGGCGGTGGCGTTTCTAGCAGCGAAAGCTGTTGCGGTGGAGCAGAGGCCAGGCGAGGTAAAGCCTCTAGCAGTTCCAACAGGTGAGCCTCACTCAAAATGGCATGGGCACCCTGATAAAGCAAGTCCAGGCAGCCGCGACAGCGTTTATTATCGAGTGATCCGGGTAATACATACACATCTCTGCTGTAGTCATTGGCCAAACGAGCCGTAATCAAGGCTCCTGATTTTTGAGGCGCTTCAAGGACGAGAGTGGCGCGCGAAAGTCCGGCAATGATGCGGTTGCGCCGGGGAAAGTTGACGCGATCGGGCTGCGTTCCGGCAGGATATTCGCTCAAGAGCAGCCCCTGTTGGGCGATGCGCTGTGCCAGATTACGGTTAGAGAAGGGATAAACCACATCTACCCCGGTTCCCATGACGGCGATCGTTCGTCCTCCTGCATTCAGGCAGCTCGTATGGGCTTCTGTATCAATGCCATCCGCCAACCCCGACACAACTAGAAAGCCCGCCTGCGCCAGCGCCACGCTGAGTTTGCGCGTCCATCGCCTGCCGTAATCTGAAGGATCGCGGGTGCCCACAATGGCGATCGCAGGAATAGCGCCCCGGTTCTCTAGGGGTTCAACGACGCCTTGATAATACAAAACAGGTGGAGGATCAGGAATTTCCAGCAGCAGACGCGGATACTCTGCTTCGGCAGGAGTCCAGAAACAGGGATTGTCCTGCTCATGCTGATGTAAAAGCTTCTCAGGGTTGATCTGGCGGCGATCGATCGCGATGGCTGAAGCCGTTTGCAGACCCAAGCCATCTACTGTAATGAGTTCATGCGGTTGCGCTTCCCAGGCTTTTTCCAAACTACCAAAGCGATCGGACAGGCGGCGAATCAAGATGGCTCCAACCCCTGCAACTTGTGACCAAGCTAACCAAAAAGCACGCTCCTGCACGGAATTTTCCCACCCTGATTTTTGTACTGATTGTTCATAGCCACTTTACTTGGGACATTTTGGTGGGGCGCTTCGCGCCCCACCAAAA
>DATNPL010000187.1:0-34096 GCA_036703255.1 Coleofasciculaceae cyanobacterium
AAACTGTATTTTTGAGGGAATTCCTAACAGTAATTCCCTATAACCCTGATTTTATCGTAGGGTCTGGCGTTGACCGCAGTGAGTCGAAAAACTCCCAAACCCAGGCACAGTATGCGCTGTAAATTCTCGGACAAGTCTAATAGCTCAACCCTACAGCGATGGTTTTCAACAGAAGGCGATGGCAGCGATCGGATTAATTGACGAGTGGATAGAGAATACGGGGAAGATAATTTTAGTGGAATTAATTGTAGGATGGTTTGGCGATCGCGTAACCCGTGCGGGCGTTGGATCTCGATAAATCAGGTGAGGTGCTGGCTTGACATAAGCTAAGGATGGGGGTTCGATTCCCCCACCCGCTGCGTCATCCTGTTGACAGTCCTTAAAGGACAAAGGCTTGCTGTTGCGTGAGAAAAGCTCACGCAACACGAACTGTTTATAGCGTCAGATTGTCTGCATAAACCAGCCGTGTGGCCGATCGCTGTTCAAACAGCATATACTCCTCCATGATGCTCCAGAAGAACGCTCGAAGCGTTTTGCGACGTGCCTCTGCCGGAATGGCATAGTCAAACTGGGAGTCAGAAGGCTGAAGTTTGGCCAGATGGCTATCACAGCCGCAGCCATGCTCCATAAAGTAGCCGTGACGGCTGGAGATACTGTCAATGAGTCGGCGCAGCATGGATACATAGCCGCCATGCAAGATGGCATCAAACTGGCGGGCGATCACCAAATCTTGCTCACTGAAGCGGAAAGAGCGAATTTCAAACAAATCCGATCGCTCTAGAGGATGCAAAAACGTCCAGTAGAAAGTAGCGGGCACATCATAGCCCAACTCCTCAAACAGATCGCTGACGATGTTAATCAGCGCCATACGATTGCTTTGCTGAAACTCCTGCGCCTGGAGTTGGCGGCGGATCTGATGCAAATCGGGATACTGTTCAGGCAGAAACATCTCGCCATAGTGAGTCACGGCTTCCCAGGCTAGGTTGCCGTTGCCTTCGCAATAGGCCGACTTGAGGTGCTGAGTCTCAGGACGCTCTAGAAATAAAATATGCCCGCCCTGATTTTTGGCTAAAAACACCTGAGCCATCGCAGTATAGACGCGAGGTTCGGTCATCCAAGTGCCTTCTGCAATTCGCTGCCAGCTCTTGGGCATCTGAGTCAGCGGTACAGCCGGTTCGCCATTAATGGTGGTTAGCGCAATTCTTGAAATAGAACTTGTAGATAGCATCAGAACATCCGCTCCTTAGTAGTCGGTACTTCCTCCAGGCTGGAGAACCTTGTTGGCTCAACCTAATAACCTGACACGGCTTTATTCTGCCATAAGTTCCACAGGTTCAATCGCATCGGTTTTCTAGGGGGGCAGGTTATGAGCAGACAAGAATTCGCCCATCTTTACCGTCGAACCCGACGATGGGCTGTGATTTCGCGCACGATCGCCAACACCTCATTTTTTCCGATCACCGTAATTCGCGCTTCTCCCATGCGATCGCTCTTGGGCACTCTGAACTCAACCTGTATCTCTCCCGTCTTTAGCGCGCGTTCAATGTAAGTCATACATTGTTCACCTAATGGGTACGGCAGCAGTTCAGCCAAGTGGTGCCCGATTTTATCTTGAAGGATATCTTGAAAAGGCGCGATTGCAT
This sequence comes from Coleofasciculaceae cyanobacterium, assembly GCA_036703255.1. GTDB lineage: Bacteria > Cyanobacteriota > Cyanobacteriia > Elainellales > Elainellaceae > Drouetiella. The sequence continues at coordinate 1,644 of DATNPL010000187.1, forward strand.
CTGTTGATTCGTCTGAGTAGATACTTAAAATTTGTCCATCGCTTGACAATCGCATAACCAGACCCGGAATTGTGCTAATCACGGCATGATTAATAGCAATACTCTGACGAAGCTGGGCTTCAGCTCGTTTGCGATCGCTAATATCCAACAAAATGCCATCAAACCAGAGCAAATTGCCGTTATGAAACACGCCCTGCCGATGCTCTGACATCCAGCGGATGCTGCCATCAGCATGAATAATTCGATACTCTAAGGTATTGGCATGATTATCCTGCATTGCTGCTTCAATTGAGGCTTCGATGAGATCAATATCCGCTGGCAGCACAATACTGAGGAATGACCGCACCCGATCATTAATAAAATCACTCGCCGGATAGCCCGTTACCTGCTGAATTCCATCACTGATGTAGCCCATCGTATAGGAACCATCACAGCGAAAAGCTGCTCCAGGCATATTGAGAACGAGCGATCGAAACTTTTGTTCACTAGCTTGCAAATCTGCTTCCAAAAGCTTGCGATCGGTAATGTTATAGGCCGTCAAAATCAGATGACGCTTACCCGATTCTACATTCACCCGGAGTCGCTGAACGTAAACGTAAACCCAATCATTGGCAGCGGTTTTCCAACGACATTCAATGCCGTTTTTTGCAGGCTCAATTCCATTCATCCAAAGGCGATAGATCAGATCAAAAGCGTTGACATCTTGTGGATGAATTAAGTCAAGCAGATGAAAGCTCAGCGCTTGTTCAATGGTGTAACCTAGTACCTGTTCAATTGCCGGAGTTGAGTAGGTAATTTTCCCAGTTTCATCAGCCTCCAAAAACAGGTTAAGGCTATGGCGGGCAAAGGCTGCCCACTTTGCCTCAATGCCTGTATAGGGGAGGTCTTGGCGATCGCTGATTTCCCCAGCGCTGAGCGGCTTGACTCGAACAAACATTAACTGTAGTCTTTGAGAAAAATGCAGGGAGCAGTGTAGGTTTTTTGCCTGTAGATAAAATGCGGCTAGATCCCCTGCCATTGCCCGCTGCCACAATTCCACCAGGTTGACTGGAGTTTTGTCGGCAAAATCAGCAAAAAAATCGGAGCTGTCTAGTAGCTGCAACGCGTTCAGAAAATCTGGGCTAGTATACACCACTTCACCAGCCTCGCTGTAGACTGCGATCGGGTCTAGGAGCTGAGTCGCGATGAAATCAAGCACAGCATCAGATGTTCCGCCAATTGCGGAAAATAGATCGCCCATCATACAGGTGTTGAGATTAAGTAGTTAGGCGTAATTAAACTAGAAAATCAGGGGGTTAGGGGTGGAGGGGCACCCCCCTTCACCCCTAACGCATTTTTTTTGATAACAGATCTGCTGATGAACCAACTCCTGACATCACCCAGCCTTTAAAACCCCAGCCTGCTCTAGTCCAACCCAGAGCTTTAATGAGATTCCCAGCCGCTTAAATTTTGAGAGGTATGTGTAGCTTTAATTTGAGGAAGAGAATCTCGCATGATCCGCTCTTCATTCAAATTGATGTATTCAGATGCACGATTGGGAAGCGACTGCATCATTTTTTCTGACGTACCGCTTTGAAGATTTTGAGATTGGCGATCGGCATCAGAAATAATGCCATCCATCCAAAGCAAATTACCATTGCGATCAAAGGTGCGTTGACCCCGCTCACACACTTGCCGTAGCGATCCATTTGCACGCACAATTCGATACTCTACCGAGTATGAGGCAGATCTCATCCTAATTTTAGAAAGCAGCTTTTGGCGATCGGGTGGGTAGACAATGCTTAAGTAAGAACGCACGCGATCGTTAATAAAGTCTGTCGCTGGATAGCCCGTAATTTCTTCAATCCTATGGCTCAAAAATCCCATAGAATAGTCCGCACTACAGCGGAAAGTTGCCCCTGGTATATTCAGCGTTAGCGCTTTAAACCGCGTCAGATCCTCTTCCAAGATGCGGCGATCGGTCACATTGTAAGCTTGAATCAACAGCGTGCTGCTATCGACCGTAGGCGCAAACCGCTTGCCCTGCAAATAGAGATAAACCCACTCGCCTGTTTTATGCTGCCAGCGGCACTCAATTCCAGGCTTGCCCGTTTCCAAACGATTTGTCCATGATCTAAGTGCCTGGTCAAACTGATTCAGATCTTCTGGATGAATCAGATCGGACAGATAGCTGTCCAGCACTTCATCAGCGCTGTAACCCAAAATAGGCTTAATCATAGAGCTAGCATAGACAATCTGCCCAGCCAAGCCGCACTCTAGATAAAGGTTTGAGCTAGTCGAGACAAATTCATGCCATTTCCCTTCAGACCAAGCCAGAGCATGGTAGACCTTTTTGGTTTCGGTGATGTCTTCCAGCAGCACCGTTAAGTATTGGCTTTCAGCCGTCAAACTAAAGGGCGCAGGGGTGATCAGCACCGTTTTATTCATCCAGATCACATCTTGATTGGCAGCAATAAACCTCTGCTCGATCGTGTAGTGAGGAATCTCGCCCGCCACGAGCCGCTGCCGCAAGTCGGCGTCTAGATCCTGGTCTTCGGAATGCACCAAGTCATCTAGCGAGGCGGATGGAGATGCAGCCGCACCATAGAAGGTTTCACAAAAGCGATCGTTGAAGCGAAAGCCCTGCCCTTTACAGTTCATCAGAGCGATCGCCAAACTCGGCGTATTAAAGAGTTGAGCAAAATTTGCCTCATGCGAATCTTCGGGCTGGGACAAGTTGCCCTGGGCGATCGGCTCGACTGTGAGGATGACCGCACCCCCCGGAATAGGAGCCTGTAGGGAGCAGCAAACCTGCTGCTTCGTGGGGGCAGGCTGAAGGGCAAACGCCGCTGGCTCACCCCGCAGGGCAGCACCCCAGTAATGTTCTAGAGTTTTAGGGGGTATCCAGGCAGAGAAATACTCTAGAAAGCTGACCTTTGGCAGCAATTGCTGGGTTAGCCCTACAAACTTTTCATTGGCGTAGAGAGCATTTCCCTGCGCATCATACAGGCACGTTGCTGACGAAACGTGATCAATCACAAAGCGCAGGTATATCAACGCTTGCTCTTCTGGGATTCCCTTGAGCGTTAGATCCATGTGATGCTTCCTGGTATTCTGCGGAGGTTCACGGTAATGCTGCCCCTGGTTGATTACGAGTGAAACGACTTCGACCGTATATTCAGATCTACAGGGCTGGAACAAGAGATCCGTACTTTATTGAGCTGATCTAGTCGGGTGAAATCTTGAATTCTGTCAGGCCATCCAGGCTTTGTGACGCGCGTCACAAACTCTCAAGATAAGAGTCAATATGAGGGGGGTAGATCTCCCTTACCGCGATTTTCAGATGAGTTGGGTGGATGAGGGGGTGGGGATTATGCAAGAGGAAATGGCTGTGAAACCGATCGCCAGCTTGCCCAGCTTAATTAGAACGCTCTTACCAAAAAATATTCTAATTAGTCATCCTGCCTCTTCAGCGATAGCCCTAGCCGGACAGAATATTACAAATAGTGAAGATGATCCTGTCGGATTCTCTGGCTCAATCTGCATTTTTTAGAGCTTGAGCTTGAGCTTCTATATTCTTTCAAAGCTTGCTCTGAGAGGGTTTTAGCCTAGTTGCCTTCCTGAAAACCGTGAGGGAATTGTTTGTGTAACGCTGCTTAAAGATCTAATGTGCCAGTTACATAAAGAGGAACATTCGGGGCTGCAAAGTCTGATGCGCTGCTTTAATCTATCTTTTAGGCGAAGTTGTACTTACACGATCGCCACTAGGTTTAAACAAGCTATATCTACAGATAAGGTTTTTGCGAGGGTAGCGTCTCACATCATTACATATCAGGGTTTTAGTGCAAATATGGGTCTAGTGAGCGTTACAGCTCTACTGCACCCTTAGGATCGACTCTGCACCTCTCTTCAAGCAATTTTTTAGATCGCTCGTTATCTGGTCGCTCTAGACCGTTTATTAGTACTCGTTTTACAGAACTTCAGCACTAATCTTCTCATCCGGCTCTCCCTTTAACACAGCGCTACCTCAAGCTTGTCACATGGTTTACTACCCCCCTTTTAACCGCGTCAGCGATCCTGAATCTGACTCTGCTGCCCTGAAGCAGCTATCGCCCGAGGCTCAAGCAATCCGCCACGCAGAGCTATTTGAAATGGCTCTGCGGCTAGACCCTCAAGCCAAGCAGTCGCTCTGTCAACTGCTGCTCACCCAGCTGAGTGCCGAGCAAACCCGCGAAGTCATTGACTTTAGCAGGTCAGAACTAGCAGCCCGCGAAGGCAAAGTTTCTCTGACCCGAAAGCCCGCAGAACGCTGCACAAGGCTAGTCCTTAAAAAAGATTACTCCTTTCAGAAGCTAAATTTAGCGCATCCTACTCAGTATTTTGTCTACTTGGTACGGCGCAAACCCAAGCTCGATCGCTACATTGGCGCACTTTTCTATATACCCAGCGGCGTTTCCCTCAGCTACTTCCCCGATGCAGAGGGACGGATTGTCTTTACCCCGCCCCACAATATTTTCAAGCTGGTAGATTCAGAGTCTGCGCAAACTCAAGTCGTGCGTCTAGCTTCAATTGAACCACCTCCTGCCGAGTACACCTTTGAGCGAGGGCAGGAAGATGTGCCTGAAATCCACCTTTGTCTCGACTATCTCGACCCTGTCACCTATGAATGGGTCAGGTCAGAGAGATACCACTATCCCACCTGCATGTATGAGGGCGGCAAGCTCGATCGCTATCGCTGGAAAGTAGAGCCGCTTGAGCTACCTGCCGAAATTCAAACGCGATTACAGGCGCTCCCTTCTATCTCCGATCAGACTCTCAGCCTTCCGGTAAAAGAGACTGGGCTGCTATCTGGGGTGCAGCGCCGCGAGTCGCTGTCAGTATCTTCTGAAACTGCGCAAACCATCACGCAGCTAACGGCTTTGGCAGACAGTGCCGCGATCGCGCCCACAACCCATGCGCCAACCACTCCTGCGGTATCAGCCACCCCTCGTCCCAAGAAGTTTATTCTCACGGAGCTGCCCAAAGCCAATACAGCGACCTATTACCTAGCCGATCCTCAGCAGAGTGCTGTCGTGCTAGAGCGGCTGCGGATATTTGCTGCCCTGAGCGAGCTGGCCATGCCTCATGCTAAGTGGGTTGTTGAGGAGCGATCGGATACTGCCATTCACCGCTTGGTTAATAGCAAAACAAAACGGCTGATCGTACAATTCTCAACAGATGAGACAGCCGTGATGCTGCAAAATTCCTTCCCGGTCATTATGACGGCGTTCCGCGATTTGGCTCGCTCTGCTTCTCAAACCAGTCAGCGCATGACGCGAGAGCAGCAGTCCCTCACCCACAAGCTGCATGTAGAGATGGGCTTGCCTCACAAAAATCCGCTGGAAATCTTGGAAAAGCTATTTGGCGTGACTTTTCAAGACATGCCCGTGCTCTCGAAAGTTACAGAACAAAGCGACAGCAAAAAGTGATTGTGAGAAAAAGTAAGACCTAAAGAAAAAGCAGAACCGTTAGGTTCTGCTTTTTCTTTAGCGAAGCACAAATAAATAACGAGCAAATTCTCTTAAGTACTGCATAAGAAAATTTACTCGTGAATGGCTAGAGGCAAAGTTGCAATCTGTTTTGTGAGACTGCTCCAAAAGCTCTATTGAGCAGGAGCCACTGTAGCTTCAACTGCAACACTCTGCACTCCTTTGATTTCCTTTGCCAGTGGCTCGATCTTGTCAAGCTGCTCTTGATTTTGAACAGTTCCAGAGATTTTCACAACCCCATCTTCGGCATCTACAGCTAGCTTGCTATTAGGAAGATTGGCCTCAAGCTTGCTGCGAACCTCGCTTTGGAGATCGCCTTCTGCGCGATCGGCATCGCCTCCAGTCGCATCATTCCGCTGCTCACGAGCGCGAATATCTGATTCGAGCTGCTTTTGGCGAACGTCGTTTTGAGCATCATCTTGGGCTGTTTGAGCACCTTGCTCAGTTGGAACTTGCCCATTATTTTCCGTAGAGTTAGGCGCATCTGAAGTGGTCTTAGCGGTGGTACATGCTGAGACAGCAACCATTAAACAACCGCTTAATAGAAAGAGGACGGCCTTATTCATTGTTTTTGTTCTCCATATAGATTCAGGCAAAAAATTGAGAACCTCAGACCATTTATCTTTCTAGAAAGATTGGCATAGCTGACTTTCCAGAAAGATAAACGTCTAAAGAATTCTGAGGGTTTTAACTGCACTGATTAAGCGATGTGCAAAGTACAGACCTTAGAGAGGATTGCGAACGTTGGGAGGGACAGTGCCTTCAGGGTAAAGAGTGCCAGCAGGGTGTACCGCAGGATCATGGCTACCGGGGACGGGAGCGCCTCCCGCATAAGGGGTGCCGTCGTTGTAGAGAGTGCCAGCAGGGTAGTCGGCATCATTTCTGACGGACGTATTGTTGTAGATGCCCCAGTCTTGAATGCCGCCGTGGTTGAGAATTTGTTCGGCACGGTGAATTTCTTCATCAGAGCCTTCAACCATGACCAAATAGTCGCCTTTGGAGACGCGATCGCTATAAACTTTTGCCCGATCCTCAGGGATTCCCAATCCGACCAATCCACCAACCAAACCACCTGCGGCGGCTCCAATAGCGCCCCCTGAGATCGTAGTCGCCAATGCAGTTGCGGCTGCACCACCCAACATGACAGGGCCGATACCTGGAATAGCTAAGGCACCCAAGCCAACTAGTAATCCGGTCAGTCCACCTAAAGTTCCACCTGCCACTGCACCCGTCTTCGCGCCTGTCTTGGCTTCGGAATCATGTGCTGCCCGTCTGCCTGCATCGGAAAGGCGATCGCTGGCTTCGGCTCCAGCCAATTCGCTATGGCGATCGATATCACGACCCACGACTGAAACACGATCCATCTGAAAGCCGCTGTCTCTCAATTCCCGCAAAGCCTTTTCGGCGGCTTGATGGCTTGAGAATATGCCGACTGCGCGCTTGTGATGTCCTAATACCATGATTTCCTCCTTCCAAATTGCAAACAGGAGCGAATGCAGAGATGGAGTGAATTTGTGATTTACACTACCAATCTTAGGTTGCGAATTAGCGGTCTCCATCAATCACAAGAGAGACTCCATTTCATCTTTTTAGGGAGATCGAGACAGAAGGTTTCTGCCTTGAGGAATGCTATACGGAATCTTATTTCAAGCTGAATGGGGCATTGAGTTTCTGAAAGGATGGCTGCGAGCACCTTTTAGAAAAGGAACATCAGGACTAGAATGTTGCCAGCATCTCTATACTCATTCAGATCATTTAGATCTATTGCTCATGCAGATCAAAGTCATTAAAGACACGGTTTTCAAGCAAACCACCGAAAATGCTGCACAAATATCACCCAATGACAAAATTACCGTTTTAGCTGGCAGAACTTTCAGTATTCATTCCTGGAAACTGGTGAATCAAAGTCATCTCAGCATTGCACTGCTTGGAAAATTCTTAGGGTCTCCACCCCGCAATACCTGGTATGCATACATACCTGATGTGCAGCTCATCCGGCTTTCAAGTATTAGAGTGACTCAAAACACGGTTTTCAAGCAAACCCCTGACTCTAAGCCAGTTTCTGGAGCTGGCCTACAGCGAACCGATGAAATAGCCGTTACAGCAAATACGGTATTTGAACTGCAATCTTGGGCGATCGAAGGAAAGTATCTCAAAGTCGCCCTGTTTGATAAATTTTTGGGAGATCCGCCGCGCAACACCTGGTATATTCTCCTTTCTCAAACGCAGTTTATCAATCAGCAGCCCCAAATTATTCCGATTCCTCAACCCCCCATTAACCCAGGGGGAATCCCAACCACTAAGCGGTTAAATATACCTCACAAAAGCCAGCTCGATAATGCCTTTAATCCAACAGGTGCCTGCAACGTCACCTCATTTGCGATGGCGATGGCCTATTTTCAGATCAAGCAAAGAATTGATGTCAAGCAATGGGAAGACGAACTGTATTTGTACATGCAGAACAACAATCTTAGCCGCTGGGATGCCAATGATTTAGCGCTGATGTCTCGCTCTTATGGTCTAATCAATGACTTCACCCGTCGCGGCAAGCTTTCTGATCTGCGCAAAGCGATCGCCGAGGGTCGTCCCTGCATTATTCACGGCTATTTCACCAGCTTTGGACATATTATTGTCGTGCGGGGATACGATCCCTACGGCTTTTTTGTTAATGATCCCTATGGTGAGTGGACATCGTCTGGATATCGTACCGATCGCTCTGGAGAGAATCTTTATTACTCAAATGCACTCATTCAGAAGAAATGTTCACCAGAAGGGGAAGACTACATTTGGATACATCGCCTTGCAAAAAATCAATCCTTTCTCAAAAATATAGGGACGGCAGTAACCACGCAGTTGAGACGGTTAACGGACAGTCTTGCATCTAATCGGTAATGGCTGCGATCGCCTGAATTGCATAGTCGCTTCGGGCATTTTTGTAGGCACGCTCTACAAAAATGCCCGAAACCTGATGATTTTAAGTCTAAAAAAATCAGCCCAAAATCTGGACTGATTAAAGAAATAACGCTTAAAAAGAATTACGCTCTAGTTGGCTTTAGCCTGCTTAACGTGAGTCGCTAAACCCACAGCCTGTAGCAGGCGAATCGTCCACCAATTGACATCCACCTCCCACCACTGAAATCCAAATCGCGCTGAAGACTGAGCGGCATGATGGTTGTTGTGCCAGCCTTCGCCGTAAGTGAGCAGTGAAACCCACCAGCAGTTGGTCGAGCGATCGTTCGTTTCGTGAGAGCGGTAGCCAAACTTATGACAAACGCTATTAACAAAGCAGGTGCAGTGAAACCCCAAAAAGAGGCGGACAAACACCCCCCAAACCAAAAAAGGCATACCGCCAATTAGATACAGCAGCACTGCCAGTGCCCCTTGGAGTGGAATGTACTGGTGATGACAGAACTGATAAAAGCGATCGTTTGCAATGTCTTTGGTCAGTCGAGGGAGTTCGCTGCGGGTTGGAACACTGTGCATCAGCCAACTAATGTGGCTCCACCACAGCCCCTCATTGGAATTATGGGGATCAGCAGCTTTGTCCGTGTAGAGATGGTGTGCCCGATGATATCCGACCCAGCCCAGTACGCCGCCTTGACCCGACAAAGTGCCACACAGCACCAAAAAGTACTCGAGCCATTGGGGGACTTTGAAGCTGCGGTGACTGACTAAGCGGTGGAATCCCAGAGAGATACCCAACCCAATGGTCAACCAATGCAGAAAGAGGGCTACACCCACGGCTGCCCAGCTAAAGTAGCCAGGTACAAAAGCGAGTAGCGCTGCCAGATGAAGGACGACCGTGAAAAAAATCACATGCCATCGAGGACGAGGAGCAGCAGTCGTTAAAGATAAATCAGTCATGGATGCGTCAAGGTGTGAACTAAAGTTAGGGGTTACGAATTGCTCTTGACAAACTATAACGCTTCGACAGCCCTCCAGGAAGCCTTTCCAGGCACAATAGCGGATGAGCAGCGCCAGTTTCAGGAAATCCCAGACTCTCCCCTTCCTCCCAGAATTTGCAGATCTGAGGGATATTTTTGCCTCTGAAAGCAAATTTTGCAATGCCTAGCTTCCCGGTAGACCGCGTAGATGCTCAGGAAAATGAGCGCGATCGCCCAACATATGCAGCAGTGGCCCATGATTGCCAAACTCGACGGCGCTGACTGAAGCCACAGGCGCACTCAAGCGATCGCGGTAGCGCCCCACATCAATGCCCAGCAGCCCGCACAGCATGATCCGAATCGTCGCCTTGTGAGATACAACCAGCACATTGCCGGAGGGGTACTTCTGCTCAATTTCTTCTAAAACCACATGGCTGCGTCGGGCGATGTCTACGGCTCGTTCGCCTCCGGTAGGCGCATTCCAGCCAGGATCGGCCAGATAGCGAATGAAGTCATCGTGATAGCTCAAGCTGACCTCTTCGGGGGTCATGCCCTCCCATTGACCGTAGGCAATTTCCTTCAGTCCCTCTCGCACCTGCATTTCCATGCCGATCGCCTGACAAATCGGGGTGGCAGTATCGAGCGCCCGTCGCTTGGGGCTACAGTACACAGCAGTCCAAGGAAACGTGCGATAGGCTGCGGCAAAAGCTGCCGCCATTTCTTTGCCAATCGCAGTTAGCTCAATATCCAACTCGCCACAGTAGCCCCCCGAGCGACTGGCAACTGTTTCACCGTGCCTCAAAAAGTAAATATGTAAGCTCATGGCTTTGCTTTACAGAGATTTCCTCTCCAGAGTTTTATTGGTCAGAATGTGGCTGGGCTGAGTCTTGTGGGTCAGAATGCGGCTGGGCTACATCGTAATGCATTCTGTAAATTTCGTTGTCGGAACCTAGCTCAGCCACGGTAGAAGGGCTGTGCAAAACTCGATTGGCGATCGATAAGGCATCACCCACGACCGCAAACAGCGAGATCTTGGCATCCATCTTACGCAGCGCAGCAATTAACTCTTGCGCTTGCTGATCCTCTTGATTGGCATGAAGCTGGCTAGAGGCATGGCTTCGCTCAATTTCATGTTGAGAGCAAGCGTTTTTGAAGTACTCATGCAGCTGCCCTACTAATGAAGCGATCGATTGGTGATGGGTTAAAAACGAGGGATCTTTCAGTTCTTTGGGGGTCATGTAGATATAGCTGTAGACAGCGAGGTGAGGATGGGGGACGTTTTTGGTGGCGCGAAGCGCCACCAAAAACGTCCTAAGTAAGAACGAATCTAAGCGCTACTCTTAGCCAGCCTGCACCAGATGCAAGACAGCCCCCAACCCTGCGCCCATTTCTTCGGGCGTAATCTTGCCATCTTTGTTTGTGTCTAGCGCATCAAACACCGCATCTGTACCCATCCATTCTTCGCGGGTGATAAAGCCATCCCCATCTAAGTCATAGAGATGAAACATATCTTCGGCCACATGGCTGCGGTGTTCTTCCCCCTCTAGTTTAGAAAGGCGATCGGCCAACAGAGCTTCTAGCGCCTCTAGCGCTTTGGTAAACCCAGCAATGCCTTCTGCCAGCTTCTCAGAAGCCATCCGGTCTGCGGCATGCATCTTGTCAAACGTGTCTTTGTCGATCGACAGCTTCTCAATGTCTAGGCTAGCTGCCGCCGCCGGATCGAGTTTGCGGGGCAGTTCTGCTTCAGTAGCATGCAATTCTGCCAAAAGTGCCGGAGAAATCGTGAGTAAATCGCATCCAGCCAGCTCAGTGATTTCGCCAAGGTTGCGGAAGCTGGCTCCCATGACTTCGGTGCCGTAGCCAAACTTTTTGTAGTAGTTGTAGATGGTCGTCACAGACTGAACGCCAGGATCTTCCTGAGGGGTATAGTCGCGCCCAGTATCCTTTTTGTACCAGTCCAGAATCCGACCGACAAAGGGTGAAATCAGCGTTGCGCCCGCTTCGGCACAGGCGATCGCCTGATGCAGACCAAACAGCAGGGTGAGGTTGCAGTGAATGCCTTCTTTCTCCAAGACTTCAGCGGCTTTGATCCCTTCCCAAGTCGAGGCGATCTTGATCAAAATTCGCTCACGAGAAATTCCAGATTTTTCATATTCAGAGATGAGGTAGCGCCCTTTCTCAATGGTGGCTTCGGTGTCATAGGAAAGACGAGCATCGACCTCGGTAGAAACTCGCTTGGGCACGATTTCTAAAATCTTTTTGCCGAAGGAAACCGCTAGGCGATCGAACGCCAGCTTGGCTACATCCTTGTCTGAAGCATCGGCACCTGCATCGACTCTGGCCTGCTTCAGGGTTTCATCCACAATCTCCTGATATTCAGGCATTTGAGCCGCTGCGGTAATTAGAGATGGATTGGTTGTCGCATCGCGAGGCGTAAATTTTTTGATCGCCTGAATATCACCTGTATCGGCGACTACGACCGTCATTTCCCGCAGTTGTTCTAGCAAATTCTTAGCCATGCTTTTTGTCCTTACAGTGATGTGTCTTTAGCAGTCAGGAAAGCAGCTGGGTCGCTCAACTTTGGATCTGAGGCTGATTTTAAGAGTCTTATCACTATTTATATCGATAAAACCTATTTGAAAGCATCAATCCAATGACCGACCTAAGTTTAGGCGCTGCGAAATCAAGGATGATTTTTCTTGAGAGCGTCACTTTGCGCCTTCAAAAATTTATGTCTCGATTCAGCGATGCCCCTAGATTGTGAGGTCACTCGTGTTCTGTCTCGTCTTAATTTAGGGGACAACCCCACCTAAAACTGGACTGACCACTGGACTGACCCTTAGCGCGTTGTCATAGCCAGAAAATAACCAGAACAAGACAAAAATCAGCCATCCAAAATCCAAAACTGCTGTTCGTCTTTCGCTGCAATCATATCGCTGCCCTTCTAAGGGTCAGGATATTCTTCCAATTATTTCCAGATCTGCGTCACCTGCGGCTTCTGTTGTGCTGCTCAAGACTCCTTGGCTTTCAGTAGCCAGAGGCGATCGACTGGATCACCCGGATAGTCATCGTCATCTTGGCAAAGCAGCAGCAGGCGGTAGTCGCGTCTTTCGAGCAGGTTTTTGAGACGGGCAGAAGGGTTAAGCAAAAACACAGTGCCGTAGCCCTCGGCAATTTTGAGCCGTCGAGGTTGAGTGACAAGCTGAAACTTCACCTCTGGCTTTAGCTCATAGCTAAAGGACAAGAGATCTTCACTCTGCTCATCACTAATCACCAAAGGGCGATCGGCATAGTTGATCCAGCTTGCAGCTATAGGGTAGTAGCCGCTTTTGCGAATGCTCTTTGTCCAGCCCACCTGAGTTTGGGTGTTGACCGCACAGGCTAGAATGCCGCTAGCCAGCAGCAGAATCAGTACAAGCCGCCAAAACTTTTGTCCCCAGCGCTTTGCCCACAGAGCCTGGGTTGTGAAGAAGTAGGCAAATGTAATTTGAATACCCAAGTAGCAGGGAATGAGATAGCGCAGCCGCAGCGATCGCTCTCCGCCTGCAAAAACATCGGGTAGCGCCAAGGCCAAAAACGGCACAGCGATCAGGCAAACGATCAGCACCCAGATCTGCGGCTGAGTTTTGCGCCAGAGCCAATAGAGGGTGATGCCCGTCAAGATCACCAGGAGCAGATTGAAGGAATTGAGTTCGCCGTTAATGAAGACTCGATTGATATTGAGAAACCACTGGTCGAGCAGATAGCTCAGCGGGTACTGGCGCGTGGTGGCTACCGTAGCCGCATTGACCTGCTCAATCTGGCTGAGCAGCAGCACCAGCCAAGGGGCAAACGCCAGCACGCCTCCTAAAGTTGCCAGACCATAGGAGATGACTTGTCGCCTAGCGACGATCGCCACATATAGCCCGTGAGCCAGAATCACAAGCGCAAACAAAAGCTGGGTATAGAGTCCAAGGGCGATCGTCACGCCATAGGCAATCCAGGTACGACCAGGCGATCGCAAAGATCGCAGCAGCATGGCACTCGAGAGCAGGGTCATGACCGTCCAGAGGCTATAGGGACGCGCTTCTTGGGCGTAGAGCACATGCAGCGGCGATATGGCAACCAGCGACAGCGCCACCCAAGCAATAGCCTGAGACGTTTTCTCCTGCTTGTGAAACAGCTCTTGGCAAAACCAAAACAGGCAGGGAAACACCAGCAGGCTGATAACGGCTGAAAGGCTGCGAATCGTCGTGACAGAATAGCCCCAGGCTTCTGTCCAGAGCCGCGCCAGGACAAAGTAGAGAGGCGTATGCTCGGCGTTACCCCGCAGCGCATTGAAGGTGTCGCCCCAGATGGCCTCACCGGGTCGCTGATACTGCTGCAAGGTGTCTAGGCTAATCACCTGACCCGTGTAAACTTCTTGGATAAACTCGGCTTTAGTATGCCCTGACATCCGTAGTGAGGTGCGGGCTTCATCGAGCCAGTAGACTTTTTCGTCGAGCTGATAAAACCGGAAAAATATGCCCAATATCAGGAGGGCGATCGCACCTGCTCGTAGCCACTGTTGCGGGTCATGGACAAATTTTCGTTCTTGCCGATCCATATTTCTGCCGTCTGAAACAGACTCCCGAACGCACCCAGCCTTTTCACAAGAGTCTATAGTATTCCAGAGATCGGGTCTTCCAGAGATCAATTTTGCATATTGGTTTCATTGCTTTCGCCTTGATTCTCGTCTCCATTGCTCGGCTCTCGTTCTTCCCGGCCTGGTGATGTTCTAGACATGTTGTTGATTTTTTTGAAAGGTGCGCGGAGCGCACCTTTCAAAAAAATCAACACACATTTGAAGCACTACCCCCTGCCTCTTGCCATGCTGATATCCTTGTTCAAAACTACGCGATCGCACACCATATTTTGGTTCAGCCTGAGCCTGACCTTGGCGGCCGTGAGCAGCCTGTTGATTCTTCAACGGGCTTTTAGCGGTGAGTATGTGGTGCAAGATGACGTGCGGCAGCATGTGTTTTGGATGCTGCGATTTAGCGATCCCAGTCTGTTTCCCCAAGATCTAATAGCCGACTACTTCCAGTCGCTGGCACCTTGGGGCTATCGGCTGTTTTATCGAGGCTTTGCAGCGATCGGGCTAGCTCCGCTGCTGCTGAGCAAGCTTTTGCCTGTAGGGTTGAGCCTTGTGGCCGCAGGCTATGCCTTTGGGGTATCTATGCAGCTTTTGCCTGTGCCCTTTACAGGCTTTGTCGCCTCTGCGCTCACCAGTCAGGTGCTGTGGACGCATGATGATGTAGTTTCTGCGACGCCCAGAGCCTTTTTGCCGCCGCTGTTCCTGGCCTTTCTCTACTATCTGCTACGGCGCGATGCTAAACCCTTTTGGCGACGATCGCTCCTTCCCTGTCTGGCGGTTATTGGGCTAGAAGGGCTGTTTTATCCGCAGTATGTGCTGGTGTTTGCTGCCATTGCAGCGCTTCAGGTCGTCACCTGGCAGTCAGGGTTGAGGTTCTCGCGCGATCGGCAAGATTATCTGTTTTGCGGCGCTTGCCTGGGTGTAGCCTTTTTGGTGCTGTTGCCCATCGCCCTCTCGTCTTCGCCCTACGGGGCAGTGATTTCGGCGGCTGAGGCGCGACAGTTGCCTGAGTTCTCGGCTTTGGGACGCAGCCGCTTCTTTAGTGATGACCCGCTGAACTTTTGGTTGGTAGCAGAGCGCAGCGGCTTGTTTCCCAACTTTAGACCCTGGCTGCTGGCGATCGGCGCTTTTTTACCCTTGCTCTTGCTGGGGGCAAGGCGGCGATCGGCGCAGTTTCCTTTGGTGCAGCAGGTCAGTCCCAAGATTGTGGTCTTGCTTCAGGTGACGATCGCCGCATTGGCTCTATTTTTTGCAGCGCATCTGCTGCTGTTTCGGCTCTATTTGCCCAGTCGCTATGCCGAATATACGCTGCGGTTCGTTTTGGTGTTTGCAGCGGCGATCGTGATCACGATCCTGCTTCAGGCGGCTTGGCAGCGGCTAGAGCAACAGGCGCGATCGCAGATCTTTTATCCAGCCGCAGTCTGGGTCATCACTGCGGCTTTGCTTGGGGCGCTGCTGCTTTACCCCGGCTATGGCAACCGTCAGGCGCTCAACAGCTATTGGGTGGGGGAAAATCCGCAGCTTTACCAATTTTTTGCCCAGCAGCCCCAAGAGAGTTTGATTGCGGCTTTGGTGCGGGAGGCCGATAACATCCCGACCTTTGCCCAGCGATCGCTGCTGGTGGGTCGAGAATATGCCCTGCCCTATCAGGTGGGTTATGGCAGTCAGTTCCGGCAGCGCGTGGCGGATACGATTCAAGCTCAGTATGCGTTAGAGCCTTCTGTGCTGGCTGATTTTATTCGCACCTACGGCATCGATTTTTGGGTGTTGGATCAGCAAAGCTTTGATGCCTCAGCGCTCCTCACGAGCTGGCTGGTTCAGTATCCAGAAGCGATCGCCCAAGCCCAAAGCCAGCTCGCCCAGGGAACGCCTGCCCTCAAAAAAATGGTCAAGCCCTGCACAGTTAGCCGCGATCATCAGTTGCGGGTGCTGTCTGCAAGCTGCATCCTGGCAAAAATCAAGCCTTGAGGCTAAAGCGGCTTACAAGAAACAGCGCCGATCCCGCAGGCATCCTTAGGCTTTAAGATGAAAAGAGGGAGCGCGATCGCAGATCTTGCTAGACAAATCCCGGTTTCGCCCCAGCTTCACTCAATCACGGTCTCTCATGGACATAACAGAGTTTTTACAGCAAAGTGCGGGCAAATGGGTCTCTCAACGCACGAGCCACCAATTTGCTACCCAGCAAACCGGGAGTAGCAGATCCAACATTGTGGTGGAAATGCTGCCTAAAGACGATCTGGCTGTAGTAAAGCTCTGTCAGCGGTACAAGATCGACCCGGCACAGTCTTTGTGCGGCATGCGGATCACTTGGGATAGCATACCGGAGCGTGGCGAACAGAAGCGGGCTGGCACAACGCTTTTGGTGCCTATCACCAACCAAGAGAGCGATCGCGAGGGCAAGCTGCTCTGGGATGCGGGCACTGCGGCACCCGCTTCTGAGCCAGGTCGATATGTCTTGGGCGAAGATGATGCCCTGACGCTGATTACGGGGTCTGAAACTTTTTCTGCTGAAGAGCGTCTCTGGTTTGCCAGCCCTAACTTGCGGCTGCGTACCAGCACGCTAAAATCTGCGGGTGGGTTCAGCATGGCGACGTTTTCTTCCGAGATTCGCATGGGGGGCGTGCAGCCTCCGGTCAGTTCGACTGCCAGCGAAGTCAGCTCTTGACGAGAACCGCTGAAATGGATATTGAGAGGCGATGACAAGCGAACTGTTTCAGCGAATCCGAATTCTCGATCCGGTGGCCGAGGGCGATCGCACCACTGATGTTTGGGTTGTCGATGGGGCGATCGCTGCCGTTGCCGATGCTATCCCTCAGTCAGATTTGCCTGCCGATACCCACGTTCAGGACGGATCAGGGCTGATTTTAGGCACCGGGCTAATTGATCTCTATAGCCATTCGGGAGAACCGGGCTTTGAGTCTCGCGAGACGTTGGCATCGCTGATGGCGGCAGCAAGCGCTGGGGGCTTCACGCGAGTGGCGGTGCTGCCCGACACCGACCCGCCTGTAGATAATCCCTCTGGCGTCGCCTGGATGCAATCGCGCTCAAAGCACTACACTCCCACCCTGTACACCTGGGGCGCATTGACTCTGGGTGCCCAAGGCGAACAAATGGCAGAGCTGGCAGAACTGGCGGCAGCAGGAGTCGTGGGGTTTGCCGACGGCCTGCCCCTGCAAAATGGATCGCTGCTGCGGCGAATCTTGGAGTACGGGCAGCATCTGGGTAAGCCCATTGCCCTCTGGTGCTGCGATCGCGGCATTACGGGTAATGGCGTCGTGCGCGATGGGGTGGCGGCCTTGCAGTTGGGAATCGCAGGCAGTCCGGCGATCGCCGAAACAGCGCCTCTGGCGACGGTCTTAGAGTTTGTGGCTGAGCTAGAAGTCCCAATTCACCTGATGCGAGTCTCAACGGCGCGGAGTGTCGCGTTGATCCGATCGGCTAAAGCCCAAGGTCTGCCCGTTACCGCCAGCACCACCTGGATGCACCTGCTGCTCGATATTTTGGATGTGCGAAGCTATGACCCTAGCCTGCGGCTCGATCCGCCTCTGGGCAACCCTGGCGATCGACAGGCGCTGATTCAAGGCATTCAAGATGGCACCATTGATGCGATCGCCATCGATCACAGTCCCTATACCTACGAAGAAAAAACCGTCGCTTTTGCCGAAGCCCCTCCCGGTGCGATCGGTCTAGAGCTTGCCTTGCCGCTGCTCTGGCAGACTTTTGTTGCTACGGGCAAGTGGGAAGCGCTCACCCTGTGGCGATCGCTCAGCAGCAATCCGGCTTGCTGTCTGGGGCAAATTCCAGCCAGGATTGCGCTCGATCACCCTGCCGAGCTAACGCTTTTTGATCCCCAAACAGAGTGGCAGGTGTCGCCTCAAACCCTGCGATCGCTGGCAAGCAATACGCCTTGGCTGGGGCAAACCTTAAAGGGAAAAGTTTTGCGAATCCTCTGTGGGCAATAGGCACCGAGGGAACGGAAAAGGAGCGTTTGGGTGTTCCTATCCTGCGGGCGCAAAGTCCCGATTTGATAGTTCAACTTGAAAGTCTGTAGATGAGAACTGCTGCATCTCCCGAAGCCCTATGGTAAAGTGTGCCTCGTAAACTTGTTGGATTCCAGATCATTCGCGGGTGGGATGGTCTATAATCCGCCTACGCTGTTGACTCCCATAGCCCCAAATAGGCTGTCGCAGATGTAGGCTCAATTCGTAGTTCTGACTTAATCCAGAGGTTTGAGATGGCGTTTTGGGAATTTCTCATCCAAAAAGAGGGCGATCGCTCCTGGCTCCCGCTTGAATCTCCCACCGTTGAGATTTTGGAAGGGCGGTATCGGGTCGTTGCCCGCTCTAATCGCGTGCATGCGCCTGTCGAGATTCGCGTCATCCAAAACGCCGCCACCGAAACGCCACCTATTCGCCGCATCCAAAAGCGCCTCAGCCAAACCAATCAAGATGGCCTCATGGTGGTGATTCCCTTCACCCGTCTGCTGCCGGGAGAATGGGAGCTGCGCTGCGCTGGCGATGTCATGTCAGACATGATGGGAGAGGGATGGCTGTATAAAGTGCAGCTTCAGGTACAGCCGATTGACTTAGAAGCCGATGACGAAATTCTTGACCATTGGGAAGCCGACTGGCAGCGAGATGAGCCGAGCGCCTCTGGAGAAAATCCGGCTCCTGTCTCGCCTGCCGACCCTGAGCAGACGGTTTCGCCAGAAGCTCCACCAGAAATCCTATCAGACGCTTGGAGAACAGACGATCGCCCTCTTGAAGAGCGCCCAACCCATCCTCAAACAAACAGTCGCCCAGACAGTAGCTCAAACAACAGCTCAGACAAGCCCTTTAGGCAGTTGGGCAGCGATCGCCCTGCCGTGTTGCAGCTCAGCTTAGAACAAGAAACCTATGTGGTAAAACGCGGTTTGCCGCTGGTTTTGGCAGGGCAGCTTCTCCCCCCAGCCGAGCCGCTTGAGTCTTCTGAGCCGTCCGAATCGACCCTCGCAGGCGGCAAGCTGCGGGTGCGCTTGTTTGACCCCCAAACTTCCAAGATGCTGGTGGATAAGACTCAGCCCTTAGCTGCACCACTAGACGATCGCTGGCTTCCCTCGCCCTTTTCCATATCTGTCGCCTTACCCACCGACTGTGAAACCCACTTGCTGTTGGGAGAGTTGGCGCTCTATGGTTCCGCAGAGGCGGGTTTACCGCCCGTTTTGGCTACTCAGTCCTTTAGCGTCACAACCGATCTGCTAGAGCTGCTTGAGGCGATCGCCAACGATTTTTCGGAATCGGAAGCCGAGCCAGTTGCCAAGCCCGTCAGCGCTCCTGTGGTCATGCGATCGCCCTCGCCCAGCATCCAGTTCCGCCTCTCTGTTCCTCAGCCTTTGCCCCCCTTGCTGCATCAGCCTGATCCTGAGAAGGAACCCCGGCGATCGCTACAGTTGCCTACGCTGTCCAACCCAACCGCCGAAGAGAAGCCGCCCGAAACGGCTGCTCAACTTCAGCCCGAAGTCACGCCTCAGCCGGAAGCGCCTGCTGCCTCAGCCAGTCAAGAGCCTGAGCCGGAAGTTAAAGCATCAGAAGCCACAGCATCAGAAGCCGAAGCGCCAGAGACTCTAGAGCCAGAAGCCAAACTACCCTCCCAGCTCCAGCCGCAACTTCAGCTCACAGACGACCTTGATGATCCGGCGATCGACTGGCAAAAAGTAGAGCCGCATGTGCCCCTCTGGCAACGGCAGCCTTCCCCCTCAGAGCTACCTCAAACGCCCGAAGACAGCGCCTTCCGCGCTCTCAATCTACGCGAGCGCTTTCTAGAACGGTTACAGGCTCTAGCTTCAGACTCAGAACTGGCGGATTGGCTAACCGCTATGACACCGATTGAGTCAGATGGATCTGTCTCCGAATCAGGAGCATTGGTTAGCCGTCGCGCTGATCAGCGCAATTCAGGCCAACGCAATCCAGACCATGCGATCGGTCTAGATGCTGACCTGGCAGCGCAAGAAATTGTGGTGGACGAGCCGTTTTTTATGGGCGATCGCCAGCCCTCCTCCGATCGGTCTTCTGAGCAGCAGGTCGCACCGCTGAGCCAGACTGGATTTTCTGAACCCGTTTCGGGACAGTCCGCTGCCGCCACCTTAACCGAAGAACCCGTTGCCACCCCTGAGCTTGATGTGCCCACAGGCGAACTGATTTCGGGGCAGACGGTCAACATCGTGGTGAAAATTCCTAACACCTATGGCCGCATCTACGTTAAGCTCTGGAGCCACGATCGCCAGAGCCGCACGCTCTTAGATGGGCCACACTGGCTCATGGATTTTAATCCTGATGGTTTTGGCAATTTGGTGAGCAAGACGCAGCTCATGGTGCCTTTTGGCTGTGTCGAGGTGCAGCTAGAGGCGATCGCTATTGACATGACAACTCAGATTGAAAGCAACAAAGTCTCTGTGATTCGATCGGTGATTCCGCCCAGCCTCACGGCTCTGTCTATGGATGAGTTGGGAGGACTGTAGAACAGATAAGCGATAATAGGTTTGCTGTCTTTGCCCTCCCTGCTATGCAAACTCGTGAATCTTTCAGTGCTCCTGGCTTTTCTCCGCTCAGTCTAGATTTTCCAGCGCGGATCGCCTCAGTTCACCGGGCTACAGGAGAAACGGACGTGCAGGTGAGCCTCAATTTAGACGGACAGGGGCAATGCAATACTCACACAGGAGTGCCGTTTCTCGATCACATGCTGCATCAGATTTCCTCGCATGGGCTGATCGATTTAGAGATTCAGGCAACAGGAGATATTGAGATTGACGATCACCATACCAACGAAGATGTCGGCATTACCCTGGGACAAGCCCTATCCAAAGCCTTGGGCGATCGCAAAGGCATCGTCCGGTTCGGGCACTTCTTTGCGCCGCTAGATGAGGCGTTGGTGCAGGTGACGCTAGATTTTTCGGGTCGCCCTCATCTTAGCTACGGACTCGATATCCCAACAGCTCGCGTGGGCACCTACGATACTCAGCTAGTGCGTGAGTTTTTTGTGGCGGTCGTCAACCATTCTCAAATGACGCTTCACATTCGCCAGCTCGACGGCATCAACTCGCACCACATCATTGAAGCCACCTTTAAGGCATTTGCCCGTGCCCTCCGCATGGCGATCGAGATTGATCCCCGTCGCGCCCACCTTATCCCCAGCTCTAAGGGCGTGTTGTAAAGATTCAGTACATTTTGCGCTTAGAGATACGCCTAGAGATACTCGCTTTAGCCCCATAAAAGCTGAAAAAGGGGTGTTTTGGATCAAGCCTAAGCAACACAGTTGTTAAAATTTCTTAGCAGTTAGAAATCAGTCCCCAATTCAAAGTAAATTTGGCTCTGAAGGTTCGTTAATTTAGCGAGGGAGAGCCGTTTATGGCAGCTTCATTTTTGCCGTCAATCTTTGTTCCCATTGTCGGGTGGGTTTTTCCTGCTGTGGCGATGGCGTTTTTGTTCATTTACATTGAGCGTGATGACGCTGCGGGGCTTTAGCTCAGACTTTGACTAGATGCTGTTTTCTAGATGCCCTCTGGATGCCCGTAGCGCTTGAGATCAAACTTAAGCTCTATGGAAAGGTCTTTTTGGCCAAAGCTCAGCATCTTTGAATCGAGTATCTTTTGCATGCGATCGCTTGTGTTGGTACATTTCATCCTCAAAACCCTCCGATTGGGTGGCAACAGGTGAAAAGCAATTTTGGAGATAAAACAATATGTCAGATGTAATTAAACCTGCTGGAGATCCGCAAATTGGCAACCTTGCCACTCCTGTCAATTCTTCAGACTTCACGAAAGCGTTGATCAACAACCTTCCTGCTTACCGATCAGGATTGTCTCCTCAACGCCGAGGCTTGGAAATTGGCATGGCGCATGGCTACCTGCTGTTTGGGCCTTTTGCCTTTACTAGCCAGTTCCGCGACACCAGCGTGGGCGATATTGTGGGACTGATCGAAGCGGTTATCTTGGTGGTAATTTTGACAGTCTGCCTCTCGCTCTATGCCGGGACGCAGCCCAACAAACCCATTAAGACCGTGACAACTCCCAAAACGCCTGTAGGGTTGGAAGACTCAGAAGGCTGGAGCGAGTTTGCAGGCAGCTTTTTGGTAGGCGGCATTGGTGGTGCTGCGTTTGCCTATGTTGTGTACGAGGTGGTTAAGTCAGGTGTGCTACAAACTTTTGGCAACATCAGCTAAATAGCCTCTGCTAGGATCACAAGGCAAACAGATAAAAAGCCCTTAACGCTGCTCTTCAAAACGGCATTTAAGGGCTTTCTTTTGGCCTTGAGCAGAAGTCCTTGCTATAGCTTTACACAATTAGGTTGGGACAATATTTTTTCTAAAAGCCTCGCGGAGCGAGGCTTTTAGAAAAATATTGGTTGGATTTAAGCGCGTAGCGCTATATATCTCCGAGCAAGCGGGTGAGGATCGATTTAATGCGGCCGTTGGCGCGTAGAAACCTGAGAAGAAAAATCAAACAGTATCTTTGTCAGCTGGCACTGGCTGCTTTTCTGATTCTCAATGTTTTATCTTTTGGGGGTGCTTATGTTCTAACTCACTTTAGCGCCTCTAATCCTTGGGGGTTGGGGATTCCCAGACCTACTAGCTCTCAGCTTCCCACTGGCGTTGGGCTTGAATATACCACCCAGCGCATTTCAGTCAATCAAGCTGAGTGGTTAGAAACTTGGTTTATCCCTGCTCAAAGCTCCATGTCTCGTGGAACTGTTCTCCTATTTCCAGGGAATGGAGGCAGCAAAGCCAAACAGCTTTTAGCCCCAACCCAGGTCTTTCACAATCTGGGCTACGATGCCCTCCTGGTTGATTTTCGAGGAGTGGGAGGTTCCAGTGGCAACACGACAACACTAGGCACCAGGGAAGCCAAAGATGTTGCTTTAGCTATGGGCTATGCCCAACGCACAAACCTTCAGCACCCTTTCGTTCTCTATGGGGTATCAATGGGCAGCGCGGCCATTCTCAAAGCAGTTGCCGAAGAACGGATCAATCCTGATGCTGTGATCCTTGAGCTTCCCTTTGCCCGACTTTTGGATGCTGTTAGAAGTCGGCTAAGCGCCATCAACGTTCCAATCTTTCCGATGGCTGAACTGCTGGTTTTTTGGGGAAGCATCCAGCATGGATTTAATGGTTTTACCCATAATCCAGTTGCCTATGCCCATCAGGTCAAGTCTCCTACTTTGCTATTGCATGGCAGACTCGATCGATGGACGACTATGGCGGAGATCAATCAGATCTTCCAAAATTTGCAGGGTTCTAAGCAGCTCGTTATTTTTCCTGATACGGGTCATACTTTACTCGTCACGGTTGATCAAGAGCGCTGGAAGCAAAGTGTTGAGCGGTTCCTCAGAGGCATTTAGGCTGAGACGCATAGGCTGAGACGCACTGTACAGCGTAAGCTGCTAAGAACCCTGCATTGGGGAGTCCGCGCTCCACGATCGCTGCCCTACGATCGCTATAAAGCGCGGACTCTAGGCTCTAATCGATGGAAAGAAACGTCGCAAAATTGCTCAGGGCTTTCCAAGTGCGATCGCCAATTACGCCATCGATCGCCAAGCTCTGACCTCTCTGGAAAGCTTTGACGGCAGCTTCGGTCTTGACACCAAAATCATTGTCGATCGCTGCCGTGTAAAACCCACCCGTTTTTAGCACTTGCTGCACAATACCCACCTGTTTGCTGACCATGCCGCGACGGAGAATGGGCATATCGACAGGGGCATTGGCGCGCAGAGACTTCCAGGTTGACGTACCCACGATACCGTCTTGCTCTAGTAGAAATTGGAATTGTACTGTTTTAACGGCGGCCTCAGTTTTGCTGCCAAATAGGCCGTCAACCTTAAGTCTGTCTGCTACGAGGATACGTGGATTAATCAGCGTTTGCAGTTCGCGGACTTTTGCACCTTGAGAACCGATTTGGAGAATAGGATCGATCGCTTGAGCTTGAGTTGCTGTGAACATGATAGATAAGCCTGAATAAACAACTAATAGAGTTCATCAGGCTATCTAAAGAATATTACGGAGCAGAAGCGGTACCCTTAAGGGTACTTTCAGGGGAATCAGCGATCGCTTGTTACTCCAAGCATGTCACCCCAAGCTTGTTATCCCAATGTCATTCAAGAGCTGGCGATCGGCATCACACTCAGGGTTGCCCGTGGTCAAAAGCTTGTCACCATAGAAGATGGAGTTTGCTCCTGCCATAAAGCATAAAACCTGTGCTTCGCGGCTGAGGCTGCTGCGTCCGGCGCTGAGGCGAACCCGCGCCTGAGGCATGAGAATGCGGGTAGTGGCACACATGCGAACGAGATCTAGGGGATCGATCGGCTGCTGCTCTTGCAAAGGAGTGCCTGCGACGGCGACCAAGGCATTAATCGGCACACTTTCAGGATGAGGCGTCAGCGTTGCCAGCACTTGCAGCATTTGGGCACGATCGCTCAAGGTTTCTCCCAACCCAATGATGCCTCCACAGCAGACCGTAATCCCTGCCCGCCGCACCGCATCTAGCGTTTGGAGGCGATCGCCATAGGTGCGGGTGGTAATAATCTGATCGTAAAATTCGGGACTCGTATCCAGGTTATGGTTGTAGGCCGTCAGGCCGGCTTCAGCCAGTCGCTGTGCCTGGGAGTCGTTGAGCATACCCGCCGTAACGCAGGCTTCTAGGCCGAGCGATCGGACGCCCCGCACCATCTCTAGCATGTCGTCAAAGGCTTTGCCGTCTCGAATTTCGCGCCATGCCCAGCCCATACAAAAGCGATCGGAACCCAACTCTTTGGCTCGCTCAGCCGCCGCCAGAACTTCTGCGACAGGCAAGATAGGCTGCTTTTCTACAGTCGTTTCGTAATGGGCAGATTGCGGACAGTAGGCGCAGTTTTCGGAGCAGCCGCCCGTTTTGACGCTCAGCAATGTTGCCAACTGAATATCTTGATCTGGATAGTAGCGGCGATGAATTGTCTGGGCACGGTAAACCAAGTCGAGTAAAGGCTGCTGAAGGAGCTGCAAGATTTCGGCCGTTGTCCAGTCGTGGCGGATTTCAGCGTTGGTCAAGGGGGAGGCAGTGTTGAGCATGGGCGATCGCCGTTGTAGGGTTTTGTAAGAGAGCCGCGTTTTGCATCATACCGTCAGACGAATTCACTTGCTCAAGGGGGCTGCTGATTTTAGCAATGAATTTTGTGTCAGGAGGCGCGTCCCAACATAAAATTCATCGCCTCGATTAAGGTCAGGGAATTAAAGTGATGGGGTCAAGTCGTTCAAAATGTCGGTCATTCCTTGGTAGACGATCGCTAGCTCTTCGTCGGTAATGCAGTAGGGCGGCATGAGATAGAGGACATTGCCCAAGGGGCGGAGCAGAAGCCCTTTGGCGATCGCCTTTTGCCGAACTTCCAGAGAGATCTGGTTGAGGTACCCAGGTTGATGCGTGATCAGATCCATTGCGACGATCGTACCCGTTACCCGAATTTTCTCGACTTGAGGATACGTTTTTAAGGGGGCAAGAAACTCAGTATGCTTTGCTTCCATGCCGCGAAATATCGGTTCGCTAGCTTGGGTTAGCTCAAAAGCAGCCAATGCCGCCGCACAGCCAAGCGGATTAGCGGCGTAGCTATGCCCGTGATACAGCGTTTTCGCGGGATTATCGCTGTAAAACGCATCATAAATCTGTTCTGAGCAAACGGTGACGGATAGAGGCAGGAAACCTCCGGTGATACCTTTAGACAAACAAATGATATCCGGCTGAATCTTAGCTCTCAAGCAGGCAAACCATTCTCCTGTACGTCCAAATCCTGTCATCACTTCATCCGCAATCACCAAAAGATTGAATTGTTGAGCGATGCGACAGACCTGCTGCAAAAACTCTGGCCTACACATCCTCATGCCATTTGCACCCTGCACTAAAGGTTCCAAAATGAATCCTGCATAGCGATCGCCCGCTTGACTCAATTTCTTCTCCAGCAGACTCAGACTATACTGCTCTCGCTCCATAACGGTGCGATCGCCCATGTGAGTATCTGGAAACGGCAGATACTCCACATCAAACAATAGATCGGTGAACGCCTGCGTGAACAGAGATTTTCCTGCCGACATAGCCCCAAAGGTATCGCCGTGATAGGCCCCCTCAAACGCCAAAAAAGTCGATCGCTTCTGCTCCAGATTAATCCAGTATTGGTAGGCCATTTTTAGCGCCACCTCAACCGCCGTTGAGCCATTGTCGGAATAGAAGACGCGGCTCAATCCTGTGGGAAGTTTGCTCACTAGCTTTTCGGCCAACTGTTCAGCCGGATCGTGGGTAAACCCGGCAAAAATCACCTGCTCTAGCGTCTTGGCTTGCTGATAAATCGCCTCCGCAATTTTGGGATGGGCATGGCCATGCAGATTCACCCACCAGCTCGAAATGCAGTCAATAATTTTGCGATCGTCTGCTAATTGCAGCCAAACCCCCTGAGCCGATTTGACCTTCAACGGTTCAGGTGCAGTTTTGGCTTGCGTGTAGGGATACCAGAGATTAGGGTGCATGGGAGACGGGAGAATAAAACATGGCGTGGAAAGCTTTCTTGAGTGTAGCGGGATTTATTTCATCCAAGCATTCTAATTCGCCTAGAATCGTGACTTTGCCGTAGTGGGCGATCGCGTCTCGATTGATTTGATTTTTTACACCATTCAAAATTACGCCCAAGATGGGAATTTCTGCCTGTCGTAAAGCCTGAATGGAAAGTAGCGTGTGGTTGATCGTCCCTAACGAACTGCGGGCAACTAAGCACACAGGCAAATTGAGGAATCGAATCAAGTCAATCATCAAATCTTGCGGATTGAGCGGCACCAGTAAGCCGCCTGCACCCTCCACGATGAGGTGGGGTTTCTCGCAGGCTCCGGGCAATTGAAAGTCAGCAAGGTTAATGTGCAGTCCGGCGATCGCAGCAGAGGCGTGAGGCGACAGCGGCTCAGGCAAACGAAAGCGTTCTGGCAAAAAATGAGACGAGTCTAGCTGGGTGACTTGCCGCACATAGTCTGTATCGGTGATGGGTTCTAGACCCGACTGAATTGGCTTCCAGTAGGCAGCGCCCAAGCCCAAAGTCAGCATGGCCGAAACGATCGTTTTGCCAACGTTTGTGTCTGTTCCTGTGACAAAAAATTGTTTTGGGAAAGGCGGGTTTAAGAAATCTTGTGAATTCACTTTTGCAACACTCCAAAGGCAATATGAAACTGCACGGAGATCTCTTCTGCTTGACTATCCCAATAGTTGATCAATTGCCGCATTTGGGAGAGAGATAATCGCTGACCTTGCTGATTGAAACTTGCTCCGATCGCCTTGAGGTTTCTAAAGAAATCAGCGGCGCTATTGAAGGTTAATTTCAGGCTTTGATCATAGGTTTGAAATAGGCTAAACTCTTGAGCAAGCGCTGTCCAGATTAACTCAGCATTCGGCAGTGGATTAGCCGTAAAAGGCAAATTTAATGCTCGACACACTTGCCGCCATTCAGGAAAGCTCTGATCCGTTGGAAAGGAAATGAGCAAAATTCCCCCAGGCTGAAGCTGCGATCGCCAGTTCCGTAAAGTTGCGATCGGATCTTTAAACCACTGGATGGTAAAGCCGCTGACGATCATGGCGTAAGGTAGGGGGTGAGTCGCCGGATCGATCGCTTCTCCATCCATCTGATGAAATTCGATCTGGCTCTTGAATAGCTGATGGTCGAAAGCCATCTGCAAATGAGCCTGACAAAATTGCAGCATTTCTGGCGATAAGTCCGTAATTTCTAAGGAGCGATCGCCAAAAGAATCCACCAACTTTTGTGTCATAAAACCTGTTCCACAGCCCACTTCAAGGATTTTTCCAGGGGGCAAATTAAGCGGCTGAGGCAAGGCTTTGGCTAGATAGCTGATCAGATAGGTTGCACAATCTTTTTGCATCTGTGCCTCAGCATGATAGACCGCTGCGGCTTGCCCAAAATGAGTGGCGATCGCGTGTTTGGCGCTATGAGAAATAGGCGGCATAGGTATTTAGAGCTGACCAACAGGTTTGAACATGGGTGAAGGGGAGGGCATGACCTGCATCAGGAATTTCAATATATTCGGCATTTCCTAACAGATTCAGCAGGGCTTGAACGCGATCGGGGGAAACAATCTGATCTTGAGTCCCATGAAAGATAATTTTGGGAATTTGCTGCCAGCTCTCGCCAGTCATAGCCAAAGATAAAGAGGTGTTGCCCAAATGGATTAAGTCACTGATTAACAGCTCCAAATTATAGGCTAGATGTCCTTCTGGCTGAACCGCCTCAGAGTGAGGGAAATAGCACTTTGAGCGAAAGTTTTCCAGCACAAGCTGCGGGTTAGCATCTAGCTGGTTCAGCATCAGCTGGAGAATCGCTTGCGATCGCCGCCTCAGAGAGACTCGTTGGGGATGAAACTCAGAAAAACTGCTGAAGATAACCAGCAAGTCGGCCTGTTGCAGTTGAGCGATCGGGCAAAGATGCAGCCCGTAAGAGTGAGCCAAGAGAATTTTTGGCGATCGCTCAAAGCTAGCTGGTTGCCCAAAGCCGACTGCTTGCCCAAAGCTGGCTTCAGCCGGACAGCCAAAGTAGCCGCGATCGAATGCCTGAAACCTCACCTTGGTTTTGTCAAACTGCTGCTCCCACGATCGCCAACAGGAGGCATCAAACCCCCAACCGTGATAGGCAATCGCCACTGGGCTATTCATGCCGCTTGATCGCATCAACGAGACGATCGAGATCTGCCTGCTGATGCTGACTAGACAACGCCAAGCGAATCCGTGACGTTCCGGGGGCAACGGTGGGCGGACGAATGGCGATCGCCAAAATCCCGCTCTCCTCTAGCCCCTGGCAGAGCCGCAGCGTTTTCGCTTCATCGCCTACTAGCAGCGGCACAATCTGGGAATTAGATCCGGCAGTGTCATAGCCCAACAGGTTGAGCTGCGTCCGCAAAGAGGTGGCAGATTGCGTCAAATGCTGGCGCTCTAGCTCCAAGGTGGGCATTAGCGCTAGGGCAGCCGCGATCGCTCCTGTGACGGCAGGCGGCAAAGCCGTAGTGTAAATGAAGCCACCACAGCAATTCACAAAATAATCTTTTAGCTTATGGGAACAGGTAACAAACGCCCCAAACGCCCCAAACGCTTTGCCGAAGGTGCCGACCACAACATCTGCTCCGGCCTGATGAGCCGCCAGACCCATGCCCGCCTTACCCAAAACACCCAAGGCATGGGCATCATCCAGGTAGAGGATGGCGTTGTGCGTTTGCGCTAAATCCACAAGCGCTGAAACATCACTGCGATCGCCATCCATGCTAAACACTGTTTCGGTGACAATCACCACGCGGCTGTAATCCTTTGCCTGATGCAGCAGCTTTTCTAGATGGGCGAGATCGTTATGGGCGTAGCGCATAAACCGAGCTTGGCTGGCTAGAATGCCCTGAATTAGACTGTTGTGAACTAGGCGATCGCACAACACGAGCGATCGCGCATCCAGCAGCGAGGCCAACAGTGAAACATTGGCCTGAAAGCCCGAATTGAACAGCAAGGCAGCCTGCCGTCCACAGGCGATCGCCAGTTTTTCCTCTAGCTGCTGATGAATGTCGTAGGTGCCTGTCACCAGTCGCGAAGCCGTCGAACCTGTTCCGTATCGCGCTGTGTAGTCCTGTGCGGCAGCAATTAAAGCGGGATGTTTGGATAATCCTAAATAATCATTAGAGCTAAAATTCAGCAGTTTTCGTCCGTTTTTTAGCACCTGCACTGCATCAATCGGCGTAACGGAATGGAGCGATCGCCAGCGCTGGGTTTGCTGCCGTTCAGCTAGGGCGCGATCGACAAAGGCCAGCTTGTCGGGTGGCAGGTCGGACGGGAGTTGAGAGGGGGACTGCACTGTGGACGGCACGGTATGACACAATCATGGCGTGATAAATCATAGCAGTTCGAGCGGGTGACTCTTCAGCCCATGCCTCAAGTTCAATTACTGTCTTCGGTCATGAAAATAACTCCTTGAGCTTTTGCAGCCTCAAAGATTTCCGGATCTTCGGCATCTCGCAACCCAAGATCACGCAAAGCTATTGCTGTCACCCCAAATATATCTGTAATCCAAGTTGCGATCGCAGGTGACAAGTGCGCATCAATCCAAATCGTTGTCACGCAACTAAAATAGGATGATTGAGTTTACGTGAAGCGTAGACAAGTGCTGCTCTCAAATCATCCATTTCTAGATCGGGCACTTCCTCTAAAATCTGTTCAGCGCTTAGCCCTGCTGCGAACAAATCCAACACATCAGACACTCGAATTCTCATCCCACGAATACAGGGACGACCACCACACTGTCTGGAATTTACTGTAATTCGTTCAAGTAGGTTTGACACTTGAAGCAACCTCCATAAAATATCATCTATCGAACAGCGCGTTCATTCATTTCCTCAACAAACAACTCTTCACTTTGAGTCGCCATTCGTAATGCTATGCGGTCTTGATGTTTCTGCTTTCGCCTGCTGCCGTTGCTTGAGGAAAAGACAAAAATCGAGAATCTGCTCAACCATTGCATCGGGCGCGTGTTCAAGTTCGTTAAGCAACTGTTCTTTAGCACTCATCTGATTTTGCGCCTCGTGTCTCTGCTGTACTCATTGTAGGGCGATCGTTTCAGCACATTCAAAGGCTGGTATGGAGCTTGCTGGAATTGTAGAAGTAGTCAAGAGAGTAAGTGAAAGCTGGCGTTGGGTTAGTTTGTGGAGCGATCGTGCATTTAACAGAAAAACGCAGCGGCGGGTAGTAACCTCGAACCAAGCACCAGTGGCTTTCGCCGTGAAGTGTTAGCCCTCATTCACAGATTTAGGGCTACTTGGCTCTCTATCAGAACATCCAGAACAATAGATGTCCTTAAACTCTTTAATAAGCATGTCCCAGGCCGGAGACAGTTTGTCTACAAAATAGTCGAATTTTAAACAAACAATCCGCCTGGTAGGGTTCTCTGAATAAAGCGTGTCTGAAGAGAAAGTATGAGTCAAATTTTGTTGTATTTCTATATGCTTACACCATTCAGATTTTTCTATAACAGAATCTCGCATACACAATACATCTATGACTACGTTTTCTCTACGCTCTTCAGGAATTTTATAAGTCTCCATAATGAAGTCAGCATAGTGCTGGGCATCTGAATCAGTAGCTAAGTCTGATGGATCATATTCATTGGATTCTTTCCTGCGCAACAGTTCACAAATATTGTGAATGTGTCTAAAAACCATTGTATTTCCTTCAATGATTTCGGTCGCGGTATCTATATGCCTTTTGTATCCAAGTAGCTTTGCTTTACCAATAACTCCTTGGGCAAGGCTTTTAGCTGATTCCATCTGCTCCATGACCTCAAATGCTTGAGCCATGATGAGTTGAATGCGAACCTCTCCTTCGAGCATATTGGCATGTTTATAGATTCTCTGCGCCTTTTCACAACACTCTAGAATCGCGAGAACATCATTCTGAATAATAGATTGGTCTAAAAATGATTCTTGAAATTCCGCGAAAGCTATTTTAGAGACTATACCCATTAGGCTAATAAAAGCTTTAGTAGAAAAAGCATCAGCGCTAAAAATAGGGTGGCCAACCTTGATGGAGTCTTGAATTAGGGTAGAAGATTCCTTTTCCCATTCTTCAAATGACATCAATGCATTTCTCAAGTCAGAAATCTGCTCGACTACCGAAACATAGATGGTGCTGTCTCTTCTGGCACTAGCCTTAAATATTTCCGAAAAAATTACTCTTACTGAGTCAAAACCTACTCCCTCAAGATATTTAAGTCTAGCCCCGAGCTTTAAACTTTCAGGTGCTGCATCAGAACCAACTATTTTATCTCTTAACTCCCGGATTTTTTCTAAAATATTGGCGTCTCGATTGATTTGAGAGCGAAACTCATCAACAAGCTTCTGAAGTAATACTTCTGCATTTGCCAACTCATCATCTGCAACTGTAGCTGCTGCTTCCCGAAAATACTGATCATTTGTAATTATGCCGAGACTCGTTTGACAAGCTAAGTGAATTTTCTCAGCAAATTTCTGATCCTCATTCTCTAAATTGTCAGAAATAATCGCATCAGCAACTTCTCCCATTGCAATCTGGTATCGCCCTGTAGAGTAATTAGCGTAAGCACTAATTAACTTGAATCTCGCCTCAGAGCTTGCTTTCTGACTTATAAGTTTGAGCTTTTCTAAAACCCAGTTAGAATATCCTGCTGCCACCAGAGTCATCCCAGCAGAAGCCAAAACTTCTTCAATCTTGACAGAGTTCTCACTTTTCAGTGTTTCTGGACTAATAGAAACATATATACTACAGCAATCTTAAATAGGAGGTGAACAGATGATAAGCTTAAAGCATGCATCTAAGTCTACTCTACTTGACTCATGGAAACGCTCGAACAATTCATTGCAAGCAATCGTGACTCGATGGAACTCAAACGCGCCCTTGCC
>DATNPL010000200.1:0-98096 GCA_036703255.1 Coleofasciculaceae cyanobacterium
CAGAGTGGGGCAAAGATTTGTTCGCTGATATCCGGTCTGTCGTGAATACGGGTCAGCGTCAAGGGCTTTCTGCTTTTGAGTCTATTTCTGCTGCTTTGAACCCCCACCAATCCCTATTCCCTCTGAGTTGAGTAATTACAAGAATTAGAAGGGCGATCGCCTCTCTCATCAGCTTTGTAGGGCTGGGTACAGCCTTCTCTTCGACAATGATTACAGGTTTACATGAATAGGTTATTTTATCGATTGTTAATTCGGTAATAAGCATCCGCATAACCCTGTAAAATTCGGTAATAGCATTGTCCAAATAGTGTTGTCCAAATTGAGGGGGCATTAGGTTTTATAAAGGGGCGATCGCCACCTAAAACCTGATGACGACCATATGGAAACGCTTGTTTGTCCGCCCAAGACAACCTGACCATAACAAGCAGCTATTGGAACTCGATTCCACCGGATGCTGCTTCCGGATGCCGCTTAAAGATGAATGGTGTTGGCAGACACAACGGCCTCGCCGCAATTGTCAAGATCGATTGTCAAGAAATGTATCCAATATTAAAGATCGGTATCAGATTCAAAAGATAATCAGTTCATGTGAAGCAGGTTTTCAGGTATATCAGCCATCAAGGGCACTATATTTCTGAGGCGGGTATAAACTTTTTTTAATTTTTATAACGATTTGTGATAATTTAGTACCGGGGCAGAGCTGTATCCCCAAGATGTCTTGCTTCACCTTTTAGACAGCTGAAAACTTAGTGAGGTAATTCTTTAATATGGCAGTTACTATAGATTCCGCTCGGAATATTTTCCCTAGCACCCTGTCAGCTGATGCCGTACCGGCTCTGACAGCTCGATTTAACCAGCTCAGCGCTGAAGATCAGCTTGCATGGACATGGTTTGCCTTCTTAGAAATGGGCAAAACCATCACGGTTGCGGCTCCAGGTGCAGCCAACATGCAGTTTGCTGAAGAGACTTTGAATCAAGTTAAGAAAATGAGTTTTGAGGAGCAAACTCAGGTTATGTGCGATTTGGCAAACCATGCCGACACGCCCATCTGCCGCACCTATGCGACTTGGTCGCCCAACATCAAGCTAGGCTTCTGGAATCAGCTTGGAGAATGGATGGAGCAAGGCATTGTTGCACCTATTCCCACAGGCTATAAGCTTTCGGCCAACGCAAGTGCCGTATTGGAAACCCTCAAAACGCTAGACCAAGGACAGCAGATTACCGTCTTGCGCAACTCTGTTGTAGACATGGGGTACGATGTTGCCAAACTAGGCAGCTACACCACAGTTGCTGAACCCGTAGTTGTGCCCAAGGATATGTCTCAGCGCACTCAAGTCACCATTCAAGGTATCGACAACCCCACTGTGTTGAGCTACATGAATAACTTGAATGCCAATGACTTTGATGAGCTAATCAAGCTGTTCGTGGAAGATGGCGCTTTGCAGCCTCCTTTCAAGCGGCCGATCGTGGGTAAAGAAGCGATTATGCGATTCTTCCGGGAAGAATGCCAAAACCTCAATTTGATTCCTGAGCGCGGCGTCGCAGAACCCGCAGACGACGGCTATACCCAGGTTAAGGTAACAGGTAAGGTTCAAACCCCCTGGTTTGGTGCAGCCGTAGGTATGAACATGGCTTGGCGGTTTTTGATCAACCCCGAAGGCAAGATCTTCTTTGTTGCGATCGACCTACTGGCATCTCCCAAGGAGCTTCTCAACCTAGTTCGCTAAGATGCTGACAGGTTGACATCATTTGAGGAATGTTTGAAAGATCGCAAATCCTTCAAACATTCCTTGAAAGAAAGCTAGACCCTGAGAGAAATTTAGGACGAGTCAATTTTTACAAAACAACTACTGTATAAATTTTAGTTAGATTGAGTCATGCAAGTGAGTGAAGCTGAGTGGACTGACGTAGAGAAAAATATAGCTCGAACTGCCTTCGAACGAGCCTACGCGCGAGAAATTGAGGCTTTGCTTCGGCAGGTTCGAGAACAGGCAAGTACGCTTGTGGAATTGAGCGATCTCTGGCAGCTGCATGACTTCTTAAGTGCGAGAAGGCATGAAGTCGAAGGCAAGTACGACTACCAATACTCGGGCTTGCTCTTTGTCTTTGCTGGCTTGGTTAAAGAAGGCTGGCTGCATCTCAATGATTTGGAAGGGCTAGGTAAAGATAAGCTCTCTAAAGTTACCGCTTTGGCAAAGATGTAGCCTGAGTCTGGGTTGCCCTTAAAGATTTCAAATTAATCTGCAATCGTTTTTTGGAGGTGCCGCACTCCGCGCAGCACTTCCAAAAAACGATTGGGTTTTATGTAATCCATGCTTCTAAGATGGGAGTTAATGAATTCAGGCAGCAGCCGTGGCAAGAGTCTATCTAGAAGACATTTCTCGTCGGTTTGGCAGCACAACGGCGATCGCTGATATTACCTTTGAGGTGCCTGATGGAGAATTTTGGGTCTTGGTGGGGCCATCGGGCTGCGGCAAGTCTACGATTTTAAGGACGATCGCCGGGTTAGACAGCGCGACGTCTGGCAGCTTGTTTATTGGCGATCGCCGGGTTAATCAGGTTCCGGCACGCGAACGAGATGTGGCGATGGTTTTCCAAAACTACGCCCTCTACCCGCACATGACGGTGGCTGAGAATTTAGCGTTTGGCTTGAGGATGCGTCAGGCTGAGCCAAAGACAATTCGGGCGCGGGTCGAAACCGTGGCACAATCCCTCAATATTGCCCACCTGCTCGATCGCAAGCCCCGGCAGCTATCGGGCGGACAGCAGCAGCGGGTGGCTCTGGGTCGGGCCATTGCTCGACAGCCCCAGGTTTTTTTGCTAGACGAACCGCTGTCTAATCTAGATGCCCAACTGCGAGATGACACCCGTGCTGAGCTGAAGCAGCTACATCAGCGTCTGGGCATCACCACCATCTATGTCACCCATGATCAGGTCGAGGCCATGACCCTGGCCGATCGCATTGTGGTACTTCACCAAGGCAAAATTCAACAGATTGCCGACCCACAAACAATGTATGCCCAGCCTGCCAATCAGATGGTGGCGACCTTCTTGGGCAATCCGCCGATGAATATTTTGCCTGTCACTTACGATGGCGAGGGCTTTCAGCTCGCGGGGCGAATGATTCCCTGTCCTGAGCGGTTGCGATCGTCCCTCTCGCCGGGGCAGCGCCTCAACTTAGGCATCCGCCCAGAGCATATTCAAATAGCAGCCGATCGCCCTGCGCACTTGGTTGTAGAAGTTGCGATCGTAGAGCCGTTAGGGCGAGAAACGCTTTTGCGCACCCGCTCGATCGCGCCAGAGGCAGCCCTAGTCAATGTCCAGGTTGCCGCCGAGATGCGGCTTAAGGTGGGCGATCGCCTACCGCTGTTCTGTACTCCCGAACGGCTGGTTGTGTTTGATCCTGCAACAGGCAATAATCTCAATCCTGCCTAGATTTCAGCCAGATGCGATAAAGAGCGGAGCGGTGGCTTCCGCACATTTATTTTTTGGCTGGAATATTCTTTCGTATGAGGTTTGGCATTGACAACTTCAATATTAAAGCGGTAGCCAACGTTGCGTACCGTCTGAATTAGGCTGGGCTGACGTGGATCGACCTCAATTTTCTTGCGGAGCGACAGCACATGCGTGTCTACCGTGCGGTGATTGTCAATGGCATCGGGCCAAGCCCTGCGCAAAAGCTCTGTACGGTTGAGGGGCAGACCACCTGCCTGCGCCAGCACGTAAAGCAGGCTAAATTCTTGTGGGGTCAAATCAATATAGGATTCTTTCAGACGCACTCGGCGCTGGATTAAATCGATCTTAAGATCGCCATAATCGAGTGAGGCTGGAGCTGCGATCGCTCGATTGCGTCGGGTCAGCGCCTCTACCCGAGCCAAAAATTCTTGCATACCAAAGGGTTTCGTCAGATAGTCATCTGCGCCAGCCCGCAACCCCGCCACAATATCAGACTCCGTTCCGCGAGACGACAGCATCAGAATCATCGCCTGACGCTGCTGTTGCAGCCAGTAGCAAAACTCTAACCCATTTCCATCCGACAGCTCAGAATCTAAAACAACCAGGCTAGGCTGCCGATCTAGAAAAACCTCACGCGCCTGTAAAAGATCGGCCGACTGATGAACCCAGTGCCCAACCTGTTGCAAGTGCCAACCAAGCAGCGATCGCAAATGGGGATTACCCTCAACAATTTGGATGCAGACAGAGACCACAGCACACAGCTTCGCGTCAGTTTTTGATATCAACACCCTAACAGAGCCTTTGTCAGGCTTTTGTAACTCCTGTTACTTGAACCCTACTGTTGTGCGATCGCGCTACAAATGTCCAAGGTATAGCTACTTCTAAAGGAAGATAAAAGGCAATGGGCAAAGCTCAACAAATCACAGTCTCTGACGCATGATTGAAGCTGTCCTCTGTTTATCCTTTATTTATAAAGATGACGTATTCTAAAGGACTCCTTAAGGATGAGTAAACCCCTAAATAATTTGAAGTTATAATAAGTGAAGCAACAGTATCTAACTCGGTTGTAAATACTAGATTTAGGCTGCCGTTGCCACCCAGACGAATTCTTAGGAAATCATCTATGCTACAAGATGCCCAAACAATCCGTTACTACCAAAGGGTAACGGATGCTCTGGTAGAACAGTGGAGTCGCGGGTATCGTTTTGATGAACTCCGGCACTACATTGATGGTTACATGGCTGCACTACGCCACTCAAATGCGATCGAGCCTTACTTGATCCATCGACTGGAGGAAGAAGTAAGCCGCTATCTCTACGACTCTTCTAATTTTGAGGTGCCTCAGCCCGAACCTGATTACCGATAAACGGCTCAAGATTTCTCTTTGCAAACAAAAATTACTTATTGACGCTTTTACCCTGAGGGACGTGGCTACTGTCACGTCCCTAACTCTATGGATTGCGCCTGCTGCCTAGTCCACGCGCTAGCGCTATGAAGCCAAGGCAACTTCGACTAGTTCCTGAAGCTCACCTTTTTGATAAAGCTCAATCAGAATATCTGAGCCACCTACAAACTCGCCGTTGACATAGACCTGAGGAATCGTCGGCCAGTTTGAGTACTCCTTAATGCCCTGACGAATTTCGGCATCGGCTAGCACATCAGCCGTCTCATAAGGCACACCCAGAACGTTCAAAATCTGAACCACATTATTAGAGAAACCGCACTGGGGCATGAGCTTGTTGCCCTTCATGAAAACCATGATTTTGTTCTTTTGAACCAGATCATCAATGCGTTGCTGTACTTCTGGAGTCATAGGTTCCTACCATAATGGCTGTCTATCTTTACCTTAATCTTAGGCTCTGCTTTAAAAGTTGACTCTTCGGGCATCAAGCCTCTGAAAAATTCAGTCTTTCTAACCCGCTTAAGAACATATTCTAGACGTTAGATTCCCAAAATCTAGCTTGAAAATCTAGGTTATTTTGATCAGCGATCGCCCTTCCTCGGTCGCCAAAGACTTCTTTTAAGCCAGATAGCTCTCGGAAATCTTGGGTCTAATTTACGATGCTAAACGGGCTGCCCCAAGGCTGCCCAGTCTTGAGGCGTGTAGGTTTCCATCGTCAAAGCGTGGATTGCATCGGAAGAGAGGGCTTGACGCAATGCGCCATAAACTAGCTGATGACGCTGCACCAGTCGCTTGCCCTCAAACTGAGAAGAGACAACCACGACCTTGTAGTGATCCAGCGTTCCAGTCAGATCCTGAACCTGAACCTGGGCGTCGGGTAGCCCAGCCCTAATCATCATTTCCACCTGCTCTGAGCTAATCATAGATTCTCCTCAAGACTTGCTGCCTTTGTGCTTTTAGCTCTAGTTTAAGTTTATAAACGTGGCTACGAACAAAACTATCCATCACCGCTGGGAGGGCGCTCCCCAGGGGCAGATGCTGCTTGAAAACCTAATGTTGTGCAAGCCTTGCATAGCCGAGGCTTAGACTTTACAAGGGTAGACTGAACAGAGGCTTGACTGGCTCTAGCTGAGCAGCGATCGCCTAAGGGGCTGGCGCTGAAGCATCTGAATTTCTGGGATAGGGCGAACTGACAAATCCCAGCTCATAGAGTTGCTCGTAGGCTTTCTTGCCCAGTTCACGGGTTGGATTTTGGCTACGGACAATCTGGATTAGCAAAGGCACAGAGAGTTCGGGCTTATTTTGTGCTCTATGAACCAGTGCAAGTTGATAGGTGGCTTCATCCCGCAGCTGAGCTGTCGAAATCGCCTGCTGGCGCTGGTCATCCGCAATACGGAGGTCAATTCCAGCAAAGCTAGCCCCTAAATCTTGGTAGAAATTAGACAGCTGGTTAAAGACTTGACGCGCCTGCTGGAGCTTTTGCACAGCCAGGTCATAGTTTTGAGCCGAAGCCGCCTCGCCCGCCTCTTGCATCAAGCGCTGTCCGCCCTGAACGCTAAGGAGGCTGCCATCTTGAGACAAAGGACGCAGATCGTCGTTTTCAGGCGACTGCTCAGAGGGGGGAGGTGGCGTTTGCGCCTGAACCACAAGCGGGTGAGGCATCAGCAGGGTTGCGGCTGTCGAAAATGACAGTAAACCCACAAAAGACAGAGAACGTTTTACGCCGAGCAATAGCATGAAAGACTTCTGAAACGTTGTGTGACGGCTAACAGTTTTAGCCTTGGGGTATATTACCATTGCACTCTTGATTAAAGATAAATCTTTGTGAAAATGGGTAGATCTGGCAGCAGCTCAAAGTCAAAGAGCTGGGCTTTCAGAGCTTGAGAGAAGAAACCTCAAAGACGCAGGCTCAAATTCTGAGTTCCCGAAATTTTCAACAATTATTTTTTGCAGCAGCTGATCTGCGGCACAACATGAGGTTTAAGGCGTGCAGGAGCAGATGATTGAAGGCAATAGGGTAAAGAGCAAAATGGGAGAAGGCCAGACTTTGTGGCGTGGCGGAGAAGCTTTAACGTTACAAAAGCGAGAGGATTGTTTCACGATTAAACTCTCTAATTTTGCAGTGAGTCCGCTTTCTCTCTTGGCTCGACAGGTGGCAGCAACCTCTTTGCGGCTCCTGCCTTTTGCGCAGCTAGCCGAACTGCGAGTAGAAGCCAGCCGCCTAGAAACCGCGATGCAAACCGTGCGGGCAAACCCGGCGATCGCCTTTGTCAGCCATGTCTACCAGATGGAGAAAAGCCCAGAAGCGCCGCTGTATTTAACTGATCAGATCACGATTCAGTTTGCGGCAGATGTGAGTGCCGATCGCATGAGGCAAATCACATCTGCCTTGGGGCTACAAATTCTTAAACTTGTGCCTGGAGTTGCCAAGAGCTTTGTCTTTCAGGTGACGCCTCGTGCTGCCGCCAATCCCCTAAAGCTAACGCAGCATCTGCTGTCCTATCCAGAGGTCTGGTTAGCAGAGGCAAATGTTGTGACTGCCATACGGCCGCATCCCCAAAGCAGGAGCAATTTACCGAGCCGATCTGCCGACATTGCCCCTGCACCGCTTGATCTGGAATCCGTTTGGGCAATTACCCAAAGCGATCGATCAACAGTAGTAGCCGTCATGGACGAGGCGATCGACTTTAACCATCCTGATTTCAGAAGCGAAGGCAAGATCGTGGCTCCTTTTCGGCTGCGTCAGTCTCTTTCTCATCTCTCTCGGTTGCTTGCGGCTAAGGCAGATCCCCCCCTTCTGGAACCAGAAGCGATCGATCGCGAGGCCATAAGCTCTAGTACAGATTACACTCGCCTTGTCCTGGGTGAAAAAACGAGGTGGGGCATTGCCCCAAAATCAGCGCTAATGCCCATCGAAATGGATGGCTTTTTCGATGATCAGTCCCTTGAGGAAATGTTTGAGTGGGCTTCGCAGCAAGGTGCAGATGTTATCTTGAGCGGCTGGAGAGCGCATCCCAATTATTTTCCGCTGTCTTTGCGGCAGCGAGTGGCCATTGCCCGAGCCGCAGAGCAGGGTAGACAAGGCAGAGGTTGTGTGGTGATTTTTGCCGCTAGCGGCGCTGAAGCCCCAGATCCCTCCGGTGCGTTAAGTAGCAGCCTCAATGGCTTTTCGCTTCACCCGGATGTGATAGCCGTGGGTGATGGCGATCGCTTGCCTCTAGAGGATGAGGCTGTAGCGATTAGCGCTGTCGGCAACAAGGGAGATAGAGCGAAGGCGGGTGGAGCGGCTAGGGCAGGGGCGATCGTCGCGGGTGTTGCGGCGCTGATGCTGACCGTAAATCCTAGCTTGACGGCACAGCAGGTGAAGCAAATCTTGCAGGAAACAGCTGACAAAGAGGCTAATAACTATCCTGAAAAACATCCTGGCAAAGCCAGCACAGCAGGTTACAGCAAAATCGGACATGCCTCTGGTCTGGGCTATGGCAGAGTCAATGCTTTGAGAGCAGTTCAGGTAGCGCAGCAAAGGATGAAACGATCGCTGGTGGCTCGGTGGCTACAGTGGCAAAATCTAGAGGCGATCGAGATTCCAGATGCTGATCCTCAGGGCGTTTTTAGCTTCATTCAGGTAGAGGGTGCGCTTGATTCTGTTCTTGATATAGAAATCGACCTAACTCTAGAACATCGCTTTGCCAGCGATTTGCAGATTTATCTGGCTAGCCCCAATGGCAGGACTGTCTTACTGCAAAATCGCAGTCTAGGCAGGCAGGCTCGCCTCAGCAAGACCTATTCTCTTGAAACAACGCCATCCCTAAAGAGATTGCTTGATCAGCCTTCAGCGGGACAGTGGGGACTGTGGCTCGTAGATGGAGTGCCGTCAGATACAGGAAAGCTGCTGAGCTGGACGCTGCGGTTAGGCATCTAGGGGAGGGGCGATCACAGCTCTAGAGCCGATTTGCCTCTTGACCATAGGCTTGCCAAGCTAGATCTACCAAACCATTCACGATCGCGGCTGCCACAACTGCACCGCCTTTGCGACCTTCAATCCGAATATGGGGAATGAGCGAGTCTTTGAGCCGCTCAACGGCCACATCGACTCCTACAAAACCTGCGGGTGTGCCAATGACCAAAGCGGGTTTAATCTCGTCGGCTTCAATCAGCTCGACTAAAGCAGTCAATGCCGTTTGGGCTTGCCCTACCACAAAGATGCCCTCCGGATAGCGCCGTGCTAAGGTTTCCATGCCCCAGGCGGCACGGGTTTTATCGCGCTGAGGTCGAGTCAGAGCTTCCATGCTGCAATAGACCGGATTGGCAAACGTACTCTGGATCATGGGTACAATGCCTACCTGCACCATAGGCACATCGACAATTATCGTGCTGCGTGCCGCTAACGCAGCAGCCCCGGCCTGCAAGGCTTGATCCGAAAAACGAATCAGGGATTTGTACTCAAAATCTGCTGTGGCGTAAATTGCGCGGCGGACAATCTCATATTCAGAAGGTGAGAACGCGTGGTCGCCAATTTCGCTATCAATAATTCTTAAACTTTGAGCGTCTGTTAAATGCCACTCCATGACCACCCCAGCTGACTACCCCAACAACACAGTGAGCAGATGTCCTGATCCATTACACTCCAATTGGAGCGAATTGAATACTTGAATGCTACTGGACATCATAGCTTTCCTGGGGCACTGCGCTACCCGAAGCTTCTCCTGTCTCAAGCCTTAAAAAGCGACATATTCGACTTTTAGCGGACTGGATGATTTGCCAGCAATTCCCATTATGAATTTCATATCGGGGATTTTGCGCCCACAGGGCGCAAAATCCCCCAGCAAAGCCTGAAAAAAGACCGCCTACGGCGGTCTTTTTTCAGGCTTTGTTTACACCATGAGAATTGCTGATGATTTGCTCGCACGTTGAAAGAAGGCGATCGTCCTATTGGTTAACGTCTGTATTATCTGTATTAACAGTAATGGGTGGCACGAAGTGCCACCCATTACTTCCCATATAAAGCGGCTATATCAGAGCCAGGTTTAAGTTTCAGAAGTAGAGGAGGAACCTAACATGGGCGACAGGTAAGCCACTAAAGCCCCCAAGGCAAATCCGGCAAAATTACGAGCTAGGGGCAACCAGTCGGAAGTACGGGTCACCACAGGCCCTACGCCAAACGCAATGAACAATATGCCCCACAACGGCGAAAAGATCAGTGCCCACTGCCACGAAAACCCACTGCCATTTCGGGGCTGAGCCGCAAAGCCAAACACCAGACCGCCGATCGTAGAGGTAATTAAGGTCAAGATCCATTGCTCTCTGGGCAGACCCGGCACCACCTGACAGCCACCCTGCCGTAAGCAGGTCTTTAACGAATTAAGCGTGTCAATAATGGAGGCATCTTCGCCATTTTCACGCACGTAGAACTGATTGCCGTAGCGAGTTTGCAGCTCAATCCAGAAAGTACGTGGCAATAGCTCATACAGGGCATCACCCACGCTAAAGCTGAGCAAGTTGCCCCCTCGAGGATCTGCCACCAGCAGCACACTGCGATCGTCCAGCCCCCAAAAATCTTTCACTGCCCGACCAGGAGTACGGTCAAACTGTGTCAAGACCCTAAGCTTCCAACCTGTTTCTGATTCAAACTGATCCAGGTCGGTGTCTAATTTTTCTTGCTGTAAGGTGGTAAGAGAATTGGCTAAATCAATGATGTTTGTGCGGCTCTGAGGCAAGAGGTCAGGGTTGTCATAGGCTTGAGCAGCAGGTGCGATCGCCCAAGTCATCAATGTCAACGCAAAGGCGGCACAGACACCCAACAGTTTTTTTAGAGAAGCTTGTGACATTGGCGGTATTGAAAGCGGATTGACGTTATGGGGGAAGAAACAAAATTTGTGAAAAAAGATAAAAACCAATGCGTAATTGTTTACATTTGTTAACTTTAATCTAATATTAACAATACGAGATCCCCCCAACGCCGTCAATCTGAATTGCGAGCTGTCCGATCGGTACGACTAGTGCGATCGCCACGACTCAAGGGGGGCACGATCGCGGCTGGATTTGATGGGTCAGAGGCTTCGGGATTCCGCGTATTCTCATAGGCGCGATCTAAGGCAGGTTTCTCAGAATAGCGCTCTGCCAGATAATCTTCTTCAGCGTCGCTTTCTCCAAAGTCGCTTTCCCCAAAGTTGCCTTCCCCAAGGTAGCTCTGCGTCAGGATCGGGCTGCTGCTAGCCGACAGGCGATTTTTGCTGTCCATAGCATCAGTTGTAGGAAGACGGGACTTTGCTACCGCATGGCGTCCCCCTGAGTGACTTGGGGTAACGGCAGGACGGTTCAAGGAACCCCAAGCAGCTTTCACACCCGCTAATAAGCTGCGCGTGTTTTTCTGAGCCTGTTGCGCTTGCCTTTTGGCACCGCTCAGGCTTTGATCGACTTGCTGCACAACTCGCCCAGCGCTCTGAACCCCTTCGCTGACATCCTCTTTGAGATCTGTGATTTCCAAGCCCGTCAGGCGAATGGCTTCTAGGGTAGGCGGCAGTTCGCGGCTCAGGGTGTCAAACAACTTTTCCGCACTTCTGGCTGCTCGGGCTAGCTCTCGGAAGGCAGGCAAAGCTGCGACTAAGACCGCAGTGAGGCTAGCCGCAACCAGTAAAATTGAGAGTCCTAGCCAAAATAGAGGATCTATCACAAGGGCTGCCTACCTCGCGCTGGGATCGTGGGCTGGAGAGTGGGCTTCTGGGCGAGATTCGAGCTGTTCGATCGCCTGACGCTCTCGCTGGCTGGCTTCGATTCCGGCTGAAAGCGCCTCCCGCAGACGACCCAAAGTGCCTTCCCAGTTTCGCAGGGCGGATTCTGAGAGGCGATCGGCCTGGATCTGGACGCTGGTGGATAAATCTTCAGCCAGTTCTGGTAAAGCATCTGCGGATTTTTTTAACA
This sequence comes from Coleofasciculaceae cyanobacterium, assembly GCA_036703255.1. Lineage (GTDB taxonomy): Bacteria > Cyanobacteriota > Cyanobacteriia > Elainellales > Elainellaceae > Drouetiella. The sequence continues at coordinate 11,780 of DATNPL010000200.1, forward strand.
GCTGGCGCGTTTCTCGCCCCGACTTAGGAGCCAATAACAGCCCTGAGACTGCACCAATTGCTGCCCCCAACAAGATCCCCCCTACAAATATTCCGGATGAACCTGAACGATTTTCTGACATGCTTTCAGTCTCTACTTCTCAACATTACGGCGTAACGAATATCAAGCTTTCCGGTACTGTTTTTTTGGCTTTCTGATTTTTTGGCTGGTTTTTGAGCTTTATTTAAGGTTTCTCTATTTGAGCTTTATAGAGCCACCGAATCCGCGCCTAGACCAAGATTTTAACTTAGGTTTTAGCGCGGCTTCCTGGATTTGCGATGGCTGCGAGGCTGAGCAGACTGAATATTTGCCGATCGCCCCATTTGACGACGGGTGTACCACTGCCAGATCACTTGGCTGAGTCCCGTCAAAGCCAGCAACTGCTGCGCTTTTTGAATTTGCAGATCAAGCTGGCGATATTGTCGCCGGAGTTCTTGCGTTCCGGTCTGCCCTTGGGCGATCGCTTCAGGGGCACCCGACAAAACCCGGTGGGTGTTTTGCTCAGCTATGACTAGAGCATCTGCTGCGGTTGCCCAAATTTTGCTCAACCGCCAAACCCTGCGTGCAGCATAAAGGCAAAGTAAGGCAATGAGTAGATTTATCGCGATTACAGAGGTTACCATACGCGCCCTGCGATTTAGAATGCTGCTTTTAGCAATGTTCAGCTAATCAGAAAGCAGAATGATTTTTAGGATGATAGAGCCTTCAGTATTCCCGAAAGGTAAACGCAAAACTCGTGTGGGCATTGGGTTTTGCTCCTCAACACAACCTATACTTATTCTACGTACTGATGTAAACGAACCCCATTGAGAGATCCATACCTCTCAATTAGACAATTCAACCAGACAATTTACTCTGCATAAATACTTAATTCACATTATAGAGAGCCGATAAAATTCCAGCTTCTATCGGATTGCCGATTGCTGAGCTGCTAGTTGCTGAACCGTTAATGGCTGAACTGCCCATGATTAGGGTTTGCAGCCGTTCAAACTGCCACTGATGTAGAAATTGTTCAGGCTGAGCCGCAATCTCTTGGAGCTGAGCGATTTGGGCGATCGCTGAAGCAACCCTGCCATCCTCAAGCAATCGGGCTAGCGGATGCTGCCACTGCTGCAAGCAAGCCTGAATCAGCGATCGATCGCGAGGGCTGACCGAATCGGTATCTAGAATGCAGCAGCAATCCGGTAAGGGTTCGCTACTCTCTAGCGCCTCTAGCCGTAAGCCCTGCCACTCTGTTGCCAAGAGCGGCGGCAGGAGAGAGGGGGCATACTTCTTGCGGGCTTTGAGCGCTATACCTGCAATTTGACGATCGCTAGCGGGCAAAAACAGATAGAGCTGCTTGAAAAAGGGCTGCACGATCTCCCGATCGATCGGCAGAGCCAGCTTTAGTCCTGCTTCTGAGTAGTCCACGATTGCTGCCGTGAAAGTTTCTGCCCGGATGGCAGCCCAGCTTTTGTAGGCAGCAGTCAAATCTCGCTGGCTAGAAGCGCTGAGGCTATGCCAAACGGTTTCACCCAACTGAGCCTGAAGCTGACGCTTCAGATCTTCGGCTTTGAGCGGGGGCTTCTCGGTCAGTAGAGGGGCGATCGAGGATTCAGGCGTGGGGAGATTTTGAGGATAAGCTTGCCCAATTAACTGCTGATTGAGCCGCTCAACCTGCTGGGTGAGGATGGCAATCTGCTGATCTTTTTCTGCCAGGTGCTGCTGTTGCTGCTGCACGATTTGCTGCTGTTGAGCCAGCTCTAGCGCCCGTAGGGCAGCTTGGATGAGGTTGAAATATTTGGGCTGGGAGACATCGACTGTTTCTGCATCCTGCCGCCGTCTGCCCAAAAAGCCCTGACGCTGCTGGGGCTGAACGGCCAGAATTTGTCCGCCTGAATTGCGAATGCGCAGTTCTTGAGTCTGGGCGATCGCATGAACGCTGCCCACATACTGACGTTTGTTGTAGTAGAACGTTACTCTGGCAACGGCTGCATCCAGAGTCTCTAGGCTAAAGCAGGGAAGGTCATCGAGGCTCTTAGCCGGGGCTAAGGTTGGCGCGGGGGCGATCGCTGGAGAAATTTCTGGAGCAGCCGCTGGAATAGGAGCAACCGCTGGGGCAACCATTTCAAGCTGGGTCACAAATCGGGTTCGGGGTTCCTGCAATCTCGCATGGGCTTGCAAAGGCTTGGCTTCGAGTCGTTCTGGCTGCTCTGCTCCGGTAGCCAGCCGCACGCCTAGCAGCTCTAGCTCGATATTTTTTGCGCCGTTCCACTCATTAAGCCGCAATCGATAGGCAATGTCTACCTGGCTAGGCAGCGGATAATATTCTCCCCAGCGCCAAGCGATCGCCTTAATGGGCTGCGACTTGATAGGCTGCGACTTCGATCCGGCTAAACCTTCCTGCACCAGCGTTACTTTTAAGTGCGCCTGATTGCGCCCGATGGTTTGCTGCTCCAGAATGCGGACGTTAGGCGTCCAAAAGACCGGGTCAGAATTCTCGATGCCGCAAGGATGCAGATGATCAATTTGTTCAAACAGCTCTAGAGAGAGTTCCGCCAGATCGGCCTGAACATCGATCGCCACCAGGGGTTTTAGCCAGTCTGGAGAAAGCTGCTGGTGAGCATAGTCCCGCAGGCGCGATCGCACCGCCTCTAAATTGGCAGCCTCAAAGGTAAAGCCGCCCGCTGCTCGGTGGCCGCCGAATCGCCCGAGCAGATCGCTGCAAGCCTGAAGCGCCTCAAAGACATTAAATTCGGGAATGCCTCGGGCCGAACCGCGAATTTTGGCAGCTGATTCGGCGGTTGCTTCTTCATAGGTGCCGATAAACACAGGTACGCCGTAGCGCTCGACCAGACGAGAGGCCACAATACCAATTACGCCATGGTGCCATTCAGGTTGCACAATGACTAAAACCCGCTCTTGCTGACTGTCGAACTGCGTTTGCTCACACCAGGCGATCGCTTCTTGCTCGATCAGCTCACATAACCGCTGACGATACTGGTTGACCTGTTCGCACTGCATCGCCAACTCTAGCGCTTGCCCTTCATCTTCGGTGGTCAGCAACTCAATCACAATCTGTGGGTCAGCCAGCCGCCCGATCGCATTAATGCGAGGGCCAAGCCGAAAGCCGATCGCCTCCGGTTTTAGCGCCTTCTCACTCCCTAGCCCTGCCACCTGAATCAACGCCTGCACGCCAACAATGCGAGACTGAGGCAGCAGCTTTAATCCCCGTCTGACCCACCGCCGATTGACCCCCATGAGCGGAGCCAGGTCAGCGATCGTGCCCAGGGTAAACAGCTCAATTAAGGGGGTGGTTAAAGCCTGAATTTTGTTGAGGCACTGAGCCAGGCACACCGCCAGGATGTAGGCTACCCCGACTCCAGCCACGCCCCGATAGGGAGAATTTTCGCGAATCAGCTTGGGGTTGAGGATGGCATTGGCGATCGGCAGCACCTCAGGCAAGTCATGGTGGTCGGTGATAATCACCGTTAGCCCTAGCTCTCTGGCACGGGCGATCGGCTCATGGGCGGCAATGCCGTTATCTACCGTCAAAATCAGCCGCACGCCTTCCTCATAGAACTCTTCGACAATGCGCCGATTCATGCCGTAGCCCTCCTGCATACGGCTAGGAATGGCGTAATCGACGATCGCCCCCATGACGCGCAAGGCTCGCAGCAGCAGCGCGGTACTGGTCATGCCGTCCGCATCATAGTCACCGCAGATGGCGATGGGCTGGCGATGGGCGATGGCGTTAAGCATCAGTTCCAGGGCGATCGGCAAATCAGGAAACTCTTCCATCGGCGAGGGCAAGATTTGCGTCTCAGGCTTCAAAAATACCTGAGCTGCCTCGGGGGTATGGATGCCGCGATTGATCAGCACCTGCGTCAGCAAGGGCGGCAGGTCGCTGGCCTGTGCCAGATAGGTTGCCAAAGCGGACTGGGGCGGCGCAATTTGCCACCGCTGTTGGGGAATCTGAGGAGAAGAGAAGGAACGAGACACAGTTTTAGATTTTGAATTTTAGATTTTGAATTTTAGACCCTGTAGCCCGAGCTAGAGCAGGTCATTTTTTACGGATGAGGTGAGTTGGAAGATGTATAAGATGAGACTCTCATCAACCGCTTTACGGAATGCATAGCACTTAGGTGAAGCCGCGATTAGCCGTTTTCTCACGATTCTACTTGCGATCGCGGTATTTAATTCACTTTAATGCGTACTTTTGTTCTTCTCAAAATCTTCTCAAAGTCGTTTTAGGGTCAGTGGTATATCATGAGAACCACTGGAGCCGATCGCTTTACTGCGAATCAGTAAAGCATTGTAGTAATCACGGAGACCTCCAACATGCTCAAAAAAATTCTGTCCGGCAGCCTCGTTTGTGCCGCGTTGGCGATCGCCAGCCTTCCTGTCCAGGCTCAATCTCAGCCAGAGGCCGCTCCTAGCGCTCCATCGGCTGAACAGTCTAGCGAGGTTAGCCCGCAAGAGGTTCAGCAATTTGCTGCCGCACTCAAGCAAATGCGATCGATTCACGAATCGGCGCAGACGCAAGCAAACCAAATTATTGAAGCTAAAGGGTTGCCGATTCCTCGGTTCAATGAGATTCTGCAAAGCCAGCGCCCACAAGCTGATGCACCCGCACCCGCTACTCCCGTTACCGATCAAGAAAAACAGCAGTTTGACCAGGCTTTGACTGAAATTACTCAGCTCCAGCAAGCGACCGAGCAGAGCATGCAGGAAGCCATCACTACTGCGGGCTTAGCCGTACCGCGCTTTAACCAAATCTTTGCGATCGCCCGTCAAGATCCGGCTCTGAAGCAGCAAATTGAGCAGGTGTTGCAAAGCGAGTCGTAGCGAGTAGGCGATGAGCCTTATTCTATCCGGATAAACATTGAAAGCCTCGCTCCGCGAGGCTTTCAATATTATGTCTCCGAGTTATAGCCCCGGCCTAGCCGCTGTGTAGGCAGCGGTGAAACGACAGTTCAGCTCAAAATTTTGCGTTGCAACAAGTGGGTCAATTTTTGCTGAAACGCCTTTTTGCCAAAGAGTTGGAGGGCTTGCAATCGCAGCCATGCCCCATCGGTACGGCGATCGGCGTGACCTTGCAGCATCTCGATACAGGCTTGAGCCACGGCAACCGGATCACGGTGCGGCACCCGCCATCCCAATCGACCATCCTGTAATGGATCGGCAGAGCCATCGGCATCGCCAGACAGCACCGGAATGCCGCAAGCCATCGCTTCTAGGTAAACAATGCCAAATCCCTCCTGAGAAGGCATGACATAGGCATCGGCAAGACGGTAGTGATCTGCTAGATCTGGAGTAGGCACAAAGCCTGCAAAAACAACCCGATCGCCTACGCCTAAATCAGCTGCTAGCTTTGCCAATCGCGGCTGATCATCCCCTCGGCCAATCACCAGATATTTCACATTAGGGATAGCATGAGCGATCGTCGGTAACGCCCGCATTGTCACATCCACACCTTTGTAAACATCGCCTGACCAGAGCCGTGCCACGGTCAAAATTACGCGGCAATTGGCTAATTGATATTTCTCGATCAGGTCTGGAGATTTAGCTCCTGGCCTAAAGCGATCGCCATCTACAGGGCAGGGCAAAAGCTGAATCTTGGCCGGATCAAGCTGATGAGCGGCCACTGCGCGATCGCGGCTGTAGCGGCTGACCGTCCAGATCTGATGGGCTTGCTGCAAGGCCATTTGTGACATTCGAGGCAGCGATCCCCAAATTTCTTTGCCGTGGGTCATGACAATGTAGTCAATGCCGAGCGGCTGGCAAACGAGCCAGACTAAAGGCGCGAGCAGCACATGACCACAAAAAACGCGCTGAGGCCGATGGCGCACAAGGTAGAACAAGAGCGCCACTGCCAATTTCAGCCGACTGAGCAGTACCGATGGGGTTTTGAAATAGCGAAATCGCAGCCGTTCGGATTGAAAAGGGTTGGCGCTAGCGCGATCGCGCAACAGAAAAATATCGGCGGTGGGGCGATCGGTTGCCTCATCGCCTGTCACATAGCCAGACAGCAGCTCTTGCACATAGGACTGAATACCTCCTTCCCGCTCAAAGATTTCTAGAAATAGAAACAGGTCGGGTTTGGCGAGAGGCGATCGGGTTTGGGAGGCGATCGCCTCAGTAGGCAAATCAGCAGAAGAATTCGATGGAAAAACCATAAATTGAGCTAGCACAGTTCTGTCCTCAGTATGGGCAAAACTGGCAAGAAACAAGCAGGCCGTCCCGTGACGATGATTCTTACTTGAAATAAATGAGTAAGTTCAACCCTGGAATCGTGCGAGATAGCGTCCAGAGCAAGAGCGCAAAGTACAGCAGGCCGATCGTCCATTGATACCAAACCAGCGCCGTAATTAGCCCCGGAATATGGCGATCGCGCAGACGAATATCGTTGAAGCCGAGCCGAAACAGGTTGTTGAGGCTGAGATCAAAATAGTTGAGCCAGCTCCAGCGCCGATCCCAGACAATTGAGGAATAGCGCTCGCGAAACTGAGGATAGGCCGGAATGTTGGGCAGTCTGCCAATCATGAAGCGGAGTTGGCGCAAGCTAGCATCTTCGACAAAATAGCTGACCGTCATCAAGTCATGAAAGCGGCCGCGCCCGTAGATAAACCCCGTCAAGAGAGCCGGAATCGGGATGATGACCAGTTCCAGACAGGCCAGCGTGAATCCAGGATGTTCGCCACTGCGAAAAATAGCGATTATCCCCATCAGCGTAATCAGGCTAAAGCCGCCCCAAGCCCAGACGGTTTCTAGCGCTGTTGGCACGACGGGCTTCGGGTGGAGCCGTCGAAAGCGATCGACCCCCCAAAACAGAATGCCGAAATGGGCGATCGCCACCAGACCTACGCCAAACACTAGCCAAAAGTTTGTACCGTAGTGGGTGAGCAGCAGCAGCAGGCTGAGTCCTAGCCAACGAGAAGCATCTAGTAGCCATCCCCCGGCTAGGGGTTCGCGGGTGACAATGCGATCGCGCACTTTGACATAGGTGCCGAGATCAATTCCCTCGACGCGCAGAATATCGTTGGTGTTACGAAAAACCTGCTGTAGACGCGACTGAACGATCGCCTCGCCCTGCGCCGCAGAAAACCCAATCTGCTGGAGCCGAGATCGGGTTGCCGTGTTGAGATCGGTACCCAAAATTCTCTGCTGAAGCCGCTGGAGCCGCAGTTTCTCGGTCGTATACTCAATGCGGTTGGCATCAGAGATTTGCTGAAGCTGCCGGAAGTTTTGCACCAGCTTACGCAGCATCGCCTCATTGCCTTGCAGCGAGGGCACTGAGATGACGCGGCCAATTTGGCCTGGATTGCCCAAAATCGTGGCTTGCTTGGGGTCAAATTGCAGATCGGAGAGATTGAGATAGGCGATCGCCGCAAATCCGGCATCGGAAAAATCTGCCTGGGAGAGAATGCTGGCTCCCCGCAAGTTGACAGGCTGACTGAACTGCACCTGGCGAAAGCTAACCTGTTTCTCAAAAACGGCTTCTGTGAGAAACAGCGATTGGGCAAACTTGCTGCGATCGAACAGAGCCGACATCTGCCAGCGCGTTTGGGCAAAATCCGCCTTGTCACGCCACTGGATGCGCGTCAGATTTACCCCCTGCTGAAAGGTCGCCTGATGAAAGCTGGCGTTGGCGTAAAATTCGCTGCTTTGGAAATTAGCGCTGCCCTGAAACTGCGCCTGGTTAAACTTGGCGCGATCGAAAAATATGGCGCTGCGAAACTTCGTGTCTTGCTGAAAAACAGCGCTGCTGAAACTGGTGAGCTTGCTAAACCGAGCTTCCGTCCAGTCGCTGCCCTGGCTAAAGATTGCGCCTTGCGCCTCCACTCGTCCGAGAAAAAAGGTGTTCGTGAAGTTCACAAAGCCCTCAAAGCGAGTCTGAATCAGCGTCACGGGGGCACGCAAAACGGTAATTTGCAACGCCGCAGGTTGATTTTGCACCAGCAGCGATCGCGAAAGCTGACTGAGCTGAGACAGACGCAGACGATCGCGGGCGAGTTGCGCCTGTTCGGCTTCGCTAAAGATGGGCAGCGTCTTTCCATAGAGCGGCGTTCGTAGACCTAACGAACTCACTTTAAATTCTCCCTGCACCAGGGAGTAACTCAAATCCAGTCCTAGCGGCACATTCGATCGCTGGATTTGTCCCTGGATCAAGCGATAGAACTGCTCCCGAAACGCTTCAGAGCGCAGATCAATCACCATCCGGCTTAGGTCAATGGTGCGGATACCGTCGCTTTGGGTGGGGGTTTTCAGCCGACTTTGCAGTAGCTCTAGCGTCAGGGGCGATCGCTCTGGCAACACGGCTGCCCAAGCAGCCTGGGAGCAGAGTAGGCCAATTCCTAGCCACAAGATCACGGTCGCCAAGGCTAGGGCAGAGAATTTTTTGTGGGCGCACATTGTGCGCCCACAAAAAATTCTTAAAAACAGTGACGATCGCCAAGAACGAACTAGAAGCCTAAGCAAAGTAGAGGAGAGCCAACATCGATCTACTACTGAATGTAAGCGATCGTGACCCCGCTGCCACCATCGTTTTGTCCGGCCAGCTCATACTTTGCCACCTGGGGGTGCCGCTTGAGAAACTCTTGCACTCCCTGCCGCAGTTTGCCTGTGCCATGTCCATGAATCACCCAGAGTCCGCCTGGCTCAGCTTTGGCAATGGCTTGCTCCAGTACAACTTCGGCATCGGCAATGCGGCTGCCCCGCAGATCGATCGTGTTGCGCGAGGTGCGAATCATCGGCGGTGGTTCTACAGGTTTCGGCGGCGCTTCTATAGGCTTGGGCTTAGGCGGCACTTCAGCTTTTTCGCCCTGTAGAGACTCTACATCCGTCAGCGCCACGGTCATTTTCATTAACCCAAAGCGCACGGTCAGCTCACCGTCAGCTCCCGGATGGGTCAGCACCTCTGCCGTTTGCCCCAGCCGAGGAATCCGGACGCGATCGCCCACCTTGGGTCTGAAACCCGGCTTGGGCTTGGGCAATTGCTGACGAGAAGGCAGGCGCTCGGCAATCTGGTTCAGCGCTTCGGTCGCCTGCTGGGCGTCTTGTGCCGTTGACCCCTTTTGCAGCCGCCGAATCACCTGGGCAATTTCAGATTTTGCCTCTGCGATCGCCCGCTGAATCACCTGCTCTTGCTGCTGCTGCAACTCCCGCTCTCGATCGCGCAACATATCTGCCTTACGAGACACCTCCCGGTAAAGCCGTTCAGATTGTTTCACCAGATCTTCAGCCATTTGCGCTTTTTCTTCCTGCCTGCGCCGCTGTGCTTCTAGACCCGCGATCACCTGATTTACTTCTTGCGAAGATCCACCGCCCACGTAGCTTTGTGCCTGTTCGACAACGCCTTGATCCAAACCCAGCCGCCGCGCAATCGCCAACGCATTCGATCGGCCAGGAATGCCCCACAGCAGCCGATAGGTGGGCGATAGGGTGACATCATTAAACTCAACCGAGGCATTTTCAAACCGATCGTCCTGGTATTTCAGCGCTTTTAGCTCGCCAAAGTGGGTTGTGGCGATCGTCAGGAGAGCGTGATCCGCCAAATATTGCAGGAGGGCGATCGCGAGGGCACTCCCCTCCGAAGGATCGGTGCCCGCCCCCACTTCATCAAGCAGGACTAAGGCATTGGTAAGGGTGGGAGCGGTGGTCAATGCCTCAGAATTATCAGCTTCAGAATCATCAGCTTCAGAGGAATCAGAATTCTCGGAGAATTCTGTAAGTTCGGGCAGCGCAGCCGTGAGGGGTTCTGGCAAATCTGCCTTCACGGGTGCGATCGCGCTCAAAATGCGGCTGATGCGGCGAATATGTCCTGAAAAAGTAGAGAGACTCTGCTGCAACGACTGTTCGTCGCCAATATCAGCCAAAATTTGCTCAAACCAGGGAATCTCTACAGGTTCGCGTGCCGGAACAAATAGCCCCACCTTCGCCATGAGCACCGCCAGCGCCAGAGTTTTGAGCGTAACGGTCTTACCTCCGGTGTTTGGCCCTGTGATAGCGACCACCCGAATGTGAGGCTGAATCACCAAGTCGATCGGCACAACAGGCGTACCTTGCTCATGCTGCTGCTGCCAAACCAAGAGCGGGTGGCGCAGTTGGCGCAACGTAATCGATTCTGGCTGCGTTGCTTTACTCAGCTCCGGGTCGCCTTGGCGCAGCGGCTCAAAATTGACAAAGCGAGGCGGATTTGCCCCTAGCCAAAAGGAGTAGCGGGCGCGCGCCGTTGCCAGGTCTAGCACGGTTGCGATCGCCAACAGCTTTTCCAAATCGGGCTGAACGGCAGCCACCTGTTCGGTAAGCTTGCGCCGCACAGCCTCTTCTTCTACCTGTTCCTGGCGCAAGAGCTGACGCAGCTGATTGCCGTGGCTGACGATCGAATGAGGTTCGACATAGAGCGTAGCGCCACTGGTCGAGGTGTCATGCACCACGCCCGGAATCGCCTCTTTGTGGGTAGCTTTGACCGGAATCACAAATCGATCGCCCCGTTGAGTAATCAATGACTCCTGAACGGCATTGGACTGGCGCTGTAACAGGTTTTGCAGCATTTGCTGAATGCGATCGCGTACCTGACGCAGGCTGTTGCGAATGCCCTCCAGCTTGGGGCTGGCACGGTTCTCAACCTGACCGCGATCGTCAATGCAGCGATGAATTTCTTGCTCTAGTTCAGGATAGGTGCGTAGATCAGCCACAAGCGCAGTCAACACAGGCAGATCTTCTTGGCCATCAATTACGCGGCGCAACTGTCGGGTTCCGGCAAGGGTGGTGGCAATGTCTAACAGTTCACTCCCCGATAAGATACCTTGCAGTCCGGCTCTTTCTAAAGAGTCACCGATGTCGTGAATCCCTTCAAACGACAGGCCATTGGGTACATCATGGTCTAGCCGATAGACTTCCTGCGTTTGCGCTAGCAGCTCTAGGCTGTCCTCTATGCGATCGGGAATTCTTAAATTCTGGGTGGCTAAGACTCCCAGTTTTGTGGCAGCAAACGTTGCCAAATGACGACACAGACGCGACCATTCCAGTAATTGTAGAGTTTCGGCTTGAATCAAGGGTTTTGTAGAGGAGATTGGCAAACAGGGGGGCGAGAGCGAATTTGCTGGCGATCGCTCACAAAGCTCATCGAGAGCAGTCCCCTTTATTCTATCGAAACCACCGTCTTGCCCCCCATTGAGTCATAGATTGTGAGTCATAGATTATGGCGCAATGGGCTGAGGAAAAATCAAAGTATTTTTTAGGAGTCGCGCAGAACCCAAATCTGGGGAGTTGCAAAGGCTTTTAATCAGATGTTAATCAAGCTTAACGCTGAGATGAGCCAGGCTTAATTTCAGTATGAAATTTTGGGGATCGTGCAGCAATACTTCTGACCTTAACTTCTGAACTTACAGGTTCCCTTAAAAACTTATGCCTACAACGCTCCAAATTCTCCATGCCTCCGACTTTGAAGGCGGCATTGCAGCTTTAGAAGATGCCGTTGGATTTTCTGCCGTCCTCAACTTTTTCAAAACCAGCTCTACTGGACAGTATGGGGTTTCTTCGACGGTTCTAGCTAATACGATCACGCTCTCTTCGGGAGACAACTCGATCCCAGGGCCATTTCTCTATGGTTCTAGCGATCCAGCCCTCAACGGGGTCGGCGGGTTAGGCACCTCCAGCAGCCCGCTCATCGGTCGAGGCGATGTGGCTATCCTCAATGAGTTTGGTATTCAAGCCTCGGCAGTCGGCAACCATGATCTTGACTTGGGCGTGTCGCAGTTTGGCGCTGCGCTGCGATCGGGAAGCGGTAGCCCCGGCTCCAGTTTCCCCTACATCAGCAGCAACCTCGACTATGCGCCTGAAATTTCCCTAGGAAATTTGCGATCGACCGATTTGGCAGCCAATCAGTCCACCGCTGAGGCAAGTTCTATTAGAGGCAAGCTGGCAGAGAGTACGGTGATTACGGTTGCGGGTAACGATGGCATAACGGGAACTGCCGACGACCAGAAGATCGGTGTGGTTGGAGCGACTACGCCAACCCTACGGCAAATTACCTCTTCGGGGCAAATCGGCGTTTTGCCTGCCAACCCTACTGACTATGACGCGCTAGCCGCTGAGATCCAAAAGTCTGTAGATGCGCTAGCCGCTACCGGAATCAACAAGATTGTCCTGGTGGCTCACATGCAGCAAATCGCGATCGAGCGGGATGAGTTAGCCCGCCGTCTTCGCGATGTCGATGTCATCATTGCTGGAGGTTCCAATACGCTGCTGTCGGATGCCAACGACACCCTCCGTTCGGGGGACACCCGCGATGGAGACTACCCCACCGTCAAAACTTCGGCCACAGGACAGCCTATCTTGGTCGTCAATACGGATGGCAACTACAAGTATGTGGGTCGATTAGTGCTGCCCTTTGATGACAACGGCATTATCGACACCAATAGCCTCAATTCAACGCTAAATGGCGCTTTTGCCACTGACGAAGCAGGGGTCGATCGCGTCTATGGCAGCGATGTTAACCCTAGAGAGCGGGCTAACCCTAATGTTGTGGCCATCACCGATGGTCTACGGGACGTAATCTCGCAAAAAGATAATTTGATCACGGGTAAAACCACCTTCTTTTTGAATGGCGATCGCGGTTCTGTGCGTACTGAGGAAACCAATCTGGGCAACCTCACCGCTGATGCCAATTTGGCCTATGGGAAGCAAATTGACCCCACAGTTGTCATCTCTCTGAAAAACGGCGGGGGCATTCGAGACAACATAGGCGTTGTTTCTGCGGCTTCAGGCGCAACAGACAACAGCGCTGTGGATCGGCTTCCACCCCAACCCAATCCCCTAGCCCCTAACAAAACGACGGGGAGCGTCTCCCAACTCGACATCGAAAACTCTCTGCGCTTTAACAATGCCCTGTCGCTGATTACCGTGACGGCAGCTCAACTCAAAGAGCTGCTAGAAAACGGGGTATCGGGCGTGAGAGCGGGTGCCACGCCTGGCGCTTTTCCCCAGGTTTCTGGCCTCAAGTTCAGTTTCGATGCGACCCAACCCGCTCAGGTTTTGGCGGCAGATGGCAGCGTCACCACACCGGGGCAAAGAATTCGATCGCTGGTGGTTGTCAACGACAACGACAAAATCGTAGATGTGCTTGTAGAGAATGGCGCTGTTGTGGGCAACCCCAGCCGCAGCTTTCGCATGGTGACGCTCAACTTTTTGGCAGGCACTACCACCACCGCAGGCGGAGATGGCTATCCTTTCTTCCGGTTCATTAACGAAAACCCAACGCTGGCGAATCGGGTTGATCTGACAGGCGAAACCACAACGGATTTGAACGGCAATGGCAGAATTGATCCGGCTGTGGCGATCGCTTCAGGAGGCTTCACCTTTGCTACGGCAGGTACCGAACAGGATGCCTTAGCGGAGTACCTCAGTCAGGTCGGCACTTACAGCGAAGAGGATACGGCTGCGGCTCAAGACACAAGAATTCAAAACATCAGCCTGCGCAGCGACGCCATTCTCAGCGGCGGCCGTCAAGTCAACGGCACAAACCGCAATGACCGCTTACGAGGCAATGTTGGCGATGACGTGCTGGTGGGCTTAAGCGGCAATGACCGACTGTTTGGCTTGAGCGGCAACGATGAGATGGACGGCAACCTCGGCAACGACATCTTGCAAGGCGATGCCGGAAATGATCTGCTGAGAGGCGGCAGCGGTACTGACAGAATGCTGGGAGGTAACGGCAACGATACTCTCTTGGGCGGCGCTGGCTTAGATGTCTTCAGCTTAGGCAGAGGCAGAGATATAGCGGTGCTAGAAACGGGTAGAGGCGCTAACTTCGTCACAGACTTTGCCGATCGCCAAGACAGGCTGGGGCTTTCCGGACGCTTGACTTTTGGCAGGCTGACGATCGACCAGTCGGGGCGCAATACCACGATCAGCCTGGGTAATGATCTGCTGGCGACGTTACGCAATTTCAGTGCAAATCTCACCAGAGCTGATTTTGTCAGCCTTGACTAGATGATTGACTGATTTTAGAGATTTGTGTGAGCGCGTCGCGCTCACATAAATCTCTTCCCTTCATTGCTTAGGGAATTGTCTAGGGAACAGCGGGCGCGATCGGGGCACCCTCCGGAGCCGTTATGGGATTAGAGGCTGGACTAGGCGCACTCACGGAGGGCTGAGCCGTAGGGCTACCCAAAATACTAGGGTTGCCTGTATCGAAGGTTCCAGCGACGCAGGCGATCATGTAAGTCGCCAATGTGCCCACTAGCAGAGCCTTCCAACCCAATTCGCCAATTTCTCTACGCCGGGAAGGAATCAAGGCAACCAGTCCTCCCACAAAAATCCCCAGAGCCGCGAGGTGGGCAAACCCTGAAAGGGCATAGCTGACAATGACCACAGCGCGACTGCTCAACGCACCTGTCGCTGCTGCCACTCCCAAAGATTGGTAAGGGGGAATCGCTGTTTCAAACAACCTGCGACCAATCAGCACCGAACAATTCCATAGCTCTTGCCATTCTAGAGAAACGCCTGTCAAGACCGTTAAGGGCAAAAATAGCGCACCCAAAAGATTTTGCAGCGTGAGAACCTTAAACCAATCGCCTATGGGGCTGGGCAAGCGGGTCAGTCCGCCAAAGAATTGGTTGATTAAGTACACCAAGCCTAGAATCAAAATCAGAATGCCAGCGATCGCCACCGCCATTCTCACCCCATCGATCGCTCCTTCGATCGCCGCCTCCATGGGACCAACTCGCTCGATCGATGTTCTGGCACCCCTACCGCCATTTTCATCTGCATGTAAGGGCTGGTCAGGCAGGCCATCCGCCGTCATCGGTACGCTGGTTTCGGGCACCAAAATTTTTGACAGCAAAAAGCAGGCCGGAATCGCCAGGATGGAGGCTGAAACCAAGTGCCCCAAAATATTAGGAAATACAGGGCGCAAAAAGCCTCCATATATCGCTAGGGTGGAAGAAGCAGCCGTACCAAAGCAACAGGCTAAAACAGCGCATAGCTCACTGCGGGTCATTTTGGCGAGATACTGCCGCACGACAATCACCGCCTCAACGCCGACAAAAATATTGGCGGCTCCGCTGAGAGCTTCTGCACCGCTCAGCCGCATCAGAGGATAAAAAATCTTGGCGAGAAGACGGGTGATAATCTGGATAATGCCCAGGCTTGAAAGCAACGCCATTAGCCCCGAGAAGAAAATCAGCGCAGGCAAAGCCCTGAAGGCAAAGATATAGCCCAACCGAAGGCCACAAAACCCTGAGAGCACCTGCGTCGAACCGGGCGCACAGGCTTCTGCCAGCGGAGACAGCACTAGCGGTTCCTGGCCGGGTAGCGGCACTAAATTGCTGCCAAATATAAACCTTGCTCCTGCATCGGCGGCATCAAAGAGAACGTTGAGCAAGCTATTTAATCCTTGCAGCAGCTCTCGCGTAGCGGGCAGCATGAACACCGAAAACCCCAGCAAAAGCTGAAGCACAATTCCGACGATCACGACCCGCCAGGGAAAATATTTGGGATTATGGTTTTCTGAAAACAGCCAGGCGATCGCGCATAGCCCAAAAATTCCAATAAAAGAAATAATATTGAGGAGACTCATAAAAACAGATCCTTACCCAGCGGGCAGTTTTTAACGGGCTTCTAAAGAGCGACATCCCCGAAAAATCGTACTTACAGAGAATACCTAAAAAACTCGACTTCGGAACGACCCGGTTCTCCGAAACGACTAAGTTTTCTGAAGTATCAATGTAGGATAGTGGGTAATGCCCCTCACCCAATGCGCTTCATGGATGCCTTTGCGCCTCAACCGCCCGACTGGACTCAGCCTGCCGTTCATGCCCGCGAGTTTTGTTGCCCCAGCTGCCGAACCCTATCCTCAGGTGCAGAACAGGTTTGGATCAACCGTCGATCGCCCGTTATCTCTGAAGATCGTCGCCGCAGATGGCAAGAATTTTACAAATGTGCCTGCGGTACCGCCTGGTGGGGTTGGAGCAGCGAACGCCCGCCCACAACACTGAAAAAGCCCGATCTACCTCCCCAACTCCCCTGGGAAAACCAAAATTTGTTCGATATTTAGCCCCACCCATTGCCCAAAATTAAGAGCTATCAAAAGCCAAAATCCTCACACCCACCCATCTACCCGCACCCGTGACTCCTAGCGATCGCAACACCATCCGTTTCCTGATTGAGTCTCAGCTTCAAGCCTTCCAGCGCGATGATGCGAACGGGGCGTTTGCGCTGGCTAGCCCCACCATTCAAGATCAGTTCAGCCCGCCAGAAAATTTTTTGGCAATGGTGAAAACGGCCTATCCGCCCGTTTATCGACCGCGATCGGTGGTGTTTGAAGACATGACGATGGTGCAGGGCTTGCCTGCTCAAAAGGTGATGCTGATGAGCGCTGAGGGAGAATTGATAAGAGCGGTGTACCTTATGCAGCAGCAGCCAGATACGACCTGGCGAATTCATGGCTGTTTTTTGATTCCCGTGGGCGGCAAAACGATGGGATAGCGGTGAGATGTCCTGAGCAGGGTGGCTGAGCCTGGAAATCTCCGAACACTGTGAATCTCCGAACAATCCCGGATGACCGGGTTAGACGAGTTCGCTACAACGGAAGCACGTAGCAATGCTATTTTTGCGAGTCTCGTGGAGTCAGCAAATAGCCTAGCTTTGATTGCGCGAAACGCGCTAAGGAATTTGGGTGCAGAAACCAGAGTCGTTTTGAGGATTTTTGCAGCAGCATCTTTCGTCCTCTGGTCTGCGGTAGCAGAAGATTTCAAGTCACAAGCTCTTACCTCAAGAATCGCGGATGACCTGTCCAAATCCGATATCGAACCAGGCTGATCTGGGTTTGGTCTCCAGCTTTTGTTTGACCTAAATTACTAAGGAATTACGAGTCATGGTTTTATCAGAACCAACAATTTGTCATGCGTGTGCGCTATCTCAACCGATCGCCAACCCTTTGAGTTCTGCTTCGCCTAGTCTTTCTTCCCAACCGCTGGCTGCTCAAACGTCGAGAGAATTGAGCCAAACGCAAAGCCTGGAGCAAGCAGCCGATCGCCTGGGTGGTAGCAAGCATGATGTGCTGCGCGGCACTGCCGACAATGATTTGCTGCGAGGGAGAGATGGCAACGACAGGCTGTTGGGACGGGTGGGAGCTGATTGGCTCTATGGTGATCGCGGCAACGACACCCTGCGAGGCGGCAACGGGAATGATTGGCTGACGGGCGGCAGTGGCAAAAACCTGCTGTGGGGCGAGGGCGGCAACGATGTCTTTACCCTGAGTCGCAAATTTGGGTCAAAAACGATCGCCCAAACCAGCCTAATTAATGACTTCACCAACGGACAAGACACCTTAAAACTCACGGGCATCCAGTTTGCAGATCTGCGAATTCGTCAGGGCAAAGGCCAGCAAGCAGGAGACGTATTGATTCAAAACAAAGCTACGGGTGAATACTTGGTCATGCTCAAAGGCATAAAGAGCAGCCAAATTGATGCCACCGATTTTGGGACGATCGCTCCCACAGACCCTACAATACCAGGCGGCAGTACCCCACTCAACACGATTCCAGCGATCGCCTCTCTCAATTCTAATATTGCCAAGTTTTCGCCTAGCGATAGTGAAGCTGCCATCGCCGCTACTGGAGCCGCCCGCATCAAGCTGGGAACTCAAACCATCTACATTGGCACGCAGCAAGTCACTAGCCTGAATCAAAACCCGATTGCCGTCAGCTTTGACAGCAGCAATCCCAGCCATCGCTGGACTCAAACAGGCTATGAAATCACCGGAACAGATGGTCGGGGCTATGGCCTGTTTTGGAGTGGCAGCAGTCTCTATGGCGTGTTTAGCGTCGATGGCACTCAGGGCACACCCGATCAAGATTTCCGGCGAGTCAGCAGTGGCGCAACCCAATCTTGGCTGAGAAGTTACGGCTCTGGCGGTGGCGCTAAGGCCGCAGTATTGGCGAAGATAAACCCTGCCACAGGAGACATGACAGAGGCCGTTTATCTATCGTCAATTCTGAGCAGTGGCAAAACCAACAGTCTGGCGATTGACACTTTAACGGTCAACGCTGCCGGGAATCTGGTCGTCAAAGCTCAGTCCTACTATGCGCCCCGTCGCCCCGATGGTCAGGCTATGACGCAAGTGACCACTGACGGCTCACCTTTTGATTACACGCTAGAAATTACACCCGACCTCAAAACGGTGGTGAGTACCGCAGCAGTCGGCTGGCAGTAGAACCGCCCTATCTCAAATATCGATCAACTTCCGGCGTAGCAAATCTAGAGCCGTATGGGCGCTCAGCGATCGCACCAATTCTCGCCCGCGAAACGTCCCAAACTGATATTGAAAACTCTCTACAGAGTCAGGACTGGCTAAGCCAATATAAACCAGCCCTACGGGCTTGGCATCTGTACCGCCATCTGGCCCAGCAATGCCCGTGATGCTTAGCCCCCAGGTAGTGCCAAGGCGATCGCGGACTCCTGCCGCCATCTGACAAGCCACCTCAGCGCTCACGGCTCCCTGTTGTGCCAAGACATCCGCATCCACCCCCAACAGGTTCACCTTCACCCGATTATCGTAGGAAATGATGCCGCCCCAAAAGTAGGCTGAGCTGCCTGGAATAGCAGTCAACAGACTGCCCAAGCCTCCACCCGTGCAGGATTCTGCTACAGAAACAGTCTGCTGAGACGCTTTGAGGCGATCGCCCACCACAGAAGCCAGGGTATCTTCGTCACTGCCAAAACAGTCCAAGCCACCCAGTTCTCGCAACTGCTGCTCCACAGGAGCGATCTTCTGTAAGGCTTCTGCTTCGGTAGTAGCCTGGGTCGAAATCCGCAGTCGCACTTCTCCATGTCCGGCATAGGGCGCAACGGTAGGGTTCTCTAGCCGAATCTGAGCGGCTGCCTTCTCTGCCAGCGTCGATTCGCCAATGCCCCAAAACCGCAGGGTGCGGCTGTAGATGGCTCCTTGACCCCAGCCTTGGCTACGCAGATAAGGGACAGCCGTTTGTTGCCACATGGCCTTCATCTCGCTAGGCACACCAGGGAAAGTCAAGAGAGTTAACCCCGTCCGGGGTTGCCAAATGATTCCGGGCGCAGTTCCAGTTGGGTTGGGCAAAATGGCCGCGCCTTCAGGAAGTAATGCCTGCTTACGGTTGCTGGCTGCCATCGATCGCCCCCGACGGGTTAGTTTAGCTGCAATATCCTGCAAGACTTCCGGACGCTCTACCAAAGGCACACCAAAAAAATCTGCCAGAGTTTCAGTAGTCAGGTCATCTGGCGTGGGGCCTAAGCCTCCCGTAAAAATCAGCAGGCGCGATCGCTCACAGGCAATGGCGATCGCCTTCTGTAGACGCAGCACGTTGTCTCCCACAACCGTTTGGTAGTAGTGGGCAATACCTAGCTGAGCTAGCTCTTGCGCCAAAAACTGGGCATTGCTATTCAAAATTTCGCCCAGCAGCAATTCTGTGCCTACTGAAATAATTTCGGCGCTCTGGCTGGCTTCACTCATGCGTTTTCCTTACTGCCTCGCATGTTTTCTCACCCGCCAGCCCGTGTAGCTGAGCAGAATCGTGGCGGCGATCGCATAGACAAAACCGCTGGGCACGCCGGAAAAGGCTAGCGCCAAACTACCCACCCACAACGTCAGCGCATAGATAAACAACACCGTAAATCGGTGGGATACCCCGGCATTGAGCAAGCGATGATGCAAGTGACGCTTGTCTGCTTTGAAAGGAGAATTGCCGTGGCGCAGCCGCTCAATAATGACTGCCGACATATCCAAAATTGGCACTGCCAAGATGAGGTAAGGCAGTAAAACCGCCACCGTGGTCAAGCCTTTGACTAGACCAATTACCCCTACTCCTGCCAGAGTGAAGCCCATAAAGTAGGCTCCCCCATCTCCCATGAAAATCTGGGCTGGGTTAAAGTTGTAGCGCAGAAATCCTAGTGCGCCGCCTGCCAAAGCCGCTGCGATCAAGGCGGCGGGCTGATCCATAAATAGACAGACGATTAGCATGACTACGGCAGCAATCCCCGATACGCCTGCCGCTAAACCATCCAGTCCATCAATCCAGTTAATCGCATTAGCCATCCCCACGAGCCAAACCACCGTGATAGGAAGATTGATCCAGACGGGCAACTCAGTTAAGCCTAAGAAAGGGACGGTTAAAAACTCGATCTGTACGCCTACAGACCAAGAGCCACAGGCAACAATGACCTGTAGCAGCAGCCTTAAAAAGGGCGAGAGGGTAAATAAATCGTCGGCTAGACCAATTAAGAAAAATCCTAGCCCTCCTAGCGTTACCCCCCAAACTCCATTTTCTTGCTCGGGCGTCAAACCAGAAAATCCGCCTAACCACCAAATCAGCAGCAGGGCAATCAGCGTTCCCAAAAAGATTGACACTCCGCCCAAACGAACCATGGGGCGCTGATGCACCTTCCGTCCACCGGGTGGATCAAAGTAGCCGCTCTTAAGGCCAATCTTTTTGACAAGAGGCGTGGTCAGCAGCACAACAGCGGTGGATATGACGAAAGCAGCTAGATGGTAAAGCTGTGGGGGCATCGGTAATCCGTAAGTGCAGGACAAAATGTGTAGTCAGGCAGAGTCTACATGAACTGTTGCTCTAAAGCTAGGGTTTAGCAGAGGTTTTTCGCTAACAGGGCTGGAACCTATATGGCGATCGCAGCAGCTTTGCCCCATTGTTTATGGAGGAGTTTATGCATCAGCATTTCTAACACAGAGTATTTTTAACACATGACCCTGCGTTAGCATCATCTATTGCAAAGGTTTTAGAGCAAAACTTTTGAAAAGCTTTTACAGCAATTTTCAACAACATTAATTCTGAGTATTTTTGCAAAAGTCTTGCAGAGCGAGGACTCTACAGACAATAGCTCTCCCTGAATAGGAAATTTACTAGCAGCCCATTTACTAGCAGCCCCTTGGCGACACATGGGCACAAGCTAATAGGCGCAACGCTTGAATACTGCACCACTCCTTCTAGGCTTCAGCGGCAGTGTGTCTAATCCCGGATGCAGGTCTATCTTTTCATCCAATGCCTGAGGTCAAGATTTTATGAAGCTTGAGGATGAAACTTCTGGGGTAAATCGTTGAGCGACAAATCACCAACGATTCACGCCAGAAGACTAAATGATTCAGAAAATTATTCTTCGATCGGAACTTGATCAACCCAAACCTGCATATCTAAAAGCTGCATAACGCCAAACTGCGTTGAGAGAGCGACATCAGCAGCATCGCGGCCATAGGCAATGGTGATCCGGTTTCCCCGTGGCTGATCTTGGGTGGCATCAAAGGTGTACCAGCGATCGCCCACGTAAGCCTCAAACCAGGCGTGCAGATCCATCGGGTCAAGTTGATACAGATAGCCAACGACCATCCGGGCTGGAATATTGAGGCTGCGGCAGAGGGAAATACCCAGATGCGCAAAGTCGCGACAAACCCCAATACCCGTTTCGGCGGTGTCTACGGCTGAGGTAGAAGCATTACTAGTGCCATACTCATACTTAATCTTGTGGTGAATCCAGCTCCGGATGGTCTCTACCTGAGCATAGCCAGGTGTAGCGTTGCCTACCACTTCAAGCGCCAAATCTCCCAACTGATCGGACTGGCAGTAGCGGCTGGGCAGCAAAAACTGAAGCACGCTCTCGGGCAGTAGCTCTACTGGAATGTAGGGAGCCTCTGGCTCAACATCAATACTGTCAGCAGTTTCTACACAAGCTGAAATCCGGACTTGAAATGAGCCGGGTGGCACCACCAGCCTCTGACATAAATTACCGTAGCCGTCAGTGTATTCCACCACGGGTACACTAGGCGTGAGCAAATACTCTTCACTGACGACCCATTGTCCATAGCCGCTGCGAGGGCGGAGCATAAAAATCAGCGGTGTTGCCGTATTCGCCTCAAAAGAAAGCTGACAACCTGCTTGTAAACGCATCCTTGCCTCCAAAAGTCATTCTGTAATCGGCCATTGACGAGCCATCTAACTGAAATAGCAGATTTCAGCCTAGAGAATCTAGCGGCTACGCTACATCTGGCTGGGGTGAGACTTTGAAAATTAGGACTATGTCGTCAAAAACGGGCATCCCCCCTTGACCAGTTCGGATTTCCACCCTGCCAATTCTTAGCACTCAATCGCTCAGAGTGCTAAATTCAGACATTGGAGAGATATGAGCAAAAAATATGTCCAAAATTATCGTGTTTAACGAGGAAGCGCGCCAGTCATTGGAGCGGGGCGTAAACGCTCTTGCCGATGCTGTGCGGATCACGCTAGGGCCAAAAGGACGAAATGTCGTGCTAGAAGCCAAGTATGGAGCACCTCAGATCGTTAATGATGGCGTGACGATCGCCAAAGAAATTGAGCTAGAAGATCCCCTAGAAAATACGGGCGCTAGGCTGATTCAAGAAGTGGCCTCCAAGACCAAGGATTTAGCAGGCGACGGTACCACCACCGCAACTGTGCTGGCGCAAGCCATGATTCGTGAAGGGCTAAAGAACGTAGCAGCAGGAACCAATCCGGTCAACCTGCGCCGAGGTATCGAAAAAGCCGTTATTGTCATCCTTGATGAAATTGCCAGACTTGCCAAGCCTGTGGAAGGAAATGCGATCGCCCAGGTTGCAGCCGTAGCGGCTGGTAGCGACCCTGAAGTGGGAGCGATGGTGGCTGAAGCAATGGCAAAGGTCGGCAAAGATGGCGTCATTACGGTAGAAGAGTCGAAGTCGCTCTTCACCGAAATGGAACTGGTGGAAGGGATGCAATTCGATCGCGGCTATGTCTCTCCATACTTCGTCACCGATACCGATCGAATGACGACCGAACTGGAAAATCCGCTCATTTTGCTAACCAGTGAAAAAATTAGCAGCATTCAAGATCTCGTTCCTGTACTAGAGAAGGTTGCTCGCTTAGGCCAGCCTCTGCTCCTGATTCCGGATGATATTGAGGGAGAAGCCCTAGCGACCCTTGTGGTCAACCGTTTGCGCGGCGTGTTGAATGTAGCAGCCGTTAAAGCCCCCTCCTTTGGCGAACGCCGTAAGGCTTTCATGGAAGACATTGCTGTGCTGACAGGCGGGCAGGTGATCTCACAAGAGATTGGTTTGAGCTTGGATACCGTCACGCTAGAAATGCTAGGCAAGGCACGCAAAATCACGATTACCAAAGACACAACGACGATCGTCGCTGAAGCGCCAGATAAGGTGGCCTTGGATAAGCGCATTGCTCAAATCCGCAAAGAGCTGGCCGAAACTGATTCAGAGTATGACACTGAAAAGCTGCAAGAGCGCCTAGCTCGGCTAGTCGGTGGTGTTGCCGTAATCAAGGTTGGGGCAGCCACCGAAACTGAACTTAAAGACCGCAAGCTTCGCCTTGAGGATGCACTGAATGCTACGAAAGCTGCGGTTGCTGAAGGTATCGTGCCAGGGGGTGGTGCAACGTTGCTGCATCTAGCGCAAAAAGTGCAGGAAATTAAGCCTAGCCTCAATGCTGAAGAGCAAATTGGGGTTGATATCGTCACGCGTGCTCTAGAAGCACCTCTGCGCCAAATCGCCGATAATGCAGGTGCAGAAGGCTCAGTTGTGGTGGAAAAAGTTAAGGTTCTAGAGTTCAACTTTGGCTACAACGCTCTAACTGGAGCCTATGAAGACTTAATTGCTGCCGGAATCATTGACCCTGCCAAAGTGGTGCGATCGGCGCTTCAAGATGCCGCCTCAATCGCCTCTATGGTAATCACGACTGAAGCCCTGGTGGTTGAAAAGCCTGAGAAAAATGCCCCTGGTGGTGCGCCTGATATGGGCGGCATGGGCGGCATGGGTGGTATGGGCGGCATGGGCGGCATGGGCGGCATGGGCGGCATGATGGGGATGTAAAACCTCAGCCTAGCCAAACTATTGTCAGCTTGTGTCCGCTAATACCCAGCTAATACTCAGCCAATACAATGACGCTAAAAAGCCCGATCGCGACTCAGTGAGTCGCGATCGGGCTTTTTAATTTGGGCTGGAAACAGCCTCAAAATCATGGCGACGACTATAACTTTACAATTTCTTGGAACCTGCCTCGGCGTTATCAAAACCCCGATGAAGATTATAGAAATAGCTCCTTATCCGTTTAGAGCTGGGCTAGGATAACCACACGTCAACCTATCAGCTCAGTCATAAAAACTGATCCTTAAGGTTCAAAGCCAACTGTCCTCAAGCCAAGCTGAAATTCTAGTTTTAGCTGAATTACTAGCTGCCTGGAGCGAAAGCAGAATGTGGCAGCATTTCTTGAGCGTTACTAAGCTATCCATCCTGAGCCTGAAATTTGTCCTAAAGCCACCTGTTAGGGTCAGCTACGATTGGTCAAGTTGCTGTTTCCCTATTGTGCAGACATGGGAGCGATCGCCCCCATATCTGGCTATAACGAGCAAACTTTTCTAGGTCAGAACCCAAAATTGAAGATGCCTGATCATTAACATCTTCTTAAACAGTCCAAAAATCAGTGCTTCATAACAAGAGATGGTAAAGATTACGCTGAGTTAATCTGTAGTTCCCTGAATTCGATGTCTGATAGGTTTAAGCCCTGTGCTAAAAGTCCACAGCCCAACCCAGCTTTCTTGATACCGGAGCAACTCTATGTCTTCCACTGGCGCATCATCCATGAAAAACCTGGCTATTCGTGGAGCTATCTGGACGATCGCTGGCTATGGAGCAGGACAGATTCTCAGGTTTGGCAGCAATCTTGTCTTAACTCGGCTGCTGTTTCCTGACTTGTTTGGACTGATGAGTCTGGTGTATGTGTTCATCACCGGATTGCACTTATTTTCTGATTTAGGCATCCACACGAGTGTGGTACAAAACAAGCGTGGAGATGAGCCTTCTTTTCTCAACACGGCATGGACTTTACAGGTCATCCGTGGGGCAGGGCTGTGGATTTTATGTCTCGTGCTGGCTGTTCCAGTTTCTCGCCTGTACAACGAGCCGCAACTGCTTTGGTTACTGCCCATCGTTGGGTTCAATACAATTATTGCCGGATTCAATTCCACATCACTTTTCACGCTCAATCGCCACTTGTCTATCAAGCAACTGGCGATCTTTGAATTTTCTGGGCAGTTTGTATCCATTCTGGTGATGCTGATTTGGGCTTGGTTTAGCCCCACCATTTGGTCATTAGTGGTCGGAGGGCTAACCTCCAGCCTCTTTCAGATGTTATGGAGCCATAAGCTCAACGGCGGTAAAGTAAATCGATTCACATGGGATAAAAGTTCAATCCATGAAATTGTCTCTTTTGGGAAGTGGATTTTTATCTCGACGGCGCTCTCGTTTTTGGCTTCTCAGGCCGATCGACTCATTTTGGGTAAGCTCTTCACCCTAGAACTCTTGGGAATTTATGGAGTTGCCTTCACCCTCTCTGATATTCCACGTCAGATCGTGCTGGCAATCAGCAGTAAAGTCATCTTTCCTACTTACTCCAAGCTAATTGACCTACCCAGGGCTGAGTTCCTGAGCAAGATTCAACGCAGCCGTGGATATATTCTCCTCGCCCTCGCTGTTGTCCTATCTGTGATCGTCTCTTTTGGCGATCTCCTCGTTGCGACTCTCTATGACAGCCGTTATGCCGCTGCAAGGTGGATGTTGCCCTTCTTGGCGCTTGGCACTTGGCCCATCATGTTGACCCAAACCATTGATCCTGTATTGTTTGCGATCGGGAAACCCCGATACATTGCCTTGGGGGCTTTCTTGAGTTCTTGCTGTTTTATTATCGGCATTCCAGTCGGTTTTTCGCTATATGGGCCTTTAGGAGCCGTCCTTAGCGTTGCGGTCAGCAACATTCCACCCTGGATTGTTGTAGCTTACGCACTCTGGAGAGAGCAGTTGTCGGTTATTCGGCAAGATGCCATAGTGACTCTAGTGTTTGGAGGGGCGATCGCCGCCCTTCTGTTCGCTCGTTCTATGCTGGGCCTTGATTTTCCCTTCAATCAACTTTTTCTGTAAGGATTGGGTCTTTAACTAAAAGTTCGTTCACCGTGTGAGTGAACTGTTATTTGGTGCATCTATTGTGGGAAAGCTGTACAAAAAATTAGCAAAGTAAACGAGAAAAATATGTTGCCACTCGTAAGTGTTTTAATCACTGTCCGCAATGCCGAAGCCTACATCTCAGAAACCCTAGCTTCGATTTTGCGGGAACGTACGATTCCCCTTGAAATTGTTCTTGTGGATAATGGCTGCACAGACAAAACCGTTGAAAAGGCACTTGCATTTCAAGACGAGCGCATTCGGATTGTTCCAGGCCCTAAAAAGGGAATTTCACATGCGCTGAACGTTGCCTATGCAGCGGCTCGGGGCGAAATCCTCATGCGCTGCGATGGAGACGATCTCTTTCCCGCTGAGCGGATTACTCGGCAAGTTGAATGGCTGAAGGCGAATCCAGATTTTGGCGCAGTCTGCGGTGGGTTTTCAACGATCGATGTTAAAAGCGCATTGTTAGCAAACTTGGGGCTTGATGCTGACGTTCAAGAAATTACGGAAGAGTTGAGAAGGGGCGAGACTCGAACTCACATCGGCACTTTTGCCATGAGGGCTGAAGCTGTTAAAGCTTCTGGCTACAGTCGCGAATACTTTGACTGCTTTGAGGACATAGATTTTCAACTTCGCTTGGGCGAGACCTGCCGAGTCGGATATCTTTGCGAGATAGAGTATTGCTACCGTTTACACCCCAAGTCTGTCACTCACTCTCAAAGCAATACACTTCGCGAGTTTTACGATGCAACCGCTCTTGAGTTTCAGCGGCAGCGCCTTACCACAGGTGAAGATAACTTGCAGCGGGGCTGCCCCCCTCCGCTTCCCAGACCCGGTGACAAGTCAGGCATTAGCACAGCCTCTCATGTACAGGGGATGCTACTTCAGAGCGCCTGGGCAGAGCATCAAGCTGGGCGCAAACAAAAAGCTCTGGCGTTTGGTCTGCGTTCTATGATGACTCAACCCATTAGCCTTGCTGCATGGCGAAATTTGTTTGCTTTGGCTGTTAAACCTTGTCGGGGAACACTCAAAATATCCGGTAGGGTTTAGTTCAACGATTTAACTTAGGCTGTTTAACAGGAGAATTTTGAATATTATGTGTTCCCGATCGCTATGAAAATTACGTTTGTTATGGCAAGTGGCTTTGCCCTGACTGGTGGAGATCGCGTGGTGGCGACCTATGCTGAATGTCTACATAAACAGGGTCACGAGGTTCTAGTCGTTTCTCGACCTCGTCGTGGGATAAGTTTGCGTGAGCGCGCCCGCGCCCTGATGAAAGGGCAGCTGTGGTTGTCAGATGACAGTAAGAGTCCCTCTCACTTTGACAATCTGGATGTTCCCTGTCGGTTAACCGATCACTTCGGGCCTGTCACAAATGATGATCTGCCCGATGCCGATGTTGTGATTGCGACTTGGTGGGAAACAGCTGAATGGGTGGCTAATCTCTCTCCAAGTAAAGGTGCAAAGGCTTACTTCATCCAGCATCATGAAAATTTTGACTATCTGCCTAAAAAGCAGGTTGAAGCAAGCTATCGATTGCCCTTGCACAAGATTACGATCGCTCAATGGCTCGTAGACCTGATGGGAACGCTGTACGATGATCACCATGTTTCTCTGGTGCCCAACAGCGTTGATACCAAACAGTTCTATGCTTCTCCACGCGGCAGGCAGCAAGTGCCAACCGTTGGCTTGACCTACTCTGGCATTCCCTGGAAAGGATGCGACATTGCCCTTGAAGCTTTCTCGATCGCCGCTCAGCAGATACCCAACTTACGCCTTTTATCCTTTGGCAGCAGTCACCCTAAACCTGATTTGCCGTTGCCCGTGGGCACCGAATTCCTTTTCAGCCCTTCTCAAGAGGTGATTAGACAAATTTATTCCAGGTGTGATGCTTGGCTTTTCAGCAGCCGCATTGAGGGATATGGTCTACCCATTCTAGAAGCAATGGCTTGTCGCACTCCCGTGATCGGCACGCCTGCTGGAGCCGCACCCGAACTGCTTTCAAATGGAGCAGGTTTACTGGTTAACCCTGAAGATCCGGTAGACATGGCAAAAGCAATAGTTAAAATCTATCAGCTTTCAGAAGATCAGTGGAAAGCCATGTCTGATATGGCCTATGCAAAGGTGACAGGCTATCCAATGGAAGCTGCAACTAAGCTTTTTGAATCAGCTCTCCAGATTGCCATAGAGCGTTCCCAGCAGGGAGCGATTTGCAAGTAGCGATCGGAGTTGGGCTAGCTCGATGCCTGCGATCGCCCGAGTGCAGCCAATGGATAGCTGTTGTGCTGGCTTAACTAAGCCAGCCAATCGCCTCAGAGCTTCTGCGCTTCAGAGGTTATGCAGCCTTGACAAAAATAGAATCTTCCTGCTCGTCAAACGAAGCTTTTATGAAGGCGTTTGTTTTCAACCCAGGAATCTGAAAGGAGTTTGATACCCTTTACGTATCTGTTAGGTTAAATCGCAAACCAAGATCATTTTAATCGAGCGAGCGAATAGATAGGCAACCGTTCAAGGTAACTGAAGAAATAGGCTAGGAGGCGAGAATGAAGCTAAGTTCAACATATTATCTTGACCCAGATTACTTAAACAATTTGGTCGATAAACATGGTGAAAACTATAAGGCTGCCAAACCTTTCCCCCATGTTGTGATTGACAACTTTCTGCCAGAAACCCTTCTAGATTCAATCCTAGGCGAGTTTCCAAGGGCAGGGGCGATCGAATGGCAAAAGTTTGAAGCTGCTGCTGAAAGAAAGTTAGCTTCAAAGTCTGAACTCCAGATGGGAGAAATGACTCGTTTCCTGCTGTATCAGCTGAATTCTTCCACTTTCATTACCTTTCTAGAGCGACTGACAGGAGTCGATGGGCTGATCCCTGATCCCCACTTTGAAGGCGGTGGGCTGCACCAGATCGAGCCAGGTGGATTTCTAAAAATGCATGTTGACTTTAACCGCAATGCTCGGCTGCGTCTCGATCGCCGTCTCAATCTACTGGTATACCTCAATAAAGATTGGGAAGAAGCATACGGTGGGCATTTGGAGCTTTGGGACAAGGACGTAACTCAGTGCAGTAAGAAAATACTGCCTATTTTTAATCGCTGCGTAGTCTTTACAACCACTGATTTTTCGTTCCACGGGCATCCTGAACCTCTCACCTGTCCCGAAGGTGAAACTCGGAAGTCTTTGGCACTCTA
Organism: Coleofasciculaceae cyanobacterium; assembly: GCA_036703255.1. Classification (GTDB taxonomy): domain Bacteria; phylum Cyanobacteriota; class Cyanobacteriia; order Elainellales; family Elainellaceae; genus Drouetiella. Next base: position 40,981 of record DATNPL010000200.1, read on the forward strand.
CTACTACAGTAACGGTCGTCCAGCCTCCGAAATTCGGAAAGGCAGTGCTGGACACTCAACTCTGTTCCGTGCCCGACCGGGTGAGACGCTCAAGATTGAAAAGAAGCCGATCGGCTCTCGCGTTAAAGCATCCATCAAGAAGTTAATTCTACCTATGACTAAAAGCTAGGCTATGGTTTAGGAAGGGCTACAAAGCCAGCTCTTATGGATCAATGATACGAAGGGACTGACTCGCAAGATTCGTAGCAGATCTTCACCATCCATATCCGCGTGGCAAGCGTCAGCTTATAACAATCCTTGTTTTTTAGATGAGTTAACTGTTGCAGAGAGGTCGCTATGGGATTTACGCTTCCTAATAATCCAGCAGGATATGTGGCTATCACGGTTCCCATAGTCATGTTTCTCTGGATTCCCGCAGTCCTCTACTTGTTTTCTCGTTTTCCCGCTAGGAAAGCAGTCATTATTAGCTTTCTGGCAGCATGGCTATTTCTGCCGCAAGCAGAGCTAGTGCTTCCTGGCATTCCAGACTACGACAAAATGTCGGCGACCTGCTACGGCATCCTACTAGCCACCTTCATATTTGACGTGGGTCGTTTCCGCACCTTTAAGTTCAGCTGGCTAGATATACCTATGGCCATTTGGTGCTTCTGCCCGTTTATTTCATCCATGACCAATGACTTGGGGCCTTACGATGGCTTTGCAGCATTCCTGGATCAAACGATGGTTTGGGGTGTGCCCTACTTCTTAGGCCGTATTTACTTCAACACGCTTGAAGGATTGCGGCAGTTGGCTATGGGGATATTTTTAGGCGGGCTAGTCTATGTGCCCCTATGTTTAATTGAGGTGCGAATCAGCCCCCAACTGCATAAGATTGTCTACGGAGACTTTCCTCACTCATTCGCTCAGATGATACGAGATGGAGGCTATAGACCCAACGTATTCATGGAAACGGGATTAATGGTATCAGCCTTTATGATGGCAGCTACTTTAATTGGACTCTGGTTTTGGCAATCAGGTGCAGTCAAACAGATCTGGAATATCCCTATGCCTTGGCTAGTTACCACTTTGGTATTGACATTTGCCGTCCTAAAGTCTTACGGTGCCTACTCTCTACTGATTGTAGGTGTGGGAACCTTGTTTATCGCTAAGCAATTTCGTACAGGATTCCCAGTTTTTGTGCTTGTCGCAGGTATAGTCGTTTACCTATACGTCAATGCCGGGACTGAAACCTATTCTTCTGACCAGCTTATTGACTACTTATCTGGCATATTCCCTCCAGAGCGGATTCAGTCTTACGAATTTAGACTGAATAACGAGGAAATACTGGTTGACCATGCTAGAGAAAGGTTTATTTTTGGTTGGGCAGGTTGGAGTCGTTCTAGGGTCGTTTTGGATGAATATGGCACCACAACTGTCCAAGATAGCCTGTGGGTCATAGCCCTTGGCCAATATGGCCTCGTCGGATTGATTAGCTGTTTCACCTCCATGCTTTCACCCATCTTGGCTCTGATCATGAACCGTTATCCAGCCAGTCTGTGGCTAAATCGTAAGGTTGCAGCAGCAGCAGCTCTGAGTGTAATCATCACGCTGTACATGGTAGATTGCATTCTCAATGCAATGATTAATCCCATCTACATCTTGGCCTGTGGAGGAATTGCGACTTTAGCGCTAAGACCTAGAGAGCTGGATAGAAGCAACCGGAGAGTATTGCAGCGGGGGCGATGGCAAACAGAGGAAGCTGAAAGCACTGCCTCCTGATGTCTCTGTGTCTTTTACCGCGAAGCAACCGACAGAAAGCAAGAAATCAGCAAAGCTAGGAAATTAAGCTGAAGCCGCTGCCCTGCTTGATTCATAGAATTGTGGTTGTCCAGTCCAGGTGTCAGGATTTGTCTATCCGTTCGCGCTCTTTTGGTTCTAGCTGAAGCCAGAAGCCTTACTCAATCAGGGTTTGAGAATTGGTATGGGGGCGCGTATACCACCAAGCCCAGGCAATAAGGACAGCTTGCAAGGGTAGCCTGCCCCAAAGCAGCCAGGGCGAATCGGGTATGCCATCCAGGTGAATGCGATTGACTGCCATGTTGATGTTGGCAGGGAAAACTGCAATAAATAGGGCAATTAATCCCCATGCGGCAGCTTGGTTCACCCAAGGCAGCAACAGGCCTACGCCACCTAAAATTTCAAAGACGCCGCTGATATAAACTAGCGCCAGTGGAGCAGGCAAAAAAGACGGCACAATTTTGACAAATGGCTCAGGCGTGACCCAATGCAGAACCCCTGCTGTCACCATAAAAACGGCTAACACGACCCTGAGAATAGCTTTGAGCATGTTCACGAGCAATCTGAATATTTTTCAGCCTTACCTTACATGAATTTGTATTACTGCGGCATCTGGCTCAAGCAAGACTTACGATTTTTGCCTGTTGATAATTGAAGGCGCGAATCGCAGTACAAGGTGTTTACTCAAGGAACTTTTTACAGATTCCTAGATTCTCTAGATCTGTTATCAGATCAGCGTAATTCTACCGCTCAAGCAAGCATGTCCTTACCCAAAACCCAGTTTTCTTCACAGCCGTCAGAAAGTCATTTTGCCAGTACCGAACTGACGGACGATAATATTTTGGTTGCTGTCGCGAGTCAATTTAGCAAACTCTTGCAGGCACACAAACTCTCAGTAGCCCAAACCGATATTTCCTCTGAGGATATGGCACGGGTTGATACCATTAAACAAGCTGCGATCGCCAAAATTATCCTGTTGCTAACGGCATACTACAGAAATCAAGGCTGGAACCCGCAAGACATCAAGACCTCAGTTTTAAACATGCTGGATCAGCCGCACAACTGACTTAGGCTTATCCTGCTCACGGCTGCCAGCGATCGCTTCATATCAAATCTGGCTGCAAACTCACGCTGTGGACGCAGCAGAGCTAAATACTTACAAAATCAGCCGATGTAATTTGACCCACAGAGATAGACTGCAACAGCGCTAGCTGATCGCCACCTGCTCGAATCAATGTGTTTCGCCCAGAAGCTGTGATAGTCAGATCGCTAAAGCGTAACCCGCCTGACAGTGCCAACCGATCGCTGCCGTTTTGAAAATCTACGATCGTATCGCGTCCTTCTCGTCGCCGCAGGACAAAGCGATCGCTGCCCCCGCCGCCGCTCAGAATATCGCTGCCTCTGCCTCCATCAAGCCGATCGCGACCAATACCCCCCATTAGCGAATCTCTGTCGTTGCCGCCAAAAAGCTGGTCGCTGCCACCGCCACCCACCAGAGTATCTCTGCCGTTGCTGCCTGTGAGCGTGTCATTGCCACTGCCACCCTCTAGGCGATCGTTGCCGCGATCGCCATTGAGTCGGTCATTGCCCGCATCTCCAAAGAGGCTATCGTCACCCTCGCCGCCAGAAAGCGTATCGTTCCCCGCACCTCCTGCGAAGCGATCGCTGACGGCGGTACCTGTCAACCGATCGGCTCCTGAGGTACCGAAATTTTCTAGCTCGGTGCTGAGCAAACGTTGGGCAAAAATGCCGTTGCCGCTGCCATCTTTGGCGGCATCGACCCAGGCAATCACTGGATTACCGCTGGCATCTAGCGCAATTGCAGGTCTACTATCCCCTGCTGTCGTAGGATTACTCAGTCGGAAATCATTGCCTTTCGGTGTGCCATCTGCCCGAAACGCTCGAGCGTAGATTGCTCCACCAAAGACATCCCAGCTAATAACAAAATCTCCATTGGGTGCCACGGTAAGGTCGGGCTGCTGCTCAAAATTGCGATCGACCTGCTGAATGCCTAATTCAGCCCCTAGAGGATTGCCGCTGCTGTCAAACCGCTGGGCACGAATACCGGAGTCAAAATCTTCCCAGGCAATCACAAAGTTTCCGGCTGCATCTACGCTTACCGTAGAATAAGTTTGCGAGTTGGTGACTTTAGTATTGACGAGAAATTGTCCCCCTTGCGCTATGCCATCGCTGTTGTATCGCTGGGCAACAATATCATTGCTGCCAGATTCGGCTCTGTTTTCTGTCCAAGTGATGATTAGGTTTCCGGCTGGATCGATCGCCACATCTGGGTCATCCGCATCGGCAGAAAGATTGACTTTGAAGGCATCGCCTTGCGGCACGCCATTTTCGGCAAAGCGCCGCGCAAATACGCCCAAATTAGCGCCTGTAGGAGAAAGAAATTGATCCCAAGCAATGACAAAATCGCCGCTAGCATTCATGGCGATCGTTGGCTTTTGTCCTAGCTGTTGTTCGGGCGAACTCGAACCAATGGGAAAAATAGTTGTGTCTCGACTGGCTAAAAACTCTTCGCCTAAAGGATTATCGTTGCTGTCAAAGCGACGGGCATAAATGCCGTTTTCATTAGTTGTATTTCCGGCAGGGCTGCCAATGATAAAGGGTCGCCCAGTATCTACCCAAGCCACCACAAAATTTCCCGCAGCATCTACCGCTACCGTTGGATCGGTCTGACTGCCGTTTGCAAAGCTATTAACCCGGAATTCGCTCAAAACATTGCCATTGCTGTCATAGCGTTTGGCATAGATATTCTTGTCGGAGCCGACATCGCCCTCCTGTCCGGCACTTTGCCAAACCACAATGAAATTTCCGGCGGCATCACGGGCGACAGCGACTCCATCCTGAGCATTGGGCGTAAAGCTATTTACAGGAAATTCAGCCATGATTTATTTTCTCCCGACCAAGAATAAATGAGCGTAAAACATAATGAGCGGGTTTATTTTGGGTTTGCTATAGATGTTTTTCAAACATCCAATGCGGGCGATTGCTGAGCAAAATAAAAATGCAAGCTTATTGAATCTACCGATGCAGAACCATACGCAAGGTTAATTAGAAACTCAGGATTGAATTCAGTCTGTCCTTGCAAAGAAATATTGCTTAAATGCCGATCGCCCAAACCGCTCTGTTTCCCTGTAGGGTGCAGTCAGATGATTTATGCAGGCTCAGTACGCAAATTTTTTTATGCCAGCTTTTAGGGTTTTGTAGCATTTTCTGTGCAGCCACCAAACCCTAAAATTTCGGCATTTTTTATCGATGAAATTTATTCATAGCTGTAGCTCATAGAGCTGCTTGGCGATAGGTCTTCCAGGCCGCTAAAGCCGCTGGCTCGTCAGCCTGCTTCCATTGCAGAAGCACCACTCCATCTGCAAAGCCCACGACCCCATAGCGACGGGTTTGGAGCTGATCAACAGAAGCGATCGCCTCCTTCAGGCTTTTGCGATAGTCTTCAAAAGCAGGCTGGTACTGCTGAAGATACCAGAGATCAGCGATCGCATAGTCTACCCGCTGGTTTTTTTGGCGATCGTTTTGCAATCGCTGCATCGGAAACCGCAGCACCTCCCGCCGATTGGAAACATGCGCCACGATATGGTCAGTAGCTGTGACGCTGGCCTCGGCTGGAATTTGAGTAAGGAGCGATCGAATGGCCTGACTATGCTGCCACTGGCGCGGAGGCGACACATACACCCAAGGCTGAAACGAGTCAGGAATGGCAAAAGACAGAACGCGATTGGGGTTTGAAGTCAGGGTGAAAAACAGCGACAGAATGATGCAGCCGATCCAAATACGACGCCAGCGATGCTGAAAAAATTGAGGATGTTCTTGCCACCAGAGAATTGTCCCATAAAACAATCCTGGGACTAGCGTCATGGCGTAGCGCAAGTGGAGCGACAGCGACGTTATATCTTCTCGCTGAATCAAGACTTTGAGCATAGGGAAACCCGCCAAGAGCCAAGCGCTAGGGGAAATCACCGGAATAAATGCCAGCGGCACCCACTGACCTAGCAGATAGCGCAAGGTGCGATCGAACGGTACCACCACCTCTACGATCAGCCGCCCTGGATTGCTGAGAATACCTTTGATAACATCTAGCGTGCTGGCCTGATCGCTGTCTACAAACTGCCCAAACTGCTCAATCATGAAGCGCTTGGAGACATCTTGGGAAAACAGCGGCATGACCCAATTGGTCACTGCTAGCATATAGCCCAAACTCAAGACACAGAAACCTATGCCGATGCGAGGGGCGCGACGACTGACCGTCAGAAAAAAGCCTATGCCAAACAGCACAACACCACTGTCTTCCCGAACCAGCAGGGTCAGAACGGCCAGCAGTCCTAACCATACCCAGCTGCGTTTCTCTAACGCCAGCAGCAGCCCAAAAATGTAGAGCGGCATCTGACAAATATCGTGAAAGTTAGCCAGGGTCGGACTGATGACCGCGATCGCCCCATAGTAGCTGAGGGCAATCATGGCCGACAGGTCGGCTTGGAGAAACTGGCGCGCCAAAGCGTACAGCACCAGCCCTGCTGCCGTCACTAGCGTGACTTGCAGTATGGAAAGTCCGGCTGGCGAAGGAAACAGCGCATACCAGGGCAGCCAAAGCAGCAGCGCTGGCGTAAAGTGCTGTCCTAATCGGCGATAGGTAACGTCAGGCAGTTCGCCCTGCATGACGCTACTCGATTCGGTGGATGAGAGTGAGCTTTCAAACCAACGACCTTGCAGATTGTTCCAAAAAACCTGATTAAAGATGCCCTGGTCGAACGATACGTAGGTCGGGTAGAAGTTGAAATAGCGCTGGAGCACTAGCACCCCACAGATCACCCAAAACACGATCGCTGCGACCAGCACAAGCCGCAGTTGCGGATTAGCTTGCAGTTGCTTCTGCCCCATCATGGCGCTAATTAACGGGGTAGCCCGCAGAGACGATCGCCTGTTTCACCGTTTCATTGGCAGCGATCGTTTCCACATTGACTAATTTTGTAGCGGGATCGGCCTGAATAGTTGCAGCCGGGTCGATGCCTTTAACGGCTTTCGAGATCTTCTCTGCACAAACAGAACAATTCATGCTGGGAACCGTGAGCTGAAGCGTTGCCATAGTCAGTTGCCAAAGTGCAAAGGTAGAGTTCAGATTAATCTGGGTCAAGTTGCCGAAGAATCGATCGCCAAGAGGCTGCGTATTGATAGGATACATCTCAGACTCACTCCTATGCCTACGTTCTCTAGAAATTTGACGACCTGATGGATCTCCAGCTGATTCAGCTTTTTGTGAACGGTGTCGCAGTCGGCAGCATTATTGCTCTAGCGGCGGTCGGTCTGACGCTTACCTACGGCATTCTGAGGCTGGCAAATTTTGCCCACGGCGATTTTATGACCCTGGGAGCCTACTTTACGCTGGTCATTAGCGCCTTGCTCGGAAACATAGGACTAGAGAGTATCTGGTTGGCAATCGCCCTAGGTGCTCTGCTCACCATTGGCGTGGCGTTGCTGACCGAAAAGCTGCTGTGGTCGCCCATGCGCGATCGTCGGGCTAGTTCTACCACACTCATCATCATCTCTATTGGACTGGCGCTGTTTATCCGCAATGGCATTATTTTGCTCTGGGGCGGAGCTAACCAAAAATATGATTTGCCGATCGTCAGCGCGATCGATCTTTGGGGCGTCAAAATTGCTCAGAACCGCTTAATTGTCGTAGCGCTAGCGGTGCTGGTCATTTTGGGGCTGCACTATGTCCTGCAAAACACAAAAATTGGTAAAGCAATGCGCGCCGTTGCAGACAATGTGGACTTGGCGCGGGTTTCAGGTATTGATGTTGAGCGAGTAGTGATTTGGACTTGGATCATTGCTGCTGGACTAACGGCGATCGGGGGCGGCATGTTGGGGCTAGTCACGGCAGTTCGTCCCAGCATGGGCTGGTTTTTGATCTTGCCAATGTTTGCCTCTGTGATCTTGGGCGGCATTGGCAATCCCTATGGGGCGATCGCCGGAGCTTTTGTCATTGGCATTGTCCAAGAGGTTTCTACCTACTGGATTTCACCCGAATACAAGTTAGGCATTGCTCTAGCCATGATGGTCTTAGTGCTGTTAATTCGTCCTCAGGGAATCTTTCGAGGCACTTTCTGAACTTTAGGACTCATGCAACATAATCCTTTAAATCTACAGAGGGAAATATAAGGTAGGGGCGCGACATTCAAACTAAGCACAATCTTTTCGGTGAGTGAAAAAGCTGGCTTGCCAAATGTCGCGCCCCCACAGGGTTCGAGATATTTGAAAATATCTTCTGAGACTTTGCCCTATTTAAGAATGCCGAAATAGTAGGCTGCAACCACAAAATTGAGAGCCAGAAGTGCGAGTGCCCAACCAGCGCGGAAGGTGTAGGTAGGCTTAGGGGATGGCTTGGAGGTCATAGACTTTTTTCTCCTCTGAGTAAAGATAAATAGCTGAAAGCTTCAATGAGTATTATCGAGCAAGCGGGAACCCAAAAATCTTTTGAAGCATCAAAACTTAGCAAGCTTTGCTTTCCATCACACCATTTAGTTAGCCATTTCAGCACCCCTCCAAAGAGAGAAAAAGCCTAAACCTTTATCCTTGCTCGCCTGCGTGGTAAGAACTTCGTACCAGCGGAGCCGATCGCACATGAGAAAATCCCATCTCACGGGCAGCCTTTCCCAGGTCATCAAATTCTTCAGGCGTCCAATATTTCTGTACGGGTAGGTGCTCCAGCGAAGGACGCATATACTGTCCTAGCGTTAGGCGATCGCATCCCACCTGGCGCAAATCTCTCAAGGTTTCTAAGATTTCTGCCTTGGTTTCCCCATGCCCCAGCATCAACCCCGACTTGGTAGCAACCGTCGGATCGAGGTCTTTCACCTTCTGAAGCACCTGGAGCGATCGCTCATACTTTGCCCCGCGCCGCACCGGGTTTTGCAGCCGTCGCACAGTCTCCACATTGTGGTTATAGCAGGCTGGAGCTGCCTTCACCACCGTTGCAATCCGCTGGCTCTGGCTCTCTGCACCCCCTAATCCGCCCCAGAAATCTGGGGTCAGCACTTCAATTTGAGTCTGAGGATTAGCTTGCCGAATTGCGGTCATCACCGTCACAAACCAGCCTGCACCCTGATCGGGCAAGTCATCTCGCGCAACCGAAGTCAACACCACATAGCGCAGCCCCAGCAGGTTTACGGCCTCTGCCACTTTTTGAGGTTCTTGAGGGTCGAGCGGCATCGGGGCATGACCTTTATCGACTTGGCAAAAAGCGCAGCTTCGAGTGCAGACAGGCCCCATTAGCAAAAACGTGGCGGTTTTTTGAGCGTAGCATTCTCCCCGATTGGGGCATCGTCCCTCTTCGCAAATTGTGTGAATCTGGCGCTGTTTGATAATTTGCTGAACGGTTGAAATTTCACTGGCTTTGCCGATCGGCCGACGAAGCCAGGTCGGTAAATGGGCGAGAGGAGATTCTTGCAGGTTGTGAACTGATGTCGGTTCAGGCATAGATTCAGAAGTGAGATGGGAAGAGAGATAGGATTGAAATTTGAGAGATAGGATAAAGTTTTCATCCTCTCTAGCGCTTTTACTATTTTTTGCAGAGAGCGATAGGATGGTGGGCAGTTCAGGGAATAGTTAAGAATATGCAAATCAAGGTAGCATTCAAATTAGCTATCATCAGTTAGGCGTTTTCAGCCTTTCGCTGTTCTCAGTTTTCATCTATCACCTCCACAGGAGTTCGTCGTGGCAAGTCACAAAATCCTGGTTATTGACGACAGCAGAGTCATCCGCAACATGGTAAGGGACATGCTGCCCAAAGGTAATTTCCAGGTTCTAGAAGCCAAAGATGGGGTCGAAGGACTCGACTGCATTCGGCAAGAGCGTCCTAACCTGATCATGCTAGATTTTCTGCTGCCTCGCATGAGCGGCTGGGAAGTCTTTCAGCAAATTCAGACTCAGACCGAGCTACAGTCAATTCCGCTGGTGCTAATGTCTGGACGGCGTGAGGAAGTCACTGAGAAGATCTCCGAACCGTTTGAGTATTTTGAGTTCATTGAGAAGCCGTTTGAGCAAAAAGAGCTAATTGAAGCTATTAAAGCGGCGATGACGAAAGCCCGCCTGCCTCGTCAGCGGCCTGTTGCAGCGGTGCAGGCTCCTGTAGCCAGTGCAGATTCGAGCGCAGAGCTGGTAGCCCTGAAACAAAAGGTCGAGACAATGCAAGGGGAAATTGATCTGCTGAAGAAGCAAATGGCGCAGCTTTTGACCTTCATTCGACAAAAGTTGAAGTAAGACAAGCCTCCCAGTTGGGGAGCTGTCAAACATGACCCGCCCTGATACGGCGGGTTTTGAGCATCCCAAAAGATCTGCCCTTACCAACCCCAGCTTCCGGCTATGCCCTTGAAAGGGCCAACGATGTCGCTTGTGATCCAGCCGCCGTAAAAGTCGCCCGATTGAGAGGCTACCTGTTCGCCATCCACATAGCAAGCCTCCATGCGACTGGCATAGAAGGCTACATAGTCTTGAATAGCTGCAAAATCTGGTGTGGGATTGGGATAAAACCAGGCCACATTTTCGACGGTGCGATCGCCCACCTGTACGGTGTAATAGCTTGCCTGACCCTTCCACTCACAAAAGCTGGTACGAGTCGTTTGGACGAGATACTCTTGTCGAATATCCTCTAACGGAATGTAGTAGGTAGGTGGATGACTGGTTTCTAGTACCCGCTTGGCTCGATGAGTGTCTGCCAACATCACGCCGTTGAACCGAATCTGAATGTGTTTTGTAGAATCCTCTAGCCGGGGTGGACGGGGATAATCCCACACAGATTCCTGACCTGGCTGAGGAATAATGCGATCGCTACTCATACTTTATAACTTGCAGTTTCTCGTTTGCGGCTTCTATTCGGCCTTATCCTCTATCTTCGGTGATCGCGCAGCAAAGATGGAGAGGACTGGTTTGAAAGGTGCGCTTCCTGCAAAATGTTGATTTTCTGGTTTAGCTCTCTTGTCCGGCGAGACAGCAGTCGAATAATGTTCACAGCAATGCCCGGAGTTTCCTCAATGGCTTCATAAAGCTGCTGCTGGGTCAACATGAGGCAGTCACAGGGTTCTAGAGCTGTTACAGAAGCCGAACGCGGCTCGGCATCAAACACGGCCATTTCACCAAAGCAGGTGCCCGCTTTGAGCACTGCTAGCTCTCGATCGCCAATATGCACCCGCACCGTACCTGAGACTAAAATGTAGAGCGATCGCCCCACTTCGCCCTGCGTAAAAATGGTGTGCTTGGCTGGAAACGACAAGTCTTCCATGATGGAGGCAAGCCGCATCAAAAAGTCGTAGCGTAATTCTTGAAAAATAGGAACTTTGCGGACAAAGAGGAGGCGATCGATACTGCTGGGCATGTAAGGAGGATGCGTTTTTGGATTCTATTTGAATTGATCCGATGCCTGTTGGTTTCTACCGAACGCTGGGTATGGGATGGGCATAGGATTTGAGACTTTGGAACGAGCTTAGATCGTCTGGGCAAGTCAGGGCTTCTATTTTAGATTTTTCTCTAATCCAAACACTAGAATTCCAAATAGCTTAGGCCAGAGCCGATCGCTGCAATGAGCTACCTAGCCTCAATTCTGCCATCATTTCGCTAACTTGGGCTGCCACTAGCGGGTCAGGATCATCTTTGAGCAGGGGCAATAGATTTTGCAGCGTTGCCGGAGAGACTACTCGGAGATAGGCCAGCACTGCTTCTCGGACAAATCCAGTCGGGTCGCGCAGGCAGACCAAGATCTGCTCTGGAGAAAGGCTCCAGCGCGATCGCCGTGCCAAATGGAAGCAGCAGGCCAGTGCCCAATCAGACAAGAAATGGCGCAACTCTACCAAATAGCGGAGACGTTCGTTAGGCGGCATCGACTTGTAGGGCAGAAACTCTGCCAGACTTTGCAATTTCTCTGAGTCCGCTTGGCGATCGAGAATGTTGAGTAGAGCCTGCTTATTGGGAATATCCAGCGTATTGTCCAAAATTTCTAGCCCTCGCGCAATGCTCTCTCGCGAGTCAGACAGCAGGTTAAATGCCGCTGCCTGAATTTTGTTGGAGCCGTAAAGAAGGCGCATTAACAGAAAAAGTCGCTCCACCCCATCGGTCTCGGCATCGCGCAGGGCACGCCGCAATAGCTCTGCTTCTTCGCCTGTGACTAGCTCAGGATCAAGATCAAGCAAGCTGGCATAGACATGGGCGAGAAACTGTAGCTCTTGATTAATCAGCGTTTCAATACCGCTGCGCCCTAAAGTATCCAGTACGGCCTCAACCCCAACATCTTGGGGTAGTCGGAGCAGCGTGCGCAAAAGAATATAGCGATTCCAGCCCCAAGAAGTCATTAGTCGCGTTACCAAAATCTCTAGAGCCTGAGGTGTCCCAATTTGACCGATCGTCATCCAGGCATGGCTGCGTACCACCTCGGGTTTGTAGACGTCTTCTGCCAAATCGAGCAACAGCGGCACCACCTCGCCTTCTAGACGAACTAAGGCATGTTTAGCGGCTTCTCGCGTCGATTTGTAGTGCAGACCGCGCAGTAGAGCCGGATAGTATTCTTCTGAGTGGGTGGCCGCGATCGCCTCCAGCATGGCACACCTCACCCGCAGCGATTCATCTTGCAGCAAAGGTTCAATATAGAGCCGTAAAGATTGCATATAGTCGGCTTCACCCAAGGCCCGACAGCCCATCATCCGTTCTTGCTCCTGCTTATGGGTCAACATCCGGCGCAGTGTGTCTGTGGCCTCTGCTTTTTGCTGAGAATCGCCCTGACGCAGCATCAACGAAGCCACAGTACCGCGTACCACAGGATTGATAGAGGGCTTGAGGTAAGGCCGCAAGTAGCTTGTGTTGGGATTGGGATCAGTCAGCCAGACATAGCGCAATGCCAACGCTAAGACCTCTGGAGGCAAGGGTTGCTGAATCAGCGATCGCACCTGATCCAGATACGCAAGGTTTGGAGATTTCAGCATCACCTCTAGGCTCTGGTGTTGCCGAGCTGCCGAGAGCTTGGGCAACAGAGGAGCCAGCATTTCGGCAGCATTCTTGGGATCGGTCTGGGTCAGTAATTCAATATAAGATTTCTTCTCTTCTTCAGAAGCGCCAGGACGGTTAAGCACTTCGGCCACACTACGCCGCAGCCCTGGCAGATCCACATCTGAAACAACGCTGAGTTGCCCTCGTTCGGCACTCAAAACCAGCACATCAATGTACTTACGTTGCAGTAACAGAACGGTAAGTAGCCAAAAAAGGGCAAAGGCAATGGTATAAACCAGGAACGTTAAGCTTTGAATATGTTGTGAGATGGCGGGTGCAGGGCCTAAAGCTCGCTGTAGCAGCTCGATCGTCACCAACATTCCTACCCCGGTTAATCCGGCTGAGAGCGGCTCTGCGATGCCTCTGATAACAGATTGGGCACGGCTGCGTAAGGAACTTGGAATGGGCTGAAATAACACTGGGCTAATGCTGGCGACTAAGGTATAGCGCAGTAATTCATCCATGAATTTCAGGATCAGCACGCCGATAAACAGGCTAATGGCCCCTGTCAAAGTAAACAGACTCAAAGCTGCAATCAACACAGGCGAAGCCATAATGACAAACACACCCTTCCAGGCAATAATGCGCCCTGAAAGGAACCATTGCATGGCTAGCTCAAATGAGCCAAGAATAGCGCTGAAAAGAGCGAGGAAGTCTGCAATTTGCTCAACGCTGGCATCTGGGCGTTGCTGAAGCTGACTGAGATACTGAAAATCCAGCAGCAGCGCCAAGATTTGCAGCATGACGAAAAAAGCAAATACCAGCCCAAAATACTGCCTGAGCGGCCCTCTAAGGCGACGAGTAGCAAAGTCAGAGGCTTTTTCCTGGGAGCGTCGTCGAGAGGAGTCAGGAAAGAATTGGCGATATTTTTGCGTTAGATAGTATAAGATTCCTGCGCCAGCAAACAGCATCAGACAGGCGAGCAAAATGACGTTCGGCAGACCCAGCCATGACCGCAGTAGAGGCAGTGACAATCCGCTCACAACATCGGCGGCCAAAATGCCGCTGCTGATTAGAGGATAGGTGCGTCGAATCTCGCGGATGGTAAATAGCTGGTTTGCCGTAATGGAAGTATTGAGTTCATTGATGACATAGATGGCTTCTAGCCACAGCCGCATTAGAAAAACGGTGTATCCACCTAGCAATGCTGGATTTAGCCCAAGCCGCACGAGCAGCAGCGGGGCAGCAATCAATGCAGCCGTCAGCACCAGCACACGATGCAGGGGCAGTATCCGCTGCATCCAGGAATAAATAAACCCTAACCCTGTCCCGATCGCTGCACTGGCAATATAAATCCAGGGCAATGATTCTGCGCCATATTCTCCAAGGAACAGAGCAGCAATACTGACCTCCAGCCAGAGAATACCGACCGAACTCAGCGTGTAGAAAGCAAACATTAAGAACGTCCGCTCGCTTTCTTCAGGACGAAGGTTAAGCCAGCGTAGCCAGCCGCGTCCATTCACCTGTCGGGTATTTCTGTCTCGAATGACGGTCGCTGTAATGGGTACTTCGCTCGTTTGTCTCATGCAGCACTATTGCTCTGATTGCCCTGATGGTTGAGGTAATGGTCTTAGACCTATTGCTTATTTTGAAGTCGGGTTGCGCAGTGCCCGGTGCCAAAAAACAAGCTATAGATAAAATCAGCTACGCCTGAAATACCAATGGAGATGACCACAGGATGGGTCTGACGATTGTCATATCGCCGATCGCTATCATCTAAGCATGGTCTGAGAGTTCTGGCACTATTTGATCGCTACATTTTCGTGGATTTCTGACTATAGCTATGAATTTTTTCAGAAAATGCAGATCGCATTTTTCCAAAATTTATAGCCGACCCAAGCCTATTGTGAAGCGTCCTATTTTTCGCGCTGCATCGTTTCTGTAGATCGCAAAGACCTCCTAAAGCTGCTAGAAGTAAACCCAGAATGCCCAGTTTCACTCTCCCAGACATCGAACCTCAGTAAAGCTTTACACTCATTTTCAACCCGACAAAAATGCTTCTGCTCTAATCCTTGTGGATAGCGATAGAAAGCAAAAAGACGCTCCAAAGAGCGCCCTTGCATAATGAAGTCACAGTAGCGAGAAGCCTTAGCAATCGCCATGACTGAAAAAAATTGTCTCAAACCATCGTCTCTCAAGCGTGTGGCTGAAAAGCAAGCTCACCGACAAGTGGCTTAGGGTGAACTCGCTTTTCAGAAACCCTAAAATAGGTTTGCTCAAACGCTAGGGCGATCGCTTCGCTTGGCTTTATACCTTCTTGGGGGAAAGCATCATCATCATGTTGCGCCCTTCACGCTTAGGTGCTTGCTGCAACTCGGCTACTTCCTGCAAATCAGTTGCCATCCGTTTCAGCAGCTCTTCAGCAAGATCGCTGTGCTGAATCTCCCGACCCCGGAACATGATCGTAGCTTTTACCTTATCTCCAGCTTTGAGAAACCGCTCGGCCTGATCGACGCGAACCTGGTAGTCATGCGCCTCAATCTTGTAACGCATCTTAACTTCTTTTACATCAGAAGTATGCTGCTTTTTGCGCGCTTCTCGAGCCTTTTTCTCTTGTTCAAACTTGAACTTGCCGTAGTCCATGATCCGACAAACGGGTGGGTCTGCCTTGTCGCTGACCAGCACTAAGTCTAGTTCCTTCTCTTCTGCCATCCTCTGGGCTTCCCGAGGAGTCAGAATTCCTAATTGGCTGCCGTCTGTATCAATTACCCGAATTTTCGGAAAGCGTATCCGCTCATTGATAGCTGGTAAGTCGCGATTTGGTTTGATCAGGGTGTTGTTGTTCAAGGTTCCTTTGTCGAGAGTGAGGTTAAGGTCAGTGGTCAGTTCCGGCAAGTAGCTGACGGAAGCATGACTTGGAAGATTGCGATCGCAGCTCAGAAGAACTAAGCCGCAATGAGGCTACAAAAAGTCTACTGGAAATAAACTAAATCGAAGCTAAATCTAAATATCTCCTAACTCTATGGTAAGTCTCACTTGTGAAAGTGGAACTATTTCGTTACATGGTGATATCTTAGTCGCCCTCCCCCTGGCTCTGGCTAGGGGCAAATCTAAGGATTTTTTAGAATTTTTGTAGACGAGCGATCGCCTTTCCCTCTTGTGAGAGCGATCTTTCAAGCTAAAAGGTCTGCTTGATCCTGTAGAGCTATATTAATCGAGCGTACAAATGAGAGAACAACTGGAGCGATGGGGCAGCCTAGCAGATCTATTCCTGAAGGCTGAATGCCATCTCTGTCAACGCCCTGCCGCAGATATTTGCCCCGACTGTTTGAAGCGGCTACAGCAATTTCGCTTGCCTCAGCCTAGCAAATTTTGGCAGCCGCCCTTGCCTGTATTGGCCTGGGGGAGCTATGGCGGCACGCTAAAGCGATCGCTGGCAGCGCTGAAATATGACAATCAGCCTCGGATAGGACGTTTGTTAGGGTATTACCTAGCTGACGCTTGGCTAGACTCTCCCGCGATCGGCCGCTCTCTAGTCAAGCCGCTAGTTGTCGTGCCTATTCCGCTCCACGCTAGCAAGCAGAAGCAACGAGGCTATAACCAAGCAGAGGTGATTGCTCGAGCCTTTTGCGATCGCACCCGCCTGCCTATGTCACAAGGGTTGAGACGCGATCGGGCTACTGAGGCTCAATTTGGTTTGACGCCAGAAGAAAGGATGCAGAACCTAGCGAACGCCTTCTGTGTCGAAGATCGTTTCAGCAAACGCCATGCCTCTAAAACCGTACTTCTGGTAGATGACATCTACACAACCGGGACAACGGCAAGATCCGCTATTCAAGTTTTGCGTCAGAGCGGTATTGGGGTCGCTGGCATCTTGGCGGTTGCTAAAGCCGAGATGCAAGGCTGAGCCTGAACTTAGTCCTGCATCTCAACAAACAGCTGTCAGCCTAGCGTCTTCTGCTTCCAGACCTTGCCCGAGGCCGCGAGGTGCCAAAGCCGCTGCCCGAGTTTGACCGTGCCCGTGTGGGGGTATTGTTGCGGCGTAAATCTGTGGAGCCAAAGCCAGAGCCGCTGGGTCGGTTAACTTGACGACGTTTGACGCTGCCAGATGTGGAATTAGAAGGCGATCGCAACTGGCCTGTCGTCCGAAGCTGCTGATTGCGAACAGCCACAGGAGGGGCGCTATATCGGCTCTGATAGTTGCTGGCAGCCTGACCGTAAGTTCTGCCATAGCCGCCGTAACCTGTGAGCACTCCTCCTGGCTGGTAGGCGGGCGGAAAGTAGTATTGAGGCGTGAATAAAAGACTCCCCAATGCCTGACCTGCCAAGGCACCTGCAAAAGGTGCCCAGAAGCTTGGCTCCTGACGAACGACAACCACTTCTTGCTGCCCCGTTTGTGGATTAGCCTGAGTTTCAGTCACGTTATGGACATACTCAATGCGAAAGTCTTCAGTCAGGTGTAATGCAGGCTGACCTTGATCGACCCGCAGATAACTTTTTTGACCTGCCTTAATTTCCTCATCCGTCAGGCGAGCCATTGGTAAATTTTCCAATTGCAGCGTTGCAGGCTGACCTGGAGGCGTATTCAGCAGCATCAGCGTATATGCGCCATTGATATCATCATAGGTGGCTTGCTGAACAGGGTAGGTGCCGTCGGTAATCTGCGCTTTTGTCGTGGCGGGGGTTGCGCTAGCAGCTGGAGATGGGGACTTGGCAACCGAATTTTCTACCGACGGGCTGTTGCAAGCCACGGTAGACACCATCAGCGTCAACATCATTGAAAAGAGTACAAATCTACGAAACATGGTTGGGGGTAAATAGTGGGTCACTAAAATGGAGTTACGAGAGTGAAGAGTCTACAGAGGTACTAGCTCTGGGTAATGCATCAAAAGCTGATCCGAAGTTAACTCATCGCCTATCTGTGCTGGAGAAAAGTGGACTTGCACTGCGCGCAAAATGCCCTGATAGTGTAGGTTAATCATGGCTTTAAGTCCGGCTGTAAGTGCGCTCATGCTGCCTAAATCTGTTTCTAGGGCAGGGACGTCACCTTCGCAAGCGATCGTCAGCATAACAACCAGGTTCTGCGTTATGGGCAAGGAAAAGGCATCATCTGGACTATCCTCGGGGTCATTGCCATACACGGCGCTGCCATAGCGCTGAGCCGAGTCGGTAAACAATTCAGTTACATAATCTCCAGCCTCGCCTTCGTCAAAAAATACATCGCCCTCATTCGCAACAGATTTCCAGTAGATGTCATGTTGCAGCAAACTCTGGCAGATTTCTGCTAACCCTTCTCCCAAAGCCTCTAGATCTCCTTCTGCTTCGATAGCCTGCCGCGCGGCATGATTAAGCACACCCAGCAAAGGGGCAACTTCACTGCCAGCTAGGTGAACCATAACGCGGCAAACCACAATGCGAGTCTTACCCCTGTTACTAAACCGATCGCGCCAAGCATTCATGAGTAACTCCTTTTGAAAGGCTGGATAGACTTAGACTAGTTGGTCTTCTAGTTGGTTCTGGACTAGCGGGTCTTGGATGAACTTGGACAAGGTGATCCTGGGACGAATTAATAGGGCAAACCAAACAGCTCAAATAGATTTGGATAGATGCAAAAGGATCGAATGCTGGGCTAGGCAAAATGCGCTAGATCGCTTAAATTCGGCTCAGTCGCTCATCTCAACCCTAACTCAACTAACTTAGAGGCGATCGCCTCTATTTCCTTCTATCTAAAGTTTTAGCTTGTGAGATGTGCCAAGAGAGAGGCGGATTTCCGCCAGTCTTATTCGGTTCTACAACTTTGAGTTTGGGTTTTGAGCTTACGATGGGCATCATGCTTTCTTGAAGGGAAAATCTCAGAAAACGGTGCTGAATTTCTTATATTTCATCCAGTCTTTTATCCGGCCATCCGTTCGCTTTAGTCTCATTCAGCTAGGTTTGCTGTGCCTAGTTCTGCTGAACCCTGCAACAGCACAGACGCTCTGTCCGGCTGAGTTGCATAGGGCGATCGCCACCATTACATCAGATCCGCCACTGCGCCGTGCGCGCTGGGGAATTTTGGTGCAAGGGTTAGACAGCCCTTCTCCGACGATTTATGCCCAGAATGCAGAGGATTTTTTTATTCCAGCCTCCAACGTTAAGCTGCTGACTACCGCCGCAGCCTTAACGCGACTTGGCCCAGAGTTTCGTATCCGAACTTCGATCTACCAGATTCAAGCTCAATCAACGACCACCCTTTTACGCGTTGTCGGACGGGGTGATCCCAGCCTGACAGATGTGCAACTACAGACGCTGGCTCGTCAGCTCCGCGATCGCGGCATCACTCAGATCGATCGGCTTGTGCTGGATGACCAATACTTTCGGGGCGATGCGATTAACTCAACATGGGAATGGGAAGATATTCAGGCAGGCTATGGAGCGGCGGCCAATAGCCTCATGGTTAATCAAAATGCGATTAGCCTGACGTTGGTGCCACAGGCATTAGGAGAACCCTTACGAGTCGTTTGGGACGATCCTGCCATAGGCCAGCGTTGGCAAATCAACAATCGTTCTGAAACTGTCGCACCCGATCAACCTGAATTTCTGCAAGTGGGACGGGCTTTTAGCCAGCCTATTCTACAGGTCGAGGGTCAGCTGCGAGTGGGTTCTGCCTCAGAGCCAGTCGCGATTTCAGTGCCTCAACCTATCACATATTTTGCCGATCGCTTGCAGTTAGCCCTTAGCGCAGTCGGTATTGAAATCAAGCAAACGCAGGTTGCCAACGATCAAGCCATTTGGTCAGATCAGGCGATGTCGGATCAGGCGATCGAAATAGCCGCAGTTGAATCTTCCCCGCTGGCAGATCTGCTCATAGAAACCAATCGAGACAGCAACAATCTTTACGCAGAGGCCATTTTACGCGCTCTGGGAGCGAACTCGTCGCTGCAAGACAACCTCAACAATAGCTCTAGTCTGAAAGCGGGGCTGGATGAAGTGAGAGCAACCCTGCTAGAGCTAGGCGTAAATGGAGAAAATTATCAGCTAGCAGATGGTTCAGGGCTATCGCGTCGAAATCTCGTTAGCCCAACGGCTCTAGTAGAGGCTCTGCAAGCAATGCAGCAATCGCCCTATGCCACAGCTTATCGCAACAGCCTCGCAGTTGCCGGAGTCAGCGGCACCCTGCGCCATCGATTTCAAAATAGTTCTGTGCAGGGACATCTCCAAGGCAAAAGTGGATTCCTGAGCGGTGCTGCTGCACTATCAGGTTATTTACAGCCACCCAGCCACCCGCCGATCGCCTTCAGCATTATCGTCAACTCGTTTGACCTCCCCTTCGATCAGGTTCAGTCTGCGATCGACCAAGTCGTTGAAACCCTGCAAAATTTGAGACGCTGCTAGAACGCAGATAAGACTTAACCTGCAACAACCCACAGCAGACGCAATTAAGACAGCCGTAGTTGAGACAACAGCCTAGACTAAGGCAGGACGCGCTTCAGAAGGCTTGATCTGAAACTTCACCAGATTGGCAAGCTCTTGAAGCTGGCTGATGGCTTCCGCGCCTTCCAACTTCATGAGTTCGCGATCGTCTCTCATTTCTGTCCAGGTAATTCCGTAGTCAGAAACCAGGAACCGAATCAGGTGGTTTTCTCCTAAGCTCACCATAAACGATGCGCTATTCATTTGTCCGCCGCAGGTGTAGCAAGAAGCCAGGTAGCCCCGCTGCTCCAATACGATAGCCAGCGCCTGAAGATTCATGACCAAATCTTGGACAAATTTGCGATGCTGCTCCGCAAGTCTGAGAAACATACTTAATCTCCTCTCGCCACAATTAAGACAATTCTAGAACCTTTTATAATTTCTTAAACATTCGATCTCAGATATTCAACTTTTTGAAAATAGAGCCAAAGCCATTCATAAACACCTGAAGACTCAGAAAGAGGTTCCCTTTCCTTGAAAACTGTCAAAATTCAAGTGCGAAAGCCAGTGGCGTTGAAAAATATAAGCTTTAAAAAACTAGCTTTGAACAGCTAACTTAGTAAACCCTGTAGACGCAGTCAGGACAGCCTATCTAAGACTCTAGTAGCGGACTCATAAGGGACTTTAAAACCCAAAGGCTAGCTTAAAGTTAGCCACCCCTATAGAGTAGTGCAGTATAAGTCATGACATAAGCCAAAGCCGCTGACATAATCAACACGCTTGCAGCTTAAGCAGACCCATCATTACCGAGTCCCAGCTTTAGCCTAACCTGTCAACCCAATATCTGCCCAGCCACCTAGACCTTTCGATACATATTTTTAATATATCGCCACAGTTTCGTCACAAAGATTAATCTTTGTGCTAAAAGCTAAAATACATCGGCGTTGGACAATCTTTCTTTAGGAAGAAGTGCCCGCTCTGCCCATGAACTCACTCAGCCATCGCTCAGCGATTAGGGCAGGGCTGCCCTAATTGATCTGCCACCAGCCCAATCCAGGGCCAATTAAACGCACCATTACCCAATACACCACCAGTACCCCAATACCAATCCAAGCTCCGCGCGTACTCCAGCTGACGAACTGGTCAGCTTGGCTCTTCTTAATGGGTAGCCATGAATAGATATTTCCTTCTTGCCCGTACTTCTCGCCTAGTGAATCCTTACGGCGTTTTGAATCTCCCATGATGTACCTGCTCAAACAATGAAAATTTTTGATTCAAACTTGTGCTTAATGATATCGCTTTCCGGAATACTCTCTGAATCAAATCTCAGATTAGAAGCTGGGATAAAATAATCTGAAAGATTTTTTAAGTTTGCAATTCTTAACAGATTTCCCGTCTATGCGAAATGCTGAAATCCCCGATCGAGCGAGAGTAACCGATCAGGAAAACGCCCTGCACTATCTTGTAAAACAACGATCGGTTGAGCCGTAATAGTGCCAACGATCGCCCCTCCGGGGATTAACTCCAGCAGAGCTTGAGCGATCGCAGGCGGTAAGCACAGCACCAATTCAAAATCTTCGCCTCCATACAACGCCCACTCCAGCGCCTGAGACGCAGAAATCCAATCTGCTGTCCCAGCTATCGGAGGAATCTGCCTGAGATCGATTTCAGCCCCTACCTGACTGGCGCGGCAAATTTGCAAAATGGCATCCGCTAAGCCATCGCTACTGTCCATGCCCGTCCAGGAATGTGCTCCAAGAGCCACCGCATGCAGCAGCGGGATCACGTCCAGTCGGGGAATCGGACGCTGGTGAGCGGACACCAAGTAGTCGCGATCGCTCTTCTGCAACGATTGCCCCTGCTCAGGGTGCAAAAGCAGTTCTAAACCTGCTCTGGAGGCACCATGAACGCCTGTTATCAGGATGCGATCGCCGGGTTGAGCCGTTGAGCGACGAATGGCTTGATGGGGCAACACCTGACCCAACGCCGTGATATTGAGGCTGATGACGGGCGATCGGCAAATATCTCCTCCGACGATCGGCGTGTTGAAAGGCTTTAGGCAGCTTGCCATACCCTGATAGAGGTTCTCAACGCAGGCTACAGGCAAATCTCCCGGTAAGCCTAGCCCCACCGTTATTCCCAGCGGCGCAGCTCCCATAGCTGCCAAATCCGAGAGGTTAGCAGCCGCAGCCCGCCAGCCAGTATCGTAGGCAGAAGTGGTGTGAATATCAGGTAAGGCCATCCCTAGACTGAAATGAACACCGTCTACCAGAGTATCGCTTGTGACCACCAGCAAATGCGCCTCGCTAACCGAGAGCAAAGCCCCATCATCTCCCACAATATCTGCGGGGCAAAAGCGCTGTAGCCGTTGCAAAAGACCCTGCTCTCCCAGGTCACGCACCTGCTGAGCTGCTTCTCTATCGGCGTTGCCGTTGTCTAGCACCGAGTTACTGACTCAAAGCTCTGAGGAACTGCTGAAGCGAAGAGAGCAATCCCCTCCGCGCAGGCTGAGCCTCTGCGGCATCCCCAGTACCCAATAGAATGCGATCGAGCACTTCACCTGTCGGGCGCTGCGCTTCCTCGGCAATCAGTTCATAGCTTCCTTCCTTGTCTTGCCACACTTGCCATAACCCTGGGTAGGCGCGAAACACAGCCGCACCTTCCAGCGGACGTAGATAATAGCAAGATTCGAAAGTGCTTAAGAAGCGTTCACGGAGCTGCCGTCCAGCGTAGCCAATGCCAATGGTGGCGATATCCTCTAGCTTTGGATTGAGCATCACCACTGGCCGATCCATTGCCTGCTGACAGAGTGTTTCCACATCCAACACCTCGACAGAAGAAGGCTGCACAAACAGAAATGCTTGCTCATCGGGCTGCATTTCCGCCTTCAGGTCATTGATGCCGCGAATGGCGTAGGGCTTATCGCCCCAATCTCGCTTGGCCAAAGCCGCAGCCCCCGCATCGGGAAAATACACGCGAAACTGCGATCCCAGGTGTTCAAACACGGGTAAGAACTGCTCGGCAACGGGCATGATCTTGAGTTCTGGAAAGAGCAGATCTACCTGAATGCGGCGGTAGCCATCCGCAATGGCGGCAGTTGTGGCTGCCTGAGCTTGGACGATCGCGTCTTCGAGCGTATTGGGCAGAGGCGTGTTGGGCAAAGGCGGATTGGGCAAAGACATAGAGCAATTAAAGAAAAGTTAGATTTGAGTTGGGTCTACGTAAGCCTGCACGCTCTCAGGTGCAGATTCGCGCAGGATGCGAGTGGCCTGGTTGGTAATATTAGGTGCGCCTTGCACAATCACGAGATACTTGCCCTCGTTAAGGCGATTGCGATAGGGCAGCGCATCACCACTGCCCGCCGACAAGCCCACGCCGCCACCCACGACAAAACTGCCCATAGCCCCTGCGATCGCCCCAAAGACGCCTCCTATCAGCCGATTGCCGAAGGTTCCCACACTGGGAACGAGCTGATAGTTGGTGGCTAGATTAAAGGCAAGCCCCCCAATAAACCCGAGGGGAACCACCCATGTTGACATCATTAGCGCCTGCTTCCGCGCAGGTTTTTGGGGATCAATAAATCCAAACTCATCAGCGCTTTTGTAGCCCTTGCCCAAAATGCTGATCTGCGCCAGCGGCAACCCTGCTTTCTCGAGTGCAGAGTAGGCGGCTTCGGCCTGAATGCGATCGGCTAAAACGGCAATAACGTAATTCATAGGCTGCTTAGAGAGGCTTGCTTAGAGAGGCTCGGCGGTTCGGCGATTTGCAATATTGGACGCAGTTATAACAATATCAGTTACGGGCATCCCCCTATCACGCCATCGCCGCACCTCTAGTCTTCAAACAAATCATCTGGCAAATCTGAGGCAGAGAAAACGGCTTCAGACGAAGTGGAGCCACTAGCTTCAATGCCCTCAAGCAAAGTAGGTGGCTCTCGATACTTTTCATTGCTCCAGTTGTCCAGAATGTCTTTAATCAAAACTTCCTGAATCAAAGTCTTTGCTACGACTGTCAAAGGCAATGCCAACAATAACCCCATAAATCCAAATAGACCAGCAAACACCAACTGAGCCGCCAGAGTCATAGCAGGAAGCAAAGAAACCTGATTAGCCATTACGGTAGGCGTTAGCCAATAGGACTCCAGATTTTGAATGACAATATAGAGAATAATGACGGCAATGACTTTCCAGGGGGCATCCAGAGCCGCTACCGTTAGCGGGAAGACCATGCTGAGGGTTGGGCCTAGATTTGGAATAAAGTTCAGCAGCCCTGCCAGAAGCGCCTGAGCCAAAACAAACTGAATTTGCAGCGCCCAAAGACCGAGCGCACTTAAAACGGCTACAACCGTTGAGCTGATTAACGCTCCCCCCATCCAACTCACCAGCGCCGTTTCACATTCGAGCAAAATCGCATCAGCTCGGTGGCGATAAAAAGAAGGAAAGAGCTGAATCACAGCACGGCGATAAGCTTCTGGATTGGCAAGCATCATCAAGGTAAGGATGGCAAGCAGCAAAACCTGGAGCACGACCGAGAGAGAGCCAGAAAAGAAGCTGAAAAAGTTGGGCACTGCTGCTCTCAAAACGGGCTGAGCTTCCTGAATTAGGCTGGCTGCACTGGGGAGCTGAATATTTTCTAGCCACGCTGGCCGATTGTTGAGCAGATCTTCTAACCAGCTCACTACGCGGGTAAATCCTTGGGGCACCAATGCGCCTAATTTCAGCAGCTGATTGGCGAAAGGCGGCACAATCAGGTAAATGGCTAGGGTGATGACCAAAAAACTGATGAGCAGGGTCAACATCACAGCGCGATCGCGCCGCATTCCTGATTTCCGAAACCTCGTAACGATGCTGTTTAAGGCCGTTGACAGCACAACAGCCGTAAAAACGAGCAGCAAAATGTTGTGTGCCTGCCACAAGAGCACCAGAACGATGATGATGCAGAGAAAGCTAATCCATTGCCCCAGTTTCACCGTCCAACCTCCACAAGCCTGCTGCTGAATAAACCTCTTGAAAATTAAAGTTTTAGATTAGGGTTGATGGGGGCGTTGCCCTTACCAAACCTAAATTTGCAAGAGGTTTAATCTAGAACAGGATTCATTTTAAGCTGTTCTGTCGATTTGGATTTGAGTTACTGGGGGATGTGAAGGTTTTGTATAGGTGTAAACAGCAAGTTTAGGATCGGGAGGTTTTGGGTGGCGCGCAAAGCACGCCACCCAAAACCTCCTAAAATAGCAAGCTCATCGACTCAGCCAAGCGATCGCTTCACGAATCCAGTCTTCGGCATGGGCAGTTTTGGCAAGTGCCGTCTTTTGCCCCACGGCCTGTAAGGCTTGAGTAATTTCGCTATTGGTATACCCTAACGCCAGCAACGTCATCTCTACATCTTCCTGAATGGCAGAGACAGGGGTGGCATTGGGAGTAAGGGTCAGCCCAGACTGCATCCGCCATTCAGAGAGTTTGGACTTGAGTTCTAAGGCAATGCGCTCGGCTGTTTTTGCGCCCACGCCAGGAGTGCGAGACAGAAGCCTCGTATTGCCTGCAACAATGGCCTGCACGAGGTCGGGCAGACCCAGCGTATCGATGAGTGCCATTGCCATTTGTGGCCCAATGCCGCTAACGCTGATGAGCTGCCGAAACAGATCTCGCTCTGCCATTGAGCCAAAGCCAAATAGCACCGTCTGATCTTCGCGCGTCTGCATGTGAGTGAAAACCTGTACCGAGTCGCCGATCGCCGGAAGCTGCTGAAGATGACGGGGTGTAATTTGCAGATCGTAGCCAATTTGGTTGACTTCTAGCGTCAAAATTACGCGGCTGCTGCTCAGTTTCTGGAAAATGGCGATCGTGCCTTTGAGGTAGCTAATCATGGACGGTAGTCAATCATGGAGCTATAGATTTAGGATCTTCACAGAAATAACTTGAAGAATTTTTTTGAGAGAGTGCGGCGGAGCCGCACTCTCTCAAAAAAATTCTGGGTTTTAATTTTGTAAGGAGCCTTAAGACTCAGTTAGCTCAATTTGCTCTTCAGGCACAGTGGGATTGACTTGGGTTGGAATCATGCTGGGCAATTCTAAATGCGGTTCGATGGGTTGCTCTGTCTGGGGGTGTTCCGAGAGTTCCCTTAGTGCTGCTTCTCCCATGCAAATCTGAATATTGGGACCCGATCGCGCCAAACGAATCACAGCCCCATCCCGAACTGAAGACTGCTGAACCAGCTTGCCATCCAGGTAAGTGCCGTTTGTGCCCAGGTTAATCAGTTCCCACACTGCGCCTAGCCGCCGCAGCTCAACGTGATGTCGAGAGACGACGGCGCTATACAAAATAACTTGATTATCGGTCGATCGCCCAATACGAATGACAGGCTCGTCTGAGAAAGTCCAAACCTGAACAGGAACTTGTTTGACCGGATGCAAAAGAGACAGTGTAATCACACGGATAATGCAGCATCAAGAATGGTGAGATTCAGCAGAGCAGCGTCAGATCCGCCAATTTTCTACTATATCTTATGTGACTTTGCTCGTAACGCTATCTAACCAATTGAAAAGCTCTGTCTCAGACTAGACATTGAACTAGACATTGAATCGGAACAGCAGCACATCCCCCTCTTGTACTACATATTCTTTACCTTCGCTGCGTACCAAGCCTTTCTCTTTGGCAGTCCCCATCGAGCCAGTGTTCACTAGATCGGCGTAGGCAACCGTTTCGGCTCGAATAAAGCCTCGCTCAAAGTCTGTGTGAATCACGCCTGCTGCTTGCGGCGCTAGCATGCCTGAGCGAATTGTCCAGGCGCGCGTTTCTTTAGGCCCTGTAGTGAAGTAGGTTCGCAATCCCAAAAGCTCATAAGTCGCTCGAATGAGAGACTTTAGTCCCCCTTCTTCTACGCCCAACGACGACAGAAAATCTGCCTGGTCTTCTGGCGGTAGCTCGACCAACTCAGCCTCAACTTGGGCAGAAACAATCACGACCTGAGCCTCTTCTTGAACGGCGATCGCTCTGACTTGCTCTACCCATTCGTTTCCAGTTGCCAGATCGTCTTCAGAGACATTGGCTGCATAGATAACAGGCTTGCAGGTGAGTAGGCCAAGCGGCTTCAGCAATAGCTCCTCTTCTTCATTGAGCGTCACCTGCCGCGAAGGCTTGCCTGCATTGAGAACAGCGGCAATTTGCTCTAAAGCCGTTAGCTCTGCTTGAGCTTCCTTGCTGGTGCGCGCTTGCTTGCGGGTGCGATCGATCCGCTTCTCGACCTGCGATAGATCAGCCAAAACCAGCTCTAGGTTAATAATCTCGATATCGCGCACAGGGTCAATCGAACCCGAAACATGAATGATATCGTCATCCTCAAAACAGCGAACCACATGCACGATCGCATCTACTTCTCGAATGTTGGCGAGAAATTGATTGCCCAAACCTTCTCCCTGACTGGCACCCTTGACTAATCCAGCAATATCTACAAATTCGACCCTTGCTGGAACAATCTCTTGAGAGGTAGAAATTTTGGCTAAGGTTGCCAAACGATCGTCTGGAACTGCAACAATCCCCACGTTTGGCTCGATCGTGCAGAAGGGAAAATTAGCCGCTTGCGCCTTGGCATTGGCCACCACGGCGTTAAACAGGGTCGATTTGCCCACATTGGGCAGTCCCACAATTCCAGCTCTTAGCATGACAAGTTTGAGTAACGAAGCTTACCTATTCTAGGTTAGAAACAGTCTAGGTTAGAAACAGCGTGCGAATGCCAGCGCTGCCAATCTCTACTGCCAAGGCCGCCAGCAAAAAGCCCAAGAGTTTTGTGGCAATTTGTGCGCCTTCTTGCCCAATAAAATCTGCAACGCGGTTGGCCTGCCGGAAGATAAACCAGCTCACAACCATTGCCCCTAGGATGCCGCTTGCCACGCTCAAATGTGCGTCAGGAGACTTAGACACCAAGAGCATCACTGTGGTCAGAGTTCCTGGGCCAGCCAGCAGAGGCAACGCGAGAGGCGTAATGGCGATGTCTTTCCCTTGCTCAGTCGTATGTTCATCCAACTCGCCTCGCAGCATATCTAGCGCAATCAGCAGCAGCAGCAGTCCGCCTGCAATTTGCAGCGAGGCAATACTAATCTCTAAATAGTTGAGAACCGTTTGTCCAATGTAGGAAAAGATGAGCAGAACGGCTGTGGCCACCAGGGTAGCGCGATCGACAATGCGATTGCGCTGATCAATGTCCATGCCTTTGGTGAGTGCAAGTACCACTGGCGCATTGCCTAAAGCATCGGCCAACACAAATACGGCGATAAAAGTGCGAGTCAGAACCGAAACGTCCAAAAAATCCATTGGATACCTTGACAAGGGCAGGGAAGCGACCAAACCTCCCTTCTACACTATCGCGGTTGTGTTTCAAATCTGTGGCGGATTATTCAAACCTGAAAATTTTTCAAACCAGTAGTGCCAGTCTTTCCGTATCTAAAGCAAAGACTTATTTAGAACTCAAAAGCTCTGCTGTTCTAAAGTAATGCTTGATACAAAAATTCACGATGACTTAACAATAAATTAACAAAAGAGGTACACTTGTGCAGGTAAAGCGCGAACTGGCGCAGATACAAGGAGAGATTGCATCAATGAGTCTTCAACAAATCAAGGCAAAGTTGTTGGCGATCGGCCTTTTCACCGTTTCTGCCGGGGGCACACTCGCACTATTTGGCTGCGTCCCGGTGATTGCCCGAATCGCAACAAACCCACCCTTCTCAATGGATAAGATTGAGGCTTTCTTGATTCAACAGGCCGCTTTTTCAACAGAAACTGAGG
This sequence comes from Coleofasciculaceae cyanobacterium, assembly GCA_036703255.1. Taxonomy (GTDB): domain Bacteria; phylum Cyanobacteriota; class Cyanobacteriia; order Elainellales; family Elainellaceae; genus Drouetiella. The sequence goes on from DATNPL010000200.1 coordinate 69,924, forward strand.
ACATTAGCCCTTCTCTGGCTCCCATTGCCGATCGCAATAGGGTCGATCGCAATATAGCTAACCGCCAAGGCACGCGCTAATCTACTTTCCTTTGAATCGATATTGCGCCTTTCGCAACTCGATCCGTTTGTTCATAGCTGCTAAAAGCCACAGACTGCCATTGGTCGAGCCATTGGTCGAGCGATGAATTTTCAGTGATGGCTGCATGAATCTGGCTTGAGAACTGTTTGATCAAACTTCGCAGCATGGGCTGCTCCAAATAAAGATAGCCCTGGTTATTTCGATTAAGAGTTGCAATCGCCCTCTGAAAACCTGCCTTTTGCAGCAGCGAACTTTCAGGCGACTGAAGCGCCAAATTCATGGCTTCCAGGGAAGTCGCAAAAATCTCATAGTCGCCAACGGTTGTACGCACGCCCTGCACCTCGGTTGTCAAGGCCATAGCACTGGGCTGGCGGCTGGTCTTAGAGGGCTTGAGCGATCGCGGTGAAAACTTTGTCCAGGCAAAAATTTCTTGGTTCCCCACAGGCGTCTCTAGACTAAAAGAACCCAGGGTGACATTATGCTTCTGGGCGATCGCGTCTAATTTTTCTAGCCCTGCGAGTAATTCTGGCGATTTTCGGGTCACAAAGACCCAGTCGGTTTGGTCAGGCAGACCTCTGTCTTGAGGCAGCGGAGCCAAGGCATAATCGCCTGTGATCCAGCTTAGAGCTTCCGGCAGCGAAATCGGTTGGGCATGATCGTTGAGCGATCGCTCGATCCACTGGGCAAGGCTACCGCCCACCCACTCGGTTGTGAGCTGGCTCTGGAGATCGGCTCCTGTGGCTGCGAAAATGCTAGCGTCTGGGATATACCGCAACGCTCCGGACAACTCAGAGGGGTTGGCGCTAGAGGAACTTGGAGAAAAAGATGAGCCTGCGGCGGGTAGAAGCAGCAGGTCGGCAACCCTGCCCTCTGGCGGCGTGTCTAGGCTCCAGCTTGCTAGCACGCTAGCAGCATTGGGTGCAAAACCAACATTTTCGGAGGCGCTGTCCATAGCCCAGAGCTGAGGCAAATTGACCCAGGCTGAGCCGATCGCAGCTTGAGGCAGTTGATCGATCGCTTGTTGATAAGCGTCACTGTTTTCTAGGCTCAGTTCTGCAACCTGAACATTATTGATGGCCTCTCGTAGCACCTTGGGCGAGTTGGCAAGCAGCACAAAGCGATCGCCCACCACAGCGCTGGCTAAGGTAGGGGCATCTAGGCTTTCCGCCTGGCTGAGCGGGTTGCGATTTTTAGCCCGGTTGCGATGCATAATCTCTACGCCAGCGTAAGTTTCAGAAACGCGATCCTTAGCGCGAACATGGCGCTGCCAAAAGGATTGCAGCGTTTGCTGGGCAAGGGCTGGGTTAGCAGTCGTCATGGCGACCAAATAGCCCATCTGATCGCCATTGCTGCGATCGCGATCGAAATCGGCTGTGGTAATCGCCAGGGTGATCTCGTCCCCTAGCCAAGGCTGAATGTCTCGTGAGTAGCTCAACTGAGTATCGGGCAAAAAAGCCTTTTGAAGCTGAGCAAAGCTATCCCGAGTTTGCCCGCGCTGCTGCGCAGGCACTGTGAGTAGCTTTGCTGCCATCAAGCGATCGGGATTGACCCGCAGCGAGGCAACAAAAGGCGACTGACGCGACACAAAAACGGCTGTAGCGGGGCTGGCAGCAGTTGCTCTTTGCAGCTTCGTAACAGGGCTATTGGCAACCATCCAAGCAGCCCCTGCCCCTGCCGTAAGCAGCAGCAGTACGACGATCGCTGTCAGAGAAATGATGAAAGTGCGAAACTTCATGACTAGAGCAACTTACAGAGAGATCGCCAAAACCCAGTGTATCCTCAAACGGGTATCCCCAAATGTCTCCTCTTTCATTAAGCAATAGAGCCTGAAAAAGTGCGCCTGTGGCGCACTTTTTCAGGCTCTAATTTAAGGAAATTTACCCCTTGAGGGATCGTCTCAATTCGAAATTCAGGCAGAACTCAATTGACCTTAACCTTGAGGTTGTTGCTGATGTCGTTGTACCCTGCCACAAATCCATTGCGAAGTTCAATCACGCTGCTGTTGTAATGGAGGGTTTCGCTACAGGAGGTATTATCCAGACTGACCTGTGTAGGGGTACCCTGCACCTTAAAAATATCGTCTCTCGGCGAATCGATTGACCAGGACTCAATGGAAGCATCTGGCGTACCGTTGGGTGCAACCGTTACTTTGAGATTTTGATCCAGATTGTCATATCCTGAGACACGATCGCCAGCCAGGTAGACTGGGCTATTGCCGTAATAGAGCACATCTTTTTGAGACGCGTCATAGCGAATAATCCGAGAGGGCGTGCCTTGAACTTTAAACACGCTCTCTTTAGGCGAATCCAGCGTCCAGGCTGTGTCACCCATAACCGTGACCAGAGGCGCTTGGCTGGCTATGGCTCTTAGATTGCGATCGATATCGTCATAGCGCGCCACGATGCCATTACTTAGCTCTACCGTGCTGCCGCCAAAATATAGGATTTCTTTGCACAGAGCATCATAGCGCTCGGTTTGCGTAGGTTTGCCCTGAATGCGCATGACATCCGCTCTGCGCAGACCTTTTGACCATAGACTCCTAGATACTAAAGAGTCTGGGGCTTGAGCCGCTTTCTTCTGGGCATAGTTCAAGTTGCGCTGATACTCTGGCACTCGCGACTGAGCAACCTCATAGTTAGGGCTGGCGCTAGGCACTTTTTTCATTAAGTCCAGCGCTTCTTGCCACCAGGCCGCCACTGCATTCCATTCAGTTTTAGAAGCCGCCGTTTGCGTCACGCCAGCAGCGCTTTCAGCCCGGTTGACCGCTAACCGAAATGCCTCAGCTTGAGAGACAGCAGGGCTGGGCAGAGGCGGCACGATCGCTTCCTGAGAGGCAATGACCAAGACCAGGCCAGCCAAAGTGAGAATGCCGATCGCCAGAAAAGCAGGCAAAAAAGGGGATGACCGTCTGACCACGACTCGCCCCGGCGCTCGCCGCACTGGCTCAACTTGCAAATATGATCTTTTGCCGTTGCCGTTGCCGTTGCCGTTGCCGTTGCCGTTGCCATTTGTTTCAGCATCAGGACGTTTGTTCATGCTGACCTCAGGAGATGACAACAACAGAGCAGAGCGATCGAGTCATGCATGATTTCCCAATATTTCAACAGCGCATTAATTCTATAGCGCATCAACCCTAGAGTGCATTAGGTGTGGACAAACCGATCGTGAGTGTGTAAAAAAAACACGAGTATCCAAAGCTGGCCTTGCAAACACTTGTTGACCTTAGCATTGGGTATATTGATTTAAATATGTTGATTCGGTGTTTAAATTACCCGCAGCATCTTCAATTAGGGATCAAGTTACATAAATTCAGCGTATCTTCTTGGCAAATTACCCAATCTTCATCAGAATCAGATGTCATATAAAGCTTTGGAGATATGGCCGTCATCATCAGGCTTCAGATTGCTAAACCCGCCCGTACAGAAATCTTTCCTTTTATTGAATTCATATTCCTTAGGGAATTTTTGTAGGCGTGCTTAAAAATCTCCTAAGCCTGCTCTAAATGAATACAGCTATAGCGAGAGAGCAACGTCCAGATAAATTGTGCTGCGGTTGTGGCAGTGCGATCGCGCTGGAGTGAGCTGCCAGATTGTCGAACCCACCACCCATCTGCTGTTTGGGGCGATCGCCATAGGTCTAGATGCCCCACGGCTGGGTCGGCATAAAAGCTGTCTTGTCCTGCCCCTAGCCCTGCCGAAGTCCAATGGGTAAACCCGTCGTGGCTAATGCGATGAATCGGAAAGTCTCCATCCAAAGGCACTCCCCAACCGTCGATCGCCAATACTGCTTTGACACATCCCCCCGATCGCTGCCATAGTCTGGCTGCACCAATCGCCCCTACCACACCTGCACTAAAAGCAATGAACAGCAAAGGTGGTAGCTGGCTTAGCTCTGCCTTTAGATTGGCTTCCTGAATAAATTTGAGCAGATGCAGAGGCGAATAAGGCGGAAGCTGGGCTGCGGGAAAGACTAAAACCTGGGGTAGCTTCTCTCCCAAGCCTGCCAAAAATTGATTTGTGAGGTCTACTGAATGTATGCCGGGACAAATGATGACGCGCATGGGTGATTCGGTAAGTTCTCAATCCTACAGGCTCTTAATCCTACAAACCGTTAGGTTTTGAGCTTGAAATTCCAACTGTCTAGAGGGAGATTGCGACTCTCTTGGTACGGTTTTAAGGTTGTTTCCCTTGAGTCTCTCCGAGTATTGTCGTTATAGGGATGCATCTGTGAGCTAGCAGGCTCGGAGTCAGGGGTAGAGTCAGATCGGTTTTTGTGGGTAAGGGCTGTGTATAAGTGGTATTTGCCAACGCTAAGTGAAATCATTGCTCTGGGTGAAATCGCTCAAGGCAGCTGTATGGGAATGGAATGCGCTGGGCTAAAGGCTGGGCTAAAGAATGGTGACCTTGGCAAGATGACACAGAAAGCGGCTGGGCCAGAATCCGATCGCTCTGCAAGTTTTACTACAAATCCTGAACAGAAATTTCGATCGCCCGCCCAACAGCAATTGCGCGCTGAACGAGAGTGGAGCGGGGCGATCGCAGCCTTGAAGCATCTTTTACAATACAGCTTGGAGTCTATTCCAGCATCAGGAGAGCGGTCTGGCATTAAGACCGCAAAGCCAACTCGCGCCGCCAAGTCGATGAAGCGGTCAAAATCGGCAGCTCGAACCTCTCGGACGATCGCCTCCTCGACCAAAGGGCTGATCCTCTCAGGGCCGTTTCCCATTCTCGATCAGCCGAGTCTACTGGCTAATTTTTCTGCCTGGACTTTTACCATTGGCACACCTGGTGAAATGCCGCTTCAGCTTTTGCCCTCGCCCCACGGAGCGGGCGCTGTGACCGATGTGCCTATTCCAACTCTGCCCCTGCTCTCCAGCGATCCGCTGGCTGCTGAGCAGTTTTGTCTGGCGCTCACGGCAAGCTTTAGCGTGGTGCTGGTGCTGGGAGAAACACCGCAGGGTGAACCCGCTTTTCTGTTTTCCTTTGACCCTATCGTTGTTCAGCAAGCTTGGCGATCGCTGCAAGCCCGTTTACGCATTACAGCGCCCTACGCGCTTCCGGCTTTGGATGGCTTGGTAGAGCAGTTTGTGCCCGTAGCGCCCGATTTTCGCATCGTCTCGCAATTTAGCCGCTTGATGCTGGATGCTTTGCCCCATCCGTCTGATTTAGAAGATCGATCGCAGGCTGTCAGTCAATCTTTGCAGGGGGAATTTTTGCAGGGAGCCGCCCAGTCGATCGCGCATACGGAACGGCCTGAGATTGACCCCACCCAGCATCTCTATCAAGCGGTACACCAAAATGGTAAATCGGCTCAGCGATCGCCAGACATGCGATCGTCTGCTGAGCAGGGTTCTGATACAGAGCTGTTGCAGGCGATCGCCCATGAGGTTCGCACGCCCTTAACGACCATTCGGACATTGACCCGGCTGTTGCTGCGTCGCAAAGATCTCAATCCTGATGTCACGAAACGCTTGGAGGTGATCGATCGCGAATGTACCGAGCAAATCGATCGGTTCACCCTAATCTTTCGTGCCGTCGAGCTAGAAACAACGCAAGGCAAAAATTCGTTAGCTTCGCTAGCTCCTATTTCGCTGGCGCAAGTGCTACAACAAACTGTACCTCGCTGGCAGCAGCAGGCTCGGCAGCACAGCCACACGCTAGAAGTCGATTTGCCTCAAAAGCTGCCTATGGTCGTTACCGATCCTACGATGCTCGATCAGGTATTGACTGGATTGGTCGATCGCTTTACCCATAGCCTGCCCCCTGGTAGCCATATTCAAATGCAGGTCAGCCAAGCCGGACATCAGCTTAAGCTTCAGTTTGAGTCTCACCCGCAGGTCAATGAGCCTTCTGGAAAATCTAAGTTTGGCTTTAGTCCGGCGCTCAAGTCTTTGGGGCAGTTGCTTGTGTTTCAACCCGAGACAGGCAATCTCAGCCTTAACATGGCAGTTACCAAAAATCTGTTTCAGGCTTTGGGCGGCAAGCTAATTGTGAAACAGAGTCCTCATCAAGGGGAGGTACTAACCATTTTCTTGCCGTTGGAAAATCGCCAAGTCGATGAGTAGGCTGAAGCTCGCCTCAGTAAAGGTTTTACAACAAGTTATTTTGAAAGCCTCGCTACGCGAGGCTTTCAAAATAACTCATTTGGATCTAAGTGTTGTACAGGTTTTGTTGGGGTCTACCCTTAGCAAAATCTATGCGATGTGGATGCTTAGATATGGATACCGCACTCAGTTTTCCCGGTACCCCGCCAGCGGCCTGCCCGCTCATCTTCACCCTCACCAACGGGAGTCGTGATCGGCTCGTCGCCAATGCTAGGATAGCCCTGATCATGCAGAGGATTGTAGATCACCTTATGTTCGGCAGCATAAGTCCAAGAGTCTTTGCGAGTCCAGGCGGCAAGCGGATTGATTTTGAGGCGCTGCTGATTGTCTAGTTCGAAAACAGGCATATTGGCACGGGTGACAGCCTGATCGCGGCGGCGACCTGTAATCCAGGCGATCGTGTTTAGCTCATCTAGCCCCCGTTGCAGCGGCTCAATTTTAGTGACATGGTGAAATTGCTGAATGTCGGTATCCCAGAGGGCTTCGCCGTAGCGTGCGGCAAACTCTTCACGGGTGGTGACATCGGGCATTTTGTAGGTCTGGAGATTGAGCTGGTAAAGGTCTTTGGCCTTTGCCACCAGTTCTAGGGTTTGAGGAAAGTGATACAGCGTATCTAGAAAGATGACGGGCACAGGTTGAGCCGAGGGATACTGACGGTAGAGAATGTCAGTAATCACCAAATCATCAATATTGAAGGCGCTGGTTTGCACTAGCCCTGTGGGAATATTTTCGACGCTCCAGGCCAGGATCTCGCTGGGGTGAGCCTGGTCAAAACGTTGATTGAGTTCGTCTAAGTCAAAGCTGCTAACACTGATACTTTGGGGTTCTACCGAATAGCTCGTCATGCTCGTATCGCCTAATCCAGATTTTTAGTAGGTTAATACACCTAATTTTATCTTGAAAGGCGCGTAAGCCGATGGGGAATTGTGGAGATAGACCGATCGCTTGATTTCGTGAAACTTTTATCCGCCTACATCATGCGCCTTAGCACATCGAGCGATCGCCTTGCAGGCCGACTGTCGCAACGATTTTTGTCTGGCAAGCAAAAGTCCGGTGAGAAAAAATTGTATAGGTCAAAGGGGGGCTATGGGTCAGGGAGAAGGCTAATTCTGTTGCTGGGTCGAGTTTTGCCAATGACCAGCAGAATAAGCATTGCCTTTTTAGTTGTGCGGTTTGGCAGCGCACACTATATTGCCCAAAAGTTGAGAAACAGTGCCGTTTCCTAGAAATTCCTGGAAATCTCTGGAAAATGTCATGGCCTCTTAACGATCGCCCCACCTTTGTCTGATTCGTTTCTAGTCTTTATCTGTTCCTAGATCTGTTTCTAGGTTGCCGATCAATTCAGTTGGCGATTGTTACCAGCTCTGATTGCCTCGATCCCGACACCTTTTTACGCACAATGAAGGGCAAGACAACAAACCACAGCGAAATTCCAAACAGCAGAAATAGCCAAGAGCGTCCGTCTGTTTTTGCAGTGGAGTTGTCTTTGAGAAAAGCATGCAGAAGAATGCATGCAGTTACAAGGCTTCCGATGGTGTAGGTTGTCATAGTCAGCTCATTACCTAATGTGTAAGAAGTCGCTAAGATGCAAACAGTTGCTAAATGTAAACACTCGCTACTGTTCATATTTACAGCCTGATTTATGAACCTCCGGTAAATTTTATTTCCGGATTAACTGATTTCCTCTCATTCCCTGTATTCTCACTAGGCTCAAAGTTTTCTCACTAGGCTCAAATCCGCTCGTCAGGCTGATGCCACTGGCGTGCCCGCTGCCGAATTTCCGTCAGCTCAGCTTCTGGCATTTTGTCTAGATTCTTCAAAATAAAGCTCATGCGCCCCTGAGATTGCAGGCTAGAACGGTGGCGATCGAGAAAGTCCCAGTAGAAAAAGTTAAAGGGACAGGCTTGCTCTCCGGTGCGATCGGTCGGCTTATAGCGGCAGCCTTTGCAGTAATCGCTCATTTTATTTACATAATTCGCAGAGGCGGCGTAGGGCTTAGAGGCCAAAATGCCGCCATCGGCAAACAGACCCATCCCAATCACATTGGTTTGCATAACCCAGTCGTAGGCATCAATAAACGCCGCATGAAACCAGCTTTCAACGGCCTGAGGCGATAGCCCTGCAATCAGGGAAAAATTGCTCAAGATCATCAGCCGCTGAATATGGTGGGCATAGGCCATTTCTTCGGTCTGCTTTAGGGTTTGATGCAGACAGTTCATGTCTGCTTGAGTAGCGTCCCAGAAGAAGCTGGGCAGCGGCTGATGATGGTTGAAATGATTGCGCTGGGGATAGTCTTCATCGACATAGTGATACAGCCCATGTATATATTCTCGCCAGCCGAGAACCTGCCGAATAAAGCCCTCAACACTGCTGATATCAAGCTGCTGCTGGTGATAAGCAGCTTCGATCGCCTGGATCACCTCTAGCGGATGTAGCAAACCTAAGTTGAGATAGGGCGACAGCATCGCGTGCCATAGGGTTTCTTCGCCCGTTAGCATCGCGTCTTGATAAGGGCCAAACATTGGCAGCCGCGTTTCAACAAAATGCTGCAAGACCTGCAAAGCCTGCGATCGCGTCACCCCCCAGCGAAATGGCTCAATCTGTCCATAGGTTGAGAAACCGCCTGGCTGAACATCATCTATCACTTTTTGGGTGATGGCATCTGGCTCAAACCACAGCGGCGGCGGCGGATTGAGCTTGCCCTTGGGCGGCTTGCGATTGTCTTTATCAAAATTCCAGGTGCCCCCCACAGGCTGCTTGCCTTCCATCAAAACCTGGAATCGCTGCCGCCCTTCTCGATAGAAATATTCCATGAGCAGGCTCTTACGCCCTTTTGCCCAAGCTTGAAATTCTGCGGCCGTCCAGAGGAATTGGTTGTTGGGCACCTGGGTGATTTTGCAGGACAGATCAAGCGATTGAATCATCTGAGCAAAAGGACGATCGCTGGGCTGCATCACCCGCAGCTCTGTGATGCCCTTAGCCTTGACCCAATCTTGCAGCGCTGGCTCAAACTCAGGGGCGATCGCGTACTCTACATCCCAGTCTGCCTGTCGCAATTCTTCGGCAAAGTGCCGCATCGCCGACCAGACTAAAACTAGCTTTTGCCGATGATAGGAGCGTTCTGTGACATGCCGAGTTGATTCAATCAAGATCACAGGCTGGCGGGTGACGCTGCTGAGCGCTGCCTGATCCAGCGAGAGTTGGTCACCCAATACCCAAATTCCGATCGTCATAGAGGTGCATCCCAGGGTTCAGTATTGGCTCAAAATCTGTATCTGTTCATTGAACGATCGCACCTGAAACATGCCGTCTATCTGGGGTATACAGTAACTTTTGCTCAAAAGCAGCAGATTGAAAACATTACCGCTCTGCTGCCAAGCGGTGCAAAAGCGCTGCGGCTTGGTCAGTAATTTCTGTCCACCTTCCCATTACGATCGCCTCTTTGGGAAAGAGCTGGCTGCCTAACCCAACGGCGATCGCCCCAGCCTGCAAAAACTCCTGGGCGTTTTCTACGGTGACGCCCCCTGTAGGAATTAAGGGAATTTGCCCCAGAGGTGACTGCAAATGCCGAATGTAGCTAGCGCCTCCTAGAGCTTGAACCGGAAACACCTTGACGCAGGTTGCGCCCGTTTGCCATGCGGCCACAATTTCGCTAGGGGTCAAAGCGCCAGGAATGATGGGTATTCCTTGGCTGACAGCCGCCTGCACCAACTCTACGTTCAGGTGAGGCGTAAAAAGAAATTGCGCCCCGGCAGCGATCGCCTCCTGCAACTCCGCTAGGGTTAGCAGCGTACCTGCCCCAATCCAGCAGTGGGGTAGCGCCACTCGCAGCTTGGCAACCATATGGGCAGGGCGATCGCTATTCCAGGTAATCTCGATTAGCCGCATTCCGGCTGCTGCAACGGCCTGTGCCATCTGCATACCCAAATTTAGGCTAGGGGCGCGGATTACAGCAATGAGTCGCTGCGATCGAACTGCCGTCAGCCAGGGTAAGGCGGTTGAATCTTGAGGAGAATCGCAAAACAATGCAGGCACCGTACTTTGCTGAGGCGCTTGAGCAGGCGCTCTAAAAGCGCTCTAAAAGCGCTCTAAAAAAGCAAAGAGGTGCGACATGTCGCACCTCTCTACCCAGAAAATCAGTCTAGACCTCGAAGCAGTTTAGAGAATTAAGCGATCGACGCGATTTTGACGCTGTTAGTGGCTAGTAGCTCCTGAAGTTCTTCAGCATCTACCGTTTCTCGCTCAATCAGCATGTCTGCCAACTTATCCAGAATTGCATGGTTCTCTAGCAATACAGACTTGGCACGGCGGTAAGCCTGCTCAACCAGATTGCGAACTTCGTCATCAATAGCCGCTGCCGTTTCTTCAGAGAAATCGCGTTCTGCCATGATGTCGCGTCCCAGGAACATGCCACCTTGGGCACGACCCAGCGCCACCGGGCCAAGGCGATCGCTCATGCCAAATCGAGTTACCATCTGCCGCGCTACGCGTGCGACTTGCTGAAGGTCATTAGAAGCACCTGTGGTGACTTCCTCTTCGCCGAAGATGATTTCTTCGGCCAAGCGACCGCCCAGAGCAACCGCCATTTGGTTTTGCAGATAGGAGCGTGAGTACAGACCAGAATCCATGCGATCTTCGCTAGGAGTGAACCAGGTCAGTCCGCCGGCGCGACCGCGAGGAATAATGCTGATCTTTTGCACAGGGTCATAGTCGGGCATGAGTGCACCCACAAGCGCATGTCCTGCTTCATGGTAAGCCACAAGGGTTTTGCGCTTTTCGCTCATGACGCGATCTTTCTTCTCAGGGCCAGCAAGGACGCGATCGATCGCATCGTTCACCTCATCCATTGAGATTTCGGTCAGATTGCGTCGCGCTGCCAAAATAGCCGCTTCATTCAACAGGTTGGCTAGGTCAGCGCCTGTAAATCCGGGCGTACGACGGGCAATTTTCTCTAGATCTACGTCTTTTGAAAGGGTTTTGCCACGGGCATGGACATTCAGAATTTCTAGACGTCCGGCAAAGTCAGGACGATCGACCACCACTTGGCGATCGAAACGACCGGGTCGTAGCAGCGCCGCGTCCAAAACATCAGGGCGGTTGGTTGCCGCGATAATAATGATGCCCGTATTGCCTTCAAAGCCGTCCATTTCGGTCAGCAGTTGGTTGAGGGTCTGCTCTCGCTCATCATTGCCGCCGCCTAAACCTGCGCCGCGCTGACGACCCACTGCATCGATTTCATCAATAAATACGATACAGGGTGCGTTGGCTTTGGCTTGCTCGAATAGGTCACGCACACGAGACGCACCTACGCCGACAAACATTTCAACAAATTCGGAACCTGAGATGGAGAAGAAAGGCACACCTGCCTCACCCGCGACCGCCTTGGCTAGGAGGGTTTTACCTGTGCCAGGAGGGCCAACCAACAGCACGCCTTTGGGAATCTTGGCTCCGACAGCCGTAAAGCGATCGGCGTTCTTCAAGAAATCCACCACTTCAGCGAGTTCTAGCTTGGCTTGCTCAATGCCTGCAACATCGCCAAACGTGACTTGGGTCTGCGGCTCCATCTGCACCCGCGCTTTGGACTTGCCAAAGTTCATGGCTTGGCTGCCTGGCCCACCCTGGGCACGACGCAGCACAAAGAATAAAACCACCAAGAGCAAGAACGGAATCAGCAGCGTGCTCAGCACTCTTGCCCAGATATTTTCCTCTGCTTGCGGAGAGACAGAAATGTCTACGCCATTCTTTTGCAGAATGTTTAGCATTTCTGAGTCATTGGGCAGGTTGACCAGCACCGTTTGACCATCGCTTGTCTTAGCCGTTGCGCGGGTGCGATCGGCGCTGATGCTTACCTTCTCGACCTGACCGTTCTGTACCTGAGTGATGAATTGGCTATAGCGCCAAGAGGTTGCATTATCTGTGGGTCGGTCTAATAGTGCGGTTGCCAAAAAGATGACAACGACAACCAGAAGGGCATATAGCCCCGCATTTCTCCACCGCTTATTATTCACCGAGGCTCTTCCTCCTAAAATTTCTGATGCGAGGTCTTTCAGTTTCTTAATATTTATTAATGTAACTCATCTAGACTCAAGCTAGACGTCGAAACTGTATTCAAGCAAGGTTTGTATTCGCTTGTGTTGGGTTGAAACTGATGTGGAATCGCTTCGCAGCAGCGTGACTATTCCCCTATTCTGCCATCTGACTCTCAGAATGCGTGGATCATGCGTGAATCAAATGCGGCTGATCTCAGCTTTGTTTTGGGGCTGATGGGCTTTAGGCAGGTGAGCAGTGGCAGATCTAGGCCGATCGCAAATATAGATTTTTGGGCAGAGCGGCATAAAAAATTAGACCCCTAGATTCTTCGTGCGAAAAATCTAGGGGTCTAGAAGCCAAATAGGCTGGGGCAAAATCTACATTCTAAGGATCTAAGGATCTTGAGTCACAGGAGATGAAGAGCCAGAGGTCAAAAATCAGGTCATTTCTCTAGAGTTGCGCAGTCGAATCAACTGCCGTCTCATTTGTGGAGAAGCCTCTACATCAGGTAGCTCTTGCGTCTTCACCTGAGTATCGACTGACTCCATATACTCATCTGCACCATAGGAAAAAGCATCTAACAGCAGCTCTAGTAGCTGTTCACGGCTGCGAATCACCTGCTTCTCTTCAATAAGTCGGAACTTAAGGTGTATCTCACAGTCATAAACAGCGAACTCAGGATTGACGGTTTGGCGATCGGCGTTGGAATTCATGTCGGGATACAGCAGGAGAAGAAAGTGGATACCAGAAGAGCCAGACGGGTGATTGCTAGAACTGATCGTTCCTGAAGCCTTAATCCTTTGGTTTTTGTTTGAACATCTCTCACAAGTTCTAAACAAGTTTGCCAAAGTCTAGAGAACATCAACCTCGATCGCTAAAGGATTGTGGACGCTATTCATAGAGATATTACTAAAGCTAGCATTCCCTAAAAAATAACTAAATCCGCTAATCTGCTGAATTGATAATGCATCAATTAAATGCTTCAGTTCCTCATAGATAGCACTATTCAATGGAGTTCAATAATGGTTTTATTTAAAGCCTGTATGAGGAGTTTAGCCAACCTTCATCAATGCTTTAGATTAGCTATCAACTTAACTTGTTGTTCATTATTAAACCGCAGTCCTACTGACTAGATTAGTTTCTCTAGCCCTTATCAGTAGATGCTCCAAGCCCAGGCTGTATTGGATCTCTCAGCATTTAACTCTGCAATTTCACGATTCGATTTGTAACTTAAAAAAAGAGCTATACAGACTCTACGGTGCCTCTTGGAGGCTTCAACATGAGGTGAATTCTTGTAGAGTGAGCCATTCAGTCTTCAAAGAGATACTCTGCCGTTTGAGTAAATTAGAACGATGTGATATTTGTTATACCTAAAGAGAGGCTGATGACGACCTCGCTGCTGGGTTTAGAATGTAACTAATATTACGATGCATCTCTGTACAGGTTTATCTTTGAGCACTAGATTGAAAGACAGATGAAGTCCCGTTGAATTACTGAGATGAAACGCTACTTTTTGAGGCTAGGGCAACACATTTGAAGGCAAAACAAATTAGAGCAACTTTTTGAGGCCAAGAAAATTCGTTTTGCTGGGGCGCAATGTTATGGCTCCAGCTTTATTTTGTATTGTTTAAATGCCTAGTTTGAATCTCATTTTCCGTAGCTTTACTGATAAAAATGAGCTTAACCTGATAGGCAAAGCTCAAAATAGATATTTTCTGCGAAATTTTTCGAAGTGCGAACACCGGATGGCTCCTGAGATTTAAAGCGTTATGGCGGCGATCGCTCCCCTCCGTAAAATCTACAAAGGCTCAGTAAGTTTTCGCAAAGGCGTTGCAGAGCTGATGTGAAGCTATCCCCAAGAGGCGAAGTCTTGTGCCAAGGCTTGAAGAGATAAAAGGTGAATTGGGTTACTTTGCTGGGCTACCTGCCGATCGGCTTCTGTGTTGTAGCCCCAGTCTGCTAAGTAGAGCCGCACAGTTGCCAAATCTGGCTGAAGCGCTATACTCTGCAAGGTTTTCAGCCGATCTTCAACAAACCAAACGGTGATAGATTCACCTGCTGCCTGCGTAAATTTCTGGATCAACAGGCGCAATGTCTCTGCTTTGGGTCGCTTTACTTCTTTACCAAAAATTTGTGATTCTGGCAGCTCTATTTGATGCTGTTGCAACAGCTGCCGGACAAAGCGCTGCTCTTTTGTAGTGATGATAAATAGTGCAGTATCGCTATGCATGATCTGCCGTATGCGATCGATGATGCCGGGGTAAAAGCGGTGCTGCGCTAGCCAATCTTCTGCATCTGCCTGAATCCAGGTATCTCGGATGCCGTCAAGCTGCGCCGCAATCTGAGCAGGGGTGAGATTAAGGGTTTTGAGCTGCTGCTGCGCGATCGTGACCCAATGGGTAAACAATTCTGAGTCAGGAATATTTTCGAGGAGCGATCGCACCAAAATCGGCATTTCCCAGCCCGTTTCAATCACCGGACGCAGCCGATAAAATCGCTCTGCCAACCCTGGCGGAGGTTTGTCATCTACAGGCGACCAAATTTGGCAGTAGGTAAGCCACGCCGTTTGGAAGTATTCGATCAAGCCGTCACACACGACTCCATCAAAATCTAACGCCAAGATGGTCGGCACTGGATGGGGCATGGCAAGTCTCCTCAACGGCTTAACGAACTCAGTAGACCCGTGGCGCAACGTTATTCAAAGCCACACACTCTTAACCGTGCCATAAAAGCGGGCAAAGTCTGGTTGTCCACACTACAGCCGCCGCGTCCAGAGCCGATACCGCCATTTTGCAGCGCTTTCCACCAGGGAATCGTCCAAAACCAGAGGGCGGGTAAATGTCCTTGGGGCGCTTCTAAGCTAAAGGTGAGCTGATTGTGATATTTAAGAAACTCCAAACGTTCTGTCCACCAGTCCATTTTTTTGGTGAAATCTAGTACCTGGCTTTGAACAACGCGAGAAGGCTGCGTATGGGCAAAGCTTGTGCGCGATCGCTTGGGCATTGGGTAAGCTTGCCACTGTGCCCTGAAACCAAATTTGCCGTTGCTGTAGTAGCTCCAGAGACGATCGATGGTGTGCAAATCAGAACAGGGAAACTGGGTTAGCGCCTCAGCATCTAGCCAGCCTGCCTCGGTGCGATTGGAGGCTTTGAGCATAGCGGCCAAAGTTTCGCGATCGGCCTCTAACCATTTTTGCTGCCGTAATAAATCGCGTAAGGGGACATAATCAACGCCTGCTTCAGACCGCAGGGTGAGCGGTTCGGATTCGGTAGGTTGGGCGGCTGCGATCGGCTGGGTAGGAAGCTGGGTGGGTGGCAGCTCAGGCGGAATGTCTTGGGTCGAAATGAAAGAAGCGGATTCGGTGGGAGGGGCTGTAGGGGCGGTTGAAGCGTAAGCAGGCAAAATTTGCGTAGATGGAGCATCGACCAAAGCCGTTTGATCGAGATCACTCTCATCGACATCGGTCTGATCGGCCTGCGTTGAAGCCAGATGTTGGGAAAGGATCTGACCCTGAAGAGCTGTAACGTCTGGCTGTCGCAGCCCCAGAGATTGCTGAAGTTCTGATAGATGCGCTTGAATCGCTGGACTTAACGGTAGCCCTCGCTGCAAGGCTTGAGAAAATTCTTGCTCGTACCGCTTGAGGCTAGCTTGATACTGGTGCGATTGGGTGTGAAAGCTTTGGCTCACCCGAGATTCGATCGCATTTACGGTTTCGTCTGTTAACGCCAATCTGGCCTGAGACTGCTTCAATTCCTGCCGCAACAGCTCACCCGGCGGAGATTCTAGCTGAATGGTGCGCAAAAACTCCTGTCCATACTGCCGGATGGACTGCTGCCTTGGGTCAGCTAGGCTGTCATGTTCCTGGGCGTGAGTTGGACGAGACACATTCTCGCTTCTTGCTGCGTCCGTTGCTTCGGTTGCCGCAGCTTCTGCCAAGGGGGCTGCTGAAGCGCTAGCAGATCTCAAAGAAGTCGCCCCTGCTTGAGCCGCTTGCGTCAGCAATTGCAAAACACGCCGCTCGATCGCCTCAGCTTCAGCAGGCGTGAGCTTGAGCTGGGCCTGTTGTCGCTGCAAGATCGAGCGGTTGACCACCGAAATCTGACCATTGCGAGCATATTGCTTGACAAAAATGGCGTAGGATCGAGCGTTTTCTGGCGTAATCATAACTGGCTCCGGGCTAATCGCAGGGATAGCTGTTCGCATCCTACGCTAGATCCAGGCCGCCGTAAACTGTTGTCTGGTCTAACGCATGTCACCTTAGGATCTTCACATGCAATAACTTGAAGAACTTTTTGAGAGAGTTCGGCTCTGCCGAACTCTCTCAAAAAGTTCTGGATTTGAATGTTGTAAGGAGCCTGAGAAGTCTGGGTGACGAACGGCTAATCCCATTCATCGGCTGCTTGAGTTTCAGCCTCAATCAAGCCCTGCTTCAAATCTGTCCAGCTCATCTGCTCGGCTGGTAAATCTTGTACCAGTTTGCCTTGGTGCAGATGCAGGACATGATTACAAAATTGCTCTGCTAGCTCAAGCTGATGATTCACCATCAGAATGGTCATCTGCTGGGTTTGTGCTGTTTTGACCAAAATTTCTATGAGATGGTGGCTGTATCCAGCATCCAAGGCAGAGGTGGGTTCATCGAGCAGCAGAACTTTGGGCTGAATCACGAGGCCACGAGCGATCGCCACCCTCTGTCGTTGACCGACGGAAAGCTGCACCTCTGAGCGATCGAGCCACTCTTGCGGCAGGTGAAGCTGCTCCATCCAGGTGGCTACCCGCTGCTGAATTTCTGGGTTGCTGATGCCGCGCAGCACCAGAGGATAGGCCAAAGCCTGCCGTACCGTCATACCCAACAGCTTTGATTCTTGCGAAACCAGCGTGATCTGCTGGCGCAGCGTCATCACCGGAATCTGGCGAATATCCTGATCTTCAAAAAAAATCTGTCCCTGGCTTGCTTCACTCAGGCGATTCAGCAGCCGCAGCAGCGAGGTTTTGCCTGCCCCTGAAGCGCCGACAATAGCCACGCGATCGCCCTGAGCCACCCGACAAGAAATATCCTCTAGCAGCAGTTGAGAACCTAAGGCGGGCTTAAGGGTGACGCGATCGAGGACAAGTTGGGAAGACGGCATTGAGCGGCGGGTGAAAAAAGAGTGGGGATCTTAGGGTGCAACCAATCCTAGGGAAAGGGCAGTCCAGATTGTCCAGGTGTCGATCGCCAGCAAAAACAGCGTCAACACCAGCAAGATCAAGTACATCCAGGGTTGAGAGAGCGGCTTGACATCAGTCGTATCAATTCCCGTTTTGGCCTGAACCCGCTGCACGAGCTTAGCAAATCCGGCAACCCGCATCGGCAAAAGATAGCCCTGTCCTGACTGACTCAAGAAGTAATAGACAATGCCGCCCTGCCCTGTAGAGCGAGGTTTGAGGGCTTGGATTTCTACCCAAGGCAGCGACCAACCCTTGCGCCAGAATCGAGGTACCCAACTCGGATAAGTCACCTGAATGCCCTGATCGTCCAAAATGACCCGCTCACAGAGGACGGCATAAAGGGCGATCGCTCCTAGCGCTAGCCCACCTGCCAGCCACAAAGGCGGCACCGGAGTCTGAGTAACATCTGCTAAAAACGGCAGAGGCAGCGTCAGTGCCATGTACAGCAGCAATAGCGTGATGCGAATCAGCGGCGAGAGTCGAAAGATCAGCTGAAGCGGCATAGGTTCAGACCGGGAGGGATCAGAAGAAGGAGTCACAGGGGCGATCGAGTAAGGTGCTGCTACTAGGGTAAAGCTTAATAGAGTAGAGCTTTACAGGATAGAGGCTGGCAAAAGCTCTAGGGCAAATACTTTTGCACCACAAGCCAACCTGTCAGGCTCACCAAGGAAAATCCCAGGAACAGCGCAACATTAATCCCGATATGTAGAGGTCTTGCCCAGGGGCGTTTGGGGCTAATTTGGCTGGCGCTCCAGGCAGAGGCGATCGTCAAACCCACCACCGTCAGCCCTGCGGGCAAATGCGCCGAATGTCCCAAGTTGCCGTAGTAGCCGAGCGTGCCCACCAGACCCACGGTTAACAGCAGCAGTACCAGCCCCACCATTGTGCCGCCAATGCCGTAGTGCAAGGGTCGCAGCCACTTAGGGCGCGGCTGCCCCTGAAGCCGCGTGAAAGACATCCAGCCGCCCGTCGCCATCAGCAAAACATAGGCGGTGAGAGACAGCCCCATCGACCAAGCCGCAATCCGCCAGAGCCAGAGAAAAGAAGGGAGATTCAAAAGATCAAGAGAGATAAGTTGTCTCTATTATTCTCCTTCTTCTTCTGGCAAAATTTTCAGCCGAATGGTGCGCGAGAAGCTGCCATCTGGATCGCCCAGACTAATTTCTACCGTCTCATTGGTCAGGGGAGCCAGGTGAGAGAGGAGCGATCGCAAATTGGGTGTACTCGCGCCGCTATCCAGATACACTCGCTCAGACAAGGTATTCATCCGCTTCCAGGTGGTGTAGAGCTTGGCAATCATCTGCTCTAGCTGAGCCGCCTGACTCACCAGTTCGGCAGTGCTATTGAGACAGCCGATGCGTAAAGCCTCTTCTAGGGCAGACTCCAGATCGAGAGACTCATGGGTCAGAGATTGCACCTGTCCAGCAGAATTTAGATATTTCGCCAAATAGCGCGCCTCTGCCGTTACCTGCTTAACGGTATCCACATCAGGGCTTTCGGCAACTTCTGCCCGTAAAAAAGTTTGATGAGATTCAGGCAGTTTTTCCATCTCGCGCACCAGCGGCGTCAGGTAACGAGCGGGAATGGTGCTGTTGGCCGCTTTTTCTTTAATCTCGATCGGCAATAAATCAGAAGTGACCGCCGTCCATTCATCTACCAATTGCTTCACTTCGCGCTGGGTCACTCGCGGACTGGTGTTATGTTCCTTGAGACGATCGCTCACCATTTGCTGCACCTCTGGAGCCGCCTGTGCCGTAGCGATAAAGGCCCGCTTGCTAAAGTGGCTGACATCTTCAGAGTCCAGGATGCCGTCCTCTAGCAGGTTGTCGGCACTGGTGGCGAGTTCGATCAGGGAATAAGCCTGAGTTTTGCTGATTTCTCGATCTTTGAGCCAGTTGAGAAAGCCGATCCCATGCGCACTGCCCCGCTTTTCCCGATCGCGTACGGCACGCAAAATTCGTCCGCGCCAGATATCCGTCTGGAGATCAAAGCGATCGCAGACCTGCCAGGCCATCTCGACCTGCTGCTGAAACTCATGCTCAGAAATCTGGTCGTCTTCGGGGTCGGGCACCTGGAAATCTAGCACAGCGCTATCGCCCAGGTCTTTGGAGAAGTTGGGATACAGCACGTCAGAACTTGAATGAGAGCTGGGCTGAGAGAATTGGACTGCGTGAACCATTCAATGCTTCGGGGTAACAGCCGACATATTATGCCATGCTCAACCGCGATCGGCTCGGCAAAATTCAAGACTCATAAGTAGTATATTTGTATCGTCGCAAATCTGGCAAAAAACTCTTTTCCGATGAAGCCCTGCTGGCAATATCCAGAGGAAATAGCCAGCAGGGTTTTGTGGCGCGCGGAGCGCGCCACAAAACCCTAATTTTCAATCCACCGAACCTAGACAAAATAAGTATCGATCGCTAAAACCCCTGCTCCTTTGACCGCTGCGCCTGTGAGTTCTATTAGCAAATCGCGGGAGGCCGAGAACGGGGCAGCGCGATCGTTCACCCCCAGATAGGTCTGCTTTTGCCAGTTAAACAGCACGGCTTCATTGGCTTTCAATACCTGCTTGCCGCGCAGCCGATAATTTTTGTCAGCATAGGCAGCTTGGGCGGCGCTGCTCAGGTTGCCGCCATTGACATTGCCTGCATTAAACAGACCCAACGGACGATCGCTGGCTCCATCTTGATTCGTGTCTAGGAAAATCCGATCGCCCTGCTTGCTGTTCCAGTCCGTAATTTGATCAGGCGCTTGCAGGCGTGACTGGGCAAATGCCGCCTTCTGGGTCTTGCCGCTATAGCCAAACCAATCGGCTCCGCTACTGCCCGTGAGGCGATCGCTCCCTCCCCGACCGACGAGTACATCATCTCCGGCATTGCCCAACAGCCGATCTTTGCGGCTGCTGCCCGCTAGGTAGTCATTGGCAGTGCTGCCCGAAAACACTAGAAGTTTGGCTGTTTCAACTGCGCCGATGTCAGGCTTAGCATCCCGTGCTATCCCCCGTTGGTCAGATGGGGCAAGGCTGCCTGTATTGAGCGCCGGACTGCCGGATAGCAGGGCATGGGTAGGGGCAAAGCCGCCATTGTCTTTGAGGGTTGCCAGTTTGGGGTCAACGATGCGGCTGTTGGCGGTAACGCGCGTGTCTTGGCTGTCTTTGGGAGCCGGAAACTCGATGTTATGGCCGCCCTCCTTGAAGGTGCGGCCGATCTGCTGGTTGGTTTTCCAAGGATTGCCGCCCGTGTTGAAAGCGACGATCGAACTCGTTAGCGTAATCGGCTGATCACCACTCCAGACAGCACCCCCCATAAATCCGGCGCGGTTATAGGCGATCGTAGTGTGGGCGATCGTGGTTGAGTAATCCTTGCCGTTGGCAAAGGTGATCGCGCCGCCTAAGCCATTGCCCTGGCCGTCGTCGGCAATATTGCCCGAGAAGGTACTGTTGCTGATGTTAACGGGAGACTTTTCCCCGATCCACAGGCCCCCGCCCTGATCTTCAGTCCTGTTATTCGTGAAAGTCATATTGCGCAGGGTAAGTTCTGCGTTGCCATGCCGCAAGCCCCCGCCCAACGCATCACCGTCAGCGTTCTTGACCACACGATTGTTAGCAATCCAGCTATTTTCTACCGTTACTTGGTCAGGCGGGTAGGCAAACAAAAACATGCCGCCCCCCTGCCCTGCGCCGCGATTGCCCTCAATCCGGCTGTTGCGAATGATAATTGTGCCGCCGATCGCCCCCGGTGTTGATCCGGGGCCTGATGCATTTGCGCCATCGGTATAGATGGCACCGCCATAGCCGCAAAGATAAACCTGACCGCCTGCGGGCACGGCCTCGTTGTCCCGAAAGACTGAATTTTCGACGAGCAATTGACTCAGCACCGTGTTAATCGCGCCGCCAACTGAGCCTCGGTTGCGGGTGAAGGAGCTGCCTTTGACAGTGAATACGCTGGCGCTTCTGCCCGCGATCGCCCCGCCCCCTCGTTCTAGCCCTGCCAGAGAGCCATCATTTTGATCAAAGCTGGAGTTGATCACCGTTGTGACGCTACGAAAGCCGCTGTAGATGCCGCCGCCCGCTGCTGCCGAATTTTTGTGAATTTTGCAATTCACGACCGTGAGCTGGCTGCGGTTGCCCGTGAGGATGCCCCCTCCTGCGCCCGTGTCTTCATCGCCCGTGACTTTGCCATTGGCGATCGTCAGGTTTTTCAGCGTCACCTGAGTTTGCTCACCCGTCTTGAAGACGCGGCTGTTGCCGTTACCGCTGATCGTCAGCCCAGGAGCCTTGGCGGCATCGATCGTCAGGTTTTTTGTTAGCTCAAGCTGGCCACTGGTCAGGCGGATGTTTTTGTGGGTTAACTTGGCCGCAAACCGGATCGTGTCACCCGATTGCGCCGAAGCGATCGCCGCCCGCAAAGACCCTGCGCCGCTATCGGCGGCTGTCTTTACCACAATTAATTTAGCCATAGAAGAAAATGAAATACGAGGAAACTTTTGCTACAGAATTACTACAGAAAAAGCAGTCATAAAAAAGCCAGCCCCAGGCATGAATGCCTGCACTGAGAAAATTTAGGTATAAAAAGAAACCTTCTTCTAAGAATTCAGGTGAGGAGGGTCACATCAGGACAGAATTGCGGCTTTTTGTCGAGTATTCTGCCTATTTTTTCGAAAAAATTACAAAAATTCCGCCTAATGTAAATTTCTGGCTGTCTTGTGTACTACACCTTGACGCAGTCTTCTAACCTATCCTTAGTAATGCCCAAGATTTCAGAATGTTGATCTGTTGCCGATCGGAGAAAGATTCAACAATTCAGGGTAGGGTAGGGACTTCACTAGCAATCCCCGCTCTGGGCAAAGAATCTCCCTGTAAAGCGATATGTGAAGCGACGAGCGAATCAGAAAACCCGCGTAGGCGTTAGGAAATTATGGTTGCAACTCCCGGAAAACTGGTTACTACCCCATCTATTAGTGCGTTTGGTACTGCAAGATCGACGGTTGAAGGTTCTCCTCTGAGTGCTGAAGAACTCCGCAAAATGCATGCTTTCTGGCGCGCCTGCAATTATTTGGCGGTTGGCATGATTTACCTACGGGATAATCCGTTGCTGACCGAACCCTTGAAACTAGAGCATGTTAAGCATCGTCTGCTGGGTCACTGGGGTTCTAGCCCTGGCATGAGCTTTGTCTGGACACACCTGAATCGAATCATTAAAAAGCAAGATCTCGACATGATCTTTCTGGCCGGAGCAGGTCATGGCGCACCCGGCGTTTTAGCTCCTTGCTATCTGGAAGGCTCATATTCTGAGATCTATCCTGACAAGAGCGAAGATACCGAGGGCATGAAGAAATTCTTCAAACAGTTCTCTTTCCCTGGCGGTATTGGCAGCCACTGCACTCCCGAAACCCCTGGCTCCATTCACGAAGGTGGTGAGCTAGGCTACAGCATTTCCCATGCCTATGGCGCTGCCTACGATAACCCTGACCTGATTGTGGTGACAATGCCGGGAGACGGCGAATCTGAGACAGGGCCTTTGGCGACCTCCTGGCACTCTAATAAGTTTATTAACCCGATTCGGGATGGCGCAGTGCTGCCTATCCTGCACCTGAACGGCTACAAGATCAACAATCCTTCCCTGCTGTCTCGCATCAGCCATGAAGAGCTAGAGGCGCTGTTTATTGGCTATGGCTACAAGCCCTACTTTGTAGAAGGATCTGATCCAGAAACCATGCACCAGGCGCTGGCGGCGACTTTAGATCACTGTGTGGCTGAGATCAAGCAGATTCAGCATGAGGCACGCAGCACAGGTATTGCCACCCGTCCCCGTTGGCCGATGATTGTCTTCCGAACTCCCAAAGGCTGGTCAGGCCCTGCGGAAATTGATGGGCATAAAGTGGAAGGGTTTTGGCGATCGCACCAGGTGCCGATGGCCGACATTGCCAAAAATGAAGGGCACTTCCATTTGCTGGAATCCTGGCTGCGTAGCTACAAGCCAGAAGAGCTATTTGATGACACGGGCAAGCTGTTACCCGAAATTAAAGACATCTTGCCGACAGGCACTCGCCGCATGAGTGCCAATCCTCACGCCAACGGCGGCTTGCTGCGGAAAGACCTGCTGATGCCAGACTTCCGGAAGTACGGTATCGCGGTAGATAAACCCGGCACGATGGAGGCCGAGAACACTAAGCCGCTGGGCGTGTTTCTGCGGGATGTCATGCGCAACAACATGACCAACTTCCGCGTGTTTGGCCCCGACGAAAACACCTCCAACAAGCTCAGCGCCATCTACGAGGTCAGCAAGAAGTTCTGGATTGCCGAATATCTGCCTGAAGACGAAGACGGCGGCGAACTGTCGGTGGATGGTCGCGTCATGGAGATGCTGAGTGAGCATACGCTGGAAGGCTGGCTAGAAGGCTATTTGCTGACGGGTCGGCATGGGTTCTTCTCGACCTATGAATCGTTTGTGCATGTGATCGACTCGATGATTAATCAGCACTGCAAATGGCTGGAGATCTGCAATCACATTCCTTGGAGAGCCGATGTTGCTTCGCTGAATCTGTTGATTACTTCAACGGTGTGGCGGCAAGATCACAACGGGTTCACTCACCAAGATCCGGGCTTTTTGGACATTGTGGTGAACAAGAGTCCTGATGTGACGCGCATCTACATGCCTCCCGATGTCAACTCTTTGCTGTCGATATCTGATCACTGTTTGCGCAGCAAGAACTACGTCAACGTCATCGTCTGCGACAAGCAGATGCACATGCAGTTCCTCAGCATGGATGAAGCGATCATTCACTGCACCAAGGGAATCGGCATCTGGGATTGGGCCAGTACCGATCAGGGCGTGGAACCGGATGTGGTGTTTGCCACGGCAGGCGACATTCCCACCCAAGAGGCGCTAGCGGCAACGGCGCTGCTGCGGGAAGAGTTTCCTGAGATTAAGATTCGCTTTATCAACGTGGTGGATCTGTTTAAGCTTCAGCCCGATACCGAGCATCCGCATGGGTTATCGGATAAAGACTTTGATAGCTTGTTCACGATCGACAAACCTGTCATCTTTAACTTCCACGGCTACCCCTGGCTAATTCACCGATTGGCTTATCGTCGTACCAACCATGAAAACATGCATGTGCGGGGCTATAAGGAAAAAGGCAACATCAACACGCCGCTAGAGCTAGCCATCAACAACAATATCGATCGCTTTAGTCTGGCAATGGATGCGATCGATCGAATTCCGCACCTTAAGGTGGCGGGCGCTCATGCCAAAGAGAAATTCAAGAACTTGCAAATTACTTGCCGCAACTATGCCTATGAGCATGGGCTAGACCAGCCGGAAGTAGCTAACTGGAAGTGGCCGTACTAGATAGCTAGCAGATTGTAGGGTAGGCAGTGCCTACCCTACAAGTTCAAGACCTCTCTGGCGCAGGAGTGAATGATGAAAGTTGCTGTCTTTAGCACCAAGCCCTACGATCGCCATTTTCTGGATGCCGCTAACGCCGCCCATGCGCATGAGCTAGTGTATCTAGAGCCTTTACTCAGTTCTAATACAGCCTCTCTCACCGCTGGTTTTCCAGCCGTTTGTCTCTTTGTCAACGACACTGCGGATGCCAAAACCCTCGATATTTTGGCGGCAAACGGCACAAAGCTAATTGCCCTACGCTGCGCTGGCTTTAATAACGTAGACCTGAAACGCGCCGCAGAGCTGGGGATCACGGTGGTGCGGGTTCCAGCTTATTCTCCCTACTCTGTCGCTGAGTTTGCCGTAGCCTTGCTGCTGACGCTCAATCGCAAGATCCACAAAGCCTATAACCGTGTGCGAGAAGGCAACTTTGCATTGGATGGACTAGCAGGGTTTGATTTGCACGATCGCACCGTTGGCGTTATCGGCACTGGCAAGATTGGCTTCATTTTTGCCGAAATTATGAAAGGGTTTGGCTGCAAGGTTCTGGGCTATGACCTGTATCCCAATCCTCAGTTTGCTGAAGCGGGCGGCAGATATGTCGAGCTGCCAGAACTTTTATCTAGCGCTGATGTCATTTCGCTGCACTGCCCCCTGACCCCAGAAACGCGACACCTGATTGATCGAGAGGCGATCGCCCTAATGAAACCTGGAGCCATGCTGATTAACACCAGTCGTGGCGCTTTGGTGGATACAGAAGCCGCGATCGAGGGGCTAAAGTCTCGCCAAATTGGGGCTTTGGGTCTGGATGTGTATGAACAGGAAGCGGATCTCTTTTTTGAAGATCTGTCCAACGAAATCATTCAAGATGATGTGTTTGAGCGCTTGCTGATGTTTCCTAACGTGATTGTGACGGGGCATCAGGCGTTCTTTACGACAGAGGCTCTGAGCAATATCGCCGAGACAACGCTTGCGAATATTGCTGATATTGAGCAGCAGCGCCATTGCGCCAATGAGGTCAAAGCGGAGCAGAAAGTCGCCCCTGCTAAAGCGTTGGCTTAGGGAAGGGGCGATCGCACTTCTCAGATTCTGTAAGATTGAGCGAATTGAGCGGCTGCAAGGTCGATGTCACTGGCGATCGCCCTCTTCCCTATTTTACAAACCTTCTACTAGCGCCTGAAACGCATCGCGCTCTCGAATGCTGTCAAAATCGGTGTCTGTTTTTGCCTGCTCTTGGTACTCTGGGTCAAGCTCGATCGCCCGTTGCAAAGAGTCGATCGCCTTTTCTACATTGCCTTGCAATCCATAGCAGCAAGCCTTGTCGTAATAAGCTCCTGCATCCTCTGGAAGAAATTCTAGGGATTTGTCGTAGCTAGAAATTGCCTCTTCGTAGCGACCTAAGCTCTTTAAAGCTTTGCCTCGGCTGTACCAGGCAAAGTAATAGTCCGGTTTGAACCGGATAGCTTGGTTATAGTTGGCAATCGCCTCTTCGTAATTCCCCAATGCAAACAGCGCATGGCCACGGTTGTACCAATCTATGCAACCATCTGGGTTAGATTCGATCACTTTTTTATAGCTAGCGATCGCCTCTTCTTCGCATCCTAATGCGAACAGCGCATCACCTCGATTGTTCCAGGCAAAGTAATAGTCCGGTTTGAATCGGATGGCTTGATCATAGCTGGTGATCGCTTCCTCATAACGCCCTAATGCAGACAGCGCATCGCCTCGATTGTTCCAAGTGACGTGATTGCCTAGTTTGAGCTGGATGGCTGGATTATGGATAGTAATCATTTCTTCTTTGCACCCTAAGGTAGGCAGCGCATCATTTTGGCTATGCGAAGTTGCGTGATCGCCTGGTTTGAACTGGATGGCTTGATCATAGCTAGCGATCGCCTCCTCATAACGCTTTAATGCAGATAGCGCAGTACCTCGGTTGTTCCAGGCAGTGTAATCATCCGGCGTGATTTTAAGAGCTTTGTCATAAAATTCAACCGCGTCTGCATAGCGGTTTAATTCATACAGTTCAACTCCTCGTTCAAAGAAAAAAATTGGATCGCCAACTTGGCGGCTACTAAACACAGCTTTTGAGTTTCCCAAATTACTTGTCTCAGCTCTAGAATCTGACAAAATATTTTGATCTGGAGCGTCAATAATCATTAATGGCTTTTGGTCGCGTCCTGAGTTTGATGCCTTGATTGGGTTGTGCAAATTCTGTTTGAGTTGAGCGGCTTTGCCATAGCTCTCAGATGCTTCTTGATCTCTTCCTAAGGCAAACAAAGCGTTACCTCTGCCCGTCCAAACTTGGCTTCTATCAGGATCAAGCTTTAGCGATCGATCGTAAGCAGCGATCGCCGCTTCATACTCTTTATTTAGTTCAAAAAGTAGAGCTTGATCAAAGTACAAATCTGCTTTCCCTTCAGCAGATTGGAAACTTTCGTCAATTAAATTCTTCAATTCTAGAATCTTTCTTCTGCGCTCTTGAGAGTTTAGCTTTTGATAATCTTCCAGTTTGGAACTGTTGAAATATATCTGTAACGATTCGCGTTGGAGCTGTTCAATCTCCATTGGAAACACAAACACACCCGATCGCCAATCAAAAAAATCGGGGGCGCGTTCAATGAAATACTTGAGCAGAAAGGGAGGAACTAGAAACACGAAGCAAGTGTTAAATGTGTCTCGAAATCGTTCTCGCTGCTGGTTCAGGTTCATCAGCAGCCGAGGCGCACCTTTCCAGCTGTAGGCATAAATCTCTTCGCTGCTCCAGCCGCTCAGCCGCTTTTTGGTTTCCTCATAGTCCAGCAGAGAATGTTCTAGCCCTTGCACAAACAGAATATTGGGGTTGCCGCTGTTCTGCAAAAACTGCTCGACTTCTCTATAGAAATTGCCGTCGGCGATCGGCTGGTCAAACTGCAACACCGCAATGCTTTTTTGGGGCAGGTCTTGTTTTACCCGCCCAATGATGTGTGTCCCCTCCAGAACCGAACACTGGACAAATAGCAGCCCAAAACCCTGAGTGCGGCGCAACGCCCGCACCAATGCCCGATACTCGTCTTCCAAATCAACGGGTAGATCGGTATTCCAATCGATCGGATTTTGGCTCATAGGCTAGCATTTTTAAACTCTTGGATTCCCTTAATCAGCGGATGCGCGTCATACCAGCACTGCATTTCTCCCGCATCATCAAAATAGCGATATTCCAGCACACAGCGTCGAAACAGCAGCGATCGATATAGCGGTTATTAGCCTGATGCAGTACTATTTATAGCATCTTGTGCTTTCAGTGCAACACCCATATGAAACCTTACTCCCTAGACTTTCGTCAAAAAGTTGTCGAGGCTTACGAGTCAGGTGGCATTTCCCAACGTC
>DATNPL010000215.1:0-6082 GCA_036703255.1 Coleofasciculaceae cyanobacterium
CAGAGTGGGGCAAAGATTTGTTCGCTGATATCCGGTCTGTCGTGAATACGGGTCAGCGTCAAGGGCTTTCTGCTTTTGAGTCTATTTCTGCTGCTTTGAACCCCCACCAATCCCTATTCCCTCTGAGTTGAGTAATTACAAAAACTGTATGCAAGTCAATATTTATGAAACTGCGATCGAGGCTGCTTGTGCTGCCGCCGACCTCATTGCTAAGCGGCTTTATCGATCGCCAAGTATGGTGCTCGGTCTGGCTATGGGTGGCACAATGGAGGCTGTGTATGAGCACCTGATCAAGCAGCACCTTAAAGCAAGACTCAGCTTGCGTTTCGCCACAACGTTCAACCTGGATGAATATGTCGGTCTTCCCTCAACCCATCCTGCTTCTTATCGGGCAACGATGCAGCGCCTCCTGTTTGAGCATACCGATATCAATCTCGATCGCACCCATTTGCCCGATGGCATGTCGCTCAATCCTGAACAGGAAGCGGCTCGCTATGAAGCCGTAATTGCTGATGCTGGAGGCATTGATCTACAGCTTCTGGGTCTGGGTAGAAATGGGCATATCGCCTTCAATGAACCCGGAACTCCCTTTGACGCTCAAACCCATGTCGTCACGCTCGATCGCTCGACGCGAGACGCAAATGCCCGATTCTTTCCAGCGGGTGAACCTGTTCCCGATCGCGCGATTACGATGGGGATTGCGACAATCCTGACCGCGCAAGAAATTCTGTTGGTCGTTACGGGTTCAGATAAACAGACGGCCTTTTCAAAGGCACTCTTAGGTGAGGTCGATCCTCAATGTCCAGCGTCAGTTCTCCAGCTTCATCCTCATGTGATCATTTGTGCCGATCGCGCCGCAGCAGTTAATGCTCTATCTTCAGATTCAGCAAACCCCAAAAAATTAATTTTTGAGAGAATGAGAGAGCATTTGCAGTCTACTGAGGTTGGGTAGAAGTTAGAGTATTATGAATACACGAACTTCAAGATATTTGAATCAACGACCCCGCCGCAAGCGGACGGGGTATGCAACCCGTTTTGCTCGTCAGCCAATGGCTGACATTGCAAGCTTGAAGTTTCGCCGCAGAGCGGCGGGGAATTGACCCCTGCTAGATTAAATCTGTGAGTCGTTTAATGAATCAACCACATTCGTTCTTAATATCATGTACGTCTTAATCGGTGGAGCCGGAATGCTAGGGCTGGGTATCGCCCAGCAGCTATTGAAACTGGGGCATACGGTTGCAATCATCGATTTAGATCCGCTGGCCTGTCGTTTTGCCCGTGAAAAAATTGGCGTCATGGCATTTGAGGGCAGCGCAGTCAGCACGACAGTGCTGCTGGAAGCGGGAATCAAACAAGCCAACGCAGTTGTGGCTGCCCTCAGAGATGATGCCCTCAACTTAGCATTGGTTACTCTCTCCAGGAGCTATGGTATTTCTCATGTTGTGGTGCGAATGCGCGATCGCGAATTTTTAGAAGCCTATCGTCTTGCGGCCGCGAGTCACATCATTAGCACGATTGATTTGGCTGTTGCAACCATGTCCAATGCGATCGAATACCCCGAAGTCGAATCGATGATGCACTTTGAGCAAGGGCGCGTCGAAGTTCTAAAGCTGCCTATTCCTAGCGATTGCTATGTGGCAGGCCGTACTGTAGCTCAAATTGCTCAAGACCCACGCTTTCCTACAGGGTCGCTCATTATTGGGTATCAATGTCATTCCTGCGCTAGTCTAGAAATTCCTAACGGCAATACCGTTCTTGAGGCTGGCTCAACGATCTTGGTGGTCACCCGCCTGGAGCTAGTCCATCCCATGATTGATTACCTGGGTATTCACGCTAGTCATCGTCCAACGATAGAAGTTTCTCATCCAAATCTTTGATGTAGTGCTGCACCAGATCATCTGGAACAATGCGCTTGCGGAGCGCATCGTTGACGGCAACCTTTTCGGCAAGAAGCAATCGCCGTCGAATGCTATCTAGACCGCTGCGATCGCTCTTCAATTGCCCTGCCCGATATTGGTTATAAAACTCACGCAACACCCGCTCTGACTCTGCCACACGAGCCTGATAGGCTGCCCAGAGTTCTTCATATACAGCCTTAGGCAAAACGCCCGATTTCAGCAGACTGTCTAACTCGTCCTGAGCCGATTTAGCCGCAATGAGCTGAATCTGCAATTGCCCAGCTTCCTGCACAACCTCAGAAACGCGACTGATGTTCAGCCATTTGATTAGCGAGGGTAAGGCTAATCCCTGAGCGACTAGGGAAAATAGGACAGAACCGAAGACTAACTCAATGATGAATTCTCGTCCTGTCAGCGTTAGTGGAATAGCAACGGCTAACGCCATTGAGAGAGAGCCTTTGATATTGCCTAAAACTAAAACATGCTGCCAGCGGATTGGAATGGGGCGATCGAACCAACGCAACCCTGCCAAGAGCAAATAGACCGAGAGAATCCGGCCTAACTGATACGCCAGAATCACAAACAAAATGGCTGGCAAAATTCTCCACAGCGTCACTGGGTTAATCTCGATCCCAATCAACAGAAAAATAAACGTATTGACGCTAAAACCCGCATATTCCCAGAAGCTCAGCAGGGTAATGCGATCGGAGGCAGATGAACTGCGAGACAGCCCAAGATTGCCAAAAATAAGACCTGCAATTACAACCGCCACTGCGCCTGACACTCCCAAAAACTGGCCGATTTGAAAGGTGCCTAACGCGAGAGCCACGGTTAACAAAAGGCTGCTTAAGGGGTCACTCAACCGCACTAAGATTGGCAAACTCAAGTAGCCCAAGACACCTCCGACGAGTCCACCCCCTAATGCAACTACGAGGAGTTCTTTGATGCCTTGAACTGGGGTGAGCGAGCCTGTCGCATAGAGAACCAAAAGTAAGTTAAATGAAATTAACGCTGCCGCATCGTTGAAAAGCGTTTCACCCTCAACAATGGTAGATAATCGCGATGGCACCCGAATATCCTTAAACACTGCAATCATCGAAACCGTATCTGTATTCGCCAAAATGACGCCGATCAGCAGCGCCGGAATCCAATCTAACCCCAGCCCAACTTTGACTAAAGCCGCAATAATGGCAGAAGAGACAATAGAACCAGGCCCTGCTAATAGAGCGATCGGTTTAAACGTGCTGCGAAGGCGGCTGATATCTGTATTGATAGCGGCCTCAAAAATTAGAATCGGCAAGAAAAGATTTAAAACCAGAGAGGGGTCTAACCCAATGCGACGAGACAAAACCTCTGTAATGGGCAAGCCTGCCAGCACCAACCCTGTAACATAAGGAATCCGCAGTTGCTGCGTGATCAGAGCCACAGCCGTTGCCAGCAGCAGCAAGATAATTAAAATGATGACCAGTTCAGGAATAGTTCCTACCGTTTGGCTCGCTACAGCAGCATTGCTGTCGATCGGAGCCTGTTGCGCGACGATCCAGTCCATTACTGATCCTTGTCCCATGAAATATTTTCCTTAAAGAATTAATTAAACGCCTGTTTGAGTTTAAATGTACCTTTCCTATCCACTTTCCAAAAGGTGAGTCTACGAAGATCACTCTAAGAGATGAGTCTCAATCTGTGGCAAAAAACTCGCCTCAGGTAGGCTGACGAAACCTGTCGAGTCCATTGAGAATTAGCTCCAGCCCAAACTCGAAGTCATGTATCCCGTCATAGCGACCCTCCATGACGTGATGCGTCAGCTGATTGAGGTAAGGATATTGCTCAACGGGGATGCGCCCGAGGTAGTTCTCCGCCACTGTGGAATATTCTGTCGCCTCAAACGGAAAGTTTAGCTCTTGAAGCGTGAAACCATAGATGTGATTGTCGATCGCATTCCAGGCATGATCTGCCATCTCCACCGAAAAGCCCGCTTCGCGCAGGCAGCCCAATGTCGCATCCACGTAATGCAGCATGGCTGATCCGACATTTACCCGTGAGACGATCGCCATTGTCGCCCAAGGGTGACGCAACAGCACCGCATGAGCCGAGGTTGCCCGCCGCCGCATTGCCAGCTGCCAGTCGGATTCAAGGCTAGGCACCTCAATCTCGCTGACGACCCTGTCAACAATGGCATCTAGCAAATCATCCTTATTAGTCACATAGTTATACAGCGACATAGCCTTAACGCTCAACTCCTGCGCCAGCTTTCGCATCGAGAGCGACTCCAGTCCTCCCTCGTCGGCTAGACGGAGTGCAGCGTCCAGTATCCGTTCCCGACTCAACGGAGCGGGAGCCGTCTTTGGGTTACTCGTCATTGAGGTTACTCATCTTAGTCATCTCACCTTTCGCACATTATGTTGACAAACTTACGCTGTAAGTTAAGCTTACACTGTAAGTCTAGTCAATGCAGGCTGGCTTCTGAATGCCTGCCCCCCATTAGAGAGAAAGCCCTATGACAGCCTCGAATGCCTTTACCTCCTTCCAAGAGGGGGATGCAAACCCCAAGATGAAAGCGATCGTCCAGTCTGAGTACGGTTCAGCGGATGTGTTGAGATTAGAAGAGGTCGATCAGCCCATCGTCTCAGCTCAGGACGTGCGGGTGCGAATTCATGCTGCTTCCGTGAATGCGGGTGACTGGCATCTGATGCGAGGAACGCCGTTCCTGAGCCGCCTGATATTTGGGGGACTCCTCAAGCCCCAAATTAAGATTCTCGGCTGTGATATGGCCGGACGGGTTGAAGCCATTGGCAAAGAGGTTACGCAGTTTCGGCCGGGTGATGCAGTGTATGGAGATTTGTCTGCGTGCGGCTTTGGGGCGTTTGCCGAGTATGTCTGTGTTCCTGAAACGGCCTTGGCGCTCAAGCCTGCCAACGCCTCATTTGCCGCAGCGGCAACCGTTCCTGGTGCAGCCCTTGCGGCTCTACAGGGATTGCGAGACTCTGGACAGATTCGGCCAGGACAAAAGGTGTTGATTAAGGGTGCATCGGGTGGCGTAGGTTCTTTTGCCGTGCAAATTGCCAAGGCATGGGGCGCTGAGGTGAGCGCCGTATGCAGCGCGAAAAAGATGGATAGGGCGCGATCGCTTGGCGCAGACCATGTTATGAATGACGCTGACGTCACCCAAACGGATCAGCGGTATGACTTGATCCTAGATGCAGCCGCCTACCGTTCGGTTTTTGACTATCTGCCCGTCTTAACGCCTGGGGGCACCTACGTCATGGTCGGCGGCTCTACCGTTCGACTGTTTCAGGTGCTGCTTTTCGGGTCTTTGATTTCAAAAATCAGCCGCCGAACCGTCCGGTGCTTGGTGTCAAAACCCAATCAAGCAGATCTGGTGATTTTAAAGGATCTCTTTGAAGCCGGAAAAATTGTCCCTGTGATCGACCGATGCTATCACTTGAGTGAAGTCCCTACGGCCATTCGCGCCCTCGAACAGCGGCAGGTGCAGGGGAAACTCGCCATCTGTGTTTTACCAGAAGAGGCTTAGGCAAAGTCAAGCAGCAGGTTTAGCCCGAGGCTGCGGGAATCGTAAAAAGAAAGAGACGATCGTCTGGTGAAATAATGGTTTCAATCCCTGAAAGGGTTTTAGTGTAAGTGACGCCCGATAGCTCCTACAGCAGATCGTGAAAGCCAGTGTTTCAATCCCTGAAAGGGTTTTGGTGTAAGTGACGCAGTTGAACGTGCGATCGCTGGTTGATCTTGAAATTGTTTCAATCCCTGAAAGGGTTTTGGTGTAAGTGACGCGGTGGCTGCAACTCTCTAGCGTCGGGCGTTTTGTTTCAATCCCTGAAAGGGTTTTGGTGTAAGTGACGCGGTGGCTGCAACTCTCTAGCGTCGGGCGTTTTGTTTCAATCCCTGAAAGGGTTTTGGTGTAAGTGACGCCAATATCTGGGCGATCGCCACACTGCCAGGACAAGTTTCAATCCCTGAAAGGGTTTTGCTGTCCGAAGCGAGGGGGTCACTTCACTGCCCGTCAGAAAGCTCATCAGCAGTGGCGCAACCTGCTTGACTGACAAAAGTATTGGGAGATGAAACGAAAGCCAGGAGGGAAGCAGAGCCTGGTTTAAGCTGAAAGTTACCACACAAATCGGCAAAATCAATGGCACCTACTTCCCGCCTCTATCATGCGTTGAATGAAT
>DATNPL010000219.1:0-52630 GCA_036703255.1 Coleofasciculaceae cyanobacterium
GGATACAAAACACCCAATCAAGTGTATGATGAGAGGAATGCATCGTGAACACAAATAGAATGATGCAGTGAATAGAAGTAGTTGAGAGTTTTCAGAGCTTGTTTTAGCTTCAGAGTTGTCTAGCCAATTGGGTCCACTTCAGTCGTACCCGATAGTCCTCATTAAGGTCTCTGATAATTGTAGACTCAACACCACCTCATCACTCTGTTCTATACCACCATTACCCTCTATGTAGAGCTTCAAACTCCGAATTAGATCTATTGCCAGTACTCGCCAATCCGCTATGGCGGCATAGCGATAACGCCTGCCTAACTGCGCGATCGCCTTCACCCCACTCTAACTTCGGCCTAACTCCAATGTGATCGCCCGCATCGATAAATCTGTTGTGTTTCTCAATTCGTAAAATCAATTTCGCTTAAATGGAACTGTCTTTTTGTTGTATCAAACATCAGACTATCCCTATGAGTCCTTCCAGGGCAACATTCTAGGTGATGCACTTCAGATTTGAATTGGCGGTTTAAGAACTTAAACTTCTGTTAGATCTCGACATCACCCTCAATTTGACTAAGAGCCTTTCGAGGTTGAAGTGCTCGTTCATTAACTGATAGGCGGTTCGCACTTTGAGCGGTTCATGTATCCGTATCTGCCCCAAGGCGCGATCAATTATTTTCGCCGTAGTCAGTGTATCCAGATCGACAGAAAGAACCGGTATTTCCAGCTGTTCGGCGCGGACAATTACATTGATAGCAGGGGGAAGATGCCCGGTCAGGATCAGGCATTGCGTTGAAGTTTCCAGGGCAGCTAACTGAATATCGGTTCGATCACCTCCAGTTACTATAGCCATGTTACGCCCCTTACGGAAATACCCCAGAGCAGCATTGACGTTCATTGCACCAATTTTTAGGCTCTCCACCATTAAGTCCAAGCGATCGGCACGACACAGCACCTGAGCATTGAGCTGATGCACCAATTCCCCAACTCTTACACTACGCAGTACGTCATTGCGAGGTAGGATGCCCAAAACTTCAATCTCTTGCTTTTCCAGGAACGGCTTGATCTGGTTTTCAACTGTTCCTAAATCTTCAGGCAGAACATCATTAATCAATACACCAATGAACCGATCACCCAATTGCTGCTTTGCCTTCATCAAAGCCTCAACAATCAGGCTGGAATGGAATCGAACCACTAGAACCACTGATGCATTTATTGCCTGAGCAATTTGAGGTAATGATAGGTCGAATAGCCATCCCTCCTCCAACGTACTTGCCCCCTCTAACAACACGAGTTCTCCTGTCTGAATTTGAAGATACTGGTGCAGCCTTTGACAGTAGTCGGTTTGATCTATACCGCTGAGGCGCTGGGCAATCGTGGTTTCATCAAGCGATAGCAACGTTGGTAGCAGGAAATCCTGAGATAAACCTAGCGTTTGCGCGATGAAATGGACATCTTCATCTATATTGTCCGACCGAGACTTACTTAAGCAAGTGCCAATTGGTTTACCATAAGCTGCTTCTAATCCTGTCTCTGCAAGCTGTTGCACCAGACCCAATATAACAGTGGATTTTCCATCAAAGGGAGCAACTGAACCGATTAGCAAATACTGAGACTCGTTTCTTATCCCACTAGTCGTAATTGGAAGCTGATTGTAGTCCTGGGAAATCCTACCTGTTTGAACAGGGCTTTGCGAACCTGTAGATTCAGAGGATGCACTCTGAAGGAAGATATCCTGAACCGGAATATTCAATACCTCACTAAGTTGCCCGCTTTTAAACAAAGCTTGAAGCCTTTCCCAACCTTCCTGGTTGCCTTCTAAAGTTAGCTTCACGCTTCCAGACTGAATTTTCTTTAACGTTAAGGATGCATCCTCTGAAATCTTGCTGAGATGTTCAACGATAGCTTCTGCTAAAGGTGCATCTATTTCGTCAATTGTCGCAGTTAAGACTAACGTAAACTTAACTCGTTTAGGTGCATCCTCTATATCTTTTCTTTCAGTAAGGAGAACAGGGGTCAGATATTCTGCATTACCCTCCAATCTCATTTCTGTGCATCCTGCCTTATATGCTGCTCTGATTGTTCGTCCCGCCCCAAATGCTTTATAAAAGCCGACCGCAAATATAATTGCAGCCTTATCTCCTATTGTTTGGTTCATTCCAACAACATAAGGAATGTGAGCGGCGATAGCTCTTGCCTGAATTTCTGAGTAGCAAGCATTCAGCACTACACAATTAATTCGGTTGGACTCCATTTCAAATAAGGCTGCTAAAGCATCAGGTTGAATAGTTTTGACCTTACCCGATAAGTCCTCAAAGCAAAGCTCCCCTAGTGTCGTACCATGCCCCGAAAAATGAATAATCTGAGGTTCAAAGTTGTAGATTTCTTGGGTAATATCACCAGGGCGAACAGCCCAACGAGATTCTAGAACAAACCTATCCCCATACTTGGCTAGTTGAAGCTTTTCACGAATGTCCTCAAATTCCCGACCTAAACGCAATCGGCCAGCGTTACTGGGTTCAGAGGCTAGGAACAAAATCTTGACCGGACGCTCGCTACCCATCCAGAACTCTCTTCCGAGCTTTACTTCTC
Organism: Coleofasciculaceae cyanobacterium; assembly: GCA_036703255.1. Taxonomy (GTDB): domain Bacteria; phylum Cyanobacteriota; class Cyanobacteriia; order Elainellales; family Elainellaceae; genus Drouetiella. The sequence goes on from DATNPL010000219.1 coordinate 2,584, forward strand.
TAGCTAGAGTAAAGACAATCATGGGTTGAGTCAAGCCCAACAATCCTGTTCTATAGCCAGTGATCGCTGAAGAAGTCGAGGGTCAAGTGGTCGAGGATGCCCCCCTTTCTGAGTTGAAAACTAAGAGATAGCATAGCTTTCGCAGATTGAAACCACAGTCGACGAGCAGGGTATTGAATCGGCCGCCCACTTGCCCTTGCAAGTAGTTGCGCCCCAAGGCATGATTAGCCTTGCCGTGTCCAACCACAGGCTCAATGGCACTGCGACGTTTGAGCAAGCGTTTGAGCGAATCTAGGGGCTTATGACTGCCAAAAACGAAGACTTCGATCGCTTCGGGATGGTGCTCTTTGCCTCGAAATCCTACGGCTACGAGGACTTACGTCGTCAGGCTTAGTTGCTCACTGCCAGATTCACAGATTGGGGCGACATTGAGTTTAGTAGAGGCGATCGCATTGGCTTAAATTCCCTGGAGATTTTGCTCTAGTTCGACTAAATATAGGGTAAATTCAATTCAATCCTGATCTGAGCCGTCTCTTAGCTCTCATGAACGGCGAAACACCTGTAACAACACTCAAGACTATTTTAATCCTGGCAGCAAACCCTAAAGGGTCTATGCCACTGCGCCTGGGTGAAGAGGTGCGTGAGATTAAAGCCGGACTTCAGCGATCGCGGCATCGGGAGCGGTTTGAGCTGAAGTCCTGGTTTGCGGTTACTCCGAGAGATGTGCAACGGGCGATGCTAGAGGAAAAGCCGCAAATCGTGCATTTCTGTGGGCAGGGCGGCGAGACTGGGCTGGTACTAGAGGATGAGAGCGGTGAGCCGAAGCTAGTCAGCACTGAAGCTTTAGCTAACTTGTTCAGATTGTTTGCGGATCAGGTGGAATGTGTGTTGCTGAATGCTTGTTACTCAGAAGTGCAGGCAGGAGCGATCGCGCAACACATTCCTTATGTGATTGGTATGAGTGAAGCAATTGGAGATAAAGCTGCAATCGAATTTGCCATTGGATTCTATGATGCTTTGGGTGCAGGACGAGATGTTGAGTTTGCTTACGACCTAGGCTGTAGCAGCATTCAGCTAGCAGGGATTGCACAGCATCTCATCCCAGTTTTAAAGAAAACAGAAATCTCGATTGTTGGAAAAGCAGATTCAGCAGTACTGAAAATTACAAATGTCCCTTCGCAACCTACTTCCTCCATCCTTTCATTATCTACTTACAGCTTCGAGACGTGGGTGGGGCGTGATGACTTGGCAGATACTTTAGAAACGAAGCTAAAAGGGCAATGCCGCCTTTTAATGCTGACGGGGTTAACGGGCATTGGAAAGACTGCGCTAGCAGAATACTTGGCGGTTCGTGTTATTGAAGAAGCCAAGCATTCTTTCTACTTCTGTAGCCTCAGTACCGACGAGATACAATCAACAGACTTTATCAGTGGAGCAAGATTACTGTTAGAAGAAAAATTAAATATTTCTATCCCAAAAGAGGAACGTAATGATGCAACAAAACTGTTGCATCGCTTGGGGCAAACCTTCAAAGACTCCTCCTATTGGCTACAACTAGATTCATTGGAAGCTTTACTCATCGAAGATGAACAGGGTGGAAGCCTTTTTTCAGATGAGACGTGGCTAAAGTTTTTCCGTCAATTTTTAACAACCGATTCAGCTAGCCGTTGTATTTTGACTTCTCAGGTTTTACCCGCAGATTTAGAGGCAACTGCCTCTCGCTATCCTAATTTCTGGCAAGTTCAAGCATTGCCTGGGCTAACAAAAGATGAGCAATTTGCTTTATTTCAGAAAAACCTTGCCTCTGGGTTAGAAACTCAAGATCCAGAAACGATCGCCATTCTTCAGCAAATTGGTCAGAGCTATGAGGGGCATCCGCTTGTCTTACAAGTCATTGCAGGGGAAATCATAGCGCCTCCTTTTCGAGGAAATATCAAACGTTATTGGCAACAATATCAGACAGAGTTAACGGCTGTTTTACAAGAACGGTCTCAGCCCAGCCGCTCCAATATGCGGAGCCGCAGATTAGAAAATCAAGTTCGGAAACGAGTGAAGCATTCTTTAGAACAATTATCAGATAGCGCTCAACAAATGCTTTTTCAGAGTTCTGTCTACCGTCGCCCTGTTCCAAATACTTTTTGGTGGGCAATGGTAGAGGACGAGGAACAGGCTCAACTTGCGTTTGACATATTGCGCGATCGCAATCTCATTGAGTTTGAAGAATCAGAAAGCTTTTCCCTGCTTCGTCAGCACAATTTGATTCGTAGTGTTGCTTATGAGCTACTCAAAGCTAATCCTACTCGTTGGCTAACCGCAGAAAGAACAGCAGCTCAAAGATGGCTGAATAACTACGAACCCACCCCTAGCCTAGCAAATCTCGAAAAAATTCGAGGATATCTTGAAGCTTATCAGCATTACTGTAATACAGAAGATTGGAAACTAGCAATTGATATTCCTTTTACACCAATTGGCATAATTAAAAAAGAGCAACTTCATCGACAGTTAGGAGTTTGGGGCTACTATCAGGAACAGATCAAGCTTTACGATTCTCTGCTGATAATTTTTCGCATAACTTGTGAGCGAGAAGGGGAAGGATTTGCGCTGGGTCATTTAGGAAATGTTTACAGCGATTTGGGAAATTATGGGGGAGCGATCGAGTACTATCAGCAGCACCTTGAAATTATACGAGAACTTAAGCTGCGGCGTGATGAAGGGGTAACACTGGGAAATCTGGGAACTGCTTATCAGGCATTACACAACTATCCAATGGCAATTGAATACTATCAGCAGGCGCTAACGATTGTTCAAGAAATGAGCGATCGTTTAGCAGAGGGAACAATGCTTGATAATCTGGGGAGCCTTTACAGAACTTTTGGTAATTATCAGCAAGCACTTGACTATCATCAGCAGTCGTTGACAATTGCTCGTGAACTACACGAGCGCGGAAGCGAGCAAAGTGCGTTGAGTAATTTGGGTACTGTTCACTATTTTCTGGGGAATTATCAGCAAGCGCTGGATTATCATCAGCAAAGCGTAGTCATCGCTCAAGAAACTGGCAGTCGCAAAGGTGAAGCTCGTGCCCTGAACGGTCGAGGAATGGTGCATCACGCTTGGGGTAACTACAAGCAAGCCACTGAAGATCAACAACAGGCATTGATTCTCTTCCGTGACATTGGCGATCGCCAAGGAGAGGGAGTGGCTTTGGGAAACTTAGGCTTTGTGTTGTACTTTCTCAAAAACTACGAGCTAGCTACAGAATTTTTCCAACATGGATTAACCATTGCTCGTGAAATTGGCAATCGCCAAGGAGAAGCAACAATGTTGGGTAATTTAGGGCGCGTCTTGTGTGACCTAAAAGAGTATGAGAATGCCATTGAATATCAACAAAAACGATTAGCGATTGCTGAGGAAATAGGCGATCGACGAAACGAAGGCAACGGCAAACTCTACCTGGGAATTGCCCTGACTCGACTTGGGCAATTTACGGAAGCTCTAGAAGCTTTACAATCTGCTCTAGAAATCTGCCGAGCAATAGAAAATAAATCGGGGGAGGCTGAAGCATTATTGGAATTGGCGGCACTTCAATGCAGTTTGGGATATCCTCAACTCGCTCAGTCTTTGTGTGAAGAATCATTGAAAATTGCTGAAACGCTACAGATTCCGTTAGTCAAGAACTGTATGGTTCTACTAGAACAACTCATCCTCAACGGCTCAGGATCAACAGGTTCAAGTGACGGAGCGTAAAAGATAGTGCCAGATTCAAATTATAAAAGTTCTCAGTCTAACAATAATTTCGAAGCTACTGCCCAACATGCAGACGGAGCTGTTAGTGCCGGTAGCGGCGGGGCTAATGGTGATAATATGAATAGCCCATTTGGAGATGGGTGGATTCCTCCGTCTGATGAGCTATCGCAACCTCCGCTTCCAAAGGATGTTAGAAAACAAAATAAAATTGAGCCTTCCAAATTGAGCGACATTCGTCTACCCACTGTTCATCCTCCTAAAGAGTCAAGTCACTCCGTTCCTCCGAAAAGAGTGAACATGAAGCTGGCTGATGCTGCTATGCATGCTCAAAACCCAGTTACCTGGCTTCTCAGTTTGCCACGACTGCTGATCCGCAAGAAGTGATGCGATCGGTTCCCTCAAAACTGCTTCAATTGTGGAAGTTCTCTTCAATAGAAATGAGTTCAAAGGACGAGGCTAGGCAAGAATCAGTGTTGACTCAATTATTACCTGAAGCAGGAGAAAATCCTGTGATCTAGAATCTCGATCAGAGGGTGGGACGACTCGCTTTTATATAGGCGTGAAATAGAGGTCAAGGGAGTTGGCTGAATTTACAAGACGATAGAACGCCAGATTGGGCGATCGCCACCAAACCTGCCGTCATAGATCCTCTAATTGACTTCCCACAGCACCAAGCAATCGGACAATCTCATCTGTGCTGTTCTGTGTCTCAGAATGGCATTTCTACCCATTGCCAAACCTCTTTCGGCATCCCCTCATAGAACTTGTCTAGGGCACTCCCTAAAAGTCGCTCTGCCACTGACAATACCTTCGTCCGTAGATCATGAGCGATGTTATCCCAGATAGCGACTAAGGCATCTCTACCATAATCTTGAGCCTCTACCAGCAGCTCTGCTATCCCTTGAACCGTTGATTCTAGCTCAGGAACAATAGGAGGCTGTACCTCAATTTGAGCAGAAGCCTCTTGAGGCGTCACTGGCAGAGAATCCTCCCAATCTTTTTGTAACTGAGGAATGGCTGTAGCCTCGGCAGATTCAATCCGGTTTGGCAAATCGAAAGCCATAGGTTGAACGCTTTGAGCTAGATCACCCTCCTGACTTTTTAATATATAATTCTCGCTGGGTGATCCACCCTCAACGCTTTGGGGGATAAGGCTTTGAACCTCCTCAGCCGCATCTGCAACTGCTTGCCAATCTAGCAGCGCCCGATCGCTAGAGAGCATCTTCTCAAATCGACGACCGACAGCCTCGTAAATGGCCGTGTGGATCGGATCACTCAGGCAGCCTTGGGAAACGCAATAGACTCGAACCTTGTTACCCTCTTCGTCTTTGCCCCAACTCCACTCGGTTTTAAGTCCGATCGCCTCCAAGACTTCCCCAATGTAGCTACATACATTGGACTTGCCGACCTTGCGACCGATCGCTCTGGCATTGCGTGGATGCTTGGCAGCTTCCCAGAAGGCGATCGCCTCCGGTGTCTCTGCATGCCACGTTGCTCCTGGCTGGAGGAAAAACTCGATCTTCATTTCTAGTAAGCGGTAAATCTTCAGCCAGCGGCTATGGTAATTGCTCAGGCTAATAGTCTTGTTCCAATCTGGCTCTTCAGGATTGGTGAAAATACTCAATCGCTTATGCCAGCGAATCTGCTCCAATAGTTTTGCCTGATCGGGATGCTTAATCAACCAGAGCAGTTCAATTTGACTAACCAGCTGCCGATCGTCCCACTTTATGTGTTTGATGAAGTCGGAGTCAAACACAGGTTTCTCGATCGTTTTAACTGAAGGTGAGGCGTTTGGCGGTACTTGGTCTTCGGATAACTCCACCGTCGTGGGGCACTCTGAGGATGATTCTGGTGCTGTTGTTTCCTGTTCTTCAGACCTAACTAAAATTTGATAGGTAGCAGACTCAATCCCTGGAAGGCGATCGAGCAGTCGCCGTCGCATTACCTGAAACTTGTCATCATCTGTGATGCCAAAACTGCGGGCTTTGACGTTGGCCTCTTCGGTCGTGATATCTGAGGCTTGATAGATACGGATAGATTTCTCCCGCCGAATTTCCTGTCGGTTTTCCCGGAGTTCATGAATGGCGCTATGTTCTCCCGATACAACATCCACCTGATAGCCAGAATCCCGTAATGCCTTTTGCAAGCAGTCCCACAGATTTGCCCGCTCGTGGTTCTCTAGCGCCATCAGCAGCATCTCTTGGTCATGGTGGCAATCGGCAGACAGGGCAATCAGTCGCTGTGCTAGATTGAGAATCGCCTCTTCGCGGGAAATGCCTGAAAGCGAGGCAGTTGCGCAATCCAAGGCATACTCCATGAGTTCTGCGTTGAGCTTTTCTGGCAAGGTAGATTCAGAGAGCGTTTGTGAAGGGAATCCCTTCACAGCACACCAAATATGAATGTGCATCTGGGGATCTCTGACACGAGCCATGAGCTGTAGCTGAGCATTGGTCGTAATGACGCCAAAGAACAGAAAGTAGGCGTCAGTAAAATAGCCCTTAATATCAATGTTTAGACCTGCTTCGGCAGAAGGGCTGTAGAGCAGGATTTCAATGTTGTTGTCCTTTAAGTACTTGGCTGGATCTTTGAGAAACAACTTTGCCCAGCTACTACGAGCGGTTGTGGAATCAAATCTGAGGGTTTTTCGGCCTCGTTTAATGAGCATCCGCTCCAAAGACTCAATCTCTTCTTGAGAGTCTGCCCCGACGACAAAGCAATCGGTGTTGTTGAGGATTGCCTCAATCATGGGAGAGCGATCGTTTCTGTTGATTCCAGCGATCGTTTTAACGCCTTGCAATAGCTCCACCCGTCCCTTATTTCCGGTGTAGGTGTTGAGGTGACGGACAGGCTTTTTGCAATCTCCCATCAGCGTTTGCAGGTACTCCACGGTAGAGTCGCGCAAGTGACCATCTAGGAAGATGACGCGATCGCAGCGCTTGAGGGCTTCCACAAATAGATATTTAATCTTCTCGCGTTGAAAACTCACGGCTGTATTGGCTTTCAGGAGCTGCTCGACGATCGATTCCACCTCATCGAAGATGAGGATCTTGCCGTCAAAATCTTGGGGCGCAAAGTGGGTAAGGCTATCGATACAGCAAAGGATTTTGGAGTCGGGATCTCGAATTAAGATGGCATCGGGGCTGCCTTTGAGATCTTGCTGGAGGTGGTGCCAGGTGCCCGCCAGATCTTCTTCTTCAGAAAACTGAATTAGCAGCGAGTTGCGATAGCCGATCGACAGAAAGCCGTGCTCAGCAAGCAGCTTAATCACGAAGAGGAGCCAGCGGGTCTTGCCTGTGCCTGTGCCTGAACGAATGTAAGTTGCTGTGCCTCTCTCCGGCACAAGAGCGCTGAAATACTGCTGATTGCTGTAGTGGTCTGCCTTAAATTGCCGAGAGGTGTGCCATAAATCCCAGGTTTTCTTTGTTCTTAGATCAGCTTTGGCTTCGGCATTAGCGCCAAACCCCTTCTTAGGAAACTGCTCTGCTAGAATGGCCAGGAAGTTTTTTGCCTCCAGGTAGCTAATCTGAGCAAACTGCTCTGGAGTGAGTTCGTCAATGTCAGAGTCTTCTTTGGTGCGCTGATTCCACCAGCCCACCTGTACGGCATAGCCCCACTGCTGCAAGGTGAAGATGATCTGCTGCCACCGCGATGCGACTGCTCGATTGAGAATGTCGCCCGCATCAGGAAAGAGGCGGATGCAGCGATCGCCACACTCTGCAATGCCAAGCTCGATCGCCTCTTTAAAGGTGGCTTCAGAAGAGAGCCATTGTCCTCCGGCAGCGCCGATCGTGAAAAGATTCCAGCGCAGGGCTACAAAGTTAGGTTTTGCACCTGTGCCTTCTGCTAATGCGACAAATAGCGGTGGAGTGGTGGGGCGGCAGATCGCCAGAGGCATTTCCCCTTGCGGGTTGCCGCCTGTGGGAAAGAAATGAGGCACCTGCTTTTTGTCTTCGCCACCAGAGAGCCAGCGAAAGCGATTGCCTTGCCCGGAAGCCAGTACTCGTAAGCGAAGCTGACAGGCCACAATGAGTCCGTCTTTATTGCGGACGGGGCAGAGGTAGCCTGTGCCCAGATTGATGAGTTGCTTTCCACCTGCGCCGATTCCGGGCAGCAGTTCGGGGTACTGCCGATGCAGGGTCTGATAGTGAGTGACCGACTTCACGCCGATGAGTTCAATCTCTAAATCGCTGAAGCCTCGTCGCTTGAGATCTTTGTAGTCATCTGGATGCAGCTCCAGCTCGTTGAGCAATTGACGGTAAAGCCGATCTCGCTCTGGAGCCGCTAGGGAGCGTTTCAGCCGTTCTTGTGCTGCAATTGCCTGCTTCTGCCGCCTTTCTTGCGCCTTAGCTTTCCACTCACGGCGCTGCTCTTCTGACCACTCCTGGCTGTCGTCAGGTTTAAATGTTGCCCAACCCTTGCCTTTATCGGGTTTGATGCATTTCATCCCATTCTGAACTTCGCCCAATTTCGCATCGGCAAAGCTCATACAGAGGTGAATCTCTTCGTACCTACGGCATTTGCTGCTCTCGTCGCCGCAGACTTCGCAGGCTCCGTTGCGTTTGCTGGTGGGGGTAAACTTGCTCATGCCACACCCCCTTGGCTGAGAAGGTGGAAGCAGAGCAGTGAGGTCTGTAGCCCTGAAATGGGATTCAGTAAATGGTGACGGTTGGAGCGTGGATTCTGATCTGGGTTGTTTAACCCTTGGCTAGAAGCTGAGACTGGGTTAGCTCTTGCTGTAGAAAAAATTGATCGATCGCTGAAAGTCAGTAGACGCTGCATTTTGGGATTCCTTGATGTTGTGGCAATAGAGCAACAAGGAATAGGTAGCCATGCAGCAGCTAGGGTCATTCGATGAAGTTATTGCAACTTTCACCGGATTTCCTCTAGAATTGGCATAGCAAAGCTGAGCATCTAACAAGCGCCGCCAAGCATACTGGTTAGAGTCTCTAAACTCCTATTCCGTTTAGATTGTTTTTAATAAAGTCTTCTGACCCCTTTCCGCCTAGATAGGGGTTTTGACTTTTTAAAGGTTTTCTAGCGCATAGCGATGACCCCTTGATTTCAAATGTGGAAACTTGACTACTGCTCGGCTGCCTCAGTCTGTGGCGCTGGCAACTCCGCAGCGGCGATCGCACTCAAAACAGTTTCACGAATCAGCGTTGAGCGACCGATTTTAAGTTCGGCTGCTCGTGAATCGATCTCAGCGAGCTGAGCGGCTGTGAACCGTACTGGAATGATAAGTGGATAATTTCGCATAGAGAATTTGTTTGGTAATACCTGATTATGCAATACTGCTCCCCTTGCGATAAAAAATTTGGTCTGTTGTGAAGAAAGGTTAAGAACAGTTACTCATAGATACCCCCTTTTGATGAGGCATGTAGCTTGTTACCTTTTCCGTCAAACTCAAATCCCTTCTTACCTGGGAGACATTTCAAGAAAGCTTCATTTCGTAGAGAGATGCGCCTTAAAGACTCTTTGACACATGGTCGAAGCTCGATCTCGTAGTGAGCAGCCATTGCACATGCTTCTAGCAAGAAAAAGATAAAAATGATAGCGTTATTATCGAGTGGTATGGCAGCGTTTACTCGACTCGCATGCTGTTTAAATCTGTTCACTTCACCTTGAGTAAGCGGTTGTTTGAGTTCCAACCTTGAGGAAACTAACTTTTGTAGCTTTCTCGTTGTTCGATACATCTCGTAAAGTGCACTTGGGTGAAAAGTTGAATATTGAAGACAAGCCGAGAAACTAGCTTCAACTCCAAAACCAATGGCTTGAGTGGCCGCCTCACCAGGGACTGTAAAATCAAATCCTTTGCCCAATTTCCAAATCTCGGGTTTAACAAACTTCCAGCATTGACGGAGCATATCGTATAAGTACAAATACGTATCGCGCTCTAGTTCCAAAAGTTGTAGCTGTTTTTTGTTCAAAGACGGAGTGGATGGGTCTTGCCCTTGGAAGTACTTTTCAAAGATGTAATGAAGGTTGTCACAATTTATTTTTACCTCATACCAGTGAACTTTCTGGGCATGTGATAACTTATCGGTGAGCCATTTTTGTGAAGGTGCGCAAGATAGAATTTCTAAAATCAAACTCTGCGTTTTTGAATCAACGATAATTTTGCTGGAAGGTTTATACATTGTTTATTCTCTGGCGCAATTTTAATGCGTCATGCAGCGTGTTTGAAGTTCACCTACTGAATTTATTTGATCAATTGCAACTGAGAGATTGAGAAAGGCGTTGCTCGATCGATGAATTTAGTCGGCTTCTCCCCAAGTGCTGAAATGAGCGCTTGACTCCTTTAAGATGCCCATTTCAGCTATTTTTCCTTTATTTAGCTCTAGAGAGCGAGTCTAGAGAACGCTCGCTGTCAGTCCTTTAGTAATGTGGGTGAGTCTTCTATAGGCTTAAATGATGGCGATCGCCGTTATCAGCCTGCAATTCTTTTCCTTATCGAAAGCTGAAATTTCTCGCTGCCTGTGTCACAGCGATCGTTTTGTATCGTTTTGTGTGGGCAAAGTAAAATTGCCTTAATTCCCTGCTGTCAAAATTTGATGAGCTGTCAGGATTAACTCTGTAAATGTGGGGGAAAGAAGGCGATCTTTTCCCCGAAAAACTTCCAGGTCATACAGCCCATTTTGCAAAGTGCAAACGGTGACTTTTTCCTCAAACGGATCGACGATCCAATACTCACTGATATCGAGTACACAATATTCCGCAAGCTTTGCTCGGTAATCTTCTAATGCGGTGCTGGGACTGATGACTTCCATCACTAAAATGGGCGGTGGCTCATTTAGCGCGATCACGGCTTCCCGGTTCTGAAGCTGCTCCCACTGTTGTAGGGTGACGACGACAATATCAGGAATGCGTCCTGTGTCCCATCGTGAGCCTCTAGGAGATTGCACCCCAATGGAAAACCGCTCTGCCGTCCATTCCAGACCTAAGCGTGTAATCTCGGTATCCACAGCTTTTTCCAAGAATTTTGTAATTCTGCCGTGCCGTCCTGTGCCCAAGCTTATGGGTCTAAGCTCTCCATCCACCAGTTCATAGCGAGTGTCGGAACCGTCATTGTGGGTTGCCCACTCGTTGAATGTGAATCGTTGCTCTACTGCCGCCTCTGTCATGACGATCGCCCCAACTGGTGCATAGACTAATGGTGGCTCAAATCCTTTAACTGAGAGCCTTTTCGATCGCCGCACCCAATCGAGCTAGGGTTTTTTCCTTTGAAAAATCGGCTGCTGCCCTTGCTGACTCTGCCAGAATGGTGTCGGTGTTGGGGGTGAGCTTGAGTGCTCCGCCCAGGTAGCCCAAAGCTTTGCAGTAATAGTCAGAGAGGTTTGTAGAAGCCAGACGCTTCACGGTTTGATGATCGCCGCTCTGAAAAGCTGCTAGGGCTTTGCTGTGGAGTTCAGAGTCAGGGCTTCCTAGAGTCTCCAGGATGGCGCTGACGGCTTGATTGACTTTTTCTAGAGTTAGTTCTGTCTGTACTGCTGCTGTCATTGTTTTCTCCTTAATTATTTCCAAGTTTCAAAGTTTTCAGCCTCGACTTGAGAGGCGTAGAGTTTGTCCCAGTTGCGATCGAGATGCTCTTTTACAATCCGAGACACAAATCCGATGGCGTTGTCTCGATCGTAGTGAATTCCAACTTTTAGCAACGCTAGATTTTGCTTTCCTAACGAAAGATAATTCAGCGCTTTTCGTTCTACAGAAGGAGATAAGGCAATATCTCGTAGCGGGCTGGGGGGAATGCCTTTAAGTTCTTGTTGATAGGGGGGAAGTGCTTCAATTCCTTGATATACAACTGTTTCTCCCCATTTCTGAAAGGAAATTTCTCTAGATTCAGCATCTTTTCGCGCCAAATCTAGGTAGTAGTCTCGATTGCGTCCTAACCACCCCCTTACGTATTGGGTAATCAAGGTTTTCTCTGAGTCACCTGAACATTCCCTGAAAGCGTCAATTCTTTCAGAGTCTTGGGGGGACACGTAGTAGTAGGAGATTATGAACCTTTCAGCCACTATTTCTAGCGTTTCTATATTTTCGTCCATTGTCTCATCTAAACTCGAAAACCAATTCAATAAAATAATATCACCTTCTATAAAATTGTGTTATTTTTATTCGTAAGCGAACGGAAGATAAGTTCGCAACGATCGCCCCGAACGCCTTGCGGCTATCCCTAACATTTGACATAGGAGAATATGAAAAATGGCTAAGATGTTTGACTTGGCTGATTTTGCCAGTACTGAAGCCTTAGAGAAAATTGACTCTGCGCCCCTTCCAAATCGTTCCTACGACCACTCGATCGCACCTACCCCGAATGACGCAGCGAACGAAAACTTGGGCGGGTGCGAATCAGGCCAGCCTGACTTGGCTGACATAGATGATTTACTGGCGATCGCCATTTGGCAGCCTGCTGAACCTCAATACTGTCGGGCAATCTGTGCCCATTACGGCGTGAAGCCTCGCACCGTGCAGAAATGGTTCACCAAAATTGTTGAGGCTTGCCCCTGGTTTACTGAATCAGAATTGCGATTGAGTGACGATCGCTATACCCCCCTATGTATCGAGCTAATGGGCGACTATCGAGCCTCTGGTCTGATTGTTCGCAAGTGGGGGATGAAAATGGCTGAACGCTTTGCAGATCGCGCTGCTGTCACCACCTCAGCGTCAGAGCCACCCGCACTCCGCCCTGAAGTTATGCCACGAGAGGATCAGCAGTCTACCGATGGCGATCGACCCTTGAGATTCCCCCTGCACCTTGGCTCAAGCCTCACCCTGCCCTCTATCGCCAGCATTATCAGCCCTGGTAACGACACCGCCTACCTGATGCAGACCCAGCAACGCTTGCAGCAATTCGAGGCATTGCAACAGCAAGTCATCGCCCAAATGCAGCAGCAGCATGAACAGGCTCAAACCCTCAATGCCCAGTATCAAGAAGCCACTAGCCTGAGCGATCAGCTTCTCCTGCAAGAGTTTCAGCTTAAAGGCGTTCAGTTGGGCTATACCGCCCTTCAGCTCAAGCAGCAAGCCTTCAAAGCCACAATTCAATCTGTCGAAGCTGGAACCCTAGCCGTGCCGGGAAAGCCCCAAACGGGCAACGAGCCATTGCCATCGGCTTGATTTTAGGAGCGATCGCCACCGCCGCCCTCACCCTTGGATTCTGGTACAGCCGCCACACCGCACCCTATGGACAAACCCCTCATGAACAGTCTAGAAGCCGCCCAACTGCCCACGGCTAATCACGCCTTAGGAGTTTCGGTACGGTTGATGCAGCAAGCATACCGAAACTTCAGCCTAGATCTTCTAAACCTGCGGATTGCCGAAGCAGAAATTTACCTCACAGCCCTGCAATCTCAGCAAAGCCACCTGAAAACGGGTCACGAATGGCTTAAACTCCAAGCCTTGCAAAACAAAGTCAATGCCGCTACCCCTGAAACTCCCCCACCCTCACCCTTCGGCTACCGCAAGGCAGACCCAAATCAACGCTCCCCTCATGTCAGATCCGACCCAGATCGCTTCGCCTAAGTCAAAACTCACAGACGCACAAATCCGCCTTGCCCTCTACGCCCTAGACTCCGCTCTAGAACCCAGTGGCGTGTTTCTAGAGATCGATACTTCAGACCTCGCTCCAGACCTTGACTACATTCAATCTCTGCCTCCCACTGCCCGTTATCAGTTTGCCCTTAATCTGCTTCAGCAACAGGCCGTTTAATTGCTATCCCAACACTATTTAAGGAGCACAATGGCAACCCGAAAAGCCGTTACCACTAAGCCCACAGAATCAGAAGTCCAGGATATTGAATCTCCTAAGCCGATCGAGACATCAACGCAGCCGATCGCCCCATCCTTGCCAGGGATCGACGAGCTGATTGCCCAACAGGCCGAACCCCTAGCCGTCGAGCTACTGGAATCACGCCTCACTGCCGCAATTCATGCCCACATCCGCCGCCTGCTGACCTCCCACGCCCCCGCAGATATCGCCCAGCGTAAGGTACTATTGCGCCGCATCGGACTCATCGCCGCAGGTTCTGCCCTTTCAGAAGCCTTTGGCGCATTTTCTCAAGATGCCCGAAGTCACCTGGAGGGGATGAAAACCACAGCCCTAACCACCTCTACAAACGACTCTAAGAGCGCTTAAGCATCGCCCACTCACCACAAACAAGGAACCCTCCATGCCTCCCCGTAAGAAACCCGCCCCAATGCCCCAAGTCCCAACGGCACCCACAGCTTTGCCGATCGCCCCGACTCCTATCACCTCAACCCCAACCTTTAATAGAGGCGGCAACTCCATCCTGAACCTGCCTGTGGAGATCGCATTGAGCGCCCCCGATTTCCAGTCCATGCTGCCCACCGACTGGTTCAGTGACTCCTCATCACTTCAGCGCCAAAGCGACGAAGCCAGAGAGCAAATCAAACTCAGCATCCACGAAAAGCGCAACACCGTTGCCACCCTACGCGACAATATTGCCCTCGCCACTGACATTGTGGGAGCTGCAACCGACTTCACCAAGCTCGGCAAGCAGCTCATTAGCTATCAGATTGGGCTAGAGGCCATGACCACCGAAGGCATCAAGCTCAGCCAGCAGCAGACCCGCACCCAGCTAGAGCAGATTAAGCTCGGCAACCTTCAGCAGGACGTTCAAGGGACTCAAGCCTTAGGCGCTAAACAAGGCGAAGTCTGGCAATCGCGGCTGGATGAACTCGACAACCGGATTAAAGAGATGCGGGATAAATCGCGCCCTTACCTGCCGACAGAAGGCTAAAGCCATGCAGAACGCCATGCGATTAAAACTTGAGCTGCTGGGTGGCAGTACGATCGCCACCCTCGCCCTGCTGATTGGCATCTCCTACACCAATCCCAGTGGGTTCCGCAATATCGCCCTGGCTAGTCTAGGCGGAGCGGTCACTGCCGCCGCTGCAACTCTGTCGCTCTGCGCCATTAACGACAGAACTGGGGTGCTACAGCGTGAAATTAGCAGGCTAGAAATAGAGGTGAAATCCCTCAAAGCTAAGCTCGATAAGGAATACGAAGATGCCATTGCTCTCATTGCAATCTGTGAGCAGCTCCAAGATGCTGTCTCTAAACATGAGTTTGAGCTGAGCGAAGCAGGCAGTAAGGTTGTCGCGATCGAGCAACAGGCTCAGCAATGGCAGCTTGCAGCTCACAACAGCAGAAATGCTGCCCTGGACTTGAAAGCTCAGCTAGAGCAGCTCCAGGCTGACTTTGACGAACGTCTGCACCAAGCTGTGAAGGCAAAAGCCAACCGGATCGCCCGTCGCAACGCAGACATGTACATTAGCAAGCGCAAAGAGGAGCTAACCGAGATTGACACTGCCCATTTAGAGCAGCTTCAATCCATCAAAGAGGGCTACCAAAAAGAGATTGACGAACTGCAAACCCTCTTAGGGCAAAGAGAGCAGCAGTTGTCAGAGTTCGCTATCGAGATCAAAACCTGGGATGAGGAGATTATGCCAGGAACGCGATCGGCCTTCACTGAATCCGCTACCTCCTTACAGCTCCAACTCCAGCTGGCTGCCCAACGATTAGAAGCCCTCCAGAACGCCAATGCCCAACTACAAGCCCCTAGACTGTTTCCGGGCACTACCGCCATTGACGCAACAGGCAATCGCATCGTTCAACACTTTGCCGCCTATGAGGTGATTCTGGATGCCGTTGAAGCCCTCTTGATTCCCACAGGATTTAGACTCCGCTTCAAATGCGATCGCACCAATGAATTCACCAAGCTCACGGAAGAGGAGTTTGACAAGCGCACAGCAGAACCCGGACTGATGGGTCTAAGCTATGCCCCGCTTGACTTTGCCCTAGATACACGCAACTTCATTGTCAGCGTCGATATCGTTACCTCTCCCCCACTATTAACGGGTGGTGGAGGGGCGATCGCCTCTGGCAATAACAAACCCATCACGGCAGCAGCGGCAACCGACTTGGTTTCTCAGGGTTCTGCCAGCAGCGAAGATGCCTTTAGAGCCTTGGGCTGCTTCCCTGCCAGTGAATTTGAAAACGTCATCCGCGACAAGTTTGTCCCCCGCGTCCGCGTCGTCGCCGGATCAACAGGCGGTAAATCTCCCCTCATGGAGCTGATCGCCGTGGCATTAGCCAAGCAAAACCAAGCGGAACTCTGGCTGATTAACCCCGTTCCAGGCTCCCCCAAAGACTGGTTTAGCATTCCTGGATTGGTTCAACCGGGCACAGACGTGACTCAGGCGGCGATCGCCCAGCTTCAAAAAGCCCATAGGGAGCTAAACGAGCGCAACAAAAACCTGAGCCAAAAATACCGATTTCTCATCGTTTGCGCCGATGAAATTAACCGACTGGCACGGGAGTTTGCCGACTTGGGCACGGTGATCAAGGACTACTACCAGATCTCAGATCACGCTCAAATGGGCTTCATTACGGCGGGTCAAGGGGGCAATGTTAGCGGTGTTTCTGGAGCCGCCAAAACCGACAACGCTAAAAAGCTGATGGAAGAAGATTTCCAGAATGCTACGCAAGTTTTCACCGCCCAAGCTGCAAAGGTATGGCTTCAGAAGAAGAGCGCTAGCCTATTGCCCAAACTCACAGAACTCGAAGCCCTCTGTCGCCAGCTAAATGAAGCGGCAGGACTTTCCCCTCGCCCTAAGCCCGGAACCAAGGTCGTCGATCGCCATGCCTATCGAGTGGCTCTAGTCGTGAGTCCTGCCACAGATGAGCCATTCTTCCTTCAGATTCCCCCCTATAGCTATTACGCAGACAAGCTAGAGGGTATCAGCTTTCCCACTGGAGCTAGGATCACCGCTCCCTATGAAAACCAGGTGGCGCTGGGGTTAGCCTCTGATCCTTTGACTTGTCCCCATTGTGGCTCTGCTCACACTAAGCAAGATCGCCCTTTGAAAACGGAGATTAAGCGAAAGTGCAACGATTGCGGCCATTTTTACAAAGTACCAAAACCGACGCTAGCCGCATCGCACAAGGCGTTTAGCATCGACGCGAGAGGGCAGTAACAGCGTCAATATTGCCCCTGACATAGGGCTGTAGCGTGTGTAGCGTTGGGGCATTCCCAGCAACGTCGGTAGCCGCGTTGATTTTCAGCACCGATGGCGATCGCTTTTTGTCAGTTTTTCTTCACTGCCCACTCAATAACTTGAACGAAACCAGGAGAATTCAGAGTTTATGATTTTAGTCGATTTATTCTTCTCAAAGCTAGAGTCTCATAATGCAACGGAGATTGTGCCCTACACAGATGCTCATATTGCTATCTCGCAATACAAGCATGGAAAACCCCTGTGGTTTGACCAGGTTCCTAGAGTTGGAGAAATGGTTTACTTTGAAAGCCCTCGAAATGGGGTTCCGACTTTCTTCCAGGTCACTCAGGTCTTTTACTATCCGCGTGAGTTAGCCGATATCCCCTCAGATTCTTCGTCTGTGCGCAGTAGGGTGTCTTTATCGCCAGTTTTCCCAAAATGGGCGTGACCAAAATTTGATGTTTTGATCGGGACTCCAGTTCCTCCACTTATAAGAAGCTCAAAAGGTTGGATGAACAAAAGATGGAATTGCTTGACGAATAATTCTAGGAATCGCTGAAATGTACTCTCGGCAAGCGCTTTGGGATTTTTACATCAAATTTTGGTCACATCCCCCAAAATCATTCTGAAGCCTGACTGTTTCTCTAGCTCTTAAGCCTAGCAATCTTGCCCCAAAGGAGCTTCCCAAAAATGGGATTATTCCGCCTTTTCACCCAACGCACCTACCAAGATCGCTATGCCGAGAACTGGAGCCAAACGGCTCGGCGCTCCCATCTGGCAACGAAACAGGTTTGCTGTCTATGCCGTAAAGCCCGATCTCAAGAAGTCCATCACGTTCGCTATCGAGATTGGCGTGGAGCGATCGCCGGACGGGAGCGCCCTGGCGTTGATGTCTTTCCAGTTTGCTTGCCCTGCCATGAGCGGCTTCATTATAAGGATGCCTGGGTGAAAGATCGGCAGAATCCAGTGTTGGGCAATCATCAGCAAGCACTTTGGGTGCGGAAGTTGCAGCGGGGCTATCGACGGCTCTCTGGGCAGGGACTCTCGATCGGTTGGCTAGTGTTTTTAGGTGTGGCTGCGATCGTTGGCTACTATGCTTTGGGTTGGCTGGGCGCTGGGATGGGGGCGATCGCGGTGCTGCTGATAAGGCGTTGAACTTGCTTACAGAAGCGGTTTAGCGCCCGCTTACTTGTTGAATCTGATTAATGCAAGCATCGATGCCTCCCCTCTGCTTTAATGCTTTCCAGCTGTTGGCAATCAGTTGATCTAGCGATTGCAGTTTTTCAGGGGAGAGATATTAAAAATCACCCACATCGAAGGCTTGGGCAACAGATGTGAGATACTCTTGCTGCTGCAATTGATTGGTCATGTTCTGCCCTTTACGGTGATTAGAATGGAACACTTAAGGCAAAAGCAGCTCGACCAGAATTAAATGAAGTCATTGAAAAAACACCAATTTAGAATCAGCAACAAAGTGAATCTGCACGAGATCGAATCAAATATGCAATCACAGATTTACTAGAAAAAGCAACGTTACCTGTCAAAGCTACAGATCGGTTTCAAGCATTGCTGCAATACAACATGGGTAGAGGATCACTCTGAAAGGCAGTCCACCTCAACTCCCATCTAAAAGTGGAGTGGGGGAGAAAATTGTGTTAGAACCAGCAGAGGAGCGATCGCTCAGAGACCCAAGAAAGTAAAATTTGCCGTGCTGCAATCGATTTTTGATACTTGCATTCCCAGAGATGAGATTTCAACTGGAGAACTCTCTCTTGATCTGTTTGCTGCCAAGCTGCGGCTTGTGGTGGAAGGAGCAGCTCCTCAAGTCTATCAAGATCCACGGATTTTCTTTGCCAATACCTTTCCGACCAATGGCTTGAAAACATTACTCTCAGAGGTGTTTGGGCGATTAGCTAAAGTCAGTACTGGTTCTCCCATTATTCGGCTTGAAACCAGCTTTGGCGGGGGTAAAACCCATGATGAAATTGCCTTGTGGCATATTGCTAAAAACGGACGGCAGATTGAAGGCTTAGAACGATTTGTAGATTTAGCGCTGATTCCCGATCGCCCCATCCAGGCAGCAGCGATCGCCTGTCAGGATCTTGATCCGATTAACGGTGTATACCACCCTGAAACAGGGATTCGCACCTATACGCTTTGGGGAGAGATTGCTTATCAGATTGGCGGCGTACAGGGATATAGCCTCCTGCGCGGCTCAGATGAGCAGAAGGTGAGTCCAGGTACGGTCGTGCTGGAACGACTGATACAGGGGCAGCCAACGCTGATTGTTCTAGATGAGATTGCTCGTCACCTGAGAGCTGCCAAAGCAACCACAGTCGGTAACAGCGACTTGGCAGAGCAGGTTGTGGCATTTCTATTCTCCCTCATGGATCTAGCTGCCGCCTGTAATCATCTAGTTTTTGTTTACACACTGGCATCTTCTTCTGATACGTTTGGCGAAGAAACAACAGATATTCGAGAAGCAATTCAGGCTTCAGCACGGCAGGAGCGGGTTTTGAGTCCGAGTACGGATGTCGAGATTTACAACATTGTCAAGCAAAGACTGTTTGGCAGCATCAATGAAAAAGCTGCTGAAACTGCATCTAGAGAATATTTGAATGCCTATAAAGCGAGTCGTATTACCCTTCCGGATGGCTGCAAAGACGCTCGCTATGCCCAAACGCTGCAATCAAGCTATCCGTTTCACCCTGAGCTATTTACGTTACTGACCAAAAAGATCGCCTCAATTCCTAACTTCCAGCGCACTAGAGGGGCATTGCGTCTGTTTGCCAGAGTGGTTCGGTATCTTTGGAAAACCCCAACAATCTGGATGCCGATGATTCACCCTCATCACTTGCCGATCGGCATGGATGCAGAAGTCACCAGCGATCTCACTTCACGATTGGAGCGTCCGTTGATGCGGTTGCCTATTCAGGCAGACATTTACAACCCGGATGGTCGGGAGGCTCACGCTCAATTACAGGATCAGGAGTGGTTAGCAGCGGGCAAACCTGCTTTTGCAACCTGGGTAGGGCGAACGATTTTTCTACATTCGATCAACCAAGGCATCACGGCAGGCATTCGTCGTGCTGAGCTAAATCTGTCTTTGCTGACTCCTGGACTAGAATCAGGCTTTATAGAGACGGTGTTAGAACGATTGAGCGGCGTCGCGTGGTATCTAGATAATGACCCGATTACTTCGATCGCCCGATTCAAAGAAGAGCCATCGATCAACAAAATCGTTTCTGAAGAGAAGGAGCAGGTTGGGCGAGGTGAGGCAAAAGATGACTTGCGATCGCGCCGGGACACCATCTTTGCCGATAAGGTCTTCAAGTTAATTCCGTCTCCAGAGAGTCCAGGGGATGTAGATGATGTTGCTGAACCTGTTGCGCTATGTCTGATTGACTTTGATGAGGACACCGTCAAAGCTTCCACGGACGACCCGCCCGCAGTGGTGGAGCGCATTTTCAATAACACCGGAGAGTCCGGTAAGTTTCGCACCTTCCGCAACCGTCTGCTGTTTTTGGTGGCAAATCGGCATGAGCTGGAACGAGCGATCGCCAATGCCAGAGAGTATCGAGCGATCAAGAATATCCTTAACTCCCCCAATCGGTTGGAAGACCTGTCTGAAAGCCAGCAGAAGCAGCTTAAGGACAAAGCGGGCAACATGGATCTAAACGTGCGAGTATCGCTAACTAATGCCTACCGCCATCTGTTCTATCCATCGAATGATCCTGTGAAAGCCGCAAAGGGACTAATCCACTACCCCCTTCCGGCTCAAGATTCAGGGGATGTTAAGGGCAAGAACAACCAGCAAGACGTGATTCTAAAAGCGCTCAAGGATTGCCAGAAGATCCGCTCAGAGGAGGCAGCTCCGTTTGCCCCTGCCTTTGTAATGCAAAAGGTCTGGGCGAGTGGCTTAGACCACTGGACAACCAAGGCACTCCGGGAAGCCTTTGCCAAAGATCTGGGGCTAAATATTTTATTAGATGCAGAACTATCGAATCTGCGGATCACCATTCGACAAGGCTTACAGACCGGACAGTGGGATTTGAAGGTTGGAGAGCGTGTCTTCATCAAGACCGATGAGGGATTGCCAGCACTCCCTGAAACGATCGAGTTTTCCGATCGCATGGTGCTGTATCGGCGTGGCATTCTAGAGCCGCCCAAGCCCAGGGAGATTGAATTGAGTGCCCAGGTGATGCCCAGTACGGAGACTGTCAAACCTGTGCGGGTACGCTGGCGGGCACAGGGGGCACTAGCCGTTAGTTTGTACCAGGATAGCAATCTGGTGGGGCAAGACTTTCGCCCCTCTGATGAGTATGAAAGGACGATCGCCCAAACTACGGTCTTTCGAGTGGTGGCAGACTATGGCAATGGAGAAACTGCCCAAAAGGAAACGCAAGCTGTCATTTACAGCAGTGTTCAGCCCCCAGTTCCCAATGGTCATGATCAACCCGGCATTTTCAAGATTCAGCCAGAGCTGTTTGACCTAGAAGGCACACCCAATAGTGTGTTTAGCGGTTTAGGCGATCGCGTCCTCGACCATAAAGTCAAAGGCATTGCTGCTCTAGAACTCTCGGTGAGTCAGGTGATGGATTACCGGAAGTTAACCACTGCTCTACCCCTGCTGGCAAAATTCCCGATTCAGATTGATCAGACAGTGACAATCCAGACCGGAGATCAGTTTGTCCGACTGGAGTATCAAGGAGCAATGCGGGGGTTTCAGAGTTTCCTGACTCCGACCAACGCGCTTCTGAATAGCGCCGATGTACAGGCAAATGTCCTGCTGAAGTTAACGATTGAGTTTGCCTCACCCGTGGAACCACAAGGCCAGGAGATGGGGGCGATCGCCCAAGCCTTGAGCCGAAATCCGGTCGATCGTCTAAACTTGACAGCACGAGTAACGTATTAATCTTGTAGGGCTACTGCCCCGTGCCGTTCGTTGTGTTGCCTCTTTCTCTATGCAGGAATTTCAGCTTCGTGTTGTGCCCACTGACAATAACAACTTCGCCTTGGAGTTGTATCAGTGTGCTTATAAAAAAGCAGGTGAGAAGAAGCGATCGGCTGCCAAGCGAATTGGGCGGTTGAAAGGACAGGCATTGGTGCAGGCGCGGCAGGCGGTTTATGAGTGCTTGAAGGCAAATGGGTATGACCCGAAGACGTTGAGCCAGTCTCGGCAGACTCCCTACGTGCTGAATGAAGAGTCAGGGGTGAATTTGGCGTTGCTGTTCCAGACGTTGCAGCCCCTCTCAAAGCCCGATCGCATTGCCAATATTGCTGTAGGGGTGCGATCGATGAGCAACGAGGAGTCGCACTACTGGTTTGCTAAAGTGTCGAATGGTAAGCGGAGCCAGGCATTAAGAGCGATTCGAGTGTTGTTAGGAGATTAGTTTTTCTGGAGAGAAGCGTCTTTTTCATTCACTTTCTTAAAATAAACCAAAATCTTAGATGTCCTTTGATCATGATTTAGTTCAAAGGAACTATAACTATATGTAGCGTTGGATTAGCTGCTGTCTACTAGAGATAGTCCCTCTGCCTTTGAAAAAAGGATGATACTGTCAGAGTTTCAGTTAGCAGTATTGGTTGCTTATGCAACGGGTTTGGGTGTTCGTGTAGTCAATACGCCAAGTTCTGCCTTCTCAACAATGGCTTCAAACCCTACAATCTACTGTCTCCAAGAACTTACGGATTATTTTGCCTTCGAGCGGCTTTGTCATGACCTGATGGTTCTAGAAGGCTTCCCTAATATTGAGCCATTGGGTGGTTTTAGCGACAAAGGGCGAGATGCAATTCATAAATGCGGAGATAACAAAGTCACCATTTTTGCTTACAGCGTTCGTGATGGATGGAGAGCTAAACTTGCTGAGGATGCTGAGAAAATTCACAAACACCAACATGCCTGTCATCAACTATATTTCTGCACTACAGCAGAATTTACCGCAGGACAGCGAGATGAGGCGATCGCATCCATCAAAAAGCAGTATGGTTGGGATTTGGAACTGTTTGGTTTAGAACGTTTCAGAATTTTGTTGGATGTAAAACATCCTGAAATCAGAGCAAATCACCCACATCTATTTCCTCCCGCGATCTACATAGCCTCAGAAAAACTTGGAGAGGTAAAGGGAAAATACTTATACATTAACAGCGCGTTAGAGGACGTTGTTTTTGCAAAATGGCTAGCGCAGAAATTAACTGCTGAGGGATATCAGACTTGGAGTGAACACTTCGATCTGTTGGGTGGGGAAGATGAAAGTGAAGACATTCAAAGCATCATCAAGAACCATACTTTTCGAGTTATCTCTTGTTATTCACGAGCATCGCTGACAAATCCTGACATTCTTGTGTCTAGGGCACTTGCCCTGAGTATTGGCAAAGAGCGAAAAGAGGATTTTTTAATTCCCTTAAGAATCGATTCATTTGATTCTAATCAATTGGATACTCTCACTCGTTCTCTAAAATTTATTTCATTTGAGTCAAGCTGGGCGGAAGGGCTGCGACAACTACTATCGAAGCTTAAAACACTAGATTACCCGCTAGTCCCAGATGGTAGAAGAGTTGCAATCGAGTCGTTTCTAGGGCGGGATGTAATTTCTGAGGTTTCTGAAGAGGTTTTTTCTAACTGTCTAAGAATTGAACGGATACCAGAAAACATCCTTTGCTTTGAGTTTCAGAAACCCATACTTAAAGAAGACTTAGAACTATTTGAGCTTCAATGGGCTTATCGCTCTACTCTAAATGGTAGGTTTCTATCTTTTCATCAACCTCCACCTGTGATTCAGGATGCCTATGGGGCAAGACTTGTTAGTAGTAATCCTTGGGCTTACTTTGAGAATGTTCAGGAAATAAAAACATCGGCTCTAGTTGCAGAACTTTTGAGAAAAAGTTTTGTAGTTAAATGTCATGCGCTTGGCTTGGTGAGTTATGTTGAGCCGAGTGATGAAAAGAAAGATAGTGAAAAAAACGCTAGAGAAAATAGCAAGAGAAGGAGCAGGAGAAATAGGATTCAATATTTTCCTAGTGGATTACTTAAGAGAAATCGGCTTGGTTATATCAAACCGGATGGTTCAAAAACTCATGTCGCTGTTCATGGCACAAAAAGCTACTGGAAGCCATCAGGATCTGAAAAATATTGCTATCATCTGGCTCCTTATTTCTTTGTATCTCAGAATTTGTTTGAACCGTTTGTTATTCAGGTTCGGTTAAAAATTTATCTTACTGATGAAAAAGGTAGCCCTCTATCTAAGCGAGCTGCTATTTCGAGACGAAAGCATCTTTGTCAGGGTTGGTGGAATGAGGACTGGTTTAACCGTATAAACGCTATCTGCCAATTTTTAGGCGGTGACGGAAGAATTGTGATTGGCGAATCGTTGGAGGAGCAAGTTGTCGTTAATGCCAAACTGTTTTCTCTTCAGTCTCCAATATCAGTGAATGAAGATGTCGTCGATCAATTAAAAGTTGATCGAAAAGAGTATATTGCAATGCTACAGGGCAATGACTTTGCTGAGGAAGATTCTAACAAAGATATCGGAGGAGCTTAGATGTCAGATTCAATCATTTTCTTTGATGAGCCAGAATTGGAGTTTCGATATGGGCAACGGGTTAAAGATCCTCATGATGGCTTAGCCCTGTTCGGTCCATACGATGCAGATGCGGCATCAAGACCCCGGCTGTCATACGTTCTTCTAGGAACAGAGAGCGGCATTGCTCAGTTCAAGGCTTGGTCAAAGGCGATGCTTCTTCCTGCAATTGAGGCTCCAAAAGCAAATTTTCGGTTGTGGAGTCCTTATCCTGGATTTGAGGCAGCTTTTGGTACTGAGTGGTCTAGTGAATCTATTTGGGTTGATGCCATTGATCAAGAGAAGTTATTAGAAGCCTCCCGAACACAGGATAAATATGAGCGTGCCTTTCGAGTCGTTAATTATTACCTTGAAAGATTAGCTATCGCAGGCAAGCTTCATGAACAGATTGGGGTTGCAGTTTGCATTGTACCTGATGAGATTTGGCAAAATTGCCGTCCAGAATCCCATGTTGCTAATCCAGTTGGTAAATCTGTTTCACTTAAAACGATTAAATCTCGTAGGATGGGTCAATTGGAACTGCTCAGTAGCTTTGAGCCTGAGCAATATGAACTCTCTCCTGATTTTCGCAGACAGCTTAAGGCTCGATCGATGCAGTACGATATCCCTTTGCAGATTGTGCGGGAATCTACGCTACGCCTAAGTGATCAGAATATGCGGGGACAACGCACACTGACTCCGCTCTCTGACCGGATGTGGAACCTTTCTAATGCTTTGTATTACAAATGCGGTGGAAAGCCTTGGCGGTTAGTCACTGCCAGGGATGGCGTCTGTTATATCGGCATTGCATTTCGGCGCACGGATACGTCTGAGCAGGGAAAAACGGCGTGCTGTGCAGCCCAAATGTTCCTGAATACAGGAGATGGAATTGTCTTTATGTTAGATGAGCATGGTCCTTGGTTTTCTCCTAAAACCCGGCAGTTTCATTTGAGTCAAGATGCTGCTCGCAAATTGTTGCAGGGTGTTTTGCAAACCTATCGAGATTTAGGAGGCAAAGAATTAACTGAAATCTTTATCCATTCTCGATCAACTATCTATGATGACGAGTTTGCAGGGTATCGAGAAGCTTGCCCACCTGGAGTTAAACTGATTGGAGTAAGGGTAAGAATTGACAAACTCGGTCTACGCTTTTTTAGACCTGGAAAGATGTCCATGATTCGAGGAACTTTTTGGCGATTAAACGATCGCACAGGTTTCCTCTGGGGTAGTGGATTCAAACCAAGATTGGGTACGTATGACGGTTGGGAAACTCCTGCACCATTACGGATTGACATTCAACATGGGGATGCCCCTATTGAAAGAGTTGGGCAAGATATATTCGGACTTACAAAGCTAAACTATAACGCCTGTCGCTTGGGAGAGTCTGATCCTGTTACAGTAGGATACTCTGATGCAGTTGGAGAGATTTTGGTCTCCAACCCTACCGTTGCTAAACGCAAGCCGAATTTCAAGTTTTATATCTAGAAAAAGAATATAAGAGACACTCGTTTTGTGTAAGAAGTGTACTCGATCACAAATTATGATGCCCACAAGTTTGTCATCGTTAAAAGGTTAAACGATCGCCTATTTTCAAGTCATGATCAAAGCAGATACTGCTGAGTTGGAACCATGCGATCGCCCTTCCCTGGAATGAACCCCTATTTAGAGAACCCTGAGCTGTGGTTAGAAGTCTATAGCCGCTTGATTGCTTGATTGTGGCGATTGCAGATGACTTAAGCGATCACCTTAGCGAAAAGTATCGCGTGGCGATCGAGAAAAAAACATATTTTAGTGGAGGAGACGATAGCCTCTTGGTTGGCATTCCAGATGTTTCTATTGTGAGCAAGCAGCCTGAGCAAAGCCAAGCTGGGATTGCCACAATCGCTCATTCGGTTGTATGAACGAAAGCGCAATCGGGTGTTAGCTAGCTTGACCCATCTCGTAGAAATTGATTTACTGCGGGGTGGTCAACCGTTGCTAATATTAGAGTCGGTAAAGTCAGATTATCGAATTTTGGTGAGCCATAGCGACCGCCGCCCCTCGGCTCAACTCTATGCATTTAGCGCTGGACAAGAGATTCATAGTTTTCCCATACCCTTGAAAACTGAGGAGGAAGAGGCACTGTTGAATCTGCAAAGCATTCTTGAGAGCGTGTATCAGCGGGGACGGTATCATCTAGCGATCGATTACTCGCAGCCTGCTTAGCCACCACTTGCTCCTAAAGATATAGACTGGGCAGGTATTTTAGTGAATGAACACAAGCTCAGGAGCTAAATTGTTTTAGCAGGAGAGATAGATAGGGACACGTATTGAGATTATCTCAGTACTGTTAGGAGAATCGTTAGACTCTGAGGCGTGGCAAGATTTGAGTGCGTAAGCGATTGTAAAGCTTTACCTCTGGATCAGAGTGGCTGACAGCTACTACTAAGGCATATCTTTGAGAAGGAATTTCCTCTATCTTTACCCACTTTCGGTTACAGTTCACAACTAGATACAGCGAACCTGCATCATATTTTGTCGCTACATTAGAAATTTCGACAACTCCACGTTGCAGCGTTCCTTTTTTACGCAAGGTCGTGCCTGGTCGAAGATCGACAGTACAGCCAGACGTAAACTGTCGCTTCAGTTTCTCTTTGGAAAGCTCAGAATAATTCCCATCGTCCCCTGATTTCTGAGCTTTCTTAGCATCAACATAGGTGTTGACTACGCTATCTCGATCGACTCCCTTAAATAGATCAAATTCCATCGTAATGCCCAAATAAGAGTCTCCACGAGTGGGACGAGTGGGCGGATCGAATGCCAAGACAATAGAGAGAAATCGTTTTCCTTTCTTCTGTAAGAACTCTGGAGGCAAGGCGGGAATCTCAAACAAATCAAAACTACCTACTCGGATGTCGAGATGGTCTTCCAGCAAAACAACGTAATTATCAGCAGAGTACATTGCTCTTTGAACATTGGCTTGCCCATAGCCGTAGATTGCCAGTCGATTTTTCAGTTGTTCTGACTTTTGCTTGTCAGATTGTTTGGAGCCAGCTTGAAACGCCGGAGGAATCTCCTTGGGCAGCGCTGCTGAGGTGACTAGCAAGGCTCGAATCAGGTTTGGTGATGCTGCTGGATATTTGTTGTAAAGTTGAGCGGCAAGATTGGCAACACGAGGGGCTGCAAAACTGGTACCGCTGGCAACCTTAAATAGAGAAGATGTGTAGTTTTGGGAGAAGGTAACAATCGAAACAGCGGCATCACTATCACCTGCAACGCGATCGCCGTCCAGTACGAAGTCTCCACCGAAATCCACCAGATCGGGTTTAATCATGTCATCGACCCCAAAACCTGTGCGGGTGAAAGGGGAAGGATAGCCTGACACCTTAGCAACAGCGTTGCGGCAGGCATCAGCGGTATAGGTCATGCTACCGCGACCGAGGGACAAAGCTCCCACTGTCAAGGCGATTGCTGAAGTGGCAGGGTCAATGATCCGTGCAGCAGGGTCTAGCAAGTAGTTGGGGTAGTCTGTGCGGAGCAGGTCTCGTTCCCCACTATAGGTATAGGGAAAGGAATTGCCCGCCGCAACTACAAACAAAATATTATGCCGCTGGTATCGGTATGCTAACTCATCGAGTTTGGCGGCAATGCGGGTTTGTTTCCTGCCTTGCTGATAAACTTGATCGGCATTACCCAGTGATAGATTAATGACTTTACAGTTGGAGTATTCTTTGACGAAGTAGGAAATTGCCTGCTCTAGCTGATTTTCCAGCAGCAGATCTTCATCAAACTGATTATTTTCATTCAAGACGCGGGCAGAGAAAACCCAGGCGGTTGGATCAAAGGATCTTTTCTGAATGCAAGCTTCAATGTCACCATAAGCCGCAATACCCGCTACGCCTGTGCCGTGATCTGCTTCGTCATCCGGCCCCGTTTTGAGAAATTCGCGTTTGGTGTCTGGAAAAATCTCTGCCTCGCCAATTACGGGTGACAGTAATGGATGTCCTCTTTGTACACCAGAATCAATCACAAGAATTCCACAGGTCGTGGTGCTGGGAGATACAACTTCAGGAATATCAGAAAGAGACAGATTATAGTCAGTTCGTAATTCAAACGCTACTTTGGGACGGCGATCGATTTCTTTGACAATTACCTCGGTTAACAGATCGTTGAGGATTTCCTGATTGACTTTGATGCGGGCGATGCAAAGGTAATCTCCAATGTAAAAGTCTGTTAGGTCAAAGGGATCTGTTAAAGTGGCACGATCGCGCAAGCCTTGCCGTACCTGATCGATATATTTTTGCATCTCTTGGCGATCGCCTGTATGCCAAAACTCCAGGTCGAGCGCTGCAATTTCCCCGATCTGTAATGGCTCCAGTTCTAATAATCGTCCCAAGCGATCAGCAGGTTCCAGCGGCGCAAGCCACTCCACTGCATCTAGATAACCATTCTTAAAGCCCGATTTGACGCCAGCATAAGTTTCCCAGCGAGTACGGAATTCTGCCAGCCCCTCATCTGAAGAGAATACGACGATCGCTTTGTTGGCAGATGGTTCACGGCTCAATAAAATCAACCCTGATTTTGGTAAATCTTCTTCAAGATCATCAAATTCGCTTGCCAGCTTGATTTTAAAGATTAGCTTTGGGTCAAGGTGAAAGGAGCTTTTGCGCTCTTTGACGATTTGCGTGAGAGACGAAATTTGAGCGAGGATCTGGGTGCCGTGAGTGTCACGATTATCACGATACTTTTTGTCACCGCCGCCACCTCCTGCACGACGAGGTAGCTGAATATTGATTCGAGGCAGTTTCAAATGCTCAAATTCGTTCGCCATGTCCGCTAGTAGAGAAGTCTGTTGAGTTCGATATTATACGTTCTCTCTGCAAGTAGCGCCCAATTGCCGCTTCTAAATCAGTGACAGTTAATATGTTGTCGCCTCGCAGAATCACCATTTTAATCGCATCCGCACAAATGCGCTCCACATCTGAACCTGTAGCATTTTCGATTTGGGTAGCAAACGAGGTTAAATCAATGCCAGGATAACGAATTGCTGTCAGATATCGCTTTAATAAGGCAACTCGTAAGTCTAAAGTCGGCGGCTCAAATAAAATTACTTCGTCGAAGCGTCGCCACACAGCGCTGTCTAGCAAGGATTCATGGTTGGTGGCAGCGATGAAAAGGCTTTGGCTGGTTGTAGTGTCAATCAGTTGCAAAAGGCTATTGACCAATCGTTTGATTTCGCCATGCTCGTTGGGCGTGTTGCGATCGCGGGCGATGGCATCAAATTCATCAAACAAGACGACCCATTCGTCACGCTCAACATAGGTAAATATCTTCTGAAGATTGGTTGCGGTTTCACCCAAAAAGGATGAAAAGACAGCCGTTAGGTTAACGTAGACAAGCGGCAACCCTAATACGCTAGATAAAACTTTTGCAGTCTGTGTTTTGCCACACCCAGGCAGTCCACAAAATAGGAGCTTGCTTTTGGGTTTTAATCCATAGGCAGCTAGAACTTCCTGCTTACGATTTTCCAGGACAACCTCATTTAGGGTGTCAAAAATGGTTTCGCTGAGAATGATGTGATCCCAAGTTAGGTCGAACCGCTTCACTTCTAGTAGCGGCAGCCCTGTTTCTTTGTCTTTGGGTGGTTCAGGAAACTGATGCCAAGGGACAGGATTGGAGGCGAGATGTCTGGAAGACTGCCCGTTGCTATCATGAAGAACCTTCTCTAAGTCATTGGCAAGGAGAAGATGGTTTTTGCTCCGCTCTTCCTCAATCAGTTCTTTTGCAGCAAAATAGAAGGCTTCTCTCTCATTGCGAGAGAAGCTCTGAAAGAGTTTCTTTAAGATCTCCCCTCTTGCCATCTGCTAAAGTTTCTGCCTACTCCCTTATTTTAGTACAAATGATCTATATCATAGCCAGTTAACCACTACCCCTTGGGGGTAACACTAAAATAGCATTGCCCCTTTTCTCTGTTCTTAATTTACATGACCGACTCCACCCTCGATCGCCCCCCTCGAAAATCCGTCTTCATCGAAAAAATCATGCCTGTGACGCTGCTCAATGAGCAGGTGTATCACGAGCATGGTGGTAACCCCTTTAAGGGTCTGCATCGGTGGTACTCGCGCAAGCCGTTGTCGTTTAGTCGGGCGAGTGTACTGGGTTCGCTGCTGCCTGCGGATGTGACGATCGAAGAGTTTGAGTATCTGCTGGGTCTGCATCGACGGGTGGGAGGGATGCAGGACAAGACGACGAAGCTGTATAAAACTCCCCCCTCGCCCGATCGCATCAAGAAGGTGCAGGAACTCTGTGAGCAGATGTGGGGCACGAAAACGCCGACTGTGTTGGATGCATTTGCGGGTGGGGGCAGCATCCCGTTCGAGGCGGCGCGGTATGGGTTGAATGTGCTGGCTTCGGATCTGAACCCCGTGGCAGTGGTAACGATGAAGGCGGCGATCGAGTATCCGCTGAAGTTTGGGGCGGAGCTTCAGGTGGAGATTGATAAATGGGTAAAGTGGGTGGGTGATGAGGCAGAGAAACGGCTTGCCCCATTTTTCCCATCGTTACCGGGGGAAAAAGTTCAAGCTTACTTTTGGTCACATACCGTTACTTGTCCAAATTGTAATTCTGTTGTTCCGCTAAGCCCTAACTGGTGGCTTTACCGCCGTGCAGAGAAACAAAACTTATATAAGTGGTGTGCTGTAAAACCAATTCCTAGCTTAGAAGAGAAACGGGTTAAATTTGAGTTGGTTAAAGGACATAAAGGGCACAGTGTAACGATTGAGACTAACGATGAGGAATACGACCCTACACTAACAGCAACCATAAGTCGAGGAGTAGGTAGATGCCCAAATTGTAGTGCCGTACTTGAAGATGAGTTTATTAAATCTTTTGCTCAATCAGTAGGATTTGGTCATCAATTGTATGCAGTAGCTTATAAGAAGGGTAACTCTAGTGGAGAGTTTAGAGTTCCGACTGAGATAGATTTTAATGCATTTAATGAGGCAAAAGAATTTCTTTCAAAGAAGAGAGTGGATTGGGAAATAAGAGGATTATTTCCGACTCAAGCTATTCCTTCAAATACCCAAAGAGGACCAGATTTATACTTGTATGGAATTCACAATTGGATAGACCTATTCAACGAAAGGCAATTACTTACTCTTACAACCTACGTAGACGTTATTGACGAAGCAAAACAAATTATTCAATCGGAATATGAATTTGAAAAAGCACAAGCCATTTCCATCTATTTAGGTGTCACCTTAAATAGATGTATAGACAAAAACTGTAGGTTAACTCATCAAAATGCCTCTACAGGTTCCATCCAAATTGCATCAGGACAGCACTCGCTCAACTTGATGTGGAATTATTGTGAGTTAAGTATTTGGGGATTATTATGGAACTATGAAAGCTCTCGAACTCTCTCCGATTACGCAGATCTTTGCAAACTGGTAGGTGCAAAATCAGGTATTTCTGCAATACCTGATATTCTTTGTCATGGTACGAAATCGATTCATATTTCTGCGAGTTCGGCTGATAGTTTAACTCATATTCCTAGTAAGTCTCTATTTGCAGTAGTAACTGACCCGCCTTATTACGACTCTGTTCGATACGGTGAACTCTCAGACTTCTTCTACGTTTGGTTAAGAACTACCTTATCGAGTATTTTCCCTGATCTATTTTTTAATGAGCTAACTGATAAAGACAATGAAGCAATTTCTAATCCTGGTCGCTTTCGAGGAATGGGGGATTCTCCTGACGAATTAGCTCGAAGAGACTACGAAGCAAAAATGGCACTCGCCTTTGCTGAATACTATCGAGTTCTGCGCGACGATGGCGTAATGACCGTCCAGTTCAACCACAAAGACTCCGGCGCATGGGATGTCCTCGCCAAATCTCTCATCGATGCCGGGTTTGAAATCACCGCATCTTGGGCAGTCAGCACCGAAAATCCCCAAAACCTGCACCAGGCACAGAAAAACTCTGTCTCCAGCACCGTCCTCCTCGTCTGCCGCAAACGCGACCCTAATGCCGGACAAGCCTGGTGGGACGACCTCCGCCCCAATGTCGCCAACCTCGTCGAACAACGCGCCCCCGAATTTGAAGCCAACGACATCACCGGAATTGACCTCTACCTCAGCGCCTTTGGGCCTGCCCTCAATGTCTTCTCCCGTAACTACCCCATCCTCGACTCCTCCGGCAAAGAAGTCCGTCCTGAAGAAGCCTTTGCCGAAGCCAGGAGGGCGATCGCCAACTACCGTTTCCGCAAACTTGCCCAAACCGACACTGCCGGATTCGACCCCCTCACCACCTGGTATATGCTCGCCTGGGATGCCTTCCGCGCCCGCGAATTCCCCTTTGACGATGCCCGTCAGCTTGCCCTTGCTCTCGGTGGCTTCAACGTTTCCGACCTAGCCAAAACCTACAAGCTAATCGACTCCACCAGCGGCACCTGTAAATTCCTTACCCCCCAACAACGCCACAAAAAACGCGCCTTCTCCCTGATCGACACCGAATTCTCTGCCCGTTACCTAATCGATGCCCTCCACGCCATCATCACCCTCTACCTGGAAGAAGGCACGATCGAACCTGTCCGCCGCTTCCTTAAATCCACAGGGCTATTGGGGAATGATTTGTTCATGCGATCGTGGGAAGTTGCCCTCAAAGTCATCCCCCGTATCGGCGACGAACGCAAACGCATCCCCGAAGAAAAAGCCCTCGCCGACCTGTGGCTGGCAATGGACGAGATCAAGGCAAAAGTCGTCTACGTCCAACCCGAACTAGAGTTTGAAGGACAGCAAAGCTTAGATTTTGACAGCTTGGTCGAGGAAGTTTAACTTTATAGATTTGCTTAGGAGCTATATATGATTCCCAAGAAAGAGAACTTAATCCTGGCTGAGAAGCTGGTGATTTTTAACAATGTAGCTGCGATTGGTAAGTGTAAAGGAGGGCGACTACTAGCAGAGCTACAAATCTACCCTTCTCCAAGAATTAGCTGGAACTTCGAAACTTTAGGTCGTAGACCAAGAGGCTTTCCCAGCATAGGAAGTAACTTATCTGGTCAAAAGTTTACTGGGTACAATTTTAATCTAGGAAGCCTAGCTATTACACAAACCTACCAGAGTACTTCAGGAGTATTATCAGCTACTGGAAATGCCACCGAAGCTATTTGGGGTAATCCAGATACTCCGGCACATACTTTTCATTTCTGTCTGCCTAATACCCGATTTCAATTCAAATGCCTGAATCAAGACAGGTTAGAACTTTCGATTTATGAGCAGAGAGTAGATTCGACTGAGGAGTCTTTATTTCAGGAACAACGAGAAGAAGGAAGATTTGTGGAAGTCACTCTAGACTCCACATGGGTTGTAAAGTTAGAAGTTCGTAAAGAAGCCTTGAAGTGGCTTGATCCACAGAAACGAAACATTGGCACAATGTTGACATGTTGGGGGGAACTTTATCAATCCAAACGTGCCGAAGTTACTGATGACTTGTTTACCTCTCTTGTAACCATCAAGTTGTTACAGGCAGAGGAGCGCCTTAAAAGTCTTAGTCAGCTACTGTCTTATGCTAATGGTGGATTTATTAGCCCTATCTTTATCGACAGTGAATTGTATTCAAAGCAAAATGAACACTTAGGAATTAAAACATTATCTTCAAAAGTCACAACTAATTACCAGATTACCCCTATCGAGCTTTTAGGCAGTAGTTGGTTTATAGAGAGCAGTAATCTTAAAGGTTATATTGCTTGCCTTACTACACTAGAGAAAATGTTTAGTTCAGGCACATGGAAAGAAACCTTCTATTTTGCATTAGTTCAGTATTTTCAAGCTATTCGCTATGGAGATTGGCAGATTGCTGCGAGTGCTACTGGTGCGGCATTAGAACGATTGAGTTATGAGATTTTGGTAGAAGACGAAACTAACTCTACTCTGAAGACCCAATGTGAATTACTATTTGATATTTCTCAGCAAAACCAAGCTAGACAAGTCTGGAATCTTGGTCGAAATCCTGGGCAGGAGAACATTAGCATCACCGGAAAACGTTTGCGCTTATTACTTGAACGTATAGGGCTGTCTACTGCTCGGGGATTAAGTGACGTACAGGACGTACAAGCTTTTCTGAATGTTCGGAACGATGCTGTACACCCAAGAGTTAGTAGCATCACGTTGAATGACCGTTGGCGGTCAATCACACGGGCAATGCAGTGGATTGATGAAGTCCTTTTATGGAGACTTGGTTACAACGGAAAGTATTTAGGCCGTATTGCGTTAGCTTCAATGGCTTTTCCTATCACTGGTTCTCCGGCTACAAATTCTTCTCCTTTAATCACCGACCCAAGATACGACCTATCTTTGCGTGATTCAAACTGGTAAATATTCAATGCCTTCAAGTTTTCCTTTTCTTCGTCATCGCTCCTGGAAGATCAGTTACTCCAACGACGAAAATAACCCCGTCGCCGATTTCTACATTCCAGCTCTGGAATGTGCCATCCAATATGATCGCAAGGCGGGTTTCTTCAACAGCACCATCCTCAGCAAAGTCGCCCGTGGGCTAGGAGCTATGCTGCAAAACCAGGGACGGATGCGGTTAATCATGGGTTGCCAGTTCAGCCCTGAAGATTTGCAGGCGATCAAGCAGGGATATGAACTGCGAGACGCATTGGCGCAAAGGCTAGACACCGACCTGCAACCACCCAAAAACTTTGCCCAACTCAAACATTTCGAGATCCTCAGTTGGCTGATCCAGAGCCAATCTCTGGATATTCGTATCGCTATTCCCCTCAAAAACAATGGTCTGCCTGAAGAGAGCGATCGCCAACTAGACCCCAACCGCATTTTTCATGAGAAGGTTGGCATTATCACTGATGCAATGGGCGATCGCCTTGCCTTCAGCGGCTCCAACAACGAATCGATCGGCGGTTGGGAAGCCAACATTGAATCCTTTCACGTTTACTTCTCCTGGGATGGAGGACGAGATCTAGAGCGAGTGCAGTTAGAGGGCGATCGCTTCGAGAAACTCTGGCACGACCAGATGCCAAACGTGCGGGTATTTGAGGTTCCAGAAGCAGTCCGCAAAAAGCTCTTGCGCTATGCTCCCCCAACCCAACCCACCTGGAATCCTCAAGTGGAGTTTAACACCCATCCCTTACCCAAAGATCAACTGCCGCTAGAAGCATCAGAAGCAGAGCCAGAACCACAAGCACCTTCTTACTCTCAGGAAGACTGGGAACGAGAATCCCTTGCCTTCACCAAACTTGCCAACCTTCATCAAGATCCGGGTTGCCTCGACTTTGCCGTCAAATCAACTCCCATCCAGCCTTGGGCACATCAACTCAAAATCCTGCGTCGCGTCGCTCAGGAGTTTCCCCGTAGCTATCTGATTGCCGACGAGGTGGGTTTAGGCAAGACGATCGAGACAGGCTTAATCCTGCGCTACCTGATCCTGTCCAAAAAGGT
Source organism: Coleofasciculaceae cyanobacterium (assembly GCA_036703255.1). Classification (GTDB taxonomy): domain Bacteria; phylum Cyanobacteriota; class Cyanobacteriia; order Elainellales; family Elainellaceae; genus Drouetiella. The sequence goes on from DATNPL010000219.1 coordinate 38,339, forward strand.
GAAGCGAGTCCTGGTTCTAGCTCCAGCTAGCGTCCAACCCCAATGGCAGGAAGAACTGCGCGAGAAATTCAGCCTCCACTTCTGGAGCTACCTTCAGGGAGAACTCCGCGATCCCTATAAGCAAACGGTTCCCCTAGCTGCCAATCCCTGGAATACTCAAAAGCTGATTCTTGCCTCTAGCCATCTCGTCCGGCGCAAAGAGCGGATGCAAGAATTGCTAGAAGCAGAACCCTGGGATTTGGTTGTGCTGGATGAAGCCCACCACGCTCGTCGCAAGAGTCCCCAGGATCGCAAAGATACTCCCAATCGCCTGCTACAGCTAATGCGGCAACTGCGGCTGAAGACAACTGCTCTGATACTGCTGTCAGCTACTCCCATGCAGATCGATCCGATCGAAGTCTTCGATCTGCTGAGTCTTTTAGATTTGGAAGGGCACTGGCAGTATGGCGATAACTTCTGCAACTACTTCGCTGCCCTCACCGACAAACCCGATCGATTTAGCTTGGACTTTTGGCAGCAGATGTCCACAGATTACTTCAAATTCGGGGGGCACGCCTGTCCCCAGCTACAACAGCATTTAGAGAAGAAAGACCGCCTTCTTACCTATCGCTTACAAGACACCTGGAACCGAGGGCAGAAGATTGTCAATTCCCGCCAGCTTCTGGAGGACGAACCGTTCATCGCTGCTTCTCGGCAATACCTGACCGTCAATACTCCCCTCAAAGACCGCATGTTCCGGCACACTCGTGACACCCTGCGGCAATATTATCGGCGTGGACTGTTGGATCGTGATATCCCTCTGCGGCAGGTACAGGACAATGCGATCGTCTTAGAACCCACCCGCGAGGCAGAACTCTACCGAGCGGTCAGTGAATACGTGCGTCACTTCTACCGTCTGGCACAAAAGGAAAACCGCAAAGCCTTGGGCTTCCTGATGACGCTGTATCGTAAACGTCTGACCAGCTCCTTTTATGCGGTACAACAATCCCTGCAACGCCGATTAGAGGCACTGTATACTCAACAGGGCAATGGACTCACCGCCGATGACCTGGCAGAACTGGATGATGCAGAGGATGCCGTGATCGAAGGGCTGGAGTCCTACTTAGAGCCGATCGACCCCAAGGAAATCCAGTACCTTGAAGACCTGCTACGGCAGTTTGATAACACCGGGGAAGATACCAAGTGCGCCCAGTTTATCACCACGCTGCGCCACGAATTAAACGAACGGGAAAGTGCGATCGTCTTTACCCAGTACACTGACACGATGGACTACTTGCGGAACTTTCTCAGTTCCAGCTTTGGTAGCCTGGTTGCTTGCTACTCCGGGCGTGGTGGGGAACTATACCGGAGCGGAGAGTGGCGTGCGGTGCCTAAAGAAGAAATTAAATATCGCTTCCGAGAGGGTGAACTCAAACTTCTCCTTTGCACCGAGTCTGCCAGTGAAGGCTTAAACTTGCAAACCTGTGGCGTGTTGTTCAACTACGATATGCCTTGGAACCCGATGCGGGTCGAACAGCGCATTGGACGGATTGACCGGATTGGACAACGCTACTCCACAGTGAAAATCCACAACTTTTACTATGACGGCACGGTCGAAGCCAAGGTTTATAAAAAACTGCGCGATCGCATCAACGCCTTTGCCACCGTGGTCGGCAATCTACAGCCGATTCTGGCAAAAGTGCCCACATTTATTGAACGAGCGGTGATGAGCGCAGACCCTCAAGAAGAGGACGTGTTACTATCCGAATTCGATCACGAGCTAGACGCGCCACCGCTCCGTCCTGCCTTGGATGAAATGGTGGCAATGGACGTTGAAGCTGACTTAACTGAACTAAGAAAGCCAATTCCGCAATCGCCTATTCAATGGGAAGCGATCGAGCAGCTATTCATAACTTCAGTGCGACTAAGGGCGATCGGTGCAGTGTTCAAGAAAATTGAGGGGTTATGGAACCTAACCTATGAGAATCAGAGTTACAGCATTACTTTTGACCCAAGCTTATTTGAGCAAAATCCCTCGCTACGATTCATGAGCTTTGGAGATCCATTGTTTGAGGATTTGCTGGCAGCAGTTTTAGCCGAATCGCTGTGATGAAATTAAGCCAGCTTCTCTCTCCATCTCCCTCTTAGCAATACTGTTGAGGGCTTGAGAAGCATATGGTATTTCTTGTTACTCTTCATCCGCTAATTTTTCTAAGGTTTCCAACAGCTTTTCCAATGCCTTCTGCTTTTTGGGGCTATCCCAGACCTTTGACTTTTTAGCGCGCTGATAGGCTGATTCAAATCGGGTCTTGAGCGATGGCGTTGGTTCTTTAGCATTCTCAGCTTTGACCATAGCGACACGCTCTTTGATTTGAGAGAGCGATAAATCCTCTTGGATAGCTGCTGTCAACAACTCATCTTGCTGAGCTTTGTCTTTGACTTGAGCGATAGCTTTCGCCTTTGTATACTCTAGTTTTCCCTGTCTGAGTGCATCTAAGATTTTATTCGGCAGATTAAGCAGAGGCAAACGGCTGACCCGAAAGCTTTCAGGTGAGAGTCGACCTACGCTAGAAAAGATTTCTTCCACTATCTCTAGTTGACGGAAAACGTTTTCCGTCAACTCTTGGCTCCGTTTCTTTGCATTTGCAGCTTTATTTAATAGAGAAATAACTTCTTGCTGATCTACGCCTAGCTCAATTATCAGCAAGTCTAAAATCGCCTCAGTTTCCTCAATAGGATTTAGATCTTCTCGTTGTAGGTTCTCTATCAACGCGACTTGGAGCGATTGCTTATCATCCAAATCGCGTATGGTTATGGGCACCTCAATTAAACCAACCAACTGAGCTGCTCTCAAGCGCCTCTCGCCAGCTACAAGCTCAAACTTTTCAGCACTCAACGGGCGGACAAGTAAGGGTTCTAAAATTCCATGCTCACGAATGGAGTGAGCTAACTGTTGAATTTTCCCAGCATCAAAGTAGCGACGTGGCTGTCTAGATGGTAAATAAATTTGATCAATGGGAGCGGTTTGTGAAGATTGGGTGCTATTGGGGTCAGAAATAAACTTTTGTATAACAGAGCTTCCAATAGATTGAGCGAGTGATTGTCGCGGTTTAGCCATCTAGCCCTCTTACTGCTTGTTCAAATAGCTCCACTAGTTCGCGGCGAGCAATGCCTACAGATGTGCCAGGTAGATCGAAAACAGTAGAGTTCTGACCAAAGCAATCAGCGATCGCCTGACGCTGGTGAATTACTGTATCTAAAACTTTGACGCTTGGCAACATCCGCAACACTTCAAGCGCTTCATCTTTTAATTTCGTGCCCTTAACAGCACGATTTACGAAGATAAAGGCTCTAGGTTCACCCTTACGAATTCGCTGAGCTTGCTGAATTAGGCGTACTGTATCGGAGGCGCTTTCCAGGTCGACGCCCGTAGGCTGACATGGAATCAAAGCTAAATCAGCACTTAGGACAATGGCTCTGGTCATTTCTGAGAGTGCTGCGGGGCCATCCACTACGATCCAAGGATAGATCTCGGTTAATTTTGGCAGATCTTCTAGAAGTGCATCTGAATCCTGAAGAATATGACAGGGAATGGAATGCTCTATTCGAGCAAGCCACTTAGAAGAGGACTGTTGAGCATCTGCATCGACTACGACGACGGTTTTACGTTTTTTGCTCAACCATCTCGCTAGATGTACAGCAACAGTAGACTTTCCAGCTCCACCTTTCTGATTAATTACGGCAATGATTGGCATGAGAGCGATTGAACTAACACAAATTAGTTTAGGTCATATTTTTCATTTCGATGCATCTTTAGGTTGACGGAAAACGTTTTCCGTCAACCTACTTTATCTGGATTTCTATGGCGTATCTTACGAACTCTCTAAAATGATCTAGGCTCCACAGCTGTTTCAGGGAGATGAGTTTGCTGGGGTGCCATTGGTAAGATAGCAAGGAGACTGTCAGGATTAGATGCGATGAGTATTAAGAAGCGGTGCGTCATTATATTCGAGAGCAGGAGATTGTCTAGCCCAGATGTCCAAGAGCGAGGATATCCGCCTTTGATGCGGTCACACTCATCAAGCTACCAGCTTCTCTGGGGGTATCTGACTTTTCACTGTGACTGATCTTCTCACTCCTCCTTAACTATGTCTGCCTCCCCTGCGACGTTAAAGAGCAAATTCAGTTGGTTCAAGTTTGGGCAGACAAGCTCTCCTTCGGGTTGCAATGTCTTTGATTATGACTCTAACCACCCCTGTCGCTGTAGCTGCGCTAAAAAGATGTGAACCATCAGCCGCTGCTCCCCAAATAGTGGAGTGTAGAGCGGAACAGAACTGATCAATTGCTCTGGAGTGGATTGGTTTTCATGGTAAAGAGATTGAGAAACTGTAACAGGCTGAGTTGGCAGCCCTATGGCTTGAGAGAGCTTTGATGAAATCAGAGCATGGTTAAATATGTGGTCTGAGCCATGCATCTGGCTAACGTCTAAGATTATTTCTCGCCAAAGCTGTTGAACAATTCTGCGAGCATGGTCTTCCAATGTCCAGGCTTTAGACGATTTCAGCAAAGCACTGATAATCGTAGCTTGCGTCTGGTTAACGAGCAACTTAGCTTGGGTGCGATGATGCTGAATCTCAAACGTATAATTTGCCTGTTGAGCTATGGAAAACATAGGCTTCCACAACTGCCAACTTTGATTGAGCAAAAACCAATGTGTTTTTTGGAGTGAACAACCAGCTTGTATCTGAGCTTGAGCTTGAAAGCGTTGAAACATCAGCTTGAGGCTTTGAACGCGGTCCAAATAGGAAGTGGAACGAGTGATCTGAGTTGAGGCTCCACTGTTGTAACGGACATTTGCTCCAGGTACATAGAGAAACTTAAATCCCAAGATGGCAGCTAAAGTAAAGTATTCTCGATCCATACAAGCAGGGGTATCTGGATTCCAAGCCTGTAATTCATGCAAGCGATCGGCCGCAGCGCGCCGGAGCAGATAGGTATGGGGAGGTCGCCAATTATCGATTAGAGTTTGGAGTAAGTAGTCCTCGTATGGCTTGCCTATATATGTAAGCTGGGTGCTGAGTCGCTCAGGATAATAGAAGTGCCAAAGCCAATCCCCATAAGCAATGTCATAGCCTAAATTGCTTTCAAGCGCTGCTAACTGTAGCTGGATCTTATTGAGGTCTAACTCATCATCAGCATCTAACCACTGAACATAATGTCCTTTAGCTTGAGGTAAGCCATAGTTCCGCGCAGAATTAGCGCCTTGCTGCTGGCAAGCTAGTAAAAACAGAGGACAGGGTGCGTTCTTTGCCACCTGTTTAACCACTGCCAGCGTCTGGTCAGTTGAGTTATTGTCAACAACAATGATCTCTAAATGAGTATAAGTCTGGTAAAAGCAGCTTTTGAGGCAAGCTTCGATAGTTGATTGTGCGTTGTAGCAGGGAATGATAATAGAAACCAATGGATCAGTAAATTTCTTTTGTTTTAGGATAAATCTACTGGTCAGTTTTAGATCGATTTCATAGCGATCGCTTAGTCCTCTGCGCTTGAGGGCATGAGTGCTAGCTAGATGTGCCCAACGAACCTGCTCAAGCTGGTTTTTAGTCACATTGTCGCTGTGCTGGCGGTAGAAATAAAGAGGTTGCTCAATGTGCTGCACTTCAGTGACTTCAGACAGCCGCAAGCATAAATCATAATCTTCAGCCCTTTCAAATAGCGGGTTAAGCCCTCCCACCTGGTCGTAGACAGAGCGACGGAGCAGCCGAAAATGGAAGGTCATGAAGTCAATGAGCAAACGCTCTTTGGAATAGGGAATATGACATCGCTGCCCCAATCCATGAACGTTGCCCTGCTGGTCAATGACTTGATAATTGGTATAGACAAGTCCTACTGTGAGTTGGCTGTTCAATACTGCAACAGTTTCTGCTAAGGCAGTAGGAGCCAAGACATCATCGCTGTCTACCCAACCCACATAGGTTCCTGTAGTTGATGCTACAGCAGCCTTTAGTGCAGGTGTAAGACCTTGGTGATCTGCTGCGATGACTTGAACTCGCGGATCAGCTTGAGCAAATTCACGAGCGATCGTCACTGAGCGATCAGTAGAGCCGTCATCCCAGACCAATAGCTCAAAGTTGGTGTAGGTTTGAGCGAGGATGCTTTCAATGGCTGCCCCAATGTAGCGATCGCGGTTGTAGCTCGTCATGATCAGGGAAACGATCGGCATGGTGAACCTTGCTCAAGTAGAATCTACTGATCAGGTTTCCCCAATAAGGGCTTCACTTTGAGCTATGAGAACGATTGAACTTCACTAAAATGCGATTCTGTCTCTACGAAAGCTTATAGCGGTTCTTCTCAACATGAAGTAGACAGGATAAGAGTTTTAGCCTGTTATTTGCACCGCACCAGATCGATAACCGCTATACCTTTTTGCCAGTTTTTCCCATAGCACATCGAATGAAGTTCGATCATTCCACATCCACTTTGCTCAGAGGTTAGAAAAGAATGTAAGCCTATATATAAAATAAAATGTGATGATTGTCGAGCTGATCGTTAATCCTATAAAGAAGAACTTCTGATTCTTTGTTAATCCTCCTTGAACTAACTTGATAGATGAAAATAGAAGAGATAAGACACAAGAAATTATTCCAAGGAAAGATAAAAACTGAAAAGCATCAAGTACGTCTCTATCTATAGTGCTCGAAAGCGTATGAAACTCAGAGTCAGCATAGGGATATAGAATTGCATTTACGCTAACAAGCCAAGCTATAAAAAATGCACTTAGATTTAACAGGATTGGTATAACTACCAGGAAAACTCTACTCATTTGGGTACTCTCCATTCAGGATACGGTTCAATTGATTCTCTCTCACCCGGTTCTGGATGGCTTCTCGCCCATATCCCCCTGCATACCCCTCTGCCCAAAGTTGATCATATGGGAGCGTTCCTGCGTTGTACGCTCCGGCAACAGTCATTAAGTTTTCCTCAGTCAGTTCATATGCTTCTTTTCCTAGAAAATAGAAATTTCTCAAATCTGATAGATGTGCTGCTGCAATGAAGATATTTTGCCTTGGATCGTGTAGGGATTGAATGACTAGAGTAACCTGTTGAGGAGATAGATCCTCATACGAACTTTCGTATCTTAATGTATCAATAGCTGTTCCGACTTGAATACTTAGAGGTCCAAAAGATGTTTGTTCAGGTGGAACCTCTCCGGGAATTAGAACACGCTGCGTATAAGCTAGACTGTCTAAAATATAAGGATCTCCTGCCACTTCCATGTGAGCAATTGCTGCAAGTAAAATTGGAGGAATATCGAATAACTGTGCAGCATAGTTTATAACATTCCTGTAGCCATATATCCACTGGTTTCGGAATTCATTAAGTTCTAATATCCCAGCTTGCCAAAGACCAAATTCAACTATGCTCCAACTCCGAACATCTTCATCTATTATCGTCTGACGAGCTAATTTGATAACTTGTGTGTGAAAAGAAGAAACATCAAATTGCTCAATTTGTGTAGGAGCTGATGTCACAACATAATCCATGAGAAATTGATACCCATCTGCAACCTCTTTTAAGTCTTGCTGGGTTTTCGCCTTCCAAACGCCAGCGAGAAAACTTCCGGAGTTGTTCGCTTCCCCATTAACCGTTTGTAGAAGTGCATAATAACTACTCAAGTTAGATAATTCTTTGATAAAGACTGGATCAGTCTCAGCTTGAGTGATGGATGAAACCAACTTAATAGCAGTCAGCAACTTGCTTTGATAGTCAATCAGTTGAGTGAGATTGTCAAAGTCTTGAGTGAAGGTCAAAAGTTCTCCAATCCCTTTCTGAAATCCAGTTTCGTCTTGAGCACTCCAGAGTGTATCAAGGAAGAAATCGACTGGTTCTGCTGAGTTTGTAATTGGATTTAGTGCCGCATAAGCACCGCCCAATTGTACCAAAGCACTGAGGAACTTAGAGTCTTGTTTTTCCTCCAGTAACTCTTGTCCACCCAGCCCGATCGCCTTCAACAGATTCGTTTCAAATTTAATTAGCTTCTTGTGTTCTTCTTTAGAATCCAGCCCGTTAAAGAGATCGCTGAATTTTCCAGTTGCTTTCCGCATTGCCAAACTATCGCCTGATTCTCCTTGCCAGAGGGTTGCCAGGAAAGCGTTTAGCCCATCAGTTTCTGCCCCTTCAAGCTGAGTTGGATTCAACTTGGCATACTCAAAGCCAAAAGCAACAAGCTCTCTTAGGAACTCAGCATCATAAATTGCCTCAGCATCCAGCGATTCCACATTGGTTGCCGCTTGCAGCAGATTATTGACAAACTTGAGCGCTTGGAGGGGGTTATCGACCCCATCGAGTAGCGTATAGAGCGCTGTCATTCCCTGCTGAAGTTCCTGACGAATCACGCCTAAAGGCTTCGCCTCATAAGGATTGAGAGTTTTTTGTGCCCGCCAGAGTGAATCCAGGAAATCAGGAGTCCCCGAAGCATTTGCCGCCTCAGTGGGATTCAGCACCGCATAAGACCGACCGAGCTGGAGAAGAGCATCCACCATCTGCTGATAGACTACCCCATTTTGCGGCGTAAACTGGTGGTCAATCAGCACTTGATTGACCACAGCCAACAAAGCCGCCTGATAAACCTGCACCTTCACCGCTTCAGACCCGTCTCTGATATCACCCGCTAGATAGTCTCCTTCAGTCCAAGCATCAGAGCGAGTAGAAACAGGGTCATTGTTCGCCTGGTCATAGATGCCGTGTAAGACAGACTCCATGCGGTCATAGAATTTGCCTTGGTCAACCATATCAGCGATTTCCATCAAGAGAGCAGTGCGATTTTTGAGAGCTGCCTGCTTGTGAATGTTTTGAGGAGTGGTGCCGATCGAGCCTGTTGCCTGATCTAGAATGATGGCAACTTTCTCTAAATAAGGCAGAGGCTCTTCACCGTACCCCTCGCCAACGGTATAACCATCAGGATTGCCATCCGCCAAAGGATCATTGCTGCCGACACTGCCGCCGTATCCCCAACTGCCGCCGCTGCCTCCAGAAGCCAGCCAACTGCTCCCCGAACTTGACCCACTGCCACCTGAGCCACCACCCCCACTGGGCGGCGGAGTCACTGCCAGCTGATCATCATCCAATACTGACTTATTTTCCTTAACCAAGAACTTAAACTCAGCGACTTGCCGATTGCCTGCTGCATCAATGCTGCTCACCTGCAACCTATGAGAGCCGAAACTATCTGGCAGATCAAGGAGTTGGTCAAATGCTCCGGCTGTGTCCAGAGACAGCATCGTTTCACCCTGGTCATCAAACCGATAAGTGACAAAAGAGCCTGAGTCAAAATTGCTCACTTTGCCCTTAAGTTGTTCACCCTCTTTCCAAGAGATACCATCAATCAAGCTGGTAATGCTTTGCACCGGAGCCTGGGTATCGAGGGTAAAAACTGTATTGATCACATTTGACCAATTGCCGAAATTATCCTTAGCCTTGAGGTATAGCGTGTATGTTCCATCCGGCAAACTGCCACCATTAACGGCTGCAAGCTGGGCCTTGTCGAGCGTAAAGCTGCCATCCGCATTGACGACAGAAGAGATTGTCTTAAAGAGACTTTGATCTGGGTTGAAGCCAACCGCCAATTCAACCGATTGTCCTGAGTTAGCAAGATAGCCTGTGAGAGTTGGGTCAGCCGTGATGCGATCGGTGTTAGTTGTAGTTCCCGGTGCCGTATCTTGCTTCAGAGCCAGTGTCAGACTGGGGGGTTCTACCAAATAAATATTGGCTGCACTCAACGCTGCCTTGTTGCTTAACGTCGCGATCCCAACTGGGCTAAACTGAGTGCCTGACCCATCTGCATCATAGAACAACTCGCCAGTAGAAGTGTTATAGAGAACGCGCTGATCTAGAGTTGTGGCAGTATTGACCCCTGCTCCAGATCGCAACTGAGAGGCTTGCAGTTGGAGCGCCGAATTACCCAATCCTATTTGGATTGAATCACTTTCTGCGGCTGAGAAATCTTGAATAGTCACAGAAGCAGGATTTAACTTTGATAAAGTAAACGCATCACTGCCTGCATCACCCCATAGCTGATCTGCGCCTGAATCAACAACGAGAATATCATTTCCAAGAGAACCTCTCAAAATGTCGTTGCCCTCACCACCTTCTAACGTATCTGCTCCAGCTCCTCCATTCAACGTATCATTTCCTGCGCCACCCACAAGGATGTCGCTCATCGCATGTCCCTGCACATTGTTATTGAGGGCATTACCTGTGGCGCGGACTCCATCTACTATGGTAGCCAGAGCTAAGTTTTCCACGTTGGGTAAATTAGCGAGCGAAAAATCTGAAGTTGCTACAATCCAGTCAATACCTCCGTTTTCCTCTTCCACAATTACATCTGTGGCATCAATATAAGAATAGGAATCATTACCTGTACCACCAATTAGGGTGTCTACTCCACCACTGCCATTCAACGTATCATTCCCTGCTCCGCCTTCCAAAATATTGTCTTGCATGTTGCCATGCAAGCTATTATTCAGCGCATTTCCAATTCCTAGAATCGCTGATGGATCAAGCATCAAATTTTCTATATTGGGCAAATCTACAAGTGAAAAGTCTGTTGCGATCCGAATCGTATCTATGCCTTCATTGGCTTCTTCCACAATCAAGTCCATTACATCTGCATTATAGAAGTCATTGCCTACGCCACCAATGAGGGTGTCGGCTCCGGCGTATCCCGACAGTCCATCATTTCCAGCTCCGCCTTCTAAGATGTTATTTTGCGCGTTACCAGCCAAACTATTATCCAGCGCATTGCCAACCCCTCGAACAACATTTGCCGCCCAAAGGTAGAGCACTTCCACATTGTTCATAGTGGCAATAGAGAAATCCACATAGGCATAGACAGAGTCGTAGCCTCCATCGACTTCCTCTACAACAATGTCCCCAGCTGAATCAACGTGGTAAGAATCATTGCCTATCCCGCCCACCAACGTGTCATTGCCTGCTTTCCCATCAAGCAAATCATTGCCTTCCCGTCCCTCCAGCAAATCGTTATCTGCTGTTCCCAGTAGAGAGTCATTGCCAGTCGTGCCAATAAAGGTTGCCTTTTCAATTTGAATCTCTTTATTCTTGTAAGTCAGCGCCCCAAAATCATTGCCTGTTTTCAACATCTGCCGCTGCTGTTTAGAGAGGTTGCGCCCTTCGACGAGTGCGGCGAACAGTGATCCCTCATCACCAGGGGTCTCCGATTGATTCAATTGAGCGTCAATGTAATGCCCAATTTCTTCAAGTAAAACAGTAGCAACTGCATCAGGATTGCCTGCGTTACGCTTAAGAAACTGTTTTGACAAATAAATTGTGTTAGTTTGTGCTGCAAAAGCCCCTTGTGCCTTTAGCTTTGAACCAGAGAGAATTTCTAAATTAAACAACGGAGTTTTGGATTGATCGTCACTGGCAAGACGCTTCATCAATTTACGTCCTTCCTTGGCAGTCCAATCATCTCCAAAAACCTTTCGCATTTTTGTCATCATGTTTGAATCAGTAGCAAATTGCTTAAGATCTGCTGTTGCTTGAGCAATTGCCTCGCTGACTGTCGTTTCAAAAGTACCTAAGTTTTTAACAGAACGATGACGGTGTTTGCTGAAGTAAAATGAGACAGATTGAGTTTTAGCTCGTTCTTTTACAGAATCAGTTTTGCTATTCCAATCCGCAGAGGCATTCGTCACTGTTTCATTGACCGCATCGATATCACTATCAATGAAGTCAGGTTGAACAAGAGGTAAATGGCTCGTGTTGCCTGTGAGAGAATCTGGCAAGTTTGAATTTAAAGAGATGGAGGCTGTGGAAGCATTTGCTCTAGCCAATTCATCCAACTTAGGTATTGTGGATAAAGTAGTGATTGTTGATTGATTTGAGAGCAAAGCTTGCTCAAACTCAGCGAATGTAGAGAACTGTAATTGATTATTTTGAGTAAGAAGTAGAAAGTTAATCAATGGATTGGTAAACTCGCTGCTCCCTGATGAATTTGTTGTGTTCATTGAGCTAGCGTTAGAAGAACTGAATTGCACCTCGTCCATATCTGCCTCTTATAATTAAAAGTAGTGAGTAATCGATAAATTTGTGCAGGCAAAAGCTAGCGTTGGGCTGACTAAAGCGCCCAATTGTCTCTAATTAGTTTGTCGTCGTCAAGCTTGCACTAATTCAGCAATACTTGAAAGAACGATCGTCTCTCAGCGACTTTGGCTAGAGTTAAATGATCTGCAATCTCTTCAGCCGAATAAAGTTTGTCTTGATAAAAGACTGAACGTCTCAGCCTCCATCAAGATTAGTTGTTGTTACCCTAACGTGATGCTAAACAAGGCGTAGAAGCCTAAAAAAGAGTAAAGAGGCTAATTTAGGTGTCATCAAAGATCTTGGATAGAGCCATACAAATAGTTGTGCTAATACAAGTGGGAATATAAAACCCGAAACCTGTTTGCTTTAGGAGTCTCCGTTGAGTATCTCTGTGTATATTAGGTAAAAATAATACATAGTGCAAAATAAAAACACTGAAATTACATGTTTTTCTGATAAAGAAATTCAAATCTAGAAAACAACTAAAAATCTATTTTTTCTAGGTATTTATCAACCTTGCGTTTGATTTATGAGGTTTGGATGAGGTAAAGACTAAGATTAAAATAGAATCAAAAAAATAGTGTATGAAATTTAACCTTTACTTAATCAATCACCGTTTTTTACTTAATCAATCACCGTGTTTTCAACAGATTGATTTATGAAGATTAGATAATCATTTACGTTTTTCTAAGAAAAAGATGGTGCCCATCGGGCACTCAATCCTACGCCCGTGAGGACGATCGCATTCGGCTGATTGCCGCCCCGCACCAAGGACGCGCTCAATCTCTCATCGCCGCTCATGCTTTAGCCCAAGGCGAGTATGTGGGCTGGGTAGACAGCGATGACCTGCTTGCCCCTACCGCCTTAGCAGAGACGATCGCCTTCCTTTCCACCCACCCCAAAGTCGGCATGGTTTACACCAACTACCAGGTAATTGACGAGCACGATCGACTCAAAGGGCAAGGAAGTCGCTGCCGCATTCCTTACAGTCCGCAACGGTTGTTAGTAGACTTTATGACGTTTCACTTTCGGCTGATGCGACGCAGCGTATACGAGCAAGTGGGCGGCGTTGACCCTAGCTTTCCCTGTGCAATGGATTATGACCTGTGCCTAAAGCTTTCAGAAGTCACTGAGATTCATCACTTGGCGCGATCGCTATACAGTTACCGTACCCATAGCCAGAGTATTTCCCAAGGGCAACGCGCAGAGCAGATTCATCATGCTGCCAGAGCGGAGAGGATTAAGCGATCGCTATGAATTAGAAGTGCAGCCCCCTAGCCGATTTAAGTTACGACCGAAAGCAGAGGTAGTTTGCTAAGAATAGCCACAGCGTCTGGTTTGTTTCTTGCTCAACAACCCCCGCAATCCCCATCTTTTCTGTGCAATTCACCCTTGTGGTGTGCCAGAGGGTCAAGCAGTCTGCTTGGATTGGGAGGAAGAACCCCATTGCCTAGAGGAAGAATGGTGGGAGCCAGAGGGTGGGAGTTTTTATGGAGATGAACTCATCATCACCCCTCAACAGCGATTAACAAGGAAGCAGCAGTTAGAGCTATTGATGTGGCATCCCCTCTTTACAGGCTTGTGTCCGCAGTGCCGTCATGAGTTTCCACCGATAGTGAAGCGAATCCATTGGGATTGTCCTGTTTGTCAGTGGAGAGATGATGCGCTTTAGCCCTTCATCAGCAAGGGCAATTAAGGGAAAGGCGATCTAATCAATCTAAGCAAGTGAGCAAAAGCGATCGCCATTTCAAGTGTTTTTGGCTTTACTTGAGGGGTATCACTTCATCACTTTTAAAGCATTGAGATCCAGAGTTTTTCGGTATGCCAAATCCCTCAACCATACCGAAGAATTAAAGCAAGGGGATCGAGGATGTAGCAATCACCCGAAGGCCATGAAGAGAGGGAAGGCTGCCCAGTGAATCCCGGTGTTGCTCCGCTGGATCGCCCCTCTAGCGCTCCCAGTTTTTATCCAGTCATCTAAGGCAAGGCTCCCCAGGGCAGATTACAGACTTAAGGACATGGAATTCAAGGAGTTAGCCATCCTGCCGCCTATTAGCGTTCAAAGTCAAGGGAGCGAGGACTCTTGTGCCTCTTTTTCTGCGTTTTCTGGCTTTTCTGCATCTCCAGCTGTTGTTGATGAAGCAAGAGCAAATGTTCACGAGCCTGATGTTGAGAGAGTGAGAGGAAGCTGTGGATCGCATCTCCATCGGG
>DATNPL010000012.1:0-37176 GCA_036703255.1 Coleofasciculaceae cyanobacterium
AGGGTCAGGTTGGGGCTTTTGCTTCTGGAGTTGAAATTCCCTCGCTATGAGGGACTGGGTTGAAACTCCAATGACCTTAAAACACCTGCCTGCACATTTACGAGTTGAAATTCCCTCACTATGAGGGACTGGGTTGAAACAAGACGATCGAGGATGCCTTACTCGCCTTTATGTAGCAACGGAACAATTAACAACTCTAAGCTCAAAAGCACTGCTATAACTGAGCTTTAGAAATAGAGTAGTTGCTTAACAGTGCAACTACTCATACAGTTTCAGGCTACTTCAGACATTGTGGAGAACGAGAAATCAAGGGTTTCAGACCATAACTTAATGGCGATATAGTCCAAATTTACGCCAGAGTCTTCCTAGTGGTTAGAAAAAGGCTCTGCTGCCACACAAACGTGATCTAGCTGAAAACCAGACTTAGCAAGGGTTTCAGCCATTACGAGCACTATAAATCTAGTAAAATCAGAGGCTGAAAGCCTTATACTGCAAGGCTTTCAGCCTTAGCGTTGTTTATTGTTCCGTTGCTAAATGAAGGCGTTACTGATGAAAGCAACGGTTGAAATTCCCTCGCTATGAGGGACTGGGTTGAAACCAAGATAGCCCTGATCTGCTTCAGCAATATGATGCGTTGAAATTCCCTCGCTATGAGGGACTGGGTTGAAACCTACGCCCTGGCGGCGATCGCCAGCTCAATGATGTTGAAATTCCCTCGCTATGAGGGACTGGGTTGAAACGATTTTACTTACAGCCATTCGATGTCCGTCTATAGGTTGAAATTCCCTCGCTATGAGGGACTGGGTTGAAACCGCTGGGTGCGCCATTTCTTTCATCCAGAAGCAGGTTGAAATTCCCTCGTTATGAGGGACTGGGTTGAAACTATTAACCTTGCCGACTTCGAGTGAAGACGGGCGAGTTGAAATTCCCTCGTTATGAGGGACTGGGTTGAAACATACAAAACGCCTGGATTATGGCAGCCGTGGAGCTGGGTTGAAATTCCCTCGTTATGAGGGACTGGGTTGAAACATGATAATAAGCTCTATGTTTGAGTAATGTAACTGGTTGAAATTCCCTCGTTATGAGGGACTGGGTTGAAACGGCTCGGTGTTTCAATTACAACGATTAGTAGATGGGTTGAAATTCCCTCGTTATGAGGGACTGGGTTGAAACGCGGTGATTGTCCCTGATGTGGTGATAGGGTTGCCACGTTGAAATTCCCTCGTTATGAGGGACTGGGTTGAAACGATTATCGGCTGGAACATTACCCCTACGCTCCAGAGCGAGTTGAAATTCCCTCGTCATGAGGGACTGGGTTGAAACCTGTATGGCGTTAAGCCCACGGGCATCAAGTTTGCGTTGAAATTCCCTCGTCATGAGGGACTGGGTTGAAACAAGCAAATGGGAACACGTCCGGTTTGGAACGGGAGTTGAAATTCCCTCGTCATGAGGGACTGGGTTGAAACGGAGGGCGATCGCTTCCACAGTGGTGTAGATGGGCGTTGAAATTCCCTCGTCATGAGGGACTGGGTTGAAACTTTGGGCTTTTATCCACAGCTTATAGAGATCAGGAAGTTGAAATTCCCTCGTCATGAGGGACTGGGTTGAAACTGGTTAATTACTGAGCCTAGCCACACAAGATCGAGTTGAAATTCCCTCGTCATGAGGGACTGGGTTGAAACATGCCAAAGTATTTCAACATGCGCTATGTGAACGGTTGAAATTCCCTCATCTTGAGGGACTGGGTTGAAACCACTTTCAAGTCCGATCGCCCCATCAGTCAGCATTGTTGAAATTCCCTCACCTTGAGGGACTAGGTTGAAACGCTGATATTTCTTTAGCCGGGGCAAGAGCTGGGCGTTGAAATTCCCTCACCTTGAGGGACTGGGTTGAAAATTTGAACCGTCTGGATTCTGGGTACAACATTTGAAGTTGAAATTCCCTCGCTATGAGTGGTAGAACTGACGAAGCTACGACAATGCGTAGCTTAACTCTTAAAACTAATTGTTGTCTTAATTACAGCGATCGCTTTCCATCGCAGAGCTTTTGAATGATATTTTCTAGTTGTCGTGCGGGTTAGACTAAGCCGCCTCGGTGACGAGGTGGCTTAGTCTAACCCCAATCTGATGGAACAATCAGGTGAGCAGGTACAGCGGGTGATGGGGTGTTGAAGTAAGAGTTTATAGTGTCGTTTGCTAGGGATTCCTATGTATAAGCCTCAATCCTTAAAGTCCTCGAATTGGTTGCTCGCAGGATTGGTTGTTCTCAGTGGTGCTCTAATTCCAACGTCTGCTGATGCAAATGTAGATTATTCTCTACTTGTAGGTGAATGGGCTGGCTCAGGATTATGTGATAGCAGCCGCTATGTATTTACCCAAGACGAGCGCTACCTCTGGATTGAGAATAAAAACGGTCGTTGGAATACTTTATATGAAGGAATTTATTTTCCTCTTGATGATAGGAGACTTAATAGGCTTAGCCTTAAGTCACCAGGAGCAGTTATCGTGGCTGATGGACCAAATATGGGAGGCTCCATGATAGAAGTTCACACATTAACTCAAGCTACGTACAGCGGTATGTGGAATGTTGCTCTAAGTGATGGACTGAGTTTTGATAACCCCGATAATGCGTTTTTTGCCTACGTTAGATGTCCTGCTCGATGAAATTTATTGTTGTTGGGACAGAACTGGCAAAGCTGAAACAAGGTATAACTTAGTTCTAAAAGCTTTTTTGTCTTGATTGCAGCGATCGCTTCCTACCGCAGAGCCTTTGAGTTTGTTGGCTTTAGCCCTCTACAATGGAGACAAAATCTAGAAACGCTTGGCGCTTTCGGAGATTGAACCTATGACT
Organism: Coleofasciculaceae cyanobacterium; assembly: GCA_036703255.1. Classification (GTDB taxonomy): domain Bacteria; phylum Cyanobacteriota; class Cyanobacteriia; order Elainellales; family Elainellaceae; genus Drouetiella. Next base: position 2,851 of record DATNPL010000012.1, read on the forward strand.
GTCCCCACTGCTAAATGGTCAGTTGAAGACTATCACCACATGATTGAGACTGGGCTGCTGGACGATCGCCCGGTGGAATTGCTGAATGGAGAAATTATTGAGATGCCGTCTGAGGGAACTTCTCACGCCAATGGAAGCACCAATGCAGCGGAGTATCTCAGAGACTTATTGGGTAAGCAGGTGCAAGTGCGAGAGGGGCATCCAATCACTATTTCTAGCGGCAACTCTGAGCCAGAGCCGGACATTGCGATCGTGCAGCGTTTGGCTAGAGGCTATGAGCAGCATCACCCTTATCCAGAAAATATCTTTTGGTTGATTGAGTATGCTGACTCTAGCCTCAAGAAAGATTTAGATCCGAAGGCTAAAGCCTATGCTGCGGCTGGCATTGCTGAATACTGGGTAGTGAATTTGCAAGCAATGGAGCTGGTTGTCATGCGCGATCCAGTGGAGGGGGAATACCGATCGCAGGTGATTTGGAGGGAAGACACCATTCGCCCGCTGGCTTTTGCAGATGTGTCGGTATCGGTCAGTCGGATGTTGAGTTAGGAAAGGCGATCGCCCTCTCTAGGAATGCTCGTTTGCTCTGAGTCTTGGATTCAGGGTATCAAAAATACTGTCGCTGTTGCTAAGGCTATCGCTTCTCATCACAGGGCTTTTGAATGCTATGTTTCAGTCGCAGTGAAGCACGACTTAACTCTTGCCCAATCTTCTATTTGTTGTGCAAACTTCCTATGGGTGTTAATGATCCGGCTACCGCAATGGTACATGGGGAAATACTGAGTGCCACTCGAAAGAATTATCCCTGATTGACTATTGACTGCATCTCTAAATGGGACTGATGGTAAGTCATATAGCTTTTGAAGCACTTCATATGCCATTGATCCAAGTGAAATGAGCACTTCAGGTCTAACGAGTTCGATATTGGGTTTCAGGTGTTTTGTCCCGCAACTATCAAACCATTCCTGCCTAACAGCTCCTTGCAGCCCTCCTTGCTTCAGGCAGAGTATGGCATTGGTCAAAAATACTTGACCTTCGAACTCGGAGAACTTAGGAAGGGGGTCAATATTGACTCCAATGGAAGCGAGTAATCTCATCAAATTGTGGTTTGTTGGATTCTTCGGAGATTCAACCCCTTCATTATTGAGAAAGTAAGCCAAGTCTCCCCAGTCTTGACCAATGATCATTAGTTTTGCGTTGAGATTACCCTGCCATCTTGTCCAGGGGCCCATATGATCTGAATCAAAATCGCCATTTCCACAAACAGCAGGATTAGTCAAACCCAAGCAAAGATGACAAGACTTTCTGCTTTGGACAAGCGCATTATAATCTTCTTCCTTAGACATAATATTTCAACTGCTGTCACAAACCTCGAACTTTATCCATCAATCAATAGAGCATGCTGAGACACATAGTGTAGCTTTCGCAAATTTGATCGCCCTCTTCACAGTGCTTCAAACACTATTCTTCAGGCTCTCTTTCATACAAAGCGATCGCCATTTCTATCCTTCCCTGGAGTGGCGATCGCTTTGTTGATGGATGCTATGGACAGTGCTGAGACATCACATCCTTGCGAATTTTATCGAGAAAAGTGTTGTACTTTTGTTCGTCAATACGTTCAAAAAACTGCGGTAGCGTTTTGAAATCTTTTGGTAAATTTATAGATCTGGAGAGCGGTACTTCGGAAACTGGTAAACAGTAAATGTTAGCTGTTTGACTGCAATAAACCACCAAAACTGAATCAGCCCATTGTGTTTGAATGAGCGGAATTTGGTTGTAGTAAGAGGGGCTATGGCACGTCTCATCCTCATCTGTAGTGCTTTTAACTTCTATCAAGAAGCCTTTATTCAGATCATTGTCATACACAAAAAAGTCAGGCGAATTTCTAATTTTCTTCACAGCATCATTTGCATCATCTTTCTTCATGCGAGGAAGCAATGTTGATAGGTAGTTTTCGTACCCATAAGGACGCACTATGTACGAAAATTGTTCAAACACAGTTTGAACAACCACTTGGGCTAAACGCCCCTTTAACAATCTCAAATTAAATTTGGTTTGATCTTCCTCTAGAATTGCAACCATATCCGTTTCCTATGCTTGTTTAGTAGATGCAACAATACTAAGTATTCCCGCTATGCTCCTACCAATAAACAAAGCGCCATAAGACCCTGCGATCGCATCAAATCGCATTGTTTTCAACATTCACAAAAATTGGACATTTGGCAATTACTTAATTTCTTGAGCTAACGCAGCCTTCACCACAGCATCAAAGTCTGCACCCAGAACACTAGACAGGCGTTTCAATGTGTCACGGGGAATCGATTTTGTTTCTTCACTCATAATTCGGTAGAGGTTAGCGACACTCATTTCAGCTAAGGCAGCGATCGCGGTGGGACTCTTACCACTGCTATCTACAGCCGTCTTGATTTGATTGCCCAACCCTGGAATATCTACGCTAAGAGTTACCTGCATCAAAGATTCCATGCTTACTTCTCCACTCAGTGTATTCTGGCTAAACTATTCTAGTATCACTTGACAAGTGACGAGTAACTAGTATGATGCGATAAAGGCAACAACCTTAAACCGCAATGCGCGCAATACATCGCAATGCACACCACCCAAACACGCGCGATTCAAGGCTTCACGTTTGAGCAAGTCCGTTCTGAAGTTGAGCGAGTGAGGCGCAAGCGTCTACCCCCGCGTACCCTTCAACACTGGCTTTCTCATCTGCCTATTAGCCGCGATGACAACGGCTGCTATAGCCAAGAGGACATCGAAATCCTCAAAGCTCTTTGCCGTTGGCTTCGCAAACCTGGCAACCGTATCCAAGACTTTTCACAGCTTATTCAGCAGGAGTATCAAAGCTATGCCCATTGACCCTCAGAAGCTACAAAGACCGCTTAAGCCACCTACCCCACCCAATTCCCAACCCCACTCCCCCCATCCCGACTCCGCCACCCCAGTAAACCAAGTCCAACAACAATCTCAAAGTGCGATCGCCACCGCCAGCCAAGGCATCATCGGCAGCGCCGGACAATCCCTGCAAAAGCTAGACCAACAGCTTTCCAGCTTTGAAGACCGCTATGTAGCTTCAGTCCATCAGCGCATTGCCGAAGTGCCTGCCCGCATCGAAGCCAAACTAGCCGCCTCCCTCACCTGGGCACAAGAAGGCATTGACCCCCTCGCCACCGTGTTCGAGCAAATTGGCGCCTGGCAAGTCGAGGAGTTCCCGATCGCCGAGCAGTTCTTGTTTACAGGCACCACCCCGATCGCTGAACTTCTGCCCGAACTGAACCCCTCTAACCCCATCAAATAGAGCCGCCCGCCCACCCTCTCAGGAGACATCTATATGGACTACGGCAACACCCTAATCAAAAACCCAGCAGCAGCCCATGCCCCCGCGATCGACAGCAAAGCCCAGGAGTGGGGCAACGTCGATGCCGACATCCTCAGCTACCTCAGCGATGTTGAAAAGCTTGAAGCCTTTGCCAACACCGCCCATGATGCCGAGCAGATTGCCAGCTACCTCGAACCCTTCCTAGAAAACGCCCGCACCTACTTCGAGTCCATGCAGAAGGTCAGCGAAGGCCAGGTGGAATGGACAGAGCTACGCAAGAAATTCAGCACCACCGTTGCCAAGTCGATCGCCAAGATCCGCAAGCTCAACGCCGAATTCGGTTCTGAGATGGAGCGAGTCGATGCTCAAGACCGCGCCAACATGCTGAAGATTGAGCAAAAGCGCCAACATGCGATCGCTGAGATTGCTGCCGAACTGAATCATGCTCTGCAAATGGAGGTGTTTCGCCATCAAAACAAGATCAACTCCATCGACCTGCGCCAAAGGGCAAACCAAGAGCGGCAGACCCTTCAGCAATCCCTACAAGCCAAACGGCAAGAGCTATTGAACCGGGTGCGCTACGGCAGTCGTCAAGGCGAATCTGTGGGTGATCGCATTCCTGTGCTGGTGCATCAATCCAACGGCGCGCAAAGCACCGGAGTCAGCGCCACCGGGCAACCGGGATTCTGGAGCCGCCTCTGGAATGGTCTAGGCAACCGTTAGGGCAGAGGGGATAACCATGCTGAGCCGAGATCAACCCCCTCCTCTCCCCTCCCCCTTCTTCCCGCTGGGGCCAGGGCAATCCAATCACCCACAGCAATATCCATATCAACATCAACATCAACAGCCAGCCCAAGAAACCCAGCCTCTAGAACGCAATCGTGGCAGAGGCTTTCGTCGAGCCGGAAACGCCTGTGAAGTTGCGGCTGGAGCCAGCCTTAACAGCGCCATCATCTTCCTGTTTCACCTACTGCAAGTGCATCCCTTGGGGTTTGTCGTTGCTCTAGCCGGAAGCCATTTTTACTTCATTGCTACGGCCTTTGGTGAAGGCAGAAACAAAGCGATCGGCAACCTCATGACTGGAGCCAGCGCCGGGATTGCTGGACTCTGCGCCCTCTCTGAACCCATCAGCGAAGCCTGGGAAGCTCAGGAGGCCAAGGAAACTACCACAGCATTGGTGCAATCTCTCTATGCGCCTCAGTCTACGCCCCCGATCGGCAACGGCTGGATTGTGCTGCTCATGGGCATTACCTGCGTTTTCTTAGTCACGCTCGGCACTCAAGACACAAGCCATAGGCACCCCAGGAGGATGAGAACCCGACGATGACTTATCTCAATGGACACCACAGAGACTTAGCAGAGTCACAGCACTCCCAGCTCATGGGCAGATTTACCAACCTTCGCTTTGACCAAAGAATGCTGGCGATCGCGGCTTCTCTGGCACTGGGCGTGACGAGTGCGGCGCTGGCCTGGACGGGCACCAGCAGCGATCGCGTTTACTTCTGCGTCGTTTATCCCAACCAGGATCTGCAATGCCGCGACAAACAGAACCGACCTTTTCAGATGACCCGGCACCACTGGCAGCAGTGGCAAGCAGACGGTCAGCCCACTCCTATCATTGCCAATGTCAAAGTCGGTAATCCTCAAGGACTCGTCCCTGCCACTAATCCTTACAAAACTGCCTGGGCATTCAGCGCCTTCCTGGGATTTGCTGTTGCGGGATGGATGTTGCGGCATCTGCAACATGAGGAAGTGCAGTTGGCTCCCTTAGAAGCGATCGCCCAGCAGCAGCAGGAAGCGATCGCGGATATGTCTGCCCGTGCTGACGTGTTGGATGCTTACCGGGAGGTGGCGATTAAACAGGCTGAGCTTGAGGCGGATGTGGAGCTGGTGCGGCACGAGCATCTGGTGCGGCTAGGGCAGGCTGAACTGTTGGGTGAAACCGAGATCGAAATCGCTCGATTGGAGGCCGAGGAAATCAAGTTTGATGCCCAGACTGCCGGACTCACCGATGAGCAAAAGCATGAATACATTGAGTTCCTTAAGAAGGCGGAAACGCCTTATCTGACTGGCACTCAGACCTTAGATGGCATCAACAATCCAGCCGATAAGGTGGCTGCTGCTAAAGAAGATACGAGGAATCAACAAGACCCACCACCCAAGCTCAGCGATGAGTTGGAGTTTGACATTACTCGACTCAATCCCTCTGACCCCACTAAAGGTAAGAATGTGTCAATCGTCGCGGGTCAAGGGGTCGGCAAAACCACTCTCGCGCTCTATATCTCTGGGAACGTGCTTCAGTCTCCTGACATCCAGGTCTATGACTTGGATGACGATAAAAAAACCTGGGGCAACCTGCCCGTCTGGGGCACAGGCGATGATGCATCCCAGATTGCAGGAGCAATGCAGGCTGATAAAGCTCTGTTCGAGCAGCGCACCCAGCAGCGCATTGATGGTGAGCGCTTTCCCTTTGCTGTGCGGATTCTCGATGAGACTCCGGCAACGATGCAGCAGATCCCCAAACCCTTTGCCGAATGGGCATTTATGATGACCTCGCGGGCGCGGAAGCGGGGATTGATTGCTATTCTGCTGACGCAATTCCGTGACCCAGAGCTAAACGGCATCAAGCCCGATCAGTGGCGCACCTCCTTCACCACCTTCTATCTGGGATTTAAGCAGGTCAGCCACGCTCTCAACTATCTCATCAAGCCTAAAGACTTAGCAGATCGCCTCAGAGCCGCGATTGATCAATGCGATCGCCCCTGTTTAGTTGCCTTTGAGGATGGCTGGTACTGGTATGACGTGCCTGATTTGAAGCAGTGGGCAAAGGATTTCCTTGCCAAGACCCACAACCAGATCAATCCCACTAGCGATACACAGCTAGGGCTGAAGCCCGACTTACCTGAGAACCATTTGCCACCCGTAACGCCAGAAACAATGGGCAATCGCGATCGCCAACGGCTGGAGTTTCTGCTCAACTTGCCCGATGAAGTGCCAGCAGAACCCGATCAAGGCGATCTCAGCGATCGGCAAAAGGCAATCTTGCAGTATGCCGCCGAGAAGGATGACTGGATCACCCCCTCGGAACTTCAGGCCAATGTCAGGCAATGTCGCAGCATTGCCAGCAAGGAAATTATTGCTGACTTTGAGGTGCTGAGTGCCAACGGCTTTGGCATCTCTGACAAGTCAGGCAAGACCACCAAGTGGAGGTATACGCTCTAAACCCTATCTTTTCTCAAGCTGTCAGGGCTGTCAGGAAATGGCTGAAACCTTTGTACCGCAATTGTCAGACCTGTCAATGGCGACTGTCAGGCCAACGATTGCTGTCAGGGTTGTCAGGCCCATTGCAATGCAGCCATAAACGCCAATCATTCACCACTACAACTTATGAATTTCAACCTGTTTGTTTGCACGGTTATCGTCAGCTCCATAACGACCATCGGGATTGCTTTTGGTGTGCTGCCTACTCTGCGACCAACTGCTCCAGATGCTTCTACTCGACCATCTGATGCTCAGACCACGGCGATCGCTCCTCCGTCTGTATTGCCCTCACTCTCGCCCTTACCCGCATCACCATCCCCACTCCCGCCCGCTTCGCCTCAAGTTGTAGCTGAATCACTCACTCCTCAGATATTGCGGGTCACACCTGAACAGACTGTCAGGGGCTATTTCTCTCTGCTGACCGACTATCAGTTTGAGCAAGCCCGACAATACCTAGCTCCAGGCTGGAACGTCAGCGCTGAGCAGTTTCGCAGGAACTGGATGAAGTACGAGCGGGGAGGATTGCGAATAATCCAGATGGGCAAGAGCACCCAGCTTCCGAATAATCAGGTGAGCATAGCCTTCACCTGGCGCGGTCAAACTAAAGACGGCCAAGACTATGGTGAATCCTGGCGCTGCGTCCTCATGCCCTATGGGGACTCCTATCTGTTCGATCGCTGTGGCTCAGTAAATGAATGACGGCGTAGCTGAGCGTTCATCAAAAAGTTGGGATTCCTTGCCACTGTTGATGAACCTGAACTACGGTCGTTCGCCTGCTCAGAGTAGGTTCTCAATCTCAGGCTATCTCCAAAAGCACCAGGAAAGCTTTCAAGACATCAGAAAGCGAGTTAAATTTTGGATAGGTAGCGTAGGCAGAAATCGCCATGACTCAATCCACCAAAGCACGAATGACCTTTGAGGAGTATCTAGCTCACGACAATGAAACAGATAGCCACTATGAGTTTGTGGGTGGAGAGTTAGTCGAGATGCCGCCTGAAAGCCCACTCAACTCTCGAATTGCGAGGTTTCTGTTTGCAATCTTGCTAGGCGCACTCTCTGAAGACCTAGTTTGCTACAAGGATACAGAGATTGCTGTTTCAGGAAGCCAAGTTCAGGCTAGACTTCCTGATCTGATGGTGTTGTCAGAAGAATTGGCAACGATTCTAAACAGCACAAACCGGGGCACTATTACACTAGACATGCCGCCTCCCGACCTAATTGTTGAAGTTGTCTCTCCAGGATCTGTCAACGAAAACCGGGACTATCGTTTCAAGCGGTCTGAATATGCTGCAAGGGGTATACCAGAGTATTGGGCAATTGATCCCGATGAAGGCAAAATCACTGTCTTCACGCTAGTGGACGGATTCTACGAAGAAGCCATTTACACAGATCAAATGGTTATTCCATCTCGGCTTGAGGTGTTACGTCTAACGGCTGAACAGATTCTTAAGCGCAGAAGATAAGCAATAGTCTCTACTCCTTTCCTACAGCAGGAAACTAGCCACCCGACTTAAGGCTGAGGCTAAGAAAATCGCAATGGTCACTGTAAAAACAGGCTACAAACCCCAGTCTGAAGACACGCATCCCGAAGCAGATGCAATGTTCTTTTCCCTCCTGCAAAAGCGGTTGAATAGCGATCGTCTGCTTATGGGAGCTGGGATGATCCGCAGCGCTAGAAGGCTGTCGCTATCCTGCCTGAAACGGGATAACTCGCACCTTAACCCCCAGGCGTTTGCTCAAAAACTCGCATCAGCATGGCTCCAGGAAGACTGCCTGACAGGATACATTCCCACAGGAAACGAGATGACCTGGATACAAGATTCCATCGGGTTGGCAGGGCTGCTCCATCCCCTCTTTGAAGCGCTAGAAATCCCTTACTACATCACAGGTGGTGTGGCGGCAATCGCTTACGGAGAGCCTCGAACAACGCGCGATTTAGACGCTGTGCTGTCAATCTTTCGGGCAGATATCCCCCATTTAGCTCAGGCGCTAGAAACGGCTGGCTTTTACGTCGATGGCAGGCTTAAAACCCTGAGCATCACCCACATTGAAAGCGTTTCACGCGCTGACCTGATCTTGGCGCAAGAGGATGAGTTCGAGACTCTCAAGTTTCAGCGGCGGCAGCTGATTGATATTCCAGGGATTGGCTCATTGTTCTTTGCCTCTGCTGAAGATGTGATCCTCAGCAAGTTGCAGTGGGGACGGCGAACCCAATCTGAAAAGCAATGGCGCGATGTGTTGGGGGTGTTTAAGGTCAAGAGTCAGTCACTGGATTTGCAGTACCTCAAAGCCTGGGGCGATCGGCTAGGGGTTACAGAAGAGATCGATCGAGCCGTTATGGAAGCAGGGATCTAGAATACGATCGCTTATCTCAGCCTTGAGCTAAAGGCTTAGCAGTATAAGCGTTGTAAAAAACGGCTGTAGCCATTACTGTATAAAGCTTTTAGCCCTAAAATTGTTGTATTACGTTACTGAATTAAGGCAGACTGCAAAGATGCAATAACAGTACGTACTTACTAGACTGAGAAGAACGAAAATAAACTGGGTCTGCAAACTGAAACTTTGAACTCTATCCGAGGAGAGCAGAATCACCGATGACCACAACAGGCAAACTTGAACTCACCATCAAAATCAACGAATTGCCAGAGGCCACGACTGGCGAGAATGGCTGGAAATCTTTTGAGGTGGACTGCGATGGGCGCATTGTTTCCGTCACCGTCAAGCCCAAGATCTGGAAGAAGCTGGAGGACGCTCAGGCTAACTTTCCCATGTGGGTTGCGGCGATCGCAGGCAAGATGGGATCACCCACCGAGACAGGCTTTGAGCTATCAGAAGCCAATATTCAAGTCTTTGAAAAAAAACCTAAAGAACCCGCAGTTGTAGGGTAGGATCGATCGCCATAGCCTATTGAACATCATCCCTTCAGGAGAAACTTTTCAAACCTTAATATGCAAAACCCCTGGAAGCAAGCGCTGCCAAGGGTCAGAGAGAAAAATCATACCAAAAACCGAGTCGCAACACTCATATCACATCGCACTGTCGCCAAACTTAGTGATGTTGATAGAGTTCCAAAAGCGCCCGGTTCCGGTTCTAGCCCACTGGAGTCCAGTAGGGCACAGAGTAGCGTATTGATTTGGATACATTCTATCCCATATCAATTTGAAGTTTCTAGTTTATGCGTCGAAAACTACGTATAAACTAGAAAATTTTTGACTTATGCGTAGTTTTCGACGCATAAACTAGAAAATTTTTAATTTATGCGTAGTTTTCGACGCATAAATTAGAAAAGTTCTAAGTCGAATTACTCCTCAAACTAAGCTGCTCTTAGTCCTCAAAAGCTAGATCCAGAACAGACGTAAGCGACTCGGCTCCCATCCACACAACAGGGTAGCCGACCAGTGAACAACTCCAATTTCCTTACAGAATTCCGTGCCAGTGCTGTTTCAGATCGCTTAGCTCTCGCCAATGTGAGCTGGATAGAAGGCGATGAAGCCGTTGAGTGCTTGACCGAACACGCCATTAACCAGATCCAGAACAACACCAGCTATTTCACTGAACCAGCCAAAAAGATTATTGCCCGCTACGAGTTCGCCAAAGCAGGCGGCTGGATGACGTATGGCACTACCCTTACTGGCGATCTAGGTAGCGTGGCCTACTTCAAGCCCCACAAACCCCGCATGGACTTCGAGCGCCAGAAGCGGATCAAGTATGAAACTGCCGCCAAAGCCGAAGCTCTGCCCCTCCTGCCATTTGTTGATTCAGAGACGGCTACAGAAATCTATCACCGCTACAACGTCACCCCGCTGGCTGGGGAAACCTTCTGGCAGGTCGTGCATCGATGCAGTCTGCCCTTAGCCATTTGTGAGGGGTTGAAGAAGGCTCTGAGCCTTCTAACTCACGGCATTCCAGCGATCGCTATCCGAAGCATTACCCAGTGGCATCAGAAGGGTACCAATGCCCTATACCCAGCCTTAGTTGACTTTGCCACCCCTAAACGCCAGATCTTCGTCGTCTTTGACCAGGATGAGAAGCCTAGCACCCAGCGCAACGTGCGAACTCAAGCGCTCAAATTCGCGGCAGCTTTAGAACAGCAAGGCTGCCAGGTCAAAATTCCCCTCTGGGACAGGCAGCTTGGGAAAGGCATCGATGATGTCCTGTGTGGGCAAGGAGACAATGCCCAATCCTGGCTAAAGGAAGCGTTCAAGCAGGCATCAACTGTCGCAGGTCTGCGCCAAAGCGATCGACTTGCCAAAGCCCTAGAAGTCTTAAATCAGCTCAATGCCCTCTCCTACCCCATAGAGCGCGCTACTGAAGGCGAGTACCTGCCCAAACTGCCGCCCTTTATCCCAAGGCAGATTCACGCCATTGATGCCACCCTCAACTCTGGCAAGACACTACGCATCGGCACAGATTGGGTTAAAGCTGCGATCGCCCGCGGCTGGAATGTACTGGTACTGGCTCCCTCCAACGGATTGGGAGAGCAAACTGCCGCTGATTGGGACTTGCCCCACATCCACAAGTACGGCACCTCTGCTGAGCAACAGCAGGTGCTCTGGACGGATGTCAATCAATCCCACGGCATCGTCATGTGCCCCGATAGCCTGCACCGATTGCCCCAATGGTTCAGTGATCGCCCGGTGCTGCTAGTGCTCGATGAAGCTAACCAGGTGATAGAACACATGGCCCAGGGCAATACCCTCAAGTCTCGCTGGGCAGATATCTTAGAGCGATTCACCCTTATCGCCCGTCGTGCCATTGAGACAGGCGCGATCGTCCTCTCAGAGCATGGCTTACCCGACCGGGCAGTGGATTTCGTCAAACAGATCTCCGGCGCTAAAGCCGTGCGGGTGTTCACGCATCACAAGCAGGGCGACCCTTGGAACTGCATCCTCCATCGAGGGCAAGCCTCTGACTTTAGAGCTAAATTCCTGGAAGAGGCAAAATTGGGTCGTCGCTTACTTTATGTCACCAGCTCCCAGGCAGAGGCCAAGCGCATGGAGCGGGCGCTGGCTAAAGCTGATCCAAACCTGAAGGTAGTTAGAATTGACTCCCAAACCAATCAAGCAGGAGAATTTAGCCTGTTTTTTGAGAACCCCGGCGCTTGGCTAGAGGCAGAGCAGCCAGACATTCTCATCCTTTCCCCCTCTGCCAAGTCAGGCATTTCGATTCAAGGAGGCGTCAAGGTAGAGGATGCCTACTTTGCCAAAGTCTGGGGCTACTTCCCGGCGCTGGCGACCGATACCCACCTCCAGCTCTTGGGCAGGTTTCGCCCCACCGTCGATCGGATCATCTTTTGCCCAGACTTCTTGTTTAGAACAGGCGACGAATCCTTGCTTTATCCCAGAGCGATCGGGCGACGGCTGCACATGAATGCCAAAGCCCTAGCCTCTGTTTATGGCATCACAGAATTATTCACAGCCCCAGAGGATCAGGCTGAACAGCTGATGACGATCGAGTCAGCCGTGATGGACTACCTCAAAGCCTCCATTGCTGTGTCAGGTGCTCAGAAGATGATGGCGCATCAGTCTCTGCACCAGCAGCTCGAAGCAGCAGGGCATCTTGTCACTTGTGAAACCTTAACCAAAAATGATGCAGCGATCGCTCTCTGGAAGGAGATCCAGGAAACGATCTGGCGAGAGGACGCAGCGGCAATTGCTGATGCTGAAGTCGAAGCTGAGCATACGGCAGATTGGGCAAGAGCAACGCTTGGCTCATTCGAGGTGAGTTTAAAGGTGAGGAATCTTGCCTACAAGGTGCTTTGGCGGGAGGAGTTTCCTGGCGTAACTTTCGATGATGCAGAAGAATGCTATCAGGCATTGTGCAAAGACTATGGAGCCATGCGGCGGGGGGTGATGTTGCAAGCTAAAGCTGAAAACTTAGAGGCAGCCAAAGAAGTTGAACGCGCAGCAGTCGAGGCCATTCTCAAAGGTGATTTACCTGCCTTGCATCGCCTGCCTAGAGAGTTAGCCAAAGCAATTTTGATTGCCAGAATCGGAGTGCTTGCCCTGCTCGACGACAGCATCTATCACAACCAAGATCCCAGAGCGATCGCGGTTAAAAAAGAAGCCTTGCACTTTGCCAAAGAAATCTCTTACTGGCTACGGCTGACGGTGAATGAGTCTCAGACTCCAGTTCACATCGTCAACAAACTGCTTAAGAAGTTGGGGCTAAACAGTATTGCCGTTGCCCGACCTGGCGCGAAGGGACAGCAGACCTCCAGACACTGGCGAGTAGATGGGCTGAGTGACCCGATTCGCTGCCGATTGCTCGAAGCATTGCGGAGCCGATTTGAGGTTATATCCCCGATCGGTAATAAGGAACTATCTAATATACAGATCGAGGATGCATCCCAACCTAGGCAAGGGGGAGAGGGTTCTTTTGAGACTGTAGAGGGGGTTGATGAAGGCTTAGAAGGAGAAGATTGCTCAGTCTTGGAGGCAGAGAGTTTGCCTCTGAGCTGGGCTAGAAAGGACGAAGCGGATGGGTTAGCTCAAGAAGACACCGATCATCCCCCCTCCCCCGCGCTCCGCGTCGGTTAATCTGTCTTTTTCGCACTAAATACATCAATAAACGAGGTCGCTGCGGGGCACTGTTCCCTGTCAGCAACAATCTAGAAGACATCTACAGGCAATAAGGCTATGGGTGACAGGTTGATCTGTTCAGCCTCGATCGCTTAGAGCAGATTTACTGTGCTTTGACAGACGGATTTCTATGAAGAAGAGCGATCGTCATTTAGGGTACGCTCAACATCTCAAAACCATTGACATCAAAGAGTTTAGTCCTTTAGCCCGTACCCTAAATAAAGCAACACCCTACCCCCCATTCCCGCTGCCGCCACTGTGGACTATTCATCCCAGTCAGCATATGGGTGCAATTTCATTAAAGTATTTCATTAATAGTGGGGTTAGCAATGCTTGAGATGCCGTCATCTGCATTGTCATTTAATACGGGGATGGACAGGGGTTGCATTGGCAGAATGACTGAAGACCTATGCTTCTCTCTTGACCGCAGACGCTTTAGACCTGACTTTACAGGGTGGACAAGATTAAAAGATCCACAAGGTATTGGCTGGGAGTTTAAGAGCTTCACCTGCCGCTTCCATCCTTTGATAGAGTTCGTTGAGGATGAGTAAGACAGGCTTGAAATCTTGAGCAAGTGGCAATTAGATTGTGATTACATGATTTGTCGAACCCTCGCTCGGTAAGGGTTGTAGGCGCAGTGCGAATTTGTACCCTACGAGGGCACGAATCTAGTTTTCATTACTAAACTAGATAGGCATTGCAGGAATTAATAGAAGAACAGGTAGAAGCCAGTACCTAGCACCTCTTGAGTTTGAGGAACTCTCGATATCTTCAAATAGTATTCACCTGGCTTCAAAGAAGCGTTCTTATTTGAAGTTGTACCGCTAAAAGCTCTGGACACTACAGAGAATTGACTACCCTGCTTCTGCAATATCTCCGCTTTCACCTGCGTAGTTGTAAATCCGCTGTTATAGGACGATGCTGTTGTAGATAAATAAGCTTCATGAGCGCGACCCCTGCGCAAGCTAAATCGATACCACTCCGAACTTTCACGCTTATTTAAGGTGTCATTAATGATGAGCGATTGATTGCTGCGATATGTCCCCAAGAATGCAGCCTTTCCTGCTCTACCACCTCCATCCAATGTCCCACTTGCTATAGATACTCCCTACTTGCCAACTTAGTTACGGCTTTAGAGTTCCCGCATTGGAATTTCATAGCGCCAAGGTAAGTGCAGCAGTAAGCTATCAAAAAGGTAGATCTAGTCCAATCTTGACCATGCCACGGGCTTTGGGGTCTATGCCATCGGGGAGTTTGGTGCGATCGTTGTATGCGGCATCTCTAAGGTCGGCATCTTTGAGGTCGGCACCGCTGAGGTCAGCCCCGGTGAGATAGGCACCGCTGAGGTTGGCATGGGTGAGATTAGCATTGTTGAGGTTGGCATGCCAGAGATTGGCATGGGTAAGGTTAGCATAGCTGAGATTGGCTTTGAAGAGGTTGGTATTGCTGAGGTCGGCTTTGATGATGTCGGCTTTGGAAAGGTCGGCATAGCTGAGATTGGCATTGCTGAGGTCGGCTTTGGAAAGGTCGGCATAGCTGAGATTGGCATTGCTGAGATTGGCATTGCTGATGTCGGCTTTGGTGATGTTGGCTTTGGAGAGGTTGGCATCTCTGAGGTCGGCATGGCTGAGGTCGGCATGGCTGAGGATGGCACCTTCAAGGTCGGCATGGCTGAGGATGGCATTACTGAGGATGGCACCACTGAGGTTTACCCCACCAAGCTGAACAGCCCTCAGATCAAGCTTCAACTTGCTAACAATCTCCGTTTCAGCTAAGAATCGAATTACATCTCCTTTACGTTCACGATCTTTTCCTAGTCTTCGCAACATTGATGACGTTCTAGCGCGAATCACATCTACTGAGGCATTCACTAACTCCTTCTCTTCTTCTGTGACATTAATCAAGGAAGATGAAGAACCCGTAGCTTCTTCTTGAGGCTCACTTGCATAAACCTTAACAGCGATCGCAATCAAGTTTTTATCAATCAGCAGCATTGATATACGGTCAAAATAAGCCTGAAGTATCTCCTCTTTAGCTTCCTCAGATGCCTGTTTCTGCTGTAATTGTTGCAGCCAAAACCCCAAAGCTGCCAATGATAGGGGAACTCCTAGCAAACTCAGCCAATCCCACAGGGTCTTACTCGATTGAAGCTTCTTGGCAATAGTAGTCTTGGTGACAGTGCCATTAGGTTGCACCTCCTGGATACGAGTCTCTTCAACATCAGCTCCGAAGCCAGTCCACTCAGCCCAGGTCAAGTTCATCTGCTTGGCAATGACTACCACTGTAAGGAGAGTGACTAAGGCAGCAGCTCCAATCAGAATCTGCCGCCGCCGCTTTAGCCTCAGCTCCCTCAGACCACCCTGCCTCACCATCCCGTTCTCCTCAGCGTGCCATCGCCTCACCTAAGATAGTATCCGACAACCTCAAGCCTAGAAGGAGGTAGAGCATGAGAGGCATGACCAACCTAGCTCCCAATGTGTATCATCACAGAAGCCGTAGCTCTCATCTACAGGAGACAACCCCATGCACCTGAAGCTCGATGACCTGAGCGTACCATCTCATCCCAGCGCTATAGATCTTGATCTCAATCTTCAGGGAGCAGGAGATGCTATCAAAGAAGCTCGCAGCATCCATAGGCAACTCATGGGAGAGCTACAAGAGGCCAGGAAGGCAACTGTCTCAGCTAGAGCGATCGCGCTCCGAGACGAAGTTCAGGGGCAGTCATCTTCTAATGAAGCTGAAACACCCCTTGAAGATCACAAGCCGCCTCAGCAGATTACCCGTCGAGTTGGCATTCGGCCACGTTAGGCAACCGCAAGGGAGTGGTGACAACTAAGGTACACTTTGCACTCTAATGGACAGACATTAACGAAGCACATTTGGGGTTAGGGTGTCGTTGTCGTTGTTATGGAACCACAAGAGATGCATGTGGCTCATATGGTCAGGGGATAACAACTTTCTCTATCAGACAAGCTCTAGGAGGACACAGACAAGTGTCATCCCTCCCGTCGCTACTCTCCTTTCTTCGTTGAGGATAAGCAAGTAAAGCAGTATAGGCAGGCGACAGAGGTAAGAGGTGAGATGACTCTAATTTCTTTAGACTTGCATCAGACCAGCACAAAGAGGCTGTATTATTTTTAGCCTTACCTGCCCTAGACCATCGAGAGGCATGGAGCGATAAGACATTAACGATGTAGCAAGAACGATGTCGAGAAAACTCTGTGCTGTTGGTGTAAGGATACGCTGCTGTTAATAAGGCATGAAGCAGACATGGAGTAGGGGCGTTGTAGGCATAGGGCTAGGATGCGGCTAGGGAAAAGGTAGACATGAGGCAGACATGGAGTAGGGGCGACGTAGACAACGAGGCTAGGAAAAAGGTAGGGAAGAGGTAGGGGCGACGTAGGCGAAACGGTGCTGAAGTGGGGGGGCAGCAAGCAAAGATACTGGAATACACTCAGCGATTCGGCTAAATGCGCCTAGCTGTCCTGTGGCTTCGCCACTTCTTCCCCTCCCCCAACCCGCTCCCGCACAGGACAACCATTCAAACTCGAATTTAAGGCAGCATGAATAACGGTATTCTCTGAGCAAAGGTTAATACGCTCATTTCCCATCCGCCCAGGTTTGGCAATGCCTCCCAAGAGCAGCACATCACTCTGGAGTACGGGGCAAGGGAAAACAAATTCTCTCCTTTCTGGGGGGTGAAGTTTCAGGCTTAAATCATTGCCATCGCCCACAATGATCAAGTCGAATGCTTCAAGGTTGACCGGGAGCATCTTAAGGAATCATTGGGGGAAATCGACTTTGAGGGGGTGATGCCTAAGCACCCGTACATTATGCTCTCTTGGGATGAGGGCAGTCGCCCAGTGACAGCGTTGCCCAATAGCTGAAAGGGCAATAGTATCACGCTGAGCTAGAGCGCCTCCGCAACGGGCTGTGTGATGAGGTTGAGGACGAACCCTAAAGCAACGTCATCTGGTCACTGACGCTGCGCGATCTCTTTAGCTTTATCAAAGGCATTAATCATGAAGTAACACTCACTCGGCAATGCCCTACCAAGTCAGCAATGCTCAAAGCTTGAAAGGGATGGGCAATTAAGCTTAATCGCAATCCAGAATGTCCACAGAGTGTGAAGCCAGAGGGTAGGGTGATCCTCTGCAAGCACAGCCCCAGTACGAGAAACCCATCCCCATCTATACTGCATGAGTGACCGAGGGTGAGGCGATCGCCTGCAAATATCACTTTTAGGGTACGCTCAAAGTCTCGAAAAGCTTGATATCAAAAGACTCGTCACTAGGAAAGTTACCCTAAATAAGCAAAGCTATCTTTAGAGAAAGATTCAAGCTATACCTAACGTTGCCGATCGCAAGGGAAGAACCGAGGGAAGCCACTATCCCTCCTAGCCGTCTTACATCTGCCCTTGCAACAAAACAATGCGAAATCGATCGTGGTTGTCATCAGACAATCGGCTCTTCCTCGCTCCGAGGTATCTCAAGCACTTGCTAGAGGAAGATGCAGTTCCTCGCATCTAGTGATGATTCTTACACAGGTAGCTTGGCACTATCAATCCTATTCCTCCACCATACTCCTGCCAGAAGCATTGCAATACTCTCTCCTTAGCAGTCAGCATGCAGCAGATTACTTAGAAACCAGAGGTCTATCAAAAGCTCAAGGCATTTCAGCTACGGCATCGACTGAGATCGCTCTCTCACAGCGTTGAGATCATCTTAGAGCGTTACCTCATCTTAGGTAGGCAGAGCAATACCCCAGAAGCTAGGACTTGTGGAAGCATTGAGCCATCCTCTGCTTCCTTGACAGAGCTAGTGTTGCAACTCAGTCAGACCTGCCTGAGATTGCAGCAAGAGGTCTATGAATTGAAGCTAAGCGCGCAGTCTAGCCTTGCCCCAATACCCTCCCAGCAAGACGCCTTACCGATAGCTCAGGAGATCACATTACCTAAGCAACCGAAGTTATCTCCTTTGCCTGCTTCCATATCACCTGAGAGTTGCAAACGAGGATGGACAGGAGTTGCATTGGCAGAGCGATTAAAGACCTATGCTTCTGAGTTAAGCCGAAAGCGCTCTAGACCTGACTTTACAGAGTGGACAAGATTCAAAGACCCCGAAGGCGTCGGATGGGAGTTTAAGACCTTCACCTGCCGCTACCATCCTTTGATAGAGTCTGCTACGGATGAGTAAGATAGGCTTATAGGTTAAGCGTGAGAATTAAGAGAGTCGTTAAATTAGCCTGACCAGGAGACACAGCATGCGACCGATTCTTGAGTGCCTAGATGATACAGACCCCTATGAAGCTGAATTCAGTCTAAACCTTCAGACAAGTCGTGAAGCCATCGGTACAGTTCGTGTCTTGCAAAGGCAGCTTATGAATGAGCTAAATGAGCTAAAAGAGGTCAGGCGATCGCTTCAACCACTCTCGGCCTCTTCTACAAGTCTCAGAGGAGAGCACACATCGACACTCACCCCCAAGACCAGCAGCCGTCAAGTCACCATCAGACCTCGCTAGAGCCAAATCAAAACACATGTTGATTCATCAGATAGGGCAGGTTGGTTGGCCATAGAGGAAGGCTAAACAACACGCAAATTAGCGTGGTCAGTCAGATTAAAGGCACCTGCTCGAATTGCTCTACGTCACTGTTTTCTAAATAGCCAGTAACCTCAGTATCGGCAGGAATATCATCATTCAAGTCGTCCAAGTACGGACTTGTGTAGAGGCTCTCAACCTCCAGGCTTTCACCATCTACAGAAGCGACTTCAGATAGGCGATCGCTTGTGTCAGGCACAGCAGACGCAGCACGAGAGGATGAGCGCTTGTGGACAGCCATCTGCATGCGAAGCGCGTCTCCAGTGATGACAATGCCCAGTTGCTCACTTAAGCGTTCAGCAACCGATGCATGGGTATGTTTTGAAACAGCCAAACAAAGCAGCTCATAATTACCGCTAACGAATTGGCGAAAAGTGACAACATCACTCTCTTGAGTAACATACTCTTGCAGCATCTGGACAGCACTAGAAGCCTGAGAACGAGGGATAGGAACCGAGGCAACTGAGGACTTTACTCTAGGCGCACTCTTTTTAGATGCCCCTCTCTTTTTAGGCGTAGATTGAGAACCAGCCATGATAGACATTCCTACTAAACAACCAAGGCATCATTTAGTTATCGACTAAGGAACCCTCTAAGCTCAACCGTGAAGACACACAAATCATATAGGAATGATACGAGGCGATCGCTCGTGTTTTCTTGTTGATTCCATAAGCATCTTAGTTTCAGCTAGAAATAGATCAGCCTCACAACACAAGCTAGATTCTAAGTAGATAATTGAGGCGGCAATCTAGAGCAGAACTAGATTAGAGGTAGGACACGGCTCAGAAATAGATAGATTAGGCATTGACATAAATAACTTAGATCTAGAGCATGAAAGGGCTAGAGATAGAGGCTTAGAATTATTTTCTTGGCATCAGGAGAGCAAGTAGGCAAGACATGGATTGAAAATAAGGCATAGGTAGATGGAATTTAGACACAGCATAGACACGGCATAGATACGGCAGACACTAGAAGCAGATACGACATAGCTGGAATGATCTTGAGGTTGACCTCAGCAAGCAAAGAAACTGGAATCCACTCAGCGATTCGGCTAAATACGCCTAGTTGTCCTGTGGCTTCGCCACTTCTTCCCCTCCCCCCCCAACTCGCTACGGCATCAGGTAATCCATTCACATCCGCATCAACATGGAAAATGGTATTCTCTGGGCAAAGGTTAATACGTCCATTTTCCATCCACTCAGATTTAGCAATGCTCCCCAAGAGCGGGGCTGGCGACGATTCAATCAAAATTAGGCCATTTGATTTGAAATCTTTGCTCCATGATGCTTTCAATGATCGCTCTTTTGAACGGAGTTTTTGATCAGTGAAACGAAGGAATGCGGGGTTCAGCGATCGAGTTCAGTAGAAGCCCATCAAATGGCCTTTTATTTCTTTTATCGTTGCCATACCCCAGATTGGCGATGCCCAAGTTCGCAAAGACTCAGTTCGTTGTGTTGAATATTTCCTTGGAGCAAGTCCTGAGTATTTCCGTCCTGAGTGTCCCGACAAAGCAGGTTACTTTGAACAAGAGAAACTCGATGATTGGGTTGACCTGAATCTGAAATGGCTGCAAAAAAAACATGGCGACAACCTGATTAAAGCTACCGTCCATCTGGATGAGGCTACCCCGCATATCGTTGCTTATGTGGTGCCCATTCATGATGACTCCTGGTGCGGAGGTCGGAAAAAGCTTTCCTACAATGTAGACTTCGGCGGCAGTAAACATCGGCTCTCAGAACTGCAAGATGAATACGCAAAAGGCATGAAGCCCTTGAAGTTGGAACGTGGGGTGAGGGGCAGCAGTGCAGACCCCCGAGACATTAGGGACTATTACACCGAGGTTAATGGAACTGTTGAGCAACTCCATCAGCGAGAGAAGGATCGCCAAGACTGGGGACAGGCAGTTGTAGATCTAGCTGATTCACGCAACAGGCTATCCAAGTGAGCCAGCAGGCAGCAGTATTGGCGGAGCAACAGAAAGAGATTGACCAGCGGACGGCAGCGCTGGCTGCCCAAGAAAAAGCGATCGCCCAAACCCAGCAGAGGTTGGCAAAGCAGCAGGCGAGAATATTGGAGCAGCAAGTAGATTATGAGCGTCGGCTGGCTGAACTAGAAGAAAAGAATGCCGTGCTCAAGGCTCAGCGTCAAGCATTGGCTGAAAGCGATCGCCAATACTGGGCAGAAAAGATCAGCTTAATGGCAATGGATGCTTTAAAGTCGCAGCCTCTCAATAAGGGAACACCACAGGGAGTACCGCTGAAAATAGAGGCTCCTTTTGGCCCCTTTTTCGTGAAGCTTGATCAAGCGGAGAATCTATTGGAGGTTGTCGATGCTGATGGAAAAACTTTGCTGCAACGGCGTGGCGCTGACACTCAGCCGACGACCCTGCTAGAGCGTCGCCATGTGGAAGAATTACGACAGTGGGATCGGGAGCGACAGAATCTAGCACGACAGAAATTACAGAAAGATATGCAGCGATAAATGGGGAATGTCAAATCTTGCAGGATACCCCTCTAGCCTCCGCGATCGAAGATCCTCGCAGAGACTGGGAGCTTGCTGGAGCTTCAAGAAATTGAAGCCCTTTTTCAGCGGCTTCAAAGAGAGAGAGCTACTCCGCGATCGCAGAGAGCCTTATCCGATCGCGGAGAAAAGGAGCAAAACGAGATTAGGTCAAATCTATTATCCCAGAAGGTGCTAGGGGTGCTATCAGGGATGCTGCCAAAGGAAATGGTGATAAGACATTAACTGATGTAGCAAGAACGATGTCGAGAAGACTCTGATGCTGTTGGTGTGAGCATACGCTGCTGTTAACAAGGCATGAGGCAGACATGGAGTAGGGGCGATGTAGGGGCGATGTAGGCATAGGGCTAGGGAAGAGGCAGACATGACGTAGGGGCGACGTAGGCAAAACGGTGCTGGCGTGGGGGGGCAGCAAGCAAAGATACTGGAATACACTCAGCGATTCGGCTAAATGCGCCTAGCTGTCCTGTGGCTTCGCCACTTCTTCCTCTCCCCCCAACCCGCTCCCGCATAGGATGACCATTCAAACTCAACTTTAAGGCAGCATGAACATTTAAGGCAGCATGAACAACGGTATTCTCTGAGCAAAGGTTAATACGTCCATTTCTCATGAAGTCAGGTTCAGCAATGCCCCCCAAAAGCAGAGCATTACCTTGGTATCACGGTGTGAGGCACGCCCATGTCCTTCCCATAGGAAGCTTGAAATTTCAGGCTTGAATCATTGCCATTGTCCACAACGATCGAGTCGAATGTTTCAAGGTTGACCGGGAGCATCTTGAGGAATCATTGGGGGAAATCGACTTTGAGGGGGTGATGCCTAAGCACCCGTACATTATCTCCTGGGAGGAGGGCAGTCGCCCAATGGCAGCGTTGCTCAATAGCTGAAAGGGCAAAGACATCAGGCTGAGCTAGAGCGCCTCCGCAGCGGGCTGTGTGATGAGGTTGAGGACGGCTGCTAAAGCAACGCCATCTGGTCAAAGGTCATCTAGCTCAGTGCAGTCGTAGGCATAATCTTCAGGATTCATATCCACATCAGGGGGTTTCTCTTCAGTCCTAGACCGCTCAGCATCAGGTTGAGATGGCAGTACATCAGGCAGAGCGTTGGGCAAAGCAGCAGGGGCAGCAGTAGGCTGAGCCGGAAGATTGTACATCCTCCGAATCAGAGCCGCTCGGCTTTCAAGTTCAGCCACAGCAGCGACAGCAGTCTGATTCTTAAAGCAAGAAGAGATGCTTGGATTATTGAAATAGGCAAAGGGAAGCCAAAACGCTCGTAGCATCCGCTCAACCTGCTCTCGAAGCCCCATACCTGACTGGTCTTCATGGTCAGCAAGGTATCTGTAGACTGCATAAGAAGAAGACCCACTCTCAGGGTGGTGACGAAAATCAAAGCGAAGTCGTTGGCTCCCAGAGGAACTTCCATTCAACGCGGCTTTACTCATAGACCTAAAACCTGAATGTTTGTGACTTCAGGGAAACCATTCGATGTCTCAGGGTTAGGCATCTCATCAACATTCTGAAGCAAGGATGCGGCCACAGGTTGGGTTGGCATCATTGGCATAGATCTAGGCATTCCGTTCTTAGAAATACCGTAGAGATCTCGAATTAGAGCTAATTGCCCTTCAAGATCAGCGATCGCAGCGATCGCAGTCCGTCTTTTAGAGTAAGAAGAGAAGTTGGAATCATCGAAGCGGACGACAGGAAACCAAAACGCTCGTAGCATCCGCTCAACCTGCTCTCGAACCCCTAGACCTGAGTGGTCTTCATGATCAGCAAGATATTTATAGACTGCATAGTAAGAAGATTCGCAATCAATTCTATGGCGAAATTCAAAGCGAAGCCGACTATTTTCAGGAGAGCCTTCCTCTGGTACAGTCTTTTCAGGTTGATGAATGTCTCTGCCTTCAAGCTCAGCCTCACCCTCTTCCTGCAAAACCTGGAAGCCGTCAAGGGTATAGACAACTTCAACAGATTTAGAGCCTTCCTCTGTTGTCAGAACGGCTTTAGCTTGAATCTCATACCCTTGCTCAAGCAATTGTGAAAGATGACAAGCTTGAGAGTCTGTCCCCTTTGGCAGTCGAGTCGGTAGGGTAGGGGTTCTAAACTTAGATTTCCTCGGCATGACCTATACCCCTACCAGTGAAGCTTGACGCTTATTGCTTAGAGCAATCAAGTTATACAGACCCACGTAGGCATCTGCCATTTGCATGGGCAGCAGCAGGTTAATGGGCTTCCCTTTCTCATGCTTCAAGTCTGAGTGCAGCAATTTATCAATCCGCTGATAAAGCTCATCCATGCCCGCCCCCTCAAATCCACTCTGGCTAAGCAAGGCTGAGAACTCCTCTAGCATTGCCCAGGATGCACCCCCACCGCAGATGAGGTCATAGTCACCCCCCGGCAGGTTGGACTTGAGGTAAGCTTCTACCATCTTCCAGTAGCCCAATCGCCCTTCCTGCACTGCTTGAGAGATGTCCAAAGGTTTTAATTGACCCTGCACTCGCAAGGTTGAATGATTAGCAGCCACTGCTTCTACCAGCCCTGCAATATCAGGCTCAACGCCTAATTGCTTGGCTGCAATCTCAATAGCATGGACAAACCCTGGCCCATCACTGCGGCAGTGACCTTGCTTCAAGGAATCACCCTCAAAAACTAAGATGCTGAGATTGCGATGACCGCACATCAAGGCAACGGTAGACTTTCGAGGCAGCCCTAAACGTCTTACCTCAGCCCGTCGCTCTAAGATCAAGCCCATCCCTTCCGGCAATATTTGAATAGTCTGGTAGTTAACGCTCAATGAATCATCTCGGCAGATGAACTGGGCATTAGCTTTGATGGAGTCAACGAGGTCTTGGCGATCGCGATACTCAGCAACAGGAAGGGCAATGCCCAAGTCGCAGGTGAACTCATTGGGCAGGTTGAGCACCGCTTTCAGCACTCCCAAAGCTCCTAGAATCCGATAGAGTCCAGGCTGGATCTTGCGTTGCTTAAGGGCGCTATTGCCGTTAAAATTCTCAGCCAGTCTACCAACGGCAACAACAGCATCTTCTCCCTCTAGCTTGATCCAGGCTCCATCAACAGGACTAGAGGCAAAGTTTATGTCCATGAACTCTTTGACTCTTATGAGCGTGACATTAGCTGTCTCTGGCGGCATCAGCAGCAATGACATCTTGCTCTGGTAGGTGTAGACGATCTTGGTAATGCTGCTTCCAAGGTCAACGAATAGCTGGAGTGTTGGTTGGGGTTCTTGGCTCACGTTCTTCTCCTAAAAGTAGGTGTATACCCTGAATGGGCTGGCTTGCTAACACAGAATTCAGCAAAGTTAGTGAAGGATGAATTGCTTCATATAAAGAATTCAATTGGTTCACTAAGACCATAGTTCCCCGATTGATTTGATTCAAATCAAATCAGGTAAAGAATGGTGGATGCACGGACGGAAGCGGTGGATGCACGGACGAATATGGTGGAAAATAGATCATCAGAAAGCCGCTAGTTTCCCGATTGATTTGATTCAAATCAAATCAGGTAAAGAATGGTGGATGCACGGACGGAAGCGGTGGATGCACGGACGAATATGGAGGATGCACGGACGAAGATGGTGGAAAATAAATTATCAATATGCTTCAAAACATGCACTTCACTTTCCCTGCTCCCGCGCTGGGGTCAACACTTACACTCCCAGACATGATCATTCAGATAGACAACTGTGGTTGATGCTCTAACTGCCATGAGGCGCGATCGCCCTGTCAGCCCCCAGCTCACCACTATGAGCGCACCTGTCAGCATTGCCAGCATCTGATGAGCTATACAGATACCAAGGCATTCAGCTCACTCAGGGGCAACTTCAGCTTTGTGCATCGGAAGTTTCCTGACCTCAGCTCAAGAGGCTGAGGCAGTGTGAGTAGAGCAAGAGAGAGCTGAAATAGCAAAGGACTTGCTGGGATAGATCTCTAAGGAGAAAAGGAACTCCTGATTCAATCTATCAAGGCATCCACAGGTGTAGACATAAGTGAAGGAGGAGTTCTGCCTCATCAACTCTCTCAGGATTTTCTCGGTGAGGAAAGCTACACCCAACGCCCTATGAAATGTTCATCGCTATGACTGTAGATCATCACCAATACGCTCAACTTTAAGGATCAATCGGTTGATGGATGAGTTGATTCAAGCTCTGTCCTTGCCTTCATCGCTTCAACAGCTTCTAGAAGAACTAGAGCACTTAACTGCTTTGGAAGCCCAACAGAACGGCAATCCCTGGCTCAGCATAGACAGAGTGGCTGAGCTGTTTCATGCAAAGTATGGGATGTCACCTGAACAGTTGGCGATCGCCCAAGGCTATGGTCGTGATTTAAGGATCTTGCTCAAAGAGAGCGGGCGCTTTTCAATCTATGGGACACCCCTCCCTCATGAGTTCTATGTCGCGCTGATTCAAGCAGTCGTCTTTGACTATCCACAGGCTCAGACCTCACCCAAATCGGATAAAGCAAAGCAAGCCTGGAAAGCCAGCAGCCGCTCACCAAGGAAGGCAAAAGGTAAGGACGCTGAGGAGAGAGTACATTGCCAAACGCAGTCTCCCTCAAGACAGCAGGACTGCTTAGTTCCTGAGATTAGCTCAGTCAATGACTTGGAGCTGGCCTTGATAGAAATCATTCGGAGTTTGACGGCGACTCACCCCAATGAGGTGATTGCCCTCACGCTATTGAGCTACAAGTTTAGCGATCGGCATCATCAACCCATCCGAGCTGTAATGCGAAGAGTCTGCCCTGATATGAGATTGGCTGAGCTACTTCAGACGGTTCCTGGGCTTGAGGTTCAAAGAGTAAACGATGATTGGCAGGTTAACTTAGTTCACCAGAATAATCACCCTAATCATTATGAGAGACGCAGCAGGTAAAGGCGAGGGATGGGCGGATAGTCCCTATTTAGGGTACGACTTGATGGGCTAAAGCTAGGATTCTCAAGAGGTCGAGCGGCTATAGATTACCCTAAATTCACATCACTCTCCTCTTCCCCATCCGGCTCCCTCAGGGTTATCAATTAATCCAACAAAGCACCCATAGGGTAAGGAGATATTCTTAGGCTAATTCTCTGTGAGCAACGCCCTCCAGCAAAGCGCTCAAAGCCTTGTCGGTGAGGGGCAGTTACAAGTGAAGCATGAAACGCTTACCGCATTATCCTTGAAGCACCAGCTATGACATACTGAATCTGCTGTGACAATGGAAGGGTGAGAATGCAATTTAATTGGGAAAACTTCATCTACGACAAGGCTTGGCTGGAAGCGGCTGTAAAAGCCTGAAAATATGTGGAGAGGTTCTTGCAATCCAGCTTGATCAGCGTAATATACGGAAAGATTCTTGCGATCTGCCTAAATTGGGGGGATATGTGGAAATCATCGGGATAATTGAGATCGTTCTCTTTTATCTAGTAAAAGAGAAAACGTCAAGAACCCGTTGAGATACGCTTACAATTTCATCATTATGGTTGGGGCAGGGCTGGCAGGCAAGGTAGCTCGATCACAAAACAGGTTTGCTGGGGGCTACTTTCGACCCGGATCGAACCACTTAGGCAGGCCACGAGTTTCTTCACTAAAGTCAACCCTAGTCCGGTTCCGCCCTGCTTCCAGCGATCGCTCTGAGGGACGCGGTAAAACGGCTCAAAGACGTGCAACAGTTCCGCTGCGGGAATCTCTATACCCGTGTTACAGACTGTAATGACAATGACCGGGGAGTCTGTCGGTGACAGTTCTGCGATCGCTGCTTCTGGCATTGTTGCAGGAGCTTCAACGGCTGCATCTATGCTGCTGCGGGTTTCTAGCTCAACATTAACGATAATTTTCTCGCCTGGAGGCGTGTATTTACAGGCGTTGTTCAACAGCTCCATCAAAATGCGATTGAGGCTAAGTAAGTCAGAAAGCAAGGCAGGGAGAGCAGCGGGAAGATTGACCTGTAGCTCTAGTTGGCGCTCTTGGGCACGAATTTGAAACCCCTCCATGAGGTGAGGCAGCCAATCGAGCAGCGAGACTGAAGTTGGCTCCAGGTCATAAGCATTGGCATTGAGCCGTTGCAAATCTAGCAAGTCATTGACAAGGAATAGCTCCTGATCGCACTGGCTGCGGAGGATGTTCATATAGCGCCCCAAAGACTGAGAGCTAGGATTGTTTTCTGGAGATAGCACTCCCTGTTGATCTAGAACTAGCTCTACCATCTGAATTGCCATTTTAATACTTGCTAATGGCGTTCTTAACTCATGGGAAACTGTATTCAAAAAGTCATCCTTGAGATTATTTAATCGCTCAAGTTCTACCATTTGCTGCTGTAGCTGCTTAGCTTGTGCGATCGCCATATTGCGTTCTTCCGCTTGGCGACGGATTGTCGTATCACGAAATACCATGACTGCTCCCGTCAGCGTGCCGCTGTTGTCTCTTAAAGGGGCGATGCTGTCACCAATCGGGATGAATGTACCGTCCTTCACAATTAACAGAATATTGTCTTCCAGGCGAACCAAGGCTCCTTGCTGCAACACGCCAAGCATCGGATTCTCAATGGGCGATCGCGTTTGTTCATCGACCAGGCTAAAAATGCTGGCGACAGGTTGTGCTTTTGCTTCAGCAAGGTTCCATCCCGTCAGAGCTTCTGCCATCGGGTTAAGAAACTGGGTGCGTCCCTCGCTATCGGTCACAATCACGGCATCTCCCAGCCCGTTTAAAATTGTGCTCATCCAGCGTTCCCGTTCACATCGCTGTAAGGCAGACTCGATCGCGACATACAGCTCCCGTTCTTTGATGGGCTTAAGCAGATAGCCAAAAGGGACGGTCAGCTTGGCTCTCTCGACGGTACTTTTGTCTGAATGACCCGTCACATATATGACAGGAATCTGAAATTGCTGCCAAATTTGTTCTGCTGTTTGAATTCCATCCATGTCGCCTTTGATGCGAATATCCATCAGCACCAGATCGGGACGGAGTTCAGCGACATGGCGAAGGGCTTGTGCGCCTGAGACTGCGATCGCCGGGACTGAGTACTCTAAAGCCTCTAAGGTTTCTTGCAGGTTGAATGCAATTACACTCTCGTCTTCAACGATTAAAATTTGAATCGGTCGCGGGGCAGTTGCCACCGAATTCATGTTTATTACGGATTGCATCTCAAGATAATCTCATAGTAGAAAGCACCAGCCCCACAACAGTTTCTTGATGCGGCATTAGAAGAGTTTCAGGAATGAATCTACCCTTTGTGGGCTTTCCCCTAGCGGGGACGCTACGCGAACGACTTCGCTCAGCCCACAAAGATCAAGCGTTGAGCGAAGTCGAAACGCGACAATTCAGGTATTTTCTTTGGCAGAAATCTCCTTATTACATTCGCGACGATCAAAACAAGCGCAATAGCGGCATTATCTTCAGCCTCATTGCTGAGGAAAGGTGATACTAATTAGAGTACCCTGACTGCAATTAATTTCAACGCTGCCCTCCAGTTGTTCCGCAAACCCGCGAACCAGCTTTAAGCCCAACGAACGAGTTTTTTGGAGATCAATGTGTTCTGGGATACCAATACCTGTATCTTTAACGCTGAGTACCCACTGATTCGGATCTTGGGCGTGAAAGTCAAGACGCACTTCCCCATCGCGATCGTCTGGAAAAGCATACTTGAGGGCATTGGATATCAGCTCATTCACAATTAAACCGCAAGGAATGGCAGTATCAATATTTAACTCAATATCATCCACCTGAACGGTTCTGGTAATGTGATTGGACGCTGTTTTATAGGAATCGAATAGAGTGGCAACAAGACTATGCAGATAATCAGAGAAATTGATCTTGGCTAAGTCTTCAGATTGGTAGAGTTTTTCATGCACTAGGGCGATCGATTTAACCCGATGTTGGCTTTCGAGCAAGATCGCGGCAGCTTGGGGATTGTCGGTGCGGCGAGACTGCATTTGCAGCAAGCCATCGATGATCTGCAAATTGTTTTTGACCCGGTGATGAATTTCTTGCAGCAGCACCTCTTTTTCCCTGAGTGACGCTTCTTTTTCCTGAAGGGTTGCCTTAATTTGAATGGCGACCTGGGCTTCGGCTTCGGCGCGCTTGCGCTCGCTAATGTCTGCCTGCACAGCCACATAAACCACGCCATAGGCAGGATGCTCAAAGCGAGAAGTCGTGGCTCGACACCATAAGGGCGTGCCGTCTTTCCTGACGTTGCGGAGTTCGTAGGAGTATTCTCCACAGGCGTTAATATGGTTCATGATGTCGAGGACAAGGGCTTGAACCTCGGCAGTTTCCCCTTCATAGTTGATCACAGAAACGGGCTGACTCGCTAATTCTCCCGATTCATAGCCCAACATCTGCTCAAACTTGGGGTTGGCATAAACGATCGTGCCATCCTCTGCTTTGACGAGACAGATGCCTTCTGCCATGTTCTTGACGATGATGTCCTGTAGCCTTAACTGTTGTTCTACCTGCTTGCGATCGGTAATGTCATAGTTAATTCCAACCATCTGTTGGGGTTCACCCTGAGCGTTGCGCTGTACCAGTGCATAGGCTTTGATAAAGCGAATGGTGCCGT
Source organism: Coleofasciculaceae cyanobacterium (assembly GCA_036703255.1). Taxonomy (GTDB): domain Bacteria; phylum Cyanobacteriota; class Cyanobacteriia; order Elainellales; family Elainellaceae; genus Drouetiella. The sequence continues at coordinate 32,691 of DATNPL010000012.1, forward strand.
CTGGATGAATGACCCGAAACTCAGGATCGTAGTCTTTCTCCCCTGCCAGAGATTGTTGAATGGCAGATTCGGCAAAGGGACGATCATCCGGGTGTACGCTGTTTGCCCACGCCTCATAGACGTTGGTGAACGCATCCGGTGTGATGCCATAGAGTTCATACATCCGGTCGTCCCAGGTGAGGATGCCTTCTGGAATGTTCCAGTCCCAGATGGCGATCGCGCCAGACTTCACAGCTAGCGTCAGGCGATCGGAGAGGTTGCGGAGTGCTTCTTCGGCTTGCTTGCGCTCGGTAATATCGAGGACGGTACCAAACAAGCCTACGACTTCTCCCTGGCTGTTTTTCACTGCCTTGCCGCGAGATGCGATCCATCCCGCAAAACCATCTGCTCCAAAAATTTGTAGTTCTAGTTCATAAGGTTCACCTGTCACAGCCGTTTGTTGCACAACCGCATCTAACTGCTGGCGAGACTCTGGGTGAAACGTTTGTAGATGTTCCTCATACCCTGGCTCAGGTTGCGCCGGGTCTAGCCCAAAAATGCGGAATAGTTCCTCTGACCAGGTAATTTTTTGAGTTGCCAGATCAAATTCCCAGTTTCCCAAGTGGGCTAGGCTCTGGGCTTCTTTCAAACTTGCTTCTCGCGATCGTAAAACAGTTTCTATCTGCCGACGCTCGACCATCTCGGCTTGCAAGCTCTGGTTTAGGGCAGTAATTTGAGCCGGACTGGGCAGTGCCAGAGCTTGAGGAATCAACGAGAACAACGCCGCCGCAGTGATCAAAGAAACGAGTGCGGTGATCGCTTTTAGCCCTCCGGTGATCCAATAAATCGGATGCCAGAGCGTCCACACATCCAGCAAATGCGTGGTGCCACAGCACACGATAAATGCGCCAAATAGCCAAAACAGCCAGCGAAACGGCAAATCCTCACGTTTTCGGGCAAAATCGATCAACAAAATCGGGATCGAGTAGTAGGCTAAGGCAATGAACAGATCAGAGGTTAAGTGCAGCCAAACCAACGTTGGTTTCCACAGGTAGCAGTGTCCATGTGGAATAAAGGATGACGCACCCACTAAGGGATGGATCAGGTTAAGCATGATGACTCGAATCCTTTTTGCTCCAAGCTTCTGTATTGGTGACGCTAGCAGTTTTTTGTAGGACTTGCCCAGATTGATGGCGAATTGATAGCGATCGCAGTCCAACAAATCGTTGCAGCGGCGGCATAAAGATAATTGGCGGGGAGCCAACGTTACTAGCCGCCGCTAAACTCGATCGTTAGGCTACTGTGTCTTGATGAGAAGACCCGTTACCCTAAACCCAAAGCCCTCACCCACCGCTACCGCAATGCTTGTCCTCACTTCAACAAAGCATCCACAGATGAGGGCAATGGAGAGGGTAATCCTCGCTCAGCAAAGCCCCGTCGACTCAGCAGCGCTCAAAGCCTTGAAGAGAGGCGATTGAGCTTAATCACAATTCAGAATATGCACAGGTGATGATGCTATGAGGTAGGGTGATCCTCTGTTAGCACAGCACTGATGAGAGGCGAAGCGATCGCTATCCAAGTCAATGAAGCCCCGATCGCCATCGAACGCTTGTTTAGGGTACGCTCAAAGCCTTGAAAAGCTTGATATCAAAGGATTTATTGCCAGAAAAAGTACCCTAAATAAGCAATTGCAGTGAAATCAGGCTCAAGTAGTCCAGGATGCACTCCTTGATGGGTCAATATAGTACACTTGAACTGCTTACAAGATCCATCCTCCTGCCTGCCGGAAACGGTGGGCTTTTTGGCAATGGTAGACTGTCTGTGACGCTCATCACGAGTAGCTCCAAAGCGCTGCCTTGTGATCGCAGCAGCATTCTACACATCATGCTCCCTGCCCATCCATTAGAGGTGGGCTTTTGCTTGAGCATCCTACCTAGCCTTGAGCAATCCAGCAGGATTCATATTGGGTTGACAGTCGCTGTGCCATGTCTTTGTTGTTGCTCCATAGACTTGTTCCATCGCACAAGCAATCTCTGGAAACAGTTGGGGCAAGACAAGGTGATTCCAAGCTGTGAGGAAGCAGCTCAGCACTACAGCAGAAGAGAGCAAGATCTTGAGTCGCAGGGTCATATAAGGAGGAAAGGCGATCGAATCAATCTACGAGGTGGCATCTATGGCGATCGCCTGCTGTTAGTGTGCCCACAAAAGCGTTGGGCTATCCCTACCTGGCACGGGCATTGAAGACTCTTACATCTCGATGGTTTAGCTAGAACAACCACCGCTACTTAACGTGCATCTTGACCTTAATTCTAGGGGAGACAATGATGAGCATATAGAGCTAAAGCTGAGGATGAATCCTTGAGCAATGTTTTGCAATGACCTGTCGCATAACCTCTTTGACTTCCCGATGAAGGGCGAAATTTGCTTGCAATTGCTCTACAAAACCATTCCCTATGAGGTAAGCATTACCCTTGGCATCAAAAGCAATTCTAAGTTCACTCGTATCAACGAAACTTTCTAACTCCTTAACAAGATGGAAAAAAGTATTGTAGGTAGTACCTACTTCGATAGTATTCATACTGTCACCCCTATGCACATTAAAGATATTGGCTAATTTAGCACTGCGATTGATGCCTTACTTCTCTTGCTCTAACACATGAGAGATCGCCTTCTCTACCTTGGGGAAAAGCTTCGCTAATGCTTGCTCTGCCTCAGTAGTGGGCTTATGGATTCGTTGCCATTTTTGCAGCTTGGTTAGTATCTGTTGTAAAAGTACGACATCTGTCATGCTTTTCGATTCTTGCTCTTCATCCTCACTTAAATAGCGCTGCACCGTTCTTAAGCTTTTGCCAATGATCAGTTGTAGAGCTGGCATCATTGGCTTGTCGCCTTTGCGAGGTCTACCCTTTAAGTCGCTATAACCTGCGGCTCGAAGTCGATCTGCGACTGCTTTAACTTCAGCAGGCGTGTAGTCTCGACGTTTCTCGTTTTCAGCAACTTCAACCTGGAGAGCTAAGTCCGGATCTTCCTCAGCATCAAACGGTAACATCCGAACTGGGATCTGAGCATTTAGGAATCTCTCCATGAATGCATCAGGGTCTTTTTCCTTTAGCAAAGCAATTGCAGCGAGGCGGTGCCCACCTGCAAGCAATCTACCTTGGCTATCAGTCACTAGAGGCTCTATCAGGCCCAAGACTGCAATCGATTCCGCTAATGATTCGACATGACCAGGATTTAAGGGTCGTGTATCCTGATCGCGCTGCTTAATGGCATCTAAAGACAGCGTAGCTTCTGCAACTTTGGGCGCTTGGCTCTGGCTCTTCTTCTGTTGCATTCGTGCGAGGATGCCGTCAAAGTTAGTCACTTCAAGATCTCCTTGCCAATAGCTGCATAGTCTGCCCAGGCATCGGCAGCTCTGGCATCTTTGACTTGATAGACAGGGATACCAAGGTTTTCAGCCTTAAGAAATGCTGCATATCTTCTAATCCAGCCTTTGAAGAGAGGGAGCTTTAACTTCTTAAGAGATTCTCGTGCTTTATGCCCTTCACGGCTGGGTGCTGGTGGAACACAGGTTAGCAAAACTTTGTAGCGATTAGATGGGAACTCACTCAGCGCTGTCACGGTATCGATCAAAGCTTCTAAAGCAAAAGTGCTGGGATGAGTTGGAATTACTAGCAAATCACTGGAGGCTGCTAGCGCTCTCAAGTCATCATCAGAGGGCCTAGCGGGTGTATCAACCACTAGATGATCAAAGTCCTCTGCCTGGTCAATGTTGGTCTGATCATAGACTTTGAAAGGGGCATTCCCACGCTCAGACCAATTCAAAACAGAGCGGTTCAAGTCACCATCAGCAAGAACAACCTTGCTCCCTTTCTTTCCTTTGGTCGCTAAGTAAGCAGCGATGTGAATTGCCGTTGTGCTTTTGCCTACGCCACCTTTAGCGGATGCGACCGTGATGATCATGTCTTACCTTGCCTTAGTAAAAGTTAGAGCCGATCGCTTAAGCGAATGTTGTTGAAAGCGCTTAGGAGAAGCAAAAGTTATTGTCCTATCGAAGCTCAGCATCTGACCACATTCCTTTGCTAGTAATGATGATGGGGTGGACTGCTCAAGAGTAGCAGTCGAGGCAAGTCTAACCACCCTCCATCACCCCCCATCCGCTTTCGCATTGAGCAAAATGGATTACCTGCTCCAATGCAATGAGCCAATCGCCTAATCTTTTGAATAATTCTAGGGGATATCTTTTCTGACGTAGCTCTCTAAGCCATTTAATCCAGAATCATCGAAATACAAGGCTGAGTGCTGACATCGCGCTTTCTCGTGATGCAATCACTATTTCTTATCATTGCTGCTTTTAGGAGGTGATTGAAGTGGACCCAATTGGCTAGACAACTCTGAAGCTAAAACAAGCTCTGAAAACTCTCAACTACTTCTATTCACTGCATCATTCTATTTGTGTTCACGATGCATTCCTCTCATCATACACTTGATTGGGTGTTTTGTATCC
>DATNPL010000092.1:0-159895 GCA_036703255.1 Coleofasciculaceae cyanobacterium
TATTCATTCAACGCATGATAGAGGCGGGAAGTAGGTGCCATTGATTTTGCCGATTTGTGTGGTAACTTTCAGCTTAAACCAGGCTCTGCTTCCCTCCTGGCTTTCGTTTCATCTCCCAATACTTTTGTCAGTCAAGCAGACATACCCCCTAAAGAGTGATTTTCCTTAGAGTGCCCATCTTACAAACCATAGTTTTAAGTTCTCTAAGTCTGATCTAAAGAGCGCGATCATGGCTTTTTTAGACATGATTGCCCCCTCATGGCTCGTTCTCCTCCGCTGGATAGCCAAAATCATCCGGTAATTCATTAGAAGTAATCTGCAAAACTTCAAGCAGCTTTTTGTATTGAGCAGGGGATAGCTTAGGTTGAGAGCGCCCTGCCTCCCAATTTCTCACCGTTGTCTCGGTTACGCCTAACTCATCCGCCAACTGCTGTTGAGTCAGAAAGCGTTGCACTCTGAGTCTCATGAGTGGCGATCGATCGGACTTACTTGTCATTAGGAGTAAATTGGTTGACGATTTTAGTAAATTGATTTACGCTTCTATATAGATTGATTGAGAAGCAACCTTAAATTGGTTGGTCATATTGCCAAGAGTTGGTTGCTTGCCACTCAATTTGCCATTTTACGAAATCTTTTGCATAGACATCTCAATAGCAGCGCAGAGATTTACCTGCTCAGACATGAGTGCTAAATTTTGCTGCTAAAAAATCCTCTGAAAACTATGTATGCGATGCACAAGCGGCAATCGCTCAACTTACCTATGCTCTCTCATCCCATGCTTTACCGCGATCGGCTTCATCCTTGGTGCGTTATTCAGCTCTTACCAAACGCTCGTACTATCATTATTGCCCGGTTTCGTCGTCGCAATGATGCAGAGGCTCACGTGAAAACGCTTCGTCGGATGAACCCTAGTGCGATTTATCAAATTATGTTTGATACACAAGGGGAAAATTTAAAGGACAGATGGAGAATAGGAGATTCGAACTCCTGACCTCTGCGGTGCGATCGCAGCGTGGTACCACTCCACTAATTCCCCGTATCGCATTATTTTAGCAGGACAGATGCGAGAGTATGACAAAAGGGCGAACCTTAGACCACCAGCTTTTGCCCATAGACTTCTCGCACGCGATCAAACTCCAGTTCCGATAGATAGTCCACCGCCCAGTTAGATTGACGCTGCATCATGTGAAACGGATAGGAATTTGCCACCCCTACCACCTGCATTCCCGCCTGCTTCGCCGCCTGAATGCCCGCCGGGGTATCCTCGATTGCCAAGCATTCTTGGGGCTTCAGGCGCAGATTGGGATACTGTTGGTTGAGGCGATCGACCCCTAATAAATAGCCTTCTGGATCGGGCTTGCTAGTCTGGATATCGTCACCCGACACAATCACCGGAAAGTAGGGAGCCAGATCAACTCGATTTAAGACCAGATCAATTTCTGAGCGCACGGCACCGCTAACGATCGCCATCGGCATCTGCGCGGCGCGGATTTGAAAAATTAAATCGCTTAAGCCAGGATAGATCGGCAATTTATCGATTTCGGCAAGCTGCTGTTGATAGGCGCGAGACTTGCGGGCAATCAGGTTCGTCATGTACTCTTCTGTGACGACTCTGCCCCGATTGGCTAACAAATCTTTGAGACAGGCGCGATCGCTCCGCCCCAGACAAAACTGCCGAAATTCTCCGGCTTTGGGGCGCAGGTTTTCCTCCAGCAAGATTTGTTCAATCAGCTTTTGATGCAACGGTTCATCGTTGATGATGACGCCATTGAAATCAAATAAAACCGCCTTAAGAGCCATAGATCGAAGTCGCCTAACGTTAAGCTGTGCCCAAGCATGGGATATTCTGCATCGTTATCATAACGCTCTGCCCCAGACAGTTTCTAGATGTGGTTTAAAACAAAGCATTTTTTCGCTAAAGTCTTTGACCTTTAACTTGAAATTTATAGCCATTCTCAGGCTTAGGTTTTTTCGGGAACGCGCGCCCATGAAAAAGCCTTCCTCCTAACCACTGTGAGTAAAACTATGGAATGAGAGCGGCTGGATCTATGAGGGGTGGTGGATGCGTCAGTAGAAAATTCCTTTTACACTGAAAGCAAGTCGCAAATTAGGACTTGGGGCTACCGCCTGCACAATCGACCAGGAAACGTGCAACGGAGAAATGTGATCTCTATCAGATGCTTTATCAGATGACACAAAGGATTTAGAGGTAAAGTATGGCGGCCTACATCCATGACTACGTTAATTTAGATACGTTGATTGCCATTATGTTGGCGATTAGCCTTAGTGCGGCAGCAGGCTTCCGCGTTTTTGTGCCTTTGTTGGTATTGAGCGGAGCGGCAGTGATTGGGCATGTAGACTTACCCGCCAATTTCGACTGGATTGAAACTCAGCCCGCCTTGATTTTGTTTGCCGTAGCCTGTCTATTAGAGGTTGGCGGCTACTATATTCCGTGGTTTGATCATGCGCTGGATTTTATCTCGACTCCTGCTGCCATCTTGGCGGGAACGATCGTGACGGCTTCTTTAGCTCCTGAGATGAATCCGTTAGTGCAATGGACTTTAGCTTTAGCCGCGGGCGGGGGAACTGCGGGTATCACCAAGGGGCTGATGAATATTTTCCGAGCCACCTCAACCGCCACAACAGGCGGACTGACCAACCCGATTTTTTCCACTTTTGAGTTGATCGCTGCTGCGGGACTCTCCATCTTGGCCGTGACAATTCCCCTCGTCGGGGGTGTCGCCGTCATTGTGATTCTGACGATCGCTATTCGTCAGCTTTGGCGGCTGTTGGCGCGGTTTCAATCCCAGACTCCTGCACCGCCCATGTCGTAGTTATACAGATGTCAACGCTGCTATTGGAGTCGATCGATCAAGTGATCGCCAACCCGCAAAGCGTTCGCCATGATCGTCAACGCAGGGCTAACCCCCGCATTAGAGGGAAAGAAGCTGCCATCGACCACATAGAGGTTGTCTACATCATGAGTACGGCAGTTGAGATCGAGCACAGAGGTTGCCGGATCTTCGCCAAACCGACAGGTACCGCACTGGTTTGCCACCACCTGAATGGGAGTATCGCTGCGGGGATAAATGCCCCGATGAAACACAGAATGCTCTGCGGTTTGGTCTACGGCCTTTAGCACTTCAGTCCAGCGATAAATTAAGCGATCGTGGGCTTCGGCATTATTCGCCACATAGTCTAGATTCAGCTTAGCCCCCGTGACACGCACCCGGTTCTTAGCATCTGGCAAGTCTTCCGATTGCAGCCACCAGCCGATCGAGTGGGTTGCCAACTGCCGCAATCCAAACCCAGGAATCAGTCGAGACAGTAGCGAGATCAGCGGTGGCGCTTCAGCCGGAATCATTTCTTGAAGAACGTTTCCAGTATTTTGAATATGTCCCATTGGGTAGGGGTATTCTGGCTCTCCCCAATAGAAATCATTGATTGCAATAGTTTTTTGAAATCTGGCGGGGTTGGGCGTAGGGCTAAGCTGCACCATCGCTGTGATCACATGCTTCATGAAGTTACGCCCCACCTGATCAGAGCGATTGGCGAGTCCCGTCGGATGCTGATCATTGAGCGATCGCAGCAGCAAGGCCGCCGAGTTAACGGCTCCACAGGACAGCACCACAATGTGCCCAAAGAACAGATAGGACTGTCCGCCAATCTCGGCCTCTACAGCCTTAACCTCACGCCCCGACGGACTGGTGTGCAGACAGACAACCTTGGCCTCGGTCTTGAGGGTGACGTTGGCATACTGAAGCGCAGGGGCGATCGCCTCTACTTCAGCGTCGGCCTTGGCATGCAGCTTGCAAGGAAAGCCATCACAGGTATTGCAGCGAATGCAGGGGCTATCTGGCTCGTCATTCAGCTTTAGCCCTAGAGGCAAATGGGAAGGGTGCAGCCCTGTACCCGCGATGGCATCGCAGACTTCCTGCATCCGTCCTTCGTGGCTGACCGCAGGATAGGGAAATTCTTCGCTGCGGGGCGGCTCAGTCGGATCATCGCCCTGTTTCCCATGCACGTCATAGAGTTTCTCGGCCTGGGTGTAATAAGGTTCAAAATCTGGATACTTCAGCGGCCACTCTGGAGAGATACCTTCCTGATGTTTGACTTCCTCAAAGTCTCTCTCTCGCATCCGCAGCAGCGCCGCGCCGTATACTTTTGTATTTCCACCTACCCAGTAATTAATTTGGGGTCGAAATGGCTCTCCAGAGATGTCATACCACTGTTCATAGGTATGATATCGCTCTTTCCTAAATACCTCAGTTGCATTCCAATTTTCCTCTTCCTGAGGCAAGAATCCACCCCGCTCTAGAATCAGAATCTTCTTTCCGGTGGCAGCCAACCTGTGAGCTAGGGTACCGCCCCCCGCACCTGTGCCGACAATAATCAAGTCATACTGCTGGTCATCAATAATCATAGGTGTTCTCAATCATTAGGTGTTCTCCTTGCGATCGCGCCTCATCCGGGTAAACGCAATCCATTCAAATCACTGCCAGACATAAATCAGAACAAATAAAACAATCCAGATGACATCGACAAAATGCCAGAAAAGCGAGGTGGCGTTGATGCCAAAGTGACCGCCTTCATAGTTACTCGGAATAAAAGAGCGAATCAGCATAATGCCCTGCAACAGCACGCCCGTCAGCACATGCAGACCATGAAAGCCTGTCAGCAGATAGAATAGACCGCCGTAGGTGCCCGTGGTGATGCCAAAGGGCAGCCCCCGCCATTCCGTTGCTTGACCCCAAAGGAAATAGCTGCCCATCGCCGCAGTAGCCAACAGCAGCACGCGAAAACCCCAAAGATTTTGGCGATCGAGCGCTTTTTCGGCAAAATAAATCACGAAGCTGCTCGACACCAAGACGATCGTGTTGATGGCTGGCTCTCGCACCTCCAGTCCAGAAACCCCTGCGGGGAGCCAATCTACGGCCGTCAGCTTCAGGGCAATATAGCCCGCAAAAAAGCTGAGGAAGATGACGCTTTCTGAAATCAAAAACACGATAAAGCCAAACATGCTGTTGCCTTCTGCATCATGGCCGTGTTCAGCGGCGTGCAACGGTTCAGCAGAGATAGAACTTTCCATAGGAACTCTCTAGAGGTGGGGTCGTTTCCGAGATAGAATCCGAGAAATAATCGGCGTGAAAACTTATGCCTCTTGCGGGGCAGCACCTGCCACGAGCGGCTCAGATTTACCGTAGCCATAAGGCTCTGAAATCACGACAGGAATCTCTTCAAAGTTTTCTACAGGCGGTGGCGAAGAGACAAGCCATTCTAGACCGATCGCCCGCCAAGGATTCGCAGGCGCTTTCTTACCCTGCACCCAAGAACTCACCATATTCAGGATGAATGGCAGCGTGGACATGCCCAGCAAGAATCCGCCCAGGCTTGCCAGAACGTTCCAGAAGGCATATTCCGGATCGTAAGAAGAGACGCGGCGCGGCATTCCCATCAATCCTGCCGGGTGCATTGGCAAAAAGTTGAGGTTGGTGCCAATAAATGCCAGCCAGAAGTGCAGTTTGCCCAACCCCTCGTAATACATGCGGCCTGTGATTTTGGGAAACCAGTGGTAGAGGGCAGCAAACATCCCCATTGTGATCGTGCCGTAGACAATGTAGTGGAAGTGTCCGACCACGAAATAGGTATTGTTGACGTGAATATCGAAAGGAACCGAACCCAACATCACGCCCGTGATACCCGCGAACAGAAACATGAGAATTGCGCCCAAAGCAAACAGCATCGGCGTATCTAGCCGGATCTTGCCGCGCCAGATGGTTGCCGTCCAGGCAAAGATCTTAACGCCAGTCGGTACAGCTACACACATGGTGGTCGCCATAAAGAACATCCGCATCCATCCAGGAGTACCGCTAGCAAACATGTGATGTACCCAAACCAGGAGACTTACACCTGAAATAGTGATGGAAGAAATGGCGACAACCCTGTATCCAAACAGAGGCTTACGGGCGTATACAGGTAAAATCTCAGAAAAAACACCAAAGATGGGCAACACCATGACATAAACAGCAGGGTGAGAATAGAACCAGAAAAAGTGCTGATAAAGCACCGGGTTGCCACCCTTTTCAGGATTGAAAAAGCTAGTTCCTATCGTTAGGTCGAGCAGCAGCATCACCGCTCCTGCCGTCAGGGCGGGGAGTCCAGCCAATTGAATCAGTTGGGCGCTCAGCACCGTCCAGACAAAAATTGGCATCCGGAAAAAGGTCATACCCGGAGCACGCATCTTGACGATCGTCGTGACGAAATTCACGGCTCCCATAATAGAAGCCACTCCCGAAATTGCCACCGCCAGTAGCCAAAGTAGCTGTCCGTTGATCAGATCGCCAGACGGATTTTGCAAGCTCACCGGAGGATAAGCCCACCAGCCCGATTGGGAGGTGCCGCTAGGCAAGAAAAAACTCGCCATGAGCAAAATGCCAAATACAGGCACCATCCAGAAGGCGACGGCATTGAGCCGAGGAAAAGCCATATCTCGCGCCCCAATCATCAGCGGCACCAAAAAGTTGGCTAATCCTAGCAGCGAGGGAAAGATCCACAGGAAGATCATGATCGTGCCATGCATGGTAAACAGGCTGTTGTAGAGAGAGCGATCGACCAGATCAGATTCTGGCGTAATCAACTCTGCCCGGATGACCATAGACATCAACCCGCCGATCAGAAAGAAGATAAATGAGGTGACAAGATACTGAACGCCAATTACCTTGTGGTCAGTGCTAAAGCTAAAATAGCGCCGCCATGTGGGGGGCTTTTCATCCGCTAGCGGGATGGCTTCAATCGGGATGTTGGTCATGGATGCCTTACCTTCTTACTGACTGTAGGTTTTGAGGGATGTGGCGCTGGGCTGATTCACAATGGGCGCGGGTGCAGGTACAACCGTTGGCCATCCCGGCTTTATCGCCTTATCGGAATAGCGGCTGTATTCAGCAGCGGCCTGGTTATAGGCAGGGGAGGGTTCGCGTGCTGCTGCGATCGCCAACCACTGCTGATAGTCCTCTGGAGATTCCACCAGCACATCGGCCTGCATAACGGCAAAATAGGTACCGCTAAACTGAGAGTCTTCGAGCCGATATTTGCCAATGCGAATGGGCGTAAACTCAAAATCGATCGTGCGATTGGGAATAATATCCTGCTTTAGGCGAAAGGCCGGGATGTAAAATCCATGCAGCACATCCTCGGTCTGGAGCGCCAGCCTTACCCGGCGATCGACTGGCAAATGTAGCTCGGTGCTAGTGACATTCTGATCCGGGTAGCGAAACTCCCAAGCCCACTGACGCGAGTACACCTCAATCTCTTCGGGTGGCAACACAACCGCGCTCTCAGGTGCCCCTTGGGTAACATTTTCCTGCGTTTCAGGGTTCTTCTCAGGTGCAGCATAGGCCGACTGCATCTCTATCGGATTGTGCAAATGCACGATTTCCATCGGCCCTCGAATCGCCATCTGGCTATAAATCTGGTAGCTATAGCCTGCAATCCAGATCACTAGGGCAATCGGAATGATCGTCCAAACCACTTCTAGGGTGACGTTTCCTTCGATCGGCGGCCCATCGCTAAAGTCATACTTACCCGCTCGAAAAAACAGAATGGAGTAGAGAATTGTGCCCCCCACACCTAGAAAGATAAAGGTGCCCAACACCACCAAAAAGCTAAATAAATCATCAATTAGCTTCGACTCGGCAGAAGCTTGGGGAGGCATCCAGGAGTAGGCTTGCTGCCCCATCCACAGACTGATAAAGGTGATGAGAATTGCGATCGCAATCAGCGTAAAAATAGTCTGGACTTTCATAACGATTTATCCTGGAAAGCCGTCCTAGAGAACTGTCCTCAAAAATTCCATCGGGTCGCCCTACTTCAAAAACAGGCTGGGATCTTTGCCCTGTTGCAGTAGACCTGCCGCCGTATTGTGTACGCCAAATTCCCCTGCCAGATGGGCACCCAGCGTGCCATGCACAAACATCAGAAACAAAATCACCAGGCCACCCGCCAAATAGCTCCACTGCACCTGTCTGGCCATGTCGTTCCGCCATGCAAACCGCTGAAACCCTCGCCATACGGTCATACTCACGATTAGAAACAGCAGCAACACACCGCCGACCCCATGCCAAAGCATGGTTTCCATAGCCTGTAAGCCCCAGGCGCTTTTAACGTCAGCAGGCGGTTCTGCCAGCATGATTTCGTAGAAGCCTGCCGCCACCGTGAAGAATGTGATCACGGCTGAAGCCAAGACGTTGTACCAGCCCACATCAAAGAAGTTCGATCGCACCACCGTGAGCGATAGAAACTTGAGAATTTGTTTTTCTAACGGAAACAGCGCTCCTGCGATATCAAAAGCAATGCCGATAATGAACAAGCCCAGCGTCAGATGGACGAGGTTAGGGTGGATGGGAATTGCGTAGGGTAAACCATTGGCTCCCAGCTGTGAGCCGAGTTGATCGATCAGTTCGGAGTTCATCGCAGCACGCCCTTCTTAATCGCTTCAACGATCGGCACCGTATGCAGGCCATAGACCCACACGAGTTCATCCCCCAAGTAGACCTGATAACATACCAAAATCGTCAGCAGCAGCCCTGCGCCGATGAAAGAGAAAGGCACCCTGAGCGGATCTTTGGCGCGAAGAATATAGCGCCATGCCGTGATTGCCGTAATCACCGCCGACAGCGACCAGCCGATCAGCGTGTGCAAATTCAGCACAGGTTCGACGGCATCATACGGTTCTGACAGCCCTGCCTCGACCTGACCAAACAAAACGGCAATAAAAATAGAAATAGTGGCAAAAAACAGATTCCACCAGCTCACCTCATACAGGCGAGTATTTTTGGTGAAGTAGCCGATCGCATCACAGACAAATGAGAACAGCACCATCGCGATCACAAAATGGACGACGATCGGATGAATGGTGTCGGGGTACGGCAGGTTGTGATCATTTAACGGTGGAAGATAGTCAAGCATCAGATTCTCCTTGCCATATCTTCTGACTGCGTAGGTTTGAAGGATTCAGAGGGTTACATTGCGAAGTTTAACATTTCTCATCAATGAGGGATTTATTCCTTAAGCCAACTTACGGATTTAACCCGACGGGCGGTGCGATTACGGACTCTGGGTAAACCTGCGATCGACCAAGGCAGCGAGAGTACAGGTTTTTTTGTATTATGAATCACAAAATAGAGGAGCGGTTTGAGGGATGACTGTAGTCTTTCAAACTCCTCTCAGGTTTAAGTCTTCACTAAGGCAGAACCCAGAAAATGAATCACGCAGCCTCCATTGAGGAAAGAGAGGTAACTTCTAGAAGATTTTTCTCACACAACGCCTATGTTTCATCAAGATACTGATTCTGATTCAGTTGACGACTTTGAATTTTAGCATTTAAGGAATATTGGCATCCCATAGCATCATCGATCGCATTTATCATCTCAGACTGTCATCAGATAGCCCGATATGACACTGAGATTATGACGCCGAGATACTGTTTTGGATAGCCACTTTTCAAGAAACAGGCTAGGCTCTTGTCAGGTGCAACGGTGGTATAGATCAAGAAGTATGCTAGCCGCACTATGCATCAGGTAATCAACGGGTGACTACATGACAGACCGATTTGGGACTCCTAATCGAGATATTCTTTATGGCGACAGCAACTTCAATGCCTTAAACGATGCGATCTATGGCTACGACGGCAATGATGTCATTTTTGGGAGAGAAGGCGACGATCGCATTGACACAGGCAACCACAATGATTTGGCTGTGGGCAACAGCGGCAACGACACGCTGATCGGCGGCGCAGGCAATGATTTTTTAGGACAAGTCGGCGGCTCAGGGGTCAAGGTTGATGCCGCCTTTACCTCCTATCTAATTGACCCAGGCAACGATTGGCTAGAGGGCAGTGATGGCAGCGATATGATCAGCGGCGGCGAAGGCAGCGATCGCCTTCTAGGCGGCAACGAAAATGATATTTTAGGAGCCTACGACTTTAGCTATCTGTCAAGCAGTGATCCTGCCAGCTCTTACACCCTGAACGGAGCAGATGCAGGCAATGATCAAATTGACGGGGGCACTGGCGACGACTACCTCAGCGGCGGCGAAGGTAATGATCGCCTCAGCGGCGGGGCAGGCACAGATGTTTTGGGCGACTACAGCCTCAGCTACAATCTGACGACCGACCCCTCAGTCACCATCTCGCTAGCTGGATCAGATTTGGGGAACGATCGCATGGAGGGCGGCGCAGGCAGCGATCGGCTGCATGGGGGTCTGGGAAATGACCAGCTTGTGGGAGTCGATCCAACAGCAAAACGCGCAGGGTTTGCAGAAGTGGATGAGCTAACGGGCGGCGCAGGACGAGATACCTTTGTGTTGGGTAGCAAAGCCGCCGTTTTCTACAACGATCTAAAGCCTTCCCAATCTGGCAATACTGATTACGCCAGTCTCAAAGACTTCAATTTTAGCGAGGGCGATCGCATTCAGTTAAGAGGCAAGGCCAGCCATTACGCCTTGAGAAAGTCCGGCACAGATACCCTGATTACGCTAACTCAGGGACAGCCGAGGCCAGAGCTAATCGGCGTGATTGACAACAGGGCGATCGTGAATTTCAGCAAAGGCTTTACCTTTGTTTAGGATCTTGTCTTATCCCGCTGGCGGCGTTACCGATCGCACGACCCGACAAGGATTGCCCACAGCCACCACATTGGCCGGAATGTCTTTCACCACGACACTTCCGGCACCGATCGTCGTGTTGTCACCGATGGTTACACCTGGACAAATGATGACGCCACCTCCGATCCAAACATTGTTGCCAATGCGAACCGGAGAAGCCAACTCTGCCCCCGTAAGGCGAGTAGCCGGATCGGTGGGGTGGTGCGCCGCATAAATTTGCACATAGGGCGCACAAAGTACGTCATCGCCGATTTCGACCCGGTTGCAGTCGAGAATGACGCCGCCATAGTTCATGTAAAAGCGATCGCCCACGACAATATTGCTGCCATAGTCGCAGTGAAACGGAGGAATGATCCGGGGTTTGACGCCAGTAGAGGCAAATAGCTGGCTCAGAATGGCTTCGCGGCTGTCCCAGTCTGCCTCAGTCGTCTCGCGATACTGCCGCAAGAGCTGCCAAGCCCGCACCGCCTCAGTTGTGAGTTCTGGATCTGTGGCGAAGTACAGCTCTCCCGCCAACATCTTTTCCCGTTCGCTTTTTTCAAATTCAGCCATAAAGATGCAAAACGCTCACGAGCTAGCTTCAAGGGTTTCGTTAATCTCTGAAGATTCTATAATCTGATGCTGGTCAATTAAGGTACAGCAGCCTTCCACCGACAGACCCATTTCCATCGCCACAACCAGCGCTTCATAGGCATCCCAGTTAGATTCCAGCAGCGTTTTTGCCCGCAGCTTTGACCACCGCTCTTTCATTTCACCTTCTGCTGGGGGACGACGCATCTGCGCCCAGAGCAGCCGCAGCTTTTGGCGATCGTCTGCACCGCCCTGCACATCGCCATAGACTAGCGACTCGGCCATCGTTCCAGCCATCAGCACCGTACAAAAGCGATCGACCAACTGAGCCGAAATTGTGCCTTGCTCTAGAGCCGTTTCCAGTTCTGCCGAGCCAAAGCTAACGCCCCCCTGTCCGGGCTGTCCTTGCCGAAAAGCTTCCCAGGCGCTGAGGGTATAGCCCGTCACCGGAATTTCGAGCAGATGTGCCGTGAGAAAGTGCCCTGCTTCATGTCGTGTGACGCGGGCGCGATGCGCTGGAGAAAAGCTGGCTAGCCAGTCTAATAGCAGCGTTCCGGCTCGCCCTTGCCAGTTGAGCGTGTCTAGCGTGGCAACACCCAAAATGCCAAAAGCCGCGATCGCCGGAACATACTCTGGAATATGCAGCAAAGGCCCCAGCAGCGTAGACATGACCAGGGCAAAAATAGTGACAGCAACGAGGTTGAGAGTAGTTTGGCTCACGGCAGTAGAAAAGAGGTAGGGCGATCGCCAAATGTTAAGCAACCTTAGCTTCTATCCTACACCGTTTAACTTTTAACCCGATTGACTCAATGAGCTGGTCAGCAATTCTCATTTTGAAACAAAGCCCGAAGCAAGCCCGCCTGCGGCGGGCTTGCTTCGGGCTTTGTCAGGGGAGTTTGTGCCCTGCGCGCACAAACTCCCCCATATAAAATCCGTAATGAGGGATAGAGCTAAAGCAGCCTTACTTCGCCGCCTTTGAGGGGGTCAAGGCTTTGGCGCGATAAAAGGTTTCCAGGCTGTTGCGATCGCCCACAAACCTCCAGTGCCAGGGTTCATAGCTCACCCCCTGGGTATTATTTTTGGGAAAAGACAGCTCAAAGCTGTAAAAAGCCGCATTTTCCTTGAGCCATTGGAACGCCTGAGCCGTTTCAAACTCAGTTTGGAGATTTAACTCAGGGCGATCGCCATCGCCAATATCCACGGCATAACCCGTGTGGTGTTCGCTGTAGCCCGGAGGCGCACTCACTTCTAAGCGGGTGGCCGTATCCTGACCTCGCTGCGCTTTGACATCAAAAAAGAGATGGTTTTGGTCTTCCTGAGAGCGAAAACCTGAAATCGGCTCTAGACTGATGCCTGCGGCTCTGGCAGCATCCTGCATTTCTACAAACTTAGCCGCAGCCGCCTTACGCATCAAAATATCGCCATTGGGGGTAATGGGCGTCAGTTCCCCTTGGGGCGCTTCACTGTAGGGGAAATGATTCATCGTGGTTTGCGTCGGCGAGGCTGTAGCCACCTCCGAGCTGACCTGGCTGGATGCCGCACCGGGAGAAGACTGAGCCGTTGGACTCGCGACCGTGCCCACCGTAGAGTTGGCAGACTGCGATCGCATCGCCACAAATGAACCAACGGCAAGAAGGGCGATCGCGCTCATGCTGCCCAAACCCAACAGCAAACGGCTTGACTTGACTGTGGCCTGAGGAGCCAAGGAGGGGGCTTCTCGTACAGCCATTGGAATATCGTGACTTGAACTTGGAAGATCCCTCAAAGGTTCTGCACTCATTGGCTCACTAGAAGACTCACCGGATGGCTCAGCACTTAAAAACTCAGAGTTAAGAAACTCAGAACTGGATGGCTCAGAACTGGATAGCTCAGAACTGGATGGCTCAGAACTGGATAGCTCAGAACTGGGTGGCTCAAAACTGGATGGCTCAGAACTGGATGGCTCAGAACTTAGTGACTTAGAACTCAGTGGCTCAGAAACCTGAGGCAGACTGCTCTCATTCACACTTAAACCCTCCTGCATTGCGTTGACCCACCGCACCCGGAGTCAATATACTCGATCGACCGCAGATTGGGTAGTGGTCAGTGCAGCTTCTGCCAGTGCCACAGGTCGCACCCCAAACCGCAACTGCCGTTGGCGCATCATCCAGATTTTTCCAGCGATCGGACGGGTGAGAGGGGCGGCAGCCGTCAGCATTTGCTGGAGCACAGCCGAGCGACAAATCTGAGTAACCTGATGCTGCTCCCGATATTGTAGATCTTGGCAGCGCAGAATTTCTGGCTGTCGCTCAGCTTGAATCGTCTGAAGCGCCACATCGATCGCCGCTAGCCTAGACGCAGGCAGGGCATCCGGTGAGGCAGCATCTGGCAACACAGGCTGCAAGATCGGCAGTAGATGATTAACCGCTACCGCCACATCTCGCAGTGCCACATTAATGCCCTGGGCACGAATAGGAGCCATCGGGTGCGCCGCATCGCCCAGCAGCAAAACGCCAGGACTGTGCCATTGAGGACAGCACCCAAACACCACCTTGAGCAACACAGGCGGCTCTAGCTTATCGGCGTTGGCGCGGACATGCTCGGCAAAAGCAGGCGGCACGAGGGCAGCAATGCGGCTAGCCCAGTCGATCGCTTTCCAGTCGATCGCCTTTTCTTTGAGCGGCTGTTCATCGGGCAAAATATAGGCGATTTTCAGGCTGTCATCCCAAGAGGTATAGGCTCCCAGGCTCTCAGTTCCTCGAATAAATCCATAAAAAGTAGCGCGATCGCGCTCTGGCAAAGGAGCCGCTAGCCGCATCCATAAAACGTTGGCATCATAGTCTCGCTTTTTAAGAGACAAGTTTGCTAACCGCCGCACCGCAGAGCCGCGCCCATCTGCCCCAATCACCAAGTCAGCCGCGATCGCCAAAGTGCTTTCGGCTTGTCGCACCTCTACGCCACAAATTCGCTCGTTTGCATCGCGCAACAAAGCCTGAACCGTGCCGCGGATGAAATGAAAACAGGGCAACGCCTGCGCCCAACTCAGCAGAGCTTCCAAAAACAAAGGCTGTGAAATGATGGTGGGGCGATAAAGACCCAGGCTTTCTGGCTCATGAGCCTGGATAAAGGTGCGATCGTTTACGATAAATTCCCAGGTTTGAATCTGCCTTGTGGGCAACTGTTGCAGCAGGTGCAGTAGCCCCATTTGCTCTAAAACTTGCAATCCTCCTGGCATCAATCCTTCGCCACGAAACACCCGATCGAAGCTCGATGCCGCTTCAATCAACGTCACTTTGATCGATCGCTGAGCCAAGAGATAGGCCAGCGTCAGACCCGTGACTCCCGCTCCGGCAATCACGACATGATGAGCAGCATCAGACATTATTACGGCTTCCTCATCGTTATGGTTCGCCTGGGTATTGATGAAACGGTTGCTTATGAACTAACGGTCAAAACTCCCGTTTTGCGCCAAGCTAAAAATCCATGTAAGGCCGCTAGCGCGATCGTCCAAAGGGTTTCCTTAAATAGGAGCAGCGCTAGGGTTGCCCCGGTAAAAACATGGGTTCCGGTGAGCAAAAAGCCACAGGACAGCACCAATCCCTCAAAGATCAGAAAGCCAACGCTGAGGGCGATCGCCACCCAGGCCGCATGTCCTGAAGCTCTACGGCGGCTAAAGTCGGGTCGCAGGGCAGCCAGTAGCACTACGGCCAACATGCCCAAGCCCATAACCAACCCCCAGATCAGAGACTCGGAAGTGTGAGGATAGCCCCTTAACACATAGCCATAAAGCTGACTCGCTAGCCAAACCGTCAGGGCAGACCCAAGCGCAGATTTAGGTTTGAGGGTCGTCCCGGCGATCGCCGCAAAAGCCACCAGAGGCGGGTGGGCATAGGTAACGCTGCTAGCGCAGCCAATCACGGTCAGCAACAAAAACCAGGCGCGACTTTGCGCAATGCTTTGCCAAGAGGCTGACCAAGTTCCAGATGCAGTCGAGTCTGAGGAGACATCAGGGTGAGCACCAGAGTAGGCGGAGTTTTTCATGGTGAGGCAGGGGGTAGAGGCTTGCCTTCATCTTACCGAAAAGCACTTTCAAGCCGCAGATTCGGGGTTTAGGAACGAGAACGAAATAAAACCGATATACCTGTGGGGGTTTAGCATTCGGCAGATGTGCCCTTGGTCGTAGCAAAGAGGGTTGCCCGAATGCTAAACCCTTACGCTTGAGTTTCCGGTGTTCTGTAATCCACGAAGCCGTTGATCGCAAAACCCTCATTTGCGATCAACGGCTTCGTGAGGAACTGCCCACAATCAGAACTGCTGCCCCAAACCCGCAGACCCCTGACTCGCAGACCACAGACTTTCAGACCACAGAGCGATAGAATTAACAGGGTCAACTTTGACAAATTTAGACTTCGATCGACAGAACACAGGCGGCGCAATGCGGATCTCATTGAATTGGCTACGGGAACTGGTAGATTTCACCCTCACCCCTGAGGATCTGGCAAATACGCTGACGATGGCAGGGTTTGAGGTAGAAGAGATTGAAGACCGCCG
Source organism: Coleofasciculaceae cyanobacterium (assembly GCA_036703255.1). Lineage (GTDB taxonomy): Bacteria > Cyanobacteriota > Cyanobacteriia > Elainellales > Elainellaceae > Drouetiella. The sequence continues at coordinate 15,760 of DATNPL010000092.1, forward strand.
CACTTGGGCCAAAGGTGTCGTGATCGGCAAAGTCTTGACGCGCCAGCCGCACCCCAATGCCGATAAGCTCAGCGTTTGTACCGTCGATATTGGGGCGGCAACTCCTTCGACGATCGTGTGTGGAGCCGCCAACGTCCGAGCCGATATTTTCGTGCCCGTGGCAACCTTGGGCACTTATTTGCCCAAAATTGACCTGAAGATTAAGCCCCGCAAGCTGCGAGATGTGCCCTCAGAAGGGATGATTTGCTCTCTGGCCGAAGTGGGCTTAGCCAAAGAGTCCGAAGGCATTCACATTTTTACGCAACCCGACCTCAAGCCCGGAGCCGATGCCCGTCCTGAACTGGGGCTGGACGATGTGGTGCTGGATTTGACCTCAACGGCCAACCGAGCCGATGCCCTCAGCATGGTCGGCATTGCCAGAGAAGTGGCTGCACTCACGGGCGGCAAGCTCAACCTGCCGGAGGTGCCTGAAATTTCTGTGGGTCAGGGCGATCGCCTCACCATTAAAGTTTCTGAACCGATCGCTTGCCCCATTTATATTGGCACTACGATCGCCGGACTAAAGATTGCACCTTCTCCGCTTTGGCTACAGCGCAAGCTGCTGGCGGCTGGGACACGCCCAATCAACAACGTCGTAGATGTCACCAACCTGGTTTTGCTGGAATGGGGACAGCCGCTGCATGCCTTTGACGGCGATCGTCTGGCTGGAGCTGGCTCTGGAAATCTAGCGATCGGCGTCCGCTTTGCCCGCTCTGGCGAAACCCTGACCACCCTCGACAGCCAAACCCGAACGCTGCAAGACCCGGCACTGCTGATTACAGCCAACGACAAACCCGTGGCGCTAGCAGGCGTGATGGGCGGTGAAGAGACTGAAGTTTCTGCCCAGACGCAAAACATCTTATTAGAGGCGGCGATCTTTGACACGGTAGCGATCCGGCGATCGGCACGTTCTCAAGGGCTACGGACTGAAGCCTCGGCTCGCTATGAGCGAGGGGTGAACCCGGCGGCACTAGAGACAGCCCATCGGCGGGCGCTGCACCTGATCACCGAGCTGGCAGGGGGCACCGTTGGCATCCAAGCCACAGATGATGCCCGTCCCGGACGAGCGATCGCTCCTCGCACGATCGAGCTGCGGTTAGAGCGGGTTAATCAAGTTTTGGGTCTGGTTATTCTTAACCCTGCGGTCAAAGCTGACGATCTGACGGAAGAGGATATTGGCGAACTGACGGCAGCTGATGTCGAACGGACGCTGACAGCGCTGGGCTGCCAGTTGGCTCCTATCAGCGAAGGGGTTTGGGCGGTGATGATTCCCCCTTACCGCTATCGAGATCTTGAGCGAGAAATTGACCTGATCGAAGAGGTGGCAAGACTTTATGGCTACAACAATTTTTGCGACACCCTGCCCGATAAGAGCGAGGCAGGATACCTCCCCGACGAAGCAGCGGCACTGCGCAAAATTCATGCGGCGTTTCGGGCGGCAGGGCTAACGGAGGTGTTGCACTATTCCCTAGTGAAAGCCACCGCCGACAATCAGGTTTCTTTGGCAAATCCGCTATTTGTCGAGTATTCGGCTCTGCGAACGGAGCTACTTTCAGCGCTGATTGATGCCTTTCAATACAACCTGGAGCAGGGCAATGGCGCTCTCAACGCTTTTGAGGTGGGGCGGGTGTTTTGGCGCGAAGAAGACGGACTCAACGAAACCGATCTGGTGTCGGGCATTCTGGGGGGCGATCCCGTTGAGGGGCGCTGGGTACAGAGCGGTAAAGAAAATCCGCTGACCTGGTTTGAAGCCAAAGGCGTTTTGGAAAGTGTCTTCAAGCGGCTCAGTCTGGATGTAGAATATCAGCCCGATCGCCGTAACGCTTTGCTGCACCCCGGACGTACAGCATCCCTATGGATCAATGGCAATCGTCTAGGCACCTTGGGTCAACTGCATCCTCAAATTCGGCAAGAGCGCGGCCTGCCCGATGCCCTGTATGTGTTTGAACTCAATCTTGAAGTAATGGTGAATCACATGATTCAGGATGAGGTGTTGGTGCCGCTGTTTCATGCCTACTCGGCCTATCCGGCTGCCGATCGCGACATTGCCTTCTTTGCCCCAACACAATTCTCGGTGGCCGAAATCGAGCGTGCCCTGAAACAGGCGGGGGGTAAATTGCTAGAGTCTGTGGCGCTGTTTGATGAGTACAAAGGCGAGAATGTACCCGAGGGCAAGCGCAGTCTGGCTTTCCGGCTGGTATATCGAACGGGCGATCGCACGCTCACCGATCAAGACGTAGACCCGATTCAGCAAAAAGTCCGGGAAGTGCTAGAAGAAAAGTTTCAGGCAGAGCTAAGAAGCTAGCCAGCTTTTGGATCTCAAATTAAGCCATTTATCGTCTCAACAGGTCTATGCCTAAATATGTTCTTTGGGGCAGCTACTGCCCTGATGTGCTGGAAAAACGCGCGCCCTATCGTCAGGCGCATCTCGATCGTCTGGCCGAACTTAAGGCCGCAGGGTCGCTCATAACCATCGGGCCAACCAAAGACTTAACCCGTGTGTTTGCCGTATACGAAGCCGTTGATGAAGCTGCCGCTCGTCAGTTGGTAGAAGCCGATCCCTATTGGCAAAACGGCATTTGGACAGAGTATGAAATTCTGGAGTGGATTCAGGCGTTCTAGAAGCTACAGAAGATCGCAAGCTTTTTAAGCTTCAGGAGGTTCTCAATCGCGTTAGCTGCTGGATATCGGCATTGCCGCCGCTGATAATGACTCCAACCCGACCGCCTGGAGCGCTAGCGATTCCCTCTAGCAAAGCAGCCGTAGCTAGAGCGCCTGTCGGCTCTACTAACAGCTTCATGCGCTCCCAAAGAAAGAACATCGATCGCAGCAGCGCCTCATCTGAAACCGTTACCATCGCTTGCACATAGCGCAAAACGAGCGGCAGTGTCAGATCGCCCGGTCGCAGCGTGCGTGCCCCATCCGCGATCGTGTCTGGGTGAGTCACCGATTGCCAAGTCTGGGTTTGAAACGATCGCGTCATGTCATCTCCAGCTTCGGGTTCTACGCCCACGACCCGGCATCCCGGCGATAGGGCATCTGCGGCGATCGCGCAGCCCGACAGCAAGCCGCCACCCCCACAGCACACCAGCAGCAGATCTAGCTGACCCACTGCTTCAATCAACTCTTTGGCGGCTGTGCCTTGCCCTGGAATTACGTCAACATGATCAAACGGTGGGATAATCAACGCGCCTCGCTCTTGGGCAAGCTGCTGACAGAGTTCCTCACGCCGGGTGCTGGCGCGATCGTAAAAAACAATTTCTGCGCCGTATCCCCGCGTGGCCTCTTGCTTCACCACAGGCGCATCCTGCGGCATCACGATCGCCGTGGAGATACCTAAGAGCTGACCCGAAAGGGCGATCGCCTGGGCATGGTTGCCGGAAGAATAGGTGACTACGCCAAGCTGCCTTTGTGCCGGAGACAGCTTAGACAGAGCGCTATAGGCTCCTCGAAACTTAAACGATCCGGTTCTTTGAAAGTTTTCGCACTTAAAAAAGACCTGGCTGCGGGTGCGATCGTTGACCGTGCGCGATGTGACGACGGGCGTTAGATTTGCCGTTCCCTGTAGGCGGAGAGCAGCCGCTTCTACGTCTTGATAGGTGACTAAATCAGGATCTGTTGATCGCATGGGATCGCATGGTGAATGGATCGCGTTTGCTCATCGGCTTCAGCCACACTTCAGAAATGGAGCCTAACCCTGCTGTTATTACTCTTGACTGATTGGCTCTACCTCTTTCGTCAAGCATCCCATCAAGAGCTTACCCCAAACGCTCAAACCATCCATGATTAAAACGTTTCGCACCGTAGCATTTATTCTCTTTTCGCTTTATCTGCTCTATCTGGTCAAGTCAGCTTTGGGAATTAATCTTTCCGATCGCTACAGCGCCTGGGCCATCTTCAAGTTACCGATTCAGTCCATTTTGGATGCGCGATCGCACTCGGTCTAAACGCTTGGTCTAATCACTGAGTTTAACCACGGGGCTAAACAGGACTAGAGGAGGCCAGACTCGATCTGGCTCAGGGGAACAAAACATTCCTTGGGCAATAGGATCGGTTTTTGACCGAAGATCAGCTTACCGCGATGGTTATTGCGATCGATCGCAATGCCAATGGGGCGACGAGTTTGTTCAGGATGCACTTCGTAGTAAGTTCGGTAAATTTGGCGTGCGGTTTGCAGCAGCGAAGGGTCGAGGAGCGATGAAAAATCCATCGGTTCGAGTGGGCTAATCATTTGAGGATCTGGCTTTGAGGTATATACCATGCTTGTAGACCTACAGGTGTAGCTAGACTTTAATCGATTTATATTTTTGTGACAACAAAAAATTCCTTTACGCTCAGACCTAGATTGACTCTCAACTCACAATGAATGCTGATGCTCTGCCGTTTTTATCGGTGAGCTGTCCCACTCTAAAAAATTTAATTTAAGCAAGTTTTAAGAGGTCAGCCCCTTTTAACCTGATTCGACAGTGCAACACCTGCTCAGAGAGCAATCAGTCGATCGCTAAGTCCGCTAGATCCATCATCAGTCCAATATCATCAGTCAAACAATGTGAGTCTAGTAGGAGAGCGCAAAAAACATCTGAGCGTAAACAATACTCGCAGTGATGATACGTCTGCTGGAGCTTTAGCCATTTCTTTTTTTACATTCTGTTACGTTACCCATCTGTCCCATGATCCAATTGAGTAAACTCCCTATCTGCCTCTGTAGTCATAGTAATAGCCCTGACGAACAGGAGATTTTGCCGCCGCCACATCTCTCCGCTTCAGCATCTCTCTGCCTCACGGCCTATAGCTAGACCTCTGGGCAAATTGCCTAAAGCAGATAAGCATAGAACATTATGCCCAATTCAGTCGTCCCTTATTCAGGATTTGTTTGCCTGATCAAAACGCATTCATCTGCTTCGATCTGCGACGATCGAGTTATTCCACTGCCCTCTACCTCAATTGCGATCGCCATGACTCCGCTCAAGCTTACGATCTCACTGCTCGGACTGGTTTTTGTGGGTTTGGCCGCCGCCACAGCCATAACCAATCCTGACCAGGCCGCCTACGAAAGATTTGCCGCCCAAAAGCTAGGTGAATATTTGCAGGAAGATACCTGCGCCAAGGCGGGTATTGCCCTACAGGCTCCCTGCAATTCGTTGGTCAAATCCAATCAGTCTCAGATTCAAAACCTGATTTCGGCCAATACCCAACGCCAAAATTTTCTTTTCCTCAGCATTTACAAGACAGATCTGGTGCCGGGAGAGCTGCTGCCCGATTTTCTCAGCGGCTCACTGCCCAGCTACCACTTTGAAACAGCAGGGGTGCTCAGCAGTTTTCATGTCTATAAGGTGGAAAAGCAGTAAGGCCGAAAAGCAGTAGAAGGCCGCTAGGGGCGGACGACCAACGAGCCCATCAATCCGGCGATCGCCCCCAGCAGCAGCAGCGGCGTTAGCCAGTCGCCCCACTGTACATAGAGGGTTTGGGTCTGACGGCGGTAGATAGTGTGGGCATGGGTTTCATAGGTGCGAAAGCCAGAGATCCACTGGGTTCTGCCGCGAGGATCAACAATGCCCGAAAAGCCTGTATTGGTGGCACGCACCGCCCAGCGATCGGTTTCAATGGCTCGCATCACATCTTGCGCATGGTGCTGAGCCATCATGGCCGCGCTGTAGGGATCGTTGTTAGAGGCCGTCAGAATAAACTGTCCGCCTGCGATCGCCTGGTGACGAAAAATCTGGGAAAAAGCCGACTCGTAACAAATCCCGGCGATCGCTTTGCCAAAGGGCGTATCCATCGTTTGATCAGGATCACCCGGCAGCATAGAAGCCCCGACGGGCGAGAGCCGACCGATGACCCCGCCGACCACCGACTCAAACGGCACATACTCACCCAAGGGAACCAGCTTGACCTTGTCGTAGCGGCTAAAAATCTCTCCAGTCCCCGTAATCGTAAACAGCGTTTGGGTAATATGGCTCTGCCGTACTCCCACTGTGCCGACCCAAGCCAGCACCCCACGCGATCGAATTGCCTGATAAAGAGGATTTTGTGCCTGATTGGCGCGCCCCACCCACAGCCAGGGAAAGCTGCCTTCGGGCGTGAGAACCGCCTCTACCCCTTCATCGACCAGCTTGTTATAGCCTTGAACATAGCGATCGATCGCCAGTCTTTCTCCCTGTGCAAACAGCTTGATTCGGGTTGGCACATTGCCCTGAATAATGCCCACCTTGAGCGAAGACGCAGGATCATCGGCAATGGGCTGACGGTATAGCCCCCAACCGACCAGGTGTAAGCTGATCAAGCTCACCAAACCTGCCAACAGCAGCAGCCGTGCCCGGAAAACATTCCTCAGGTTTAGGGCAATCCAGGCTTCGGCTAAGCAGGCATTGACCAAGACGATCGCAGCCGTCACGGCAGACTCTCCTGAAAGCTGACCCAGGTGCAAAATCAGCAAATTATGGGGACTTTGCGTGTAGGACAGCGATGTCCAGTACAAGATTCCCTGACTCCAAAACGCCTCGACTGCACACCATAGAGCCGTTCCTATCAAGGTACGCCAGAAGGGCGATTGTCCTTTGCCTTGCCTCACCCGATGGACTGCACGCAGCAGCAGGCTCACACCTACTGCCCAGGTAACGGCAATGGCCGCCCCCCATAGCGTCACAATAATCCAGCAGGCGATCGTAATCACCACGCTAGCCAGCCAGGGCACCCCCATCCAGGTCAGCGGATGTAGCCCCGTAATCCAGGACAGCGCCAAGCCGTGATAGCCGATGCCCCAGGCCAAGGCATAGCGGAAAACCGTAGCAAGCTTACTTTGGCCAGGTTCTTGGCCTACCACCAAAACCCAGAGGGGAGCCAGCGCCACCCAGGCCAAAATCCAGAGATTGGCTGGAGCGGGCGTCAACCCCATGAGGATGCCGCTACCGAAGGCCAGCAGTAGCGGCTGCATAGCAGGGCGGAGAGAAAAAATATGCGGTTTTTGGGAAGGCGTTGGAATCACAATGTGCCAGAGTTACTGCGCGTTGAGAAGACTACAGGTTAAGTTGTAGGGTGAGCAAGGCTGCCCTGAGACAACGGTGGAGAAACATGGCGCTTATCAGATTCAAAGGCTTGGCGATCGCGATTCTTCTTACCTTAGCGCTTGCAGGCTGTCGCGGAGCTAGTCAGGAAAATCTAGAAGAGGCGATCGTGCCTTTGCAGGCTTGGTCAGCCGCCCAAACCCAGGGCAAACTCCAGCCTTTTCCGCCCCAGGTGACAAATCGGCTGCAAAGAATGCTGAATCGCAACGTCGGTGAAGACGAGCTGCCGGGCATTGTTTTGCATATTGTCACGTCTGACGGGGTCTGGATGGGTGCCGCAGGCTTGAGCGATCGTCAAGCGAAAACTTTGCTCAAGCCTACCGATCGCTTCCGCATTGCCAATCTCACTGAATTGTTTATTGCAGTGATTTGCCTTCAGTTGGCTGAAGACGACCTCCTAAATTTGGATGAGAAAATCAGTACTTATCTGCCCAAGGCCGTCATGGCTCAGCTAGAAGACAGCAAAACCCTCACAGTCCGGCAGTTGCTTAACCACTCTAGCAGCTTGGCAAGACCCAATCCCCAGGCTTTTAAACAGGCCGTCCTCGCCAACCCCAAACGGGAATGGTCGGCTGAGCAAGTCTTAGCGTTCTTGCCCCAGCGGGAAACAGCCGTGCCCCGCAATCTGTATTTTCATTCCACTACTAATTATTTGCTGTTACAGATCATCATTGAGAAGGTGGCCGATCAGCCTTTGGCAAAAGTGCTGAGGGATCGGATCTCGAAGCCGCTAAAGCTTGAAAATACTTTTTTAGAGCGGCATGATCCCATTCCGGGCGGCTTTACCCAAGGGTACGAAGACTGGAACGGTGATGACAAGCTTGACAACGTGACCCAGCCGTTGATCAATGCGGGCTTAGGGCTGGGCGATCGCGGCATTGTTTCCAACACCTCAGATATGACCCGATTTTTTCAGGCGCTCTTTCGAGAGAGTGCAGCCAGCGGCAACTCAGGGACAGCCGATGCTTTGCTCTATCCCAGCAGGCTCGATCAAATGCTGACCCTTGAGGATGGCAAAGGCGGCTATGGGCTAGGCATCCGGCATACGATCACCTCTTGGGGAGAAGCCTGGGGGCAGATGGGCACCACCACAGGATTTTCCTCCATTTTGCTGTACCTCCCTGTCCATGATTTGACGATCGCCGTTTGGACCAACAAAGGCGATAGCCAGAACTATGAGCCTTACGAAATTGCCACCCGCAGTTTAGATATTATTCTGGGAGCGGATCGGTGAGATCATCGCCAGTTTCTGTCTCTGCTTCTGCGCCAATATCCGCGCCCAGCGCTGCACTAGACTCCGCACCTAGCTCAGCACCTGGCTCAGCATCTGGCTCGGCACCTGGCTCAACCGACTGACTCAGCACATCCACCGTAGTCTCAGCCGTGCCATCTCCGATCGTCGTTGGCTCTTCGCCCGAAGGAGGCACCAGCGCAATTCCTACGATCGCGTCATCTTCATCCAGCCGCTGCACTCTCACCCCGGTTGCCGCCCGCGACTGGCAAGAGATAGCGTTAACGGTCTGACGAATAATAATGCCCCGGCTGGTGATAATGATAATTTCGTCATTTTCATTGACGACTTGCAGAGCCGCAAGGCGATCGCCCGGTTTGCGGAACTTGATGGCACGCAGCCCCAAGCCTGCCCGCTTTTGCAGGCGAAATTGCCCTACCGGAACGCGCTTGCCTAGTCCGCCCATTGTGATGACGAGCGCCCAAGGGCCTTGGCTGCGTTCATCCACCTCTAGCTCTTCAGATTCGGCCTCGACTTCAGCTTCCTCGCTCTCGGCAATGCTGGCAACCACCTGGCTGGGCAAGATGTCCATACTAATCAGCTCATCGCCTTTGCGGAGCGCCATCGACTTCACGCCGCGTGTGGGTCTGCCCAACGGACGCAGTTGCTCATGGTTAGAGCGGAAGTGAATGGTCATACCCTGCCGAGTGCCGATCATCACGCTATCTTCGGCGCGTGCCAGCCGCACCCAGCGGAGCTGATCTTCTTCTTCTAATGAAATGGCGATCAGGCCGTTAGCCCGAATATGGCTAAAGGCAGACAGCTCGGTTTTCTTGATGAAGCCTTTTTGCGTCAGCATCACCAAATATTCGTTATCGGTAAATTCTGAAACCGGAATAATGGAGGTGATTTTTTCCTGGTGGGAGATCGGCAGCATCTGCACGATCGGCGTTCCCCTAGCCGTTCGGGAAGCGGTCGGAATCTGGTAGGCTCTGACGCAGTAGGAGATGCCGCGATCGCTAAAGAACAAAATACTGTCGTGATCGTTACAGGTGAGGAAGTGCTCAATGCCGTCATCTTCCTTCATGCGGGTGCCCGCCTTGCCTCGCGTGGCGCGACTCTGGGCTTCAAAGGTGCTGACGGGCATACGCTTGATATAGCCCTGCTCCGTCAGCAACAGAATCGCTTGCTCATTGGCAATCAGGTCGATATCGCCCAGCTCGCCATCCGCCGTTTCGATAATGGTACGGCGTGGCGTAACATGAGCTGCTCGAATCTCTGCCACCTCTGTTTCAATGATTTGCAGAATCCGTTCGCGCCGCGCCAGGATATCCAGCAGGTCGGCAATTTTGATTTGCAGATCGTCATGCTCTTTCTGGATTTTTTCGGCCTCTAGCGCCGTCAACCGACGCAACTGCATTTGCAGAATGGCATCGGCCTGCGTTTCCGATAGGCTGTAGGTTTCCATCAGCTCTTGGCGTGCCGTGGCCGTATCGGCAGCATGGCGAATAATCGCAATAAGCTGATCTAGATTGGCAAGCGCCACCAGCAAACCTTGCAGAATGTGATCCCGATCTTCTGCCTTACGCAATTCGTAGCGAGTACGGCGGGTAATCGTCTCTACCCGGAAGTCTAGAAAGACTTGCAGCGCCTGTCGAATGCTCAAAAGCTGCGGTTCGCTGTTGACCAGCGCCAGCATATTGACGCCAAAGTTGGCCTGAATCGGCGTCTGCTTATAAAGGTTATTCAACACCACGCGGGCGTAGGCATCTCGCCGCAGCTCAATCACGATGCGCATACCATCGCGATCGCTCTCATCTCGAATGTCAGAGATACCTTCTAACCGATGCTCATTCACCATTTCGGCGATCTTTTCAATCAAGGCCGCTTTATTGGTCTGGTAAGGCAACTCTGTAATGATAATGGCATCGCGATCGGGACGACCCCGCTGCTCTAGGGTTTCGATCGTCGCCACACCCCGCATGGTGATTGAGCCACGTCCGGTGGTGTAAGCTTCGCGAATGCCGCTAGTGCCCAAGATTTGCCCCCCGGTCGGGAAGTCAGGCCCTGGAATGAACTGCATCAGCTCTAGGTCGGTGATCTCAGGATTGGCGATCAGCGCCAGCAGGCCATCCAGCAGTTCGCCCAAGTTGTGGGGCGGAATATTGGTTGCCATGCCGACGGCAATCCCTGAAGAGCCATTCAGCAAAAGCTGGGGAATTCGGGACGGCAGCACCAACGGCTCCTGCTGAGAGCCGTCAAAGTTATCGGTAAAGCCTACGGTTTCTGACTCAATATCTCGCAAGAGGGCGTTAACGGTCAGCGCATGCAGACGACATTCGGTGTATCGCATTGCGGCAGGCGGATCGTTATCAATCGAGCCAAAGTTTCCATGCCCAGCAATCAGCGGCGATCGCATGGAAAAGTCTTGCGCCATCCGCACCAGCGCGTCATAGATAGAGGTATCGCCGTGAGGGTGATACTTACCCAACACATCCCCCACGACGCGGGCGCATTTGCGGAAAGGGCGATCGTGGGTTAACCCCAGCTCATGCATAGCATAGAGAATACGCCGATGCACTGGCTTCAAGCCGTCTCTGGCATCGGGTAGCGCTCGCCCCACAATCACGCTCATGGCGTATTCCAGGTAAGATCGGGACATTTCATTCCGCAAATCTGTGGGAACAATCCGCTCTTGAGGAATACTCATAGTAGTTAAGACAAGTAGTTAGAAGACTTTATTGATTACGAAAGGTTAGCTCAAAACCTCTAAAAAGCTGAGGTTTTATGGCTAACTTTTCAGCCGATCGCCTTGGAGAAGAGAGACCATCAGGTGCTGCTAAATCCCGTGGGTTGTGTCTCAGAACATTCACAAGACAGGGCTAGAAATGTGCTTACTCTTACCCAAAATTTTAACATATTCTTGGCCTCAAGCGGGCTAAAAGTTTGCTGGTATACCGTTTTCAGTGTTTTGGGCTGAATCGCCGTCTGCCACGAATCTTTACGGATTCTTCATGCCCTAGCGGCAGCCTTGCAACAATTCTTCAACGTCAGCTTTGTTATGCTCGTCTTGATGATGGAGGGCGTATGTTTATCGTTAGCAGAGGACAACTCTATGCTTTTAGCCTCTATGCTTTTCGCCTCCATGATAGACTCATCCACCTGTGCGGTGCGTGCGGGTAACTGGCTGAGCGAATGGCTTTCGACGAAAGGGTTACTGTCTCACTGGTTGACGGAGCCGCTTTTGGTGATGCCTGTGTTTGTCATCTTGTTTCAGTTGCTGAGCTTCATTCCGCGCCGGTTGGGTCGTCGTCCACTGCGGATGCTCGTCTGTGCTTCAGCGCTGATCTATCTCGCAGTGCTTTTTCCTCCGACCATTCGGCTGGCCGAAGCCGTCTTGGTTAAGCAGATTCCACAGGATTCTGGCAAGGTTGCCGATGCCGTTGTGGTCTTGGGACGCGGAGAATCGCTCTCGCCTTCCCGCGTCGAGGTAGCCGCTAAGCTGTGGGAAGACAAAAGAGCGCCGATTATTTTTACGAGCGGCATCTGGGATGCGCCCCGAATGGTGCAGCAGCTCCACAGCCGAGGCATTCCTGACCAGGATCTGTCAGGAGAAGGCTGTTCACGTACCACCTATGAGAATGCCAAGTTTACGGCAGATGTGCTGAAGCCTCAGGGCATCAAACGAATTTTGCTGGTGACGGATGCTCCCCATATGCTGCGATCGCAGCTCACATTTCAAAATTTTGGCTTTACCGTCATTCCTGTGGCGAGTTCGGGTTCGCCACAGCTGAGTCAGGGCGCTAGAGCCAAGATGGTGATGTATGAATATGCAGGGTTGGTGAGCTACGGACTCATGGGTCGGTTTTCTGCTAAGGAGGCGCTGAAACTCAGCTTTCTGCCGATGATCGAGAACGTCGAGAAAGCGATCACGCAATAGCGCAAAAGATTCTGGCGATCGCCGCGACTTTCACACCTATCGCTGGAGTAACAATCATCTTTTTGAAAACCTACTCCTCTGAGTTTTCAGCCGCGATCGCCTCATCAATTTCGTCTGGGTTCTGAGCGTAATAGGTGCGGGCAGCTTTTAGGTCATCTCGTGTCAACTGGGGGTAATCGCTGAGCAGGTTGGCATCGGAGCAGCCTTGGGAAGACAAAGCGATTAATTGCCAGACTGGGACTTGTGTCCGACCGATGCAGGCAGCTCCATTGCAGATTCCAGGGGTTTTTCTGATTTTTGTCGGTGCCATAGCTGATTCAAAGGTTCTGATAATTTTGGGCGGGTGTTGCACTGTGCGATCGCGTTTTGCTGATCGCGTTTTGCTCATGAGCTAGCAGCCCGCTGTTAGCGGTGCTTATCTATGCTAACAAGCGAAAAGCGATCGGTTCATTCATAGGCGCAGTCGGCTTTTCCTACGCTGGGGTTTATTTCAAATCAAGCTGCCAAATCAGGCTGCCAAGGCTAACGCGATCGCCCCCCTGGCCCAAACTCATCGGGCAACTCTTCGATCGCAATTTTCAACTCCCGACACAAGGCTTTAACCTGCGGGATGTTGGGTCTAGCGGCTGATTCACCCGATTCCCATCGCTGATAGGTGCGAAGAGGAATGCCACATCGTCTAGATAATTCTTCTTGGGTCAGCCCTGCTTTCTCTCTCAACTGCTTTAACGGTGATTCACCCGCTTTCGGTAGTCTGTCTTCAACCATGACGATAGCGACAAATCCTCGCGACAGATTGACGTAAGGGATGGTTCATGGCAAGATGATTCACAGATGGAAATTGAGTGATTATCGGCATTCAAGCAGCCTTCTAGGCAGAGAATGCCGCCCTAGCACCTAAGTCGCCCCAGCGCTTAATTAGAACGATCGCGTGATGAGTTTTATTACTCACCACTGCTTTGTCCTGCCTTAAATCCTAAACCAGAGCCGCCCTTATGACCTACTTCGATCGCCTTCATCCTTGGTGCATTATTCGTTTGCTGCCCCATATGCAGCGAATTGTTGTGGCTCGATTCCGGTCACGGGGGCAAGCTGAGGAATATCTGCGCATTCTGCAACGGCTAAACCCAGAAGCCGAGCATGTTCTGGTGTTTGACCCGCCCGATCGCATTTGGGAAGAGACGATTGCTGCCCTAAATCTTCCACCAGTTTGATCATATCCACTCAACAGCCATGAATATCTGCGATCTCAACAATCACAGCCTTTAACAGTGGCAAGCCCTCTTGAACCGTTGCCAAACTGCATGAGTCATAGATAAACAACCTCAGATAGAATGCGATCGCGCATCCTTGGCTTTAAGCCATTTTTGGTCACAAGATCGACCTTCATTTCCAATACTTTGCTTAAATCCTCCCGTAGCTCTACCAGCTTAAATAAAGTTGGAGCCTGATCATAGTCAATCAAAACATCTACATCGCTCTCTTCAGTCTGCTCTTGGCGAGCATAAGAGCCAAAGATGCCCAACTCCGTCACCTGATAAATTTGCTGCAATTTGGGCTTAATTTGGATTAAACGCTGCTTAACTTCCTCAAACGTTTTCATGCAGATTGCTCCTTCATTAGCCCTAGCGAACTTTGCTCAAGTTCAGCCCAGAATTGACCTCTGCCATAGTTCTGCCACAAGCTTAACGAACTCCAGAGCGACAATAAAACCTGATAAAAAACAGGGATGCAAATTCATGCACCCCTGTTTTACTGGAAAGCTAGACCTTAAACCGCAGCCAGTTCTGGAGCCGGACGCTTGCTGTTGCGAATGCCCTCGATCGCCGTGGCATAGTCAGCCGCATTAAACACTGCCGAACCTGCGACGATCGCATTGGCTCCCGCTTCCAAAACTTGCCAGGTGTTGTTCGCCTTCAGGCCACCATCCACCTCAATCCAGGGATCTAGCCCCCGCTCATCGCACATGGCGCGCAGCTTACGAATTTTGGGCACCATCGTCGGGATAAAGCTCTGACCACCAAAACCAGGGTTGACGCTCATGATCAGCACCAAATCGCACAGATCTAGCACATTCTCGATTAGCTCTAGGGGGCTACCCGGATTGAGCACCACACCCGCCAGCTTACCCAACTCCTTGATTTGCCCTAAGGTGCGGTGCAAGTGAGGTGAGGCATTGTGCTCAGCATGGACGTAGATATGATCTGCGCCTGCTTTGGCAAAGTCAGCGACATATTTTTCCGGTTCTACAATCATCAGATGCACATCCAGAGGCTTCTGGGTGCAGGGGCGAATGGCCTCGACAATCAGGGGGCCGATCGTGATGTTAGGCACGAAGCGGCCATCCATCACATCCACATGAATCCAATCTGCACCCGCAGCATCTACAGCCTTAATCTCTTCTCCTAAGCGGCTAAAATCTGCTGATAGGATAGATGGGGCAACCACGATGGGTTTCTGTGATGCGGATGTCTGTAACTGAGTCTGTGCCATAGCTTGTGCTCTCCTGCGTCCTGTCTTGTGATTCGGTGTGCCGGGTCTAACGGCAGGTCTAACTGCGGGTCGGCATTGTTTAATAGGGGGATAAATTTTGGTTGGAGAGGGGCACGGAGCGCCCCTCTCCAACCAAAATTTATCCCAGAAATCAGCAACGCCCTGCGGGTCTAATTAAATTGTATTCAGTGTAACAAAGTATGTTTCAAGGTTGAATTACGCGATCGCACCTCATTCCATTGGAACATACAAGTCCATCAGAAATTTATGGAAATTTGTCCTTATGCCCCTGTTAAAGCTGCGATGGAAACCGATCAAGCGACTGATGAGCGGGCTAAGCGGGTTGGCGCTGTCATGGTCAATGTCATGGATGCTGCCCTTGCTGCTGGCCTTGCCCCTAACCTTGGTGAGTTTGCCAGGACTGGCGCTCATGAATTCCGCAGGCGAAAACGGCATTGATGCCTACCGTCTGCAAGATGCGCCCTACAGTCTTACAGGGCGGAAAATTGCCATCGGCCAGGTCGAGATCGGTCGTCCAGCACTCTTTGGGTTAGACAAAGCCGCCGTCAATAATCGAGCGCTTCACATCGGCAGGCTGTTTACTGGAGAGTCCGTCGCTACCGCCAATGAAGGGGTAGATGACCATGCCGCCCGCGTGGCCAGCATTATGGTGAGCCGCGACAAAACGGTGCGGGGGGTCGCACCCGATGCCATCCTCTACTCGGCGGGCGTCGGCTCTGAGCAGCGCAGCGGCCAGACGCAAGAATGCCTTGCCAGCCAAACGATCGCTCTACAAAACGGTGGCGATGTCCGCGCCATTAACTTTAGCTTTGGGGAATCGCTCAACCGCGATCCGCGTCCCGATGCCATGCTCGATGGCAATGCACTGCTTACCCAATGTGTCGATTGGTCAGCCAGAGTGCATAACGTGCTATATGCCATTTCTGGCAACCAGGGCAGAGGCGGTTTCCCCATTCCTACCGACACCTTCAACGGCATGACGATCGCCAACTCCATGCCGATCGACGGCAAGTTCACCAAAGTCGATTTCTTTAGTTTGGGCAGCACGCCCACGACAGTGATCGGGCGCGATCCAGCAACCGAACGCAACGTGGGCGATCGGCGATCGGTGGTTTTGGTAGCTCCCGGACGCGCCATTACCACCCTGGCACCGGATGGCACAGTTACGGCTCCTGACACAGGCGGCACCAGCTTTGCCTCGCCCCATGTCACGGCAACGCTGGCGCTGCTGCAAGAGTTTGGCGATACCTCCATTCGTGAGGCGCTAGAAGACAAATCAATTCAGCATTGGGGTCTAGGGGCGCGTCGCCAAGAGGTGATGAAAGCCGTGCTGATGAACTCGGCTGATAAGGTGCAAGACAGAGGCGATGGCTTGCGCCTGGGCATGAGCCGTACTCTGCTGGATTTGAGCAACAAAAGCTGGTTAGAGTCAGACGCCTATGCCGATCCAGAGATTCCGCTAGATGCCCAAATGGGCACCGGACACCTCAACGCCTATCGCGCCTACCAGCAGTTTAGCCCCGGCGAATGGAGTGACGAGCAGCCCGTTCCAGCGATCGCCTGGGATTTTAACCAGGTCGGCAGTGCGGAGGACACACCCAAATACCGAGACTATCTGTTTGAGCAGCCTTTGCAGCAGGGCAGCGCGATCGCCGCAACGCTGGTTTGGAATCGTCGGGTCGAGCTAACCGATCGCAACGGCAATGAGGCTTTTGATTCAGGTGAAACCTTTGAAGACAAAGGCTTAAATAATTTAAATCTCTACCTCATGCCTGCCGATGCCAGCCGCACTTCAAAGAGTCTTACCGCTTCTATCAGCGAGGTCGATAGCGTCGAACACATCTTTTACCCGATTCCAGCGACCGGGCGCTATAAGCTGCGAGTCGTGTATGGCGATCGCGTCAACGAGCCAACTCAAGACTATGCGCTGGCCTGGTGGGCAAAGCCTAGTTAGGATCGCAAAGCCCGCTCAGCTTATAGGGATTTGTGGCGCGCCACAAATCCCCAATGGCCGATTGAATGGCTACGAGTCGCGCAAGAGGATGACTAACTTTAGTTAACGGCAAAACCGCGCTGGGTTTGGCGATCACGAATCACCTCCAGGCTGCCTAGCGGAATTGCATCAATCAACTGCTGCGTATAGGCTTGCTGTGGCTCACGGTAAATCCGCTCAGCCGTCCCGATTTCTTCGACCTTGCCCCGGTTCATCACCATGATGCGATCGCTCATAAACTTGACGACGCTCAAGTCATGAGAGATGAAGATATAAGTCAGCTTAAACTCTTCTTGCAGCTCCTTCAGCAGGTTTAGCACCTGCGCCTGCACCGACACATCCAATGCGGACACCGACTCATCGCAAATAATAAATTTAGGGTTTAGCGCCAAGGCACGGGCAATGCAGATGCGCTGTCGCTGACCGCCCGAAAATTCGTGAGGATAGCGCGTGGCGCAGTTAGCCTCTATGCCAACCCGTTGAAGCAGATACATCACCCGCTCTTGGCGATTGCGGCGGCTGTTGCCGACTCCATGAATCTTTAGTGGCTCCATGACGGCAGCACCGATCGACATGCGTGGGTCAAGCGAACTAAACGGATCTTGGAAGATAATTTGAATCTCACGCCGAAATCGCCGCATCTGCTGTCTAGGAAGCTGGGCAATGTCTACGTTATCAAACAGGATCTTGCCTTCCGAAGGCCTGATTAGGCGAATGAGGGCACGCGCCAGCGTCGTTTTGCCACAGCCCGATTCTCCTACTAGCCCTAGCGTCTCGCCCGGACAAACATGAAAGGAGACGTCATTTACCGCCATGACATAGCGCTGGGTTTGTCCAAATACGCCTCGCACGGGGTAGCGGACTTGCAAATGCTCGACCGCCAGCAGCGGCGCTTGCTGTTCCAGCTCCGTTATCCGTTGAGAAGCTTCTGCCGCGCTAATTTCTGTGCTAAAGCGCATCACCTGATCCGAATTCATCTGCCGCTCTCGGATCAGCAGCTCTCCCGTTGGCATATCCACCACTTCCATGAAGTCTGAGACTGTGGGCAAGTACTTCATGCGATGGCCGGGTTGCGGACGGCAGGCCAGCAATCCCTTGGTGTAAGGGTGTTGCGGATTGGAAAAGATTTGCCACACCGAACCATATTCAACAATTTTGCCTTGATACATCACCGCTACAGAGTCGGCAATTTCGGCAATGATGCCCAGATCGTGGGTGATAAAAATGATCGACATGCCCCGGCGATCGCGCAGTTCCCGCAGCAAATCCAAAATCGTAGCTTGCACAGTCACATCCAGCGCCGTCGTTGGCTCATCGGCAATTAGCAAAGACGGGTTGCAGGAGATAGCCATCGCAATCATCACCCGCTGGATCTGACCGCCCGATAGCTCATGGGGATAACGCTCCAAAATCGCGTGCTTCTGCTGATTCACCCATTGCATAACTTGCTTTTCGGCGGGTGGCGTCGCAGATTCTTTACTCCACATCTCTAGCGCAGTTTGCTCTAGCACCTGATCGCTAGGCAGCAGCTTTACCTCTTGCAGCAGGTTAATCGCCCGTCGCCGCGCCTCGGCCGGAGAGATGTCAGGATGATGCTGTCGCAAAGCTTCAGTCATCTGAAAGCCGCAGGTATAGACCGGATTCAGCGAACTCAAAGGCTCCTGAAAGATCATGGAAACCTTTCCACCCCGGTATTTCTGCATTTGCGGGGAAGAGAGCGATCGCAAATCTACCGCCTCATCGCCCTCCTCAACACCCCGAAACCAGATTTCGCCCGCAGTCACTTTGCCCGGAGGATTGGGCACCAGCCCCATCACCGCTAGCGAAGTCACCGACTTGCCCGATCCTGATTCGCCTACAATTCCCAAGGTTTGCCCGCGCTGCACCTGAAACGAAATACCATCTACGGCTTTGATGCAGCGATCGCCGCTCTGAAACTCTACCTGGAGGTTGCGGACATCAAGAATAGTGTCAGTCATGAAGGCTCAACAGACATGAAGTGATTAGCAGAAAAGTCAACAGACTTGGAACGAGTGTAACCTATCCCACAGCATCGGCTAGGTTAGCTGGATTGTAGCAGTTTGCTGAGTTGTGCTGAACGGCTCAAGCCGAGTGGTTCACCCTCAGGAGTGTGGATCAGTTTTCTAGAGGCTTATCCACTAGAGGCACCAGTTTAGAACAGGGTTAGGAAGGCTCAGGTATCTGAATTTACGGATTTGGAGCGATCGCTTCAGTTTTTTCATGGCCTTAAGTCAAGGTGCCCAAATAGCTCAGAAGAGCGCTTTTTAGCCCAGGAACATTGGACAAAAGTCATCGGATTATCCTAGCTGAAACAAATATTCGTTTTTTGATATCAATTCATGCTATCTTTAATTATGATATCTTTCGAGGATATCAGAAGGGTGGTTTCTATCAGCTGGTTTTTATTCGCATCGAGGCTTAAGCCTACTCAGGTCGGATGTGTTCCCTAGCGTGTTCAGTCCCAGCCCTGCACTGATTATTTCCTAGCGCTCATATTTCTTACTTTCGTTGCCTTTTATCGAGTTGTTTGCGTTCAAACGTCTAGCCCACGTTTGTGCAAGGCATCTCATTTCAAGCTGCATTTTTTTACAGGATGATCACTGATTATGGAACTCCTTTTCTTGGGTCTTGCTGCTATGTTTTGCTCTCCTTTACTGAATAAAAAAGACGAAAAGCCGCCTGAACCCCCAAAAGACAGCGGCGATCGCGTGATTGTTGTCGTCATTGACAAAGACGGAAAACCCAAGGCCAAAGAAGACAAGTAGGCTGGAGCGCGCTCTAGCTCCGTTAGAGCCGCCCAGAGCCGCCAACAGAGGAGCCTTAGCGGTAGAATCAACATCTACCGCTATTTCGCTCAATTTTTATGAAAAGACGTGATCTGCTGATTGCTTCATCGGGCATCGCCGCAGCGACCCTGCTCACCCAAGCAGACGACCAGAAAGCGATCGCCGCTTTGCCCACAGCGCCCGGTGAAACGGTGACGCTAGCAGGCAGCCTCAAAGGCTACTATGTTCGTCCGAGCGGGACAGAAACCTATCCGGCTGTCATCGTCATCATGGAGGCGTTTGGCCTGAATGAGTATGTCAAGAGCGTTTGCGATCGCCTAGCTCAGGCAGGCTATGCTGCCCTCGCCCCCGACTTTTACTATGGCGAGGTGGTTTGAATACACGAACGTTCAAGGGGCAGTGGCTAAACTCAAAACCCTAAACGATGACAAGGTGATGACGGAGTTTGGCGAAGGGCTAACGTTTTTGGCAGGTCGCTCAGAAGTTAAGCCCGGTGCAGTAGGTGCGATCGGCTTTTGCATGGGGGGGCGATTTGTCTATCTGGCGAGTGCCACCCATACTGACAAGCTCAAGGCAGGCGTTTCCTTTTATGGAGGCAGCATCGAGGCTGCCCCTGACCCCCTCGGACGGAAATCGCTGATCGACCTGACGCCTGCCATCACATCGCCCATCATGCTGCTTTATGGCGCAGAAGATCAGTCCATTCCCCCTGCTGAGCATGAGCGGATCGCGCTGGCGCTGTCCACCCATAAAAAGCGTTATGCCATTAATGTGTTTCCCGGTGCCGATCACGGGTTCTTTAGCGATCGCCGAGAAAATTACAATGCTGCGGCCTCGGATGAAGCCTGGGCAATCACCCTAGCGTTTTTTGAGCGGCATTTGGCTTGAGCAGTGTGGCGGCTAATCGTCCCAATTAGCCGCCACACTGACCGCCACCACTGTGCTATCGATCTGCCTAACGCTAGTGGTGGAGGAAGTGCCCTATCTGTTCGATCGCTGAACTAACCCCAACCTCTGCTGTATGGACGCTCTCGCTGACCGCATGAACCGCAGATTTAAGATCTGCACCTGGATCAATGTATCCCAACGGCTCCACTGTGGCACTGGACAAGCTTTCTGATGGCTGACCGGGTTGCGAATTCCAGCCAGTACTGCGAACTTTCAGCAGATCACGGCAGGAGACTGCAATTCCCCAAGCGACTGGAACAGCGACTAAAACGATTGGCAAAAGATGCATGGCTAACCCTCTAGCGTAAATTGCCCAAGCGACTCGCTTTCATTCTGGCTGTTCCGTTACTTTGATGCCAAGGGCTACAAGGGTCGGTAAACCCGATAATTAATGCTAGGAAAAACGTTATCGATCGCTTCGACTTTTTCTAGCCAGCCCGAATCGATTTTTTCCTGCAAGATGTCTTCCCAGAGCTTGTTGAACCGCTGTAGATGCGATTTTGTCCGGCGCACGGCGTAAGGCACCATTGTGCCCGTTCGCATGATGAACGCCCAGTCAGAAGACTGCGCCAGCAGCAGCTCTCTAGCAGCCTGATTGAGCGATCGCCACTCTAGCTCATCCACAGGCTCCCGCTTAGACAGCTCAATCATCCGCTCTGCCGCCTTGTGCAAATGCGGATAGATCCAGGAGTTGGTTTCGTTGAGCCAATATTCATGGAAGCCCCGAAAGCCCCAGCTCGACTGTGCCGGACGGCAGACCTGCTGCGTCGGATGCTTTTGCAGGTAATCTGCCAAGTGCGTCATTTCGTAGGTACTTTGGTCAAACCAGGTTTTACGAAACAGGTAGTCAATAAACCACGGCCCTTCATACCACCAGTGACCAAACAGCTCTGCATCATAGGGCGAAACAATGATTGGCGGACGCTGCATGATGCCATGTAGATGCTCAACCTGCTGCACCCGATTGCGCGTAAAGTCTCCGGCATGGTCAGCGGCTTTCTCTTTGGCCCAGTAAGGATCGTAAAGATTTTTTTCGCTGAGGCTCAGCCCTTTACCTGTGATTTTGTGGTATTTGATGCCCGTATTCTTGCGCTGTCCGTTGGGCATGACATAGGGCTTGATGTACTCGTATTCCGCATCCCAGCCCAAATCGCGGTAAAACTCACGGTATTCAGGCGCACCCGGATAGCCAACTTCCGATGACCATACCTGCTGCGAAGACTCATGATCGCGTCCAAAGACCGCCACTCCAGTTTCTGTAAAGATGGGAGAGTAAGTCCCAAATCGGGGGCGAGGACGCGCATACAGCACCCCATGACCATCCGTGAGAAAGTAGCGAATGCCTGCATCCGCAATTAGGCGCTCTACGCCGTCATAGTAGGCACATTCGGGGAGCCACATGCCCACAGGCGGGCGACCAAAGTTCTCTTCATAATGCTCACAGGCCACTTGGATTTGCGCCCAGACTGCCTGTGGATACATTTTCATTAAGGGAAAGTAGCCGTGAGTCGCGCCACAGGTAATAATTTCCAGGTTGTTGCTGTCCTGAAACTGCTTGAAGGCTCCTACCAAATCTCGCTGATAGCGCTCCCAAGTTTGCCTGACCTTGTTAGACTCAGTGGCATAAAATTCTGCCAAATACTGGAGGTGCCCATTTTGAGCGTTGTGACCTATTTCTCTCTCGGTTAACTCTTGGAGCTGAGCCAAGTGGTGATCAAACCGATCTTGAAGCAACGGGTCGCGCAGCATGGACACCAGAGGAGGGGTCATGCTCATGGTTATCTTGAAATCTACACCATCTTGCTTGAGTCCCTCAAAGACATGAAGCAAGGGGATGTATGTTTCTATAATTGCCTCGAATAGCCACTCCTCTTCTAAGACATAGTCGCTTTCGGGATGTCTGACGAAGGGCAGATGGGCGTGGAGAACGAGGGCAAGATAACCAATACTCATAAGTGTGCAGGAAATAAGAGGCTGAAGAAACTGCTAGACAAACTATTGGGAGACCTATTGGGCAAACTATGTGTATCAGGCTGGCCTATATCGAGCTAACCTATATCGAGCTAACTTGAATCGGGCTGACCTGTATCGAGCTGACCTATATTTAGGTACACCTATATCAGACTAATCTGTATCGGGCTGATGATTAGGCTTAGACCAAAGGCTGCCAGTGAACTGGAGATCTATTGACTATTAATCTTTAGACATCAATCTAGATATCAATGATAAATATCAGATCTATATCAGTAAGCTGAAATAAACCAGCGCTAAATGGGAGCAAAACAAGCCAATGCCAAGATTGTAAAGCAAAAATTAAGCAAAACAGTTGATGAGCTAAATAGAGTTATGACACAGCCACATATTTTAGAACTAGCCAAGCAGGGCGATCCAGAAGCGATCGCCCTCTTGATGAATCAATCGCTTCAGCCTCGGGGTATGACCGCCACCGTCGAGCGTCAGCAAGACCTGTTAGAGGTTGTTCTGGAAGCTGAACGAGTTCCCAGTCGCGAAGCCCTGACGGCCTTTGTCCAGAAAGGGATTGCCAACTTGGGCGTTGAATCGATTCGATTTGTTCGCATTGTGGGTCAGCAAAGTGGGGCAATGCTGCCTGCCTGGATGCAAGAGCTAGATTTGGCGATCGCAATGCCCGATCTAGACACCGAACTTGCGGTTGCAGTCGATCCAGACCCAGCAGATCGAGCCGTAGAGAATGATCTAATGGCCGATCTAGCAGATCTAGATGGACAAACCGATCTGAGGGCTGATCCGCTGGCAGCAGACACCGATTTTGGGATTGATCTCTCTAATTTAGAAGAGTCCAGTCTAGAAGAGTCTCCTCTAGAAGAGCCTGCGCCCTACCGCACGGAGGACTTGCTGTTAGAGGATGCGCTGTTGGGAGATGCGCTGTTGGGAGATGCGCTGTTGGGAGATACATCACTCGAAGAAGCGTTAGCCGCCTCAGAAGAATCGCCGCTTTTGTTTAACGAATTTGCTGAAGATACGGCGCTGCCAGAATCCTTACCCGACACATTAGATTTTGCAGGGCTAGACTTTGAAGAACCAACCGATGCGCCAGAGCCTCTCAGCACTGACCCCCAGCAGCAGCAGCTAGAAGCACAGCTTGAAAGCCTTTGGGCAGAGCAAGCTGCCGAACCATCGCAAGATTTTGACCTGTCTTTGGATGCTGAAGAGCCAATCTCTGAGGCCGAATTTCAAGATTTATTCGCAGAAGAAGTCCCAGAAGTCTCCAACTCACCCGATTGGCCTCCTGAGAAAAATTCCCCTGCTGAAATAGCAGACTTGTTTGCCGCAGAAGAATCAGACGCCGCTGCAACACCGACGGCTGATTTGATCGACGCAGACCTATCGCCCGACTTCACCAGCATGGACGATCTATTTGGTGAGGAAACCGCTTCAGAACCCCTGTTGGAGCCGCCGACTCAAGATCTATTCTCAGATGATGCCCCTGTTTCGATCGCTGAATCCGACAGGGATTCTGAAACAGATTTCTTTTTAGATGCAGGCGCGATCGATCTGAATGCTGAACCTGAGGCTGAACTCACCACCGATCTGTTTCTAGATGACCCTGACAGCTTATTTGATCTGGCTCTGAGTGATTCATCTGAGACGGCAGATTTGGGCGTAGATTCTGCTCTAGATTTGTTTGCAGACTCTTCATCCAATTTCGAGACGGATATCACCATTCCTGATGTATCTATCCCCGATGTGTCAGTTCCTGATGTCGCCGCCATCCCCGATGTCACTATCCCTGACGTCAGTGAATTTAGCGAAGCGCCAACACTAGAGGATTCATTCCAGGATTTATTGGCCGACGACGCCTCTGAACCCGCAGACTCATTGCAGGATTTATTGACTGAAGAATCTTCTGATTTTCCTCTAGATTGGCCGACTGAAGAGACTCCAGCCGATGCAGCGATCGCAGATCTGTTCTCTGAAGACTCATCCGATCTCCAGCCTGACTTACTCGACTCTGATCTCTCATTCACAGCAAACCCCTCAGAATCAGAAGGTAGCTGGCTAGCCGAAGCAGAAGAGCCGTCTGCCCCACTGGCTGAGCCTGATTTCTTCGCTGAATTGAATGAAACTTCTGAAGCCTCTTTAGATCTTCAGCCTGACTTACTCGACTCTGACCTCTCACTCACAGAAGATACCTCAGAATCAGTGGATAACTGGCTAGCCGAAGCAGAAGAGCCGTCTGACCCACTCGCTGAGCCTGACTTCTTCGCTGAATTGAGTGAAACTCCCACAGGATTAGAGGAGCTTTCTTCTACAGCAGGAACTGAAGATGAGCTGCAACTGCTCTCCGATCCTTTGTTCACAGAAGATCTTCAAGGCTTGACCGAAGCCCCGATCGAGTATGTCTTTGGAGAGCCTACAGTAGACCCGATCGCCCCAACGACGGAGCCTGTGACCGAGCCAACTCTAGAGCCTCAACAGGATCTGCCTTTGCCTCTATTAGAAGAGCAGCTTGATAACCTTTGGGCAGAAACTGACGAGCATTCCTTTGAGCTAGAAGAGGAGCCATTGTTCGATCGCACAGGATCTTCAGACCCGTCAGAAGATCTGTTTGCTGAGCAGCTTTCGTCAGAAGAACCGATCGATCTATTGTCTGACGAGCCTGATTTGTTTTTAGAGCAGCCAGAACTAGAATCAGAGTTGGATACTGACCTATCGCTCTCAGCCTTAGATAATTCACTAGATGATTCACTGGCAGAATCAACCGCTGGGGTGGATAATCTATTGCTGTTTGACGAACCGCTTCAAGATAATCTAGCCGATAGCGATGCCAATGCGGCCTTACTAGACTTGCCCTCTGGCAATCTATTTTCTGAAGACCCAATCGCCGCAGATCTAGGAGAACCGATCGCACCCGAAGAGTTCTCTCTGGATGCGTCAGATGATCCATTAAGTGACCCTTCTGAATCACTCTTTCAAGAGCCGCTCGATCAAGATTCCGAAGAATCAATCTTAGATGAAGCTGATCTTTTGGCAACGCTGTCTCTAGAAGATCTAGGGGAAGAACCTGATCCTTTCTTAGAGGACTCCGGGCGGATACAAGAGGATATGTTTAGTGAGAATGCTTTGAGTGACGACACCCTCATTGACAACGCCATTGCAGACTTGCCGACAGAATTCCTCAGTGACTTTGACGATAGCTCAATGGATACCTCTGTTGAGAATTCATGGGCGATCGACTCCCTAGAATCTGCTGAAGCCGACGCATCTCCTGATCTGCTCGACTTTTCTGATTTTTCTGACAACACACCCGATGAGCCATTAGCGAGTCTCATGCATGAGACTTCACCGGATGATCTGGGCATTGAGTTTTTAGATGAAGCCGATGAGAATCTGACGGCTACAGCCGAGTCATCCTCCCTACCTGTCGAACCTGTGCCTGAGCTTGCTGACGCAGATGCTTTCAATACAGATGATCATGATCTCGATCTGCCCCTAGATTTCTTGGACGATCGCCGTACAGGTTCATCCTTACAAAGTTTTTCAGGCAACAATCTCAACCATGCCTCTAGCGGTCTAGAGAACGATCTAGAGCTTGATAGCGATTTCCTCAATCTCCCCCCTGACTTGCTTGATCAGCCTGACGAAGAGGCGATCGACTTTTTGGTAGACGACCTTTTGACCGAATCTGATGACCCATCGATCGATGCAGCCCTAGAAGCAGAAGCGACTCCAACAGACTTTCCGAGTTGGGATGAAGAATTTACGTCTGCCCAAGGCTTGGAAGACAGCCGTTTCAGCACCTTGGATGAGGAGCTAGATCAGGATCTAAACCAAGACATTGCGAATCTTTCTTTGTCTATCGAACCAGAAGACTATTCTGTGGAAGAAGCCAGCCTCGCCTCAACGTTTGATGAGCAAGCGTTGGAAGAACAGTGGATTGATCCATTGGATGACGAAGCCGAAACTCGTCGAGAACTAGACTTACCCATTTTCACAGAACCCAGCACAGAACCCAGCATAGAACCCGCCTGGGAAAACCCAACGAATTCTTCAGAACTCTCACAGGAACAGCTTGAAGCCCAACTCGAAGAATTCGATCGGGAATCTATGTCATCTGAAGCCTATGTCAATCCAGGATATAGCCATCCGGAGTATGGCAATGGAGGTCGAGATGTGGCAGCCTACACTGAGGGAAATGGTCAGGGAGAAGGGTATTTGCCTCCTACCTTGGTTAGCCCAGAACGCAGCGGCACATCCTGGATATTCTCAGCTGTGTTGATAGGCGTGAGTGGCTTAGTGGCTGGGCTATTGGGCTACTCGCTGTGGTCAGAGATCGCCTCTCCACCCGCACCTCAGCCCTCAATTGTGCCAACTCCTGAGGTTCCAGCCTCAGAGACAACACCTCCCGTGTTGCCCTCTGCCCCTCCTGCTGAACCTGCGCCTGCTGCACCCGCAGCGCCTGCCGAACCCCCGGTTTAGCCAACGGTTCCTCACGCTAGCGCGATCGCTCCGCCAGTTACGCCTACCGCTAAGCTCACATTTCCACAAGGCTAATCCTTCAAGGCATACCCCTAATGAGAGCATGTCACTGTTGCCAATCCCCATCCGATCGCGGCGACAGCCAGGGCGGTCAGGGTGGGGATATTGGGCAGGAACAAGGCTTCAGACAGGCCAGCATTCCCCAGCCATAGGCTGTTCGCAGTTGCCTTGGGTACAGTTATGCCAGCCCAAAGCGCTATTATTGAGACTAGAATTGAAACCCACTAGAGCCGCCTTTCGATCGCTCAAAAGCCAGGAGACTCGCGCATGACCACGATTGCCGTGATTGACTACGACATGGGAAACCTCCACTCAGCTTGCAAAGGGCTAGAAAATGCAGGAGCCAAGACCCATGTCACCGATTCGGTTAAAGATCTAGAGCAAGCCGATGCGGTTGTCTTACCCGGAGTGGGAGCCTTTGATCCAGCCATTCAGCATTTGCGATCGCGTGACCTCATCCAGCCGATCAAGGACATCATTGCCAGCGGCAAACCGTTTCTGGGCATTTGTCTGGGTTTGCACATCTTGTTAGACGGCAGTGAAGAAGGAGTAGAGCCAGGGCTGGGCATCATTCCGGGAATGGTGCGCCACTTCCGTCCCGAGCCGGGACTCACCATTCCCCACATGGGCTGGAACCAGCTCCAGATGACCCAGACTCGCTTGCCGCTCTGGAAGAACCTGCCGCATGATCCGTGGCTCTATTTTGTCCATTCTTACTATGCTGATCCCACCGATGCGGCGGTAACAGCAGCCACGATTACCCACGGCAGTCAGATCGTGACAGCCGCGATCGCCAAAGACAATCTCATGGCGGTGCAGTTTCACCCCGAAAAGTCATCGGTTAGCGGCCTGCAAATCTTGTCAAACTTTGTGGCGCTGGTGCGCGATCGCTCATGTCTCTTAGAATCTACGGCAATCGCCCGCTAAAAACCTTACCAGGACTCGCCACCCGTCCCACCCCTTCACGGGTGCGGCAGGCACTATTTAACATATGGCAAGGCAACATTGAGGGGTGTCGCTGGCTAGATTTATGTGCGGGCACAGGGGCAATGGCAGCCGAAGCCCTCTGTCGGGGTGCAACCGATGTCGTGGGTATTGAGGAATCCGGCCGAGCCTGTGACATCATTCAGCAAAACTGGCAGCAGGTGGCAGGCTCAGGACAAAAATTTCAGGTGATCCGGGGCAACGTTATTGCCAAACTGCCTTCCTTAGGGCAGCGATCGCAAAAGTTCGATCGCATCTACTTCGATCCGCCCTATGCAGGCAACCTGTATCTGCCCGTGCTAGAGGCGATCGACCATCACCGCCTTTTGGCAGCATCCGGTGAGCTGGCTGCCGAGCATAGCCCCGATCGCGCTTTGCCAGAGCGCATCGGCAATTTGGCGATCGTCCGTCAAAAAGTATACGGCAGCACTGCTCTTACCTTTTACAGCCTTCAGAATTTTGACAGCTAGCAGCTCTAGATTAAATAGATAAACAGAAACCCCAAATGCCCCCGACTCTTTTCCATCTGGCCTTTCCAGTCTCAGACATAGCCCAAGCCAAAGCCTTTTATGCCGCAGGGCTGGGCTGCCAAGTAGGGCGAGAAAGCCCCAATTCAGTGATTTTGAACCTATATGGTCATCAGCTCGTGGCTCATCTTGCCGAGCCAAGCGCACCCCAGAAAGGAATTTATCCTCGCCATTTCGGGCTGATTTTTACGGCCGAATCAGATTGGGAAACCCTGCTAGAGCGATCGCAGCGGCAAAGACTGGCTTTCTACCAGCAACCCAAATATCGGTTTACGGGTCTGCCGCTCGAACATCGCACCTTCTTTTTGGCAGACCCATTTGACAACTTAATGGAGTTCAAATACTACGCCCATGCCTCCGCCATTTTTGGCGAAGTGGAGTTTGCTCAAATTGGCGATCGCGCCTGAGGCTTGATCACTCCTGAGGCTTGATCACTCCTGAGGAAAGTCCACCCCCACGATCCATTGGCGCGTGTCATCAAAAATGATCACGAGATTATCGCTGATTCTTTCAAACTGGGTATCTGCCAGCACCACAGTTTCGCCATCCTCACGAAAAGTCGTGAACTGCTTAAAAGCCCCTGTGCGATCTTGCAGATCATGCCAACTTTCCTGCATATCTACAGGCGACCAGCTCTCGCGTAGAGAAGGATGGATGTATTGCCAAGCCTGTACAAAGTCTCCCTGCACGATCAAGTTCGCAAATTCTTCAGCGACTGCCTCTATGGGTCGCGTCTGAGGCACTGGGGGTGCCTGGGCGATCGACAGCGCAGGCTGAGCTAGCGAAACTGGAAGCGAAACTGGAACAGTCGGTTGAGCTTTGACAGGAAGCAGTGCGATTGACATGGCACAGGCCAGCAAACAGGGCTGCATCAGAGCTATTCGGGCGATCGAAGAATGCTGCGGCATAGGGTTCAAGTCAAAAATTAGAGTGAAGCCAATGAAATAAGGCATGATTCTCACTCGCTATCTTAACCGTTCTGCCTTAACCGTTCTGTGAATTCACAAATCGCGTTGTGGTAGCGTTCTAGTGTCGCGTCACGTCATCTCTAACGGCAGAGATGTTGCCCTTTTTACAGCATTTCGATGGTTCACAATGGAATTGCGATCAAAAGTCAGGTTTTACCTAGAAGATATCGAGACGACCTTTGGCAAAGCCACAAATCTCACGATCGCAGGTCTGGTACTGCTCTCTTCTGCCATTTTTGTCGCAGCCACCTATAGGCTTCCTAGCCCTGTTCGAGTCTCGCTAGATTGGCTTGACCAGATCATCCTAGCTATTTTCACCGCAGAATATCTTTTGCGGCTGTGGAGTGCAGAACATCGGCTACGCTATTTTTTTAGCCTCTATGCCTTAATTGATTTAGTCGCTATCCTGCCTTTTTTGTTTACGGCGATCGATATTCGCTTCATTCGGATTTTTCGCTGGTTTCGGATCTTGCGACTGCTGCGCTATGTCGAAGGCAAAACCATTTTTGGCTATGTCAGCCGCGAAGATAGCGCCATCTTAGTGCGAATTTTGTTTACACTGTTCAGCATTATTTTTATTTATTCAGGGCTAATTTATCAGGTCGAGCATTCCGTTAATCCCAATGCCTTCGCAACCTTTTTAGATGCCATTTATTTTGCCGTAGCCACCATGACGACCGTTGGCTATGGAGACATTACGCCTGTTTCACAGCCGGGAAGGCTGCTAGCCGTCATGATGATCTTGACCGGGATTGGGCTGATTCCCTGGCAGGTGGGTGATCTGATTAAGCAGCTTGTCAGCACCTCAAAGCGCAGCATCGTTGCCACCCTCTGTGCCAACTGCGGGTTCACCGCCCATGATACTGATGCCCGCTTTTGCAAGCTCTGTGGCAAAGAGATCGTCAAAGTCGGCGATGCTTGTGAATTGCCATCCCAGCAGGCGCAAGAGTAGCAACAAAGCCTTAATTAATTTGTGAGAGGGGCGCTCCGCACTCCTCTCACAAATTAATCTGTGCCCTTTTTTACCCAATCAGCCTATCTAAGATCTGGCGAAAATCGCTGACGATCGCCCTACGGTTTCCCATCGTCAGCACAGGCACATGCACAAAAACACAGGGATAGGCAGCGCTCAGGAGGGCATAGTACAGGCTATTGCAAACAAACCGACCTGCATTAGCGCTGATATCGGTCATGGGTAAATCTGCGGTCAGGGTCGGTAAATCAAAAGCGGTGTAAATCTGGCGATCGCCTCGTGCCCCGTTAGATTCGACGCTCAGCCGGGTGCGAGATTCGGCCATGCCGCAGAGAACGATCGCTTGAGGCTGAAGCTGCTGAATTTTGGCGATCGTCAGATCTCTAGCCACAGGCAGGTTAACGGGCAATCCCCGCAGGAAGGCCAGCGAAGGCGGCGGATTGTTTTGCAAAATCTCTAGCAACAGGTCATCCGCAGCATTAGAGGTTTGTCCAACAGTCCAAGTCACAAACGAAGTCAGCAAGATCTGGGTCATGCGATCGGTTTTCTGGTTTTCTGGCTGCCCTGAATGCTTACATATAGCGCTACGCGCTTAAATCCAACAAATATTTTTTCTAAAAGCCTCGCGGAGCGAGGCTTTTAGAAAAAATATTGTCCTAACCTAATTGCGTGAAGCTATATCGCTATGGCCACGGGTAAATGGGGATAGTTTTGAGGGCGCGGAGCGCGCCCTCAAAACTATCCCCAGACCGATGATGACGGCTATATCGTCTTAAGTTGATCAGCCTCATCTTGAGTGGTAATCCGGGCATCAGCAGGAACTTGGGCACCATCGCGCAAATTCACGCCTACTACGATCGCCCCTGTACCAATCGAGACATTGTTGCCCACCGTAGAGCGAAAAAGAATGGCATTATCTTCGATCGTCAAACCATCTCCCACCTGCAAAGGCCCGTGAAATACAACGTTGTCAGAAGTTCTTAGGCCGTTGCCGATGCGAATATTAGTGCCTTTTAGCGCATGAAACGTTACCCGGTCTTCTATATGAGCATTCTCACCGATGACAATGGGTGAACCCTCATCGGCACGAATGGAGGTTCGCTGACCGATGCTGCTATTGCGTCCTAGCCGCACATCACCCACAACCCGCACAAACTCATCTAGCTCAACGTTTTCGCCAAGCTGAGGATTAACGGGAATCGCATTCCAGGAAGTCGCGGGTGCAGGGCTAATCCCTGTTACCGCGTGATAACCCTCGCTTTTATAAAGTGCGCTGTAGTCGTCTGCAAATTCTTCGTTGACTTCCAAAACGTCATTTTGAAAATCGGCAAGGGCTTCTGTCTTCAAGGGAAGCGCATCGGCAGCAGCTTGCGTAGTGATGACAGCCCCAATAGGCACTAGTTTATCTTTGCCGATCGTGACATTTTCCAACCTGGCACCATGCAAAACAAATGCTCCATCCTCCAGCACCACGTTGCTCAAGTGGGCATTAAAGCCGACAAAGGTAAAATTTCCAATCCGAGAGTTTTTAATCACGGCCTGGTGGGCAATGCTGACCTTTTCACCTGTGCTGCTAGAGGTAGAAGCACAAGGAGATGCGGGAGCCGGAGCATTATCCAGAGCTAAGAAAAAAACATTATCTTGAAGATTGCTTTCGCTGCCGATGCAGATTCGCGTTTCTGGATCAGCGCGAACGCTCGTATTGCTAGCGATAAAGCTCCTTGAGCCGATCGCCACATTGCCAAATAGCTCTACTAAAGGACTAACAAAACTGGAGTTCACTGCCACCAAAATGGGGCTAGAGACATTCGTCAGGCTGCTGCCTTCAGAGGCGATCGCCCCAGTTCCCCAAGCCAGTAAACCCACTACAAGTCCCAGCAGCAGCGAAACCCTAAACCTTTCTTTGATCCTCAACCTCAGCATGGATGCTCCTCTTCGCAGAATTGAGTGAAATCAAGATGAGCCATTGCCCAGTGGGAGTAGCCCTTAAAGAACTACCGCTCATAGATTCTATTGACTCCGATTCGAGGTGAATTTTAGGTTAAGTTTGAAGATAAAAAATTGAGCCAATCTTTACGATCGGCTCAACCTCATGTCGCTTTCGCAGCTCCATCTATCTCGATCTCAGTCGCAGCGATCGCGTCCCCTCATCCCACACTCCAGATCATTTGGGGTATCGCCCCAATAAAAACCTGAGTTGAAGCCATTTTTAAGGAGATCGAGAACCTCTTAAACAGGCCTGGATAAATCATTGGAAAAATCACTGGGCAAAACGCTAGACCCTAGCGAAGCACCAGCGGCGCATCTAGCGTTACATCTAGATCGGTGTCAGGGCTAATAGAAATCAACGTAATTTCATTGCGACCCAGATACAAACCGCCCAGCGCTCCAGCACCTGCGCCCCCCAGAACCTCTTCAGCCGTGATGGTGCGATCGCCCGTCACCGCCGACACTCCAGCCGCAGCGCCTGCACCTAACACACTGCCCGCCAACACTTCTAGCAGATTTGCGCTCTTGCGCACCTGCTCAGTCGTGCGAACAATTTGAGAAGTAGCGCTGAGAGCCACCCGAGTGCGATCGGGCAACACAATCTCTTGAGCATAAAACTGTGCGCCACCATCCACAACCCGCAGTTCGCCAGAAACGCGGCTGTTGGCAGGAATCAAGACTCTGCCATTCGACGACACCACATCGCGTGCAGTCGTCAGCGTCACAGGCACCGGATCGGGTTCTTCAAGAGAAATCAGAATTTTTTCTGCGGCTTCATAGCGCATGGGCAGGGTGGTTCCGGCTGGAATCTGCACCGCAGCCTGCGAGCCGCCCGAGGGATTGCCCACCGTACTTTGACTAACGACATAGGGAGAAGAAATGGCGGTGACTTGTCCAGCGTTAACCAATGCCTGGTAGATCACCGCAGCGACTTCTGCTCGGGTCGCATCGCGGTTAGGATTGAGGGTCTGCACGTTGGGGTAGTTCACCACAATCTTCTTTTCGGTCGCAGCCGCAATGCTGGGGCGTGCCCAGTTTTGGATGGCGCTGCCATCGCTATACACTTGCAGCGTGCCATCAACCGAGCCATTGGCGGCATAGCCCATGCCGTTTGCTAAAGAGACCAAGACCTGCGATCGCGAGATGTTGGCATCCGGCAAAAAGTTGCCTTCTGGGAAACCGGACATAAAGCCTGTGGTGTAAGCCTCTCGAACTGCACCGATCGCCCAATAGGTTTCAGGCACATCCGTAAAGGACACCGCTGGACGAATTGGAGATTTGCGGAACGCCTGCCGCACCATAGCCGCAAACTGTGCCCGAGTCACAGGCTGGTTGGGGCGGAAGCTGCCATCCGGAAAACCGCTGAGGATGCCCCGATTGGCAAGTTCTTGAATGAAGCCTTTAGCCCAGTAATCAGAAGAAACATCAGAAAAAGTAACGGCTTGAGCCTGAGCTGGAGCTTGAATTACCAGTGGAGCCGCTGCACCCGCTGTAAACATCAGCGCAGTCAACAAAGCAGCACCTGACTGCCAGGAGCGAACATGAGTCATGGAAAAATCCTCTTTTAAGAAATGCAACTGTCGAGGATGCACAACTAGAACCTGCACCCCCCGCACAAAACTGCTGATTTCTCGACTGGGCTGCTCAGATTGCCCAATTTGCTACAGGCCAGAAGCCGCAGAAGAATCATTCAGTTTCGGACTATATCTCAGTAGACATTCAGAAAAGGTTTCGAGTTCCCCAACTCAACAGGGATTCTATAAGCCCTCTAGGTATTCCAACAAATCCGCCATTTCTTGACTATCGGGCTGAAATTGCGGCATGGGAGGCGTTTCGCCGCTAATCACCTGATGAATCAGTCGAGAGCGAGATTTGCGAGCAGAAACATGGTGTAAGTTTGGCCCAACTAAGCCATCAGCCCCCAGCCCATGACAGCCAGCACAATTGAGCTGAAAAATAATTTGTCCTTGTGATGAGTCGCCCGTCAGCGACAAGACGCTTTGAGTGTAAGGGTCTGCAAGCCGAACCTGATGAACTGCCAAAGTCGTTACCGCGATCGCCAAAATGACTGCCAATACCGTTAGGACAGCTTTCTGCAAAAGACCAGGTTCTGTAATCTGATTGTTCAAAAGCGCTTTAGTCAAAGTAGGAAGAGAGCATAGAACTAACAATATGATTCAAGAATTTAACTTACTTCACGTTGAAGCTAAGCTTATTTTAATCTTTCAGCCAAGCTGGAAACCGCATTCGCTCGATCGCTCTTAAGGTTTCTCAAGCTGGCAATCTCTCAAACCTTTGCTGATCAGCCATTCTGAGGAATTTAGAAAAATTCTTCGTCAGATTAGATCCAAATCTGAAAGCAATCAAGAATTATGATAAAAGAATAAAAACCGTTAAGCAACGGGTACTGTCTGTAAGTTTGATAAGATTCTAATAACAGATAAGGAGAGAGCACTGTGGTTGAGCCATTACTTGTGGGAATTGTCTTGGGTTTAGTTCCTATTACCCTAGCGGGTTTATTTGTCGCTGCCTACTTTCAGTACAAACGCGGAAATCAATTTAATCTATAGTGTCTTAGCCGATCTGAGCTTGAAGTTAATCTAAGCATCGCTTGAGTAGGGTGAGCGTTGCTCACCCTACTCAAGCGATGCTTAGCCATCAATAGGCTTGTAGCAAGTACGAACGTTTCATCTCTACGGGCAATCGGCCAGCAGGTCTGAAGCAGCTTTCTGTAGGAGCTAGGCTTCGCACTAATGGTTTGCACTATTAGAGGCGCTGACTGAGGTTTATATCGTGCCTCACGCTTCAAACTGGATGCAACCCTGCCTCAAAATCTCCCAGCCCTTGCCGACCCACTTCACAACTGTCGAGGGCTGTCCTTTGCAAGAGGGCACACTAAACAATGACAGGTCTTTAGGAAAAGGAGTCAAGACTTCAGGGAACTGAGCATTGATCTCTGTCATGGTTTGCAAGGGCGGCTCTCCCGATCGATTGACACTTGTGGTAGCAAGTGGCTGAGTCTGAGACAAAATGTGGCGAGCGATCGCACAGTCGGGCACCCTTAGCCCAACGGTGGTCGGGTCGGTGGGGTTAACACTGGGCGGCAGCCGATCGCTAGCGGGCAACACCAGCGTTAGCGCTCCAGGCCAGTAGCGATCGGCAACCTGCTGCCAAGTTGCCAGCTCTGTCTCACTGCCCTGCACATACTGCCACAGGTCTGCCGCCGTTGCTGCCATCAAGATCAGCGGCTTTGTTAGACTACGCTGTTTTGCCGCAAAAATCAGGCTGGCCTGTTGAGGCCGTACTGCCAAGGCGGGCAGCGTATCGGTCGGAAAGCTGATGAGGCGATCGCCTAATTGAGCCGCCGCAATGAGATCAGCCAGAGAAACAGAAGGCATAGGGATGGCTCAGTCAATGAATGAATAAATAAGGAAGTAGAGAACTTATGCTGCATCTACCCTCCCCTACCTCCACTTTCTCACCCTATATTGAACTTAGCTGCCATAAATTTTTTGAGTCCTTGAGAATAACCCATTACGATGGCTGACCTGCAATAGGCTGACCCTGCAATTATGCACAATCATGCTGACCCTTCTGAGCGGATTCAACCGCTTCAGAACCCTCTCAGTCAGATCACTCTCAACCAGACTACATTCAACCAGATGAAGCTGGCGCTGGCGCATGTAGAAGATGCGATTGCCTGGGTCAACCCACAGGGGCGCATCGAATGGTGCAATGCCGCATTCGATCGCCTGACCGATTGCGCACATCGGGCGCTACCTCATCCCTTGCTTGAAGAGGTGTTAGCGCTGACGCTTCCGGGGTCAATACCCCTCTCTATGAGCGCTATTTTGTCTTTTCCTGCGGAACAGGCTGAGAATTGCTACGAGGTCTGCCTGGGCGATCGTCCTTTTTATCTCAAAGTGATTCGGGCAGAAGGTGGGGCAACTGCCACAGGAGTTGGCAATAGCGCCATGCTAATGATTCAGCCCAGGACGGACTCACCTCTTGGCGATCGCCAGTCTAAGCAGCCTTTATCGCCTGAGCAACCTTTAGCATCTGAGCAGCCTTTGCCGTCCGAGATGATTTCGCAGTTTGAGGAATCTTTGGCTAGGGAATCTTTTCAGCCAGAGGCGCGACTCAAGACCACTCTGGAGTACACCAATGTGGGGAGTTGGATGTGGGATATTGCCAGTGGCAATGTCGTGTGGGATAACAATGCTCAGCGATTGCTAGGCATCTTTCCTAAACACTATCAAGCCAGCTACGAATCATGGCGCAGCCGCATTCATCCAGATGACCTGGAGGGCACTGAGCAAGCGATCGCCGCTGCTCTAAAAAACGCATCTGAGATTGACATTGAATATCGCGTGGTGCATCCCGACGGCAGCCTGCACTGGCTCAGCGGCAAAGGGTATGGAGTACGCAATGAGGCGGACGAGTTGGTGCAGGTGATGGGGTTAATCATCGACATTACCGATCGCAAGCAGACAGAGCTAGCCCTTGCCGAAAGCGAGGCCAAACTCCAGCAGCAGCAGCAGTTTCTGCGAACCGTGATTGACACCGACCCTAACCTAATCTTTATCAAAGACAAAGAAGAACGTTATGTGCTGGCCAATCAGGCGATCGCCAGCTTCCATAGCGTGACCGTTGAAGAAATCTTGGCCAAAAAGCTAGAAGACTTCAGTATCTCTCCAGAAAGAGTCAGTTTGTTCAGTGAGCAAAACCGCTGGGTGATTCACAATCAGCAAGGTTTATTTATTGCCGAAGAAGCCGTTGAGCCAGAACGTGAGGGGTTTACCTGGCTCCAGTGGCAAAAACAGCCGATTTGGCTACCCGAGCGCAATGAGTATGGGGTTTTGGGCATTGGGGTAAATATTAGCGATCGCAAACGCACAGAGGCGGCGCTAGAAACCATCTTGCAGGGAACCGCCTCCGCCATCGGGGAAGATTTCTTTCCAGTTCTGGTGCAAAGTTTAGTCGAGGCGCTCGGAGTTTGTTATGTAGGCGTCTCAGAGCTAAGCGATTCTCAAACCTTCAGCCCCCTTGCCTGCTGGTCGATCGAATCATTCCAGCCTAGAAGCAGCTATAACTTCGCTGAAGTTCCTCCTTGCGTCCAAGCCCTAGAACATGGGGTGTATGTTTGCCCTAGCCAGATTCAAGAAATTTATCCCAACATTGGCATACTGGAGCAGCTACAGGCAGAAAGCTATGTGGGTGTGGCTATGCATGATCAAAAGGGTGCGGCTATTGGCGTTCTCTGCATTATGCATACTCAACCGATCGCGGATCTGGCACGCGCCGAGGCGCTGCTGCGGATCTTTGCCATTCGAGCAGCCGCTGAACTAGAACGTAAGCGATCGGCTACGGCGCTCCGCCAGATTAATCAAGAGCTAGAAGCTAGAGTGGCGCAGCGCACTCAAGAACTTGTTCAGTTTCAAAAAGATCTGCAAAAACAGACTCACTTGCTGCAAGCCATCCTAGACAATATCGGGGATGGACTAGTCGTAACTGATTTAGAGGGGCAGTTCCTGGTCTTTAATCCGGCAGCTCACCGAATTTTGGGCCTAGGAGCCGAAGTAGTTTCGTATGACAAATGGTCAGAACACTATGGCGTCTATCTAGACGATCGCCTAACGCTCTGTCCCGTAGAGGATCTGCCCTTGATGCGCGCCATTCGCGGAGAGGCCGCAGACAACGTAGAAATTTTCATCTGCAACTCCCAAAGACCGCACGGCATTTGGTTAGACATTACCATTCGTCCCTTTCACGACCCGATCGGGCAAATTGTCGGCGGCGTCATGGCGTTTCGTGACATCACCCTAAAAAAAGAAATTGATGAAGCTCTACGCCAGCGTGAGCAAGAATTTCGCTCACTCGTCGAAAACTCCCCTGATTTGATCATTCGCTTCGATCGCCAGAATCGCTACTGCTACGTCAACCCCAAACTCGAAAAGGAAACAGGTATCTCAGCCGCAGAGTTCATTGGAAAAACGCCTAGCGAAGCAGGCTTTCCAGAACCCCTGACAACTTACTGGACAGAGGTGATTCAGCACACCTTTGCCACAGCAGCAGAGCAAACTCTAGACTATGAACTCGATTTGCCACAAGGCAGAAAAGTGGCTTCGGCTCGGTGTATTCCCGAACTGGATGACGAAGGCGCTGTCCAGTCTGTGCTAGTTGTAGCCAGCGATATCACGGATTTGAAGCAAACCGAAGCCCTCTTGCGCGAAAGCGAAGCCCAGCTTAGAGCCATTTTTGAAAATGCGCCTATTGCGATCGGTTTGGCTGATGTCGTGACCCATCGGCATATCCAGCGCAATGCTGCTCACCGCGCCTTGTTTGGCTATGACGATGATGAAATGAGCGACTTGACCATCGAAAATATTACCCACCCTGATGATCTTGCGGCCGACCTCCTGCAAATTAGTCAGCTTTTGGCAGGAGAAATTAGCCAATTTCAGCGGCAGAAGCGCTACATTCGCAAAAATGGCGAATTGCTCTGGGGCAATCTCACCTGCACGTTAATCCGCAGTGCTAGCAATCGGCCGCTGTTTATCATGGGCATGATCGAGAATATTACCGATCGCCAACAGACTGAACACAAACTGCTAATTGTGCAAGAGCAGCTCTTTATTGCCCAAGAGCGACTCCACCATCTGCTGTCTTCTAGTCCAGGCATTATCTATACGGCAACCCCCAGCGGCGCTCTAAATGGCGATCTAACCCTCACTTTTATCAGCACCAATGTCATGCAGATCCTGGGCTATGAGCTGTGGGAATGCCTAGATGCTGATTTTTGGATTAACGGTATTCATCCAGACGATGTGCCTCTATTCATTACCGCCGAACAGGGAATGCTTCGGCAGGGTCAAGCGACCTGCGAGTATCGGTTTCGCCACAAAAACGGTAGCTATCGTTGGCTCTATGATCAAACCAAGCTGGTACAGGATGAGGGGGGCTACCCTCTAGAGCGGATTGGCTCCTGGATGGATATTAGCGATCGCAAAGCGGCTGAAGCCCAACTTCGCCAAACCAATGAGCGGCTGGCCATAACCAACGCCGAACTGGCGCGCGCCACTCGCCTCAAGGATGAATTTTTAGCAAACATGAGTCATGAGCTGCGCACTCCCCTTAACTCTATCTTGGGTCTGTCGGAAGTCATGCAAGAAGGCGCGTTTGGCACCCTTACCGACAAACAGCGCCAGTTTCTCAGCATCATTCAAAGTAGCGGCAAACATTTGCTAGAGCTGATCAACGATGTTTTGGATCTCGCCAAGATTGAGGCGGGCATGCTAGACCTGCACATTGCCGAAACCTCTATTCACAGCCTTTGTGAAGCGAGTTTGACGCTGATTCGCCAACAGGCAAATCAGAAAAATATTTCTCTCACTTGTACCCTGACCGATAATTTGGGCACCCTGCAAGTCGATGAGCGCCGCATGCGACAAGCCTTATTAAATTTGCTAAGCAATGCTATTAAATTTACCCCTGAGGGCGGCAGCGTCGTCTTGGCTGTGCAAGAAAACCCCTCCCAGAGCAGCCTCAGCTTTAGCA
Source organism: Coleofasciculaceae cyanobacterium (assembly GCA_036703255.1). GTDB lineage: Bacteria > Cyanobacteriota > Cyanobacteriia > Elainellales > Elainellaceae > Drouetiella. The sequence goes on from DATNPL010000092.1 coordinate 55,813, forward strand.
TTATCGATACTGGCATTGGGATCGCCCATGACGACATGGGCAAGCTATTCCAAACTTTTGTGCAGCTTGATAGCAGTCTGTCTCGACATTACGAAGGCACAGGGCTAGGGCTAGTTTTGGTCAAGCAAATTATCGAAATGCATGGTGGGCAGGTGACTGTCTCTAGCGAAACGGGACGAGGAAGCTGTTTTAAGGTGACGCTGCCTTGGAAAACGCCAAATAATCGGGAACTCTTGCAGGACGGATCAGTCTTAGAAAGTTTGCCACAGTTAGAACCCTCCCCTGTGGCTCAGCCGCGCATTCTCCTTGCAGACAACGATCTAGATAACGTTGCTACCCTCACCGACTATTTGCAGACGCGAGGGTTTGAAATCATCCTGGCTCAGGAGGGGGCTGATGTGGTGCAAAGGGCGATCGCTCAGCCCCCTCATCTGGTTCTGGTCAATGTCCAGATGCCGAAGGTTCAGGAAAGAGACAGCCAGGAAACCAATATCCAGGAAACCAATATCCAGGAAGCCAATATCCAGGAGAAAAACAGCCCGGTTGTAGAACTTGATGGGCTAGAAGCCATTCGCCAGATTCGATCGCGCCTTGCCCAAATACCCATCATTGCCTTGACCGATCGCGCCTTGTCAGAAGAGCAGCAAAAGAGCCTCCTAGCAGGTGCAAATGATTATTTGATCAAGCCAGTCCGGCTAAAGCAGCTAGCTGACCTGATTCAGCAGCAGATTGAGCCATTGAAAACGCAGCAAAAGCCCATTGAGTAAAGCATAGGCAATCACAACTTGTGGATAATAAAAACTCTATTTTGATTGTGGATGACGAGCCGAGCGGCTTTGATGTGATCGAAGGCATCTTGTTCGGCGAAAACTACGAGCTGCACTATGCCTCTAGCGGTGCAGCCGCAATAAAACGCATAGAAACGGTGCCGCTCGACTTAGTTTTGCTGGATGTGATGATGCCCGACATGGATGGGATCGAAGTCTGTCGCTGGATTAAAAGTAGCTCAGCTCAGCATATTCCAGTGATTATGGTGACGGCACTGAGTTCCAAAGTCGTTTTAGCTCGCTGTTTAGAGACAGGCGCAGATGATTTTGTAGATAAACCCGTCAACCCCCTAGAGCTGCGGGCAAGGGTGCGATCGATGCTCAGAATCAAGAAACAGCATGATGCCTTACAAACCGCGCTTCAGCTTCGGCAAGACATGTCGGACATGGTGATCCACGATTTGCGCAATCCGCTAACCAGCATCATTTTGTCTTGTGCCATCCTCAAGCGCACTGAACTACAGGGTATGCAGCATCACAAAGTTGAGCAAATTCTTCAGGCAGGCCAGCAGCTTCAGTCGATGATTGATAGCCTTTTGCTCATGGCAAAACTCGAAGCAGGCAAAATGGTGCTGGAGCGATCGTCCGTCGATCTTTGTGAGCTGGCTCAGCAGTGTCTGGCTGATTTTAGAGCGATCGCTGCCACCAAACAAATTGAGCTGTGTGGTCATCTGCCGATTCAGCGTCATCCGGTCTATGTCGATGTCACTCTATTTCGCCGCATCTTCGACAACTTGCTGTCTAATGCAATTAAGTTTTCGGTCTATCAGAGCCAGGTAACGGTGCGGATTAGCTTTCCTTCGCCAACAGGCGCACGAATAGAGATCGCTGATCAAGGGGTGGGGATCAAAGCAGATCTACGCCAGACTATTTTTGAAAAATATGCAGTGGGCGATTTAGTGAATGGAGTTCCCCAAATGGGTCTGGGGCTTGCCTTTTGCAAAATGGCGATCGACGCACACAATGGAAAAATTTTTGTCGAAGAAAATCAGCCTACAGGCGCTATTTTCATTGTGGAGATCTAGCCAAAACATTCAACCCAAGTCCAGCCCTTCTAAGGATCACGGATTAAGGCCCCTTACAAAATTAAAACCAAGAACTTTTTTGAGAGAGTGCGGCTTCGTCGCACTCTCTCAAAAAAGTTCTTCAAGTTATTTCTGTGAAGATCCTAAATAAAATTCAGAAGCCTATTACAGGGTAATGAATTTGAGAATCCTAAACAATATTTTCATCTTTGCAGAGCCTTGATGGGAATAGTACTGGCAGCCCTATAGCCATAGCCACTTTATAGCGCTACGCGCTTAGATCCAAATGAGTTATTTTTTGAAAGCCGCATGTAGCGAGGCTTTCAAAAAATAATTTGTCCTAACCTAATGCCGTATTGCCATACGTAGGATTTTTTTGGTGGGTGCGATCCGCATGTCTACAAAAATGTCTTCAAAAGAATGGCTAGGGCTAGCTTCACAAGAGGGCACTCCAAAAATTTATCTTCCGATTAAGCCATGCCCCAAATAGCCCGATTTGCCGCAGCCTATCCGGATAGCCCCGGCATTAGTTTGGAATAGCAAATTAAGAGTAAGTAAAGCACCGTAAAAACACTGGTCATGCGTGTAATCCTCATGCCAGAATCTGAGCGATATTTTTACCGATCGTAGAGTTTTGAGCAACGGGGTGCTGTAGCCTACCACTGCCCCTAAAGCTCTAAGCGATAAGACTTAAGGAGATTCTTGTGTCTCACAGGTTTAGCCAGATTGAAGCTGTGTCGTTCTTTAGGTTCCGATGAAGCATTTCCCAAAATCTATTGGTCAGTCCTTAATGACCATCCTTATGACTTCAGCCGTGCTTGAAGCTCAAATGCTGCCTATCTTTGGCGCATCTAACCCTCAAGTTTCCCCTGCACCATCGGCTGAGTCCCAAGCCGATGCGATACCCCAAGCAGACGTCGCTCCTGCGGAGGTGGTGGTTGAAGTAGTCACGCCAGAAGCGATCGCTTCGCCAGCTACAACTCCTGCCGATAGCGCCCCTGCCAATAGCCCTGAGGTTGTTTCTGCGCCCGATCCTGAGCCAGTTTTTGCACCTGAAGCCAATAACCTTGAGCCGATCGCTCCTGAAGTTAGCGAACTTGAAGATCAAGCTGCTGAAGCTGCTGCTCCCGAGAGCGCTGTCCAAACTGGAGAGGCAAAAGCTCCTCCTCAAGAACCCGGCAACCCTCCGGCAGCAAATGTCAACACCACCGGACAAAATTCAGCAACTCCAGAAAAAGCTGAGCGACTAGCCGCTGCTAGACAGGCAGTTTCTGAGCGATTGGCAACATTAGTCAATCGCGATCGCCTTTCTAAAGAAGCCCAACTGCAACAAAACTTGATAGCACTAGCGCTTTACTATGCCCAGTTGGGTGAATTTGAAGATGCTCGGCAGGTTGTTCGGAACCCAGCTCTTTCGCCCGAAATCCAAGCGGCAACCCTAGCGGAAATTGATCAACTAGCGCTGCTTGCCCAACCTGGCGCGATCGCATCAGCAACTAACCCAAAAACGACAGCGGCAAAGCCAGCCAATCCAGCGGATGCCAGCTCAACCGATCCTAGTGCTGCCCTAGCCACGTCAGCAGGAGCAGACACTCTGCCCCCCTACGGCGCACCCGCAGGAGGATACTTGACTGTGCCTTCAACCCCAGAACTGCTTCAGCCCTATTTGAGCGATCGCTGTCTCAATTCTGCCAACGTTAGTTTTTCGGATTCTGGCAAAGCCAGCAAGTCAGTCCAACCTAGGCGCACCTCACCTTTCTTGCCCATCGGTCAACGGGTGGCAGCGCAGCTATCAGTCGAGAAACTGAAGGCTCAAACGGTCAAGCCTGTTGCCCAAGCCGCACCCTTGCAGGTTTTGCGCACAGTCAAGGTCAGCCGGATTGCGCCGATCGCATCCTCAAATGGGTCTGAGATAGGAAAGCCCCTAAGGAATAAGGTGTCTGCAAATGAGTCGGTGCGAGGCAAAACGGTTAAGGCGATCGCTCCTAACGTGCAGCCTGAGCAGAGTGCTTTGAAGATTCAAGTTCGTAGCGCCCAGACTCAAAGCATTCAGACTCCAAGCATCCAGTCTCCAAGCATTCAACCCCGCAGCGTTCAACCTCGCAGCGTTCAGACCAGGCAGACTGCCAGTTTACCCAACTTTGAGGCCAATCTGCCCCGCCTCGAAACCAGGCAATCCTCTCTGCCGCAGCTCATTAAACTCTCTAGAGGGGCAACCAAAATTGGCGCTAATCCACACCTCAACAAATCCGTTAAACAGACCGTAAACCCAGCCATTAGCCCAGATGCCAGCCAAACTTCGGGCTACTGGAGGACGATCGCCGCTAACTGTGGTGGACTGGAGAGCAATAGGGTAACGGTCGATGCTTCTAGCCGCATGATCAGCAGCGGCATGATTTTTCCCCTACCCATTCCAGTACCGCTAACCTCTGGATTTGGCTGGCGAATTCACCCGATTAGAGGCGATCAACGCTTCCACAGCGGCATTGATCTAGGTGCGCCTTTTGGCACGCCCGTTCTCTCTGCTTTGTCGGGGCGCGTCATTGCCGCTGAAGACATGGGAGGATATGGCCTAGCCGTGATTGTAGAAGCGAGTTCTATGCGGCAACAGAACCTCTACGCGCATCTGTCGGCGATCGCTGTCAAACCGGGCGACTGGGTAGAACAGGGCAGCGTGTTAGGGTTGGTCGGCAGCACTGGAAGCTCTACAGGGCCACACCTCCACTTTGAAACACTGCTTCCTTCTACAGAAGGCTGGACAGCCGTTGATCCGCTAGGAGCCGCTATGGCAGCATCGGTAGCCCAAGTTCCTTAAGATTGCGGCAAGAAAGCTGTATTCACAGCGGTTAAGATGGGGACATTTTTCGAGGGCGCACGGAGCGCGCCCTCGAAAAATGTCCTAAGCCCGATAATTATGGCTATGGCTTTGGAAGCCTAGAGAAAAATTTGCGATCGACTGGGAGTGAAATTGAGAAGAAATTGCCAAAAGTTTGCTATATTGAGAACCGGATTGCTGGTGTAGCTCAGTTGGTAGAGCAGCGGTTTTGTAAACCGCCGGTCGCAAGTTCGAGTCTTGTCACCAGCTTTTTGGACTTTTAGTCAGTGATTTTTTACTTATTCACTGAGCTGAGTAAACCGTAAAGGCGCGTCGCTGCCTTCGCTGTAGACCAGCAGGAAAGAACCTTCCATGCGAATTCGCTCAGCTTGCTCTAACGCTTGAAAATAACGGGCTTCTTGATTCATGGCGGCAGGTGTACACATCATTCGTGTGGATGCAATCGCACCCACGGTAAAGCCCGTTTCTGGCTCTGCCTGAGCTGTCAACTGGGCTGTGGCTCTATAGCGATTGCACCCGCCATATCCAGAAATGCGATGGGCTTCATCGAAATAGAGCGTCGTTTGTAAGTTATCAATCACTCCTGCGCCCGCCAAATCTTCAAGCAGCCACTCTGTATTGGCAAGGCGATCGCTTAAGGGCTGAGTTATAGGAGTATCAGTCATTTGAGCTATAGATGGAGCCGAGAAAGTCGTAGCTTGAGAGGCGGTAAAATAGCCAAGATTGGCAACCATAATGCTTGCGCCAATCGCCAAAGCAAAAATTTTTTGATTCACAAGATAACCTCACACATTGGCTGGTAGCTTCTAGCGATCGCAAAATCACAAGCCCCAAGCCATTCACTCTTTTACCTTAGCGATTGGTTCCTAAGCTGGAAGGCAGGTTTCAAAAAACGATATGGGATTTTCAGGTTTCATTGAAACTTTTCGTAACACTTCACTCATAAAAGAGTAGAATAATAGCCGTTTATGATTTGCGTTCTGCACCTTCAGCAGGAACATCAGATTTTTCCATGCAGGTCAATCGGCGATCGCAGCATCCTTAGAAGGATCATGGATTAAATAAAACCCAATAGTTTTTTGGAAGTGCCGCGCTTCCAAAAAACTACTACAGGTTAATTAATTTGCGATCCTAAGATGTTGCCCGGACAAGGTTGACATATTATCACTCTTGCATGGGAACTCTAGCTGGCGTTGGTGATTTTAGGGGCGTATTTGGTTAGCAGAGTATGCTTCGCATACTCTGCTAACCAAATACGCCCCTGCGATTGAGCAATACCCTCCAGCTTTGAGGTGCTGATTGTGCCCTACGAAGGGAGGAGCTTAGGTACTCATATCAAGGTAGATTGAAAATTTCGTGCAATCCAATACTCATACCAGTTCAGCACCTGCCCAAGTGGCCCGTACAACGAAGCTACCCTTTACGCTCCAAGAGCTGAAGGCAGCAATTCCAGCCTACTGTTTTGAACCCTCGGTTGGAAAATCTCTCGCCTATTTTTTTCTAGATATAGGCATCATCGCAGGACTGTATGCGATCGCCCATGCCCTCAATTCCTGGCTCTTTTTCCCACTCTTTTGGGTGGCGCAGGGAACGATGTTTTGGGCGCTGTTTGTCGTGGGGCATGATTGCGGTCATGGATCTTTTTCCAAGCTCAAATGGCTCAATAACTTAGTCGGACATCTGGCTCATACGCCCATCTTGGTGCCGTTCCACGGTTGGCGCATCAGCCATAGAACCCATCATGCCAACACGGGCAATCTGGACACCGATGAAAGCTGGTATCCTGTCTCAGAAGCCAAGTACGAGCAGATGCCCTGGTATGAAAAGCTGTTTCGCTTTTATCTGCCGCTGTTGGCCTACCCGATTTACCTATTTCGGCGATCGCCCGGTCGGCAAGGCGGCTCTCACTTTGATCCCAAAAGCCCGCTGTTTCGCCCCTCCGAAAAATGGGATGTGTTGACTAGCTCTGCGCTACTGGTGTTGATGGTCGGCTTTTTAGGCTATCTGACTTTCCAGTTTGGCTGGGTTTTTCTGGTGAAGTACTACTTGGCTCCCTATCTCGTGTTCGTCATGTGGCTAGATTTGGTCACATTTCTACACCACACCGAGGCAGACATCCCCTGGTATCGCGGTGATGACTGGTATTTCCTCAAAGGGGCGCTCTCTACAATCGATCGAGACTATGGGTTTTTCAACCCTATTCACCACGACATCGGCACCCATGTGGCGCACCATATTTTTCTCAATATGCCGCACTACCACCTGAAGACGGCAACAGAGGCAATCAAACCCATTCTGGGCGATTACTATCGCAAATCTGAGGTGTCTATCTGGAAGGGTTTCATGCGCTCTTATTGGGCTTGCCAGTTTGTGCCTAACCAAGGGGGTAAGGTTTACTACCAATCTACAAAGTGATGGGTTAGAGGCGATCGGGCTTAGGACATTTTTGAGGACGCTCCACGTCCTCAAAAATGTCCCCACATAATTACTGCTATAAATCATCGGGTGTGGAGAATGGAAACTACAGACCCCACCCTACTCTCCCTCAATACCCCTACAGGATTGTGGGAATATGGAACCTGTATATTTCAGTCAGTTTTGAGGAGCTTGCGTAATGACGGAAGGACTTGATCCGGTAAAGGTGATGAAGCAAGAGGTGGGTCGGGCAGCGGCAGCACGGGTGCAGTCGGGTTCGATCGTCGGGCTGGGAACCGGATCGACCACCGCCTTTGCCATCCAATTTTTGGGCGATCGCCTCAAGTCAGGCGAACTCCAAAATGTGAAGGGAGTGCCGACATCCTTTCAGGCTTCAGTGCTAGCGAAAAAGTACGGCATTCCTCTAGTGACGCTAGATGATGTGGATAGCATTGATGTCGCCATCGATGGAGCCGATGAGGTTGATCCTCAAAAGAACTTGATCAAAGGGGGCGGAGCAGCCCATACGCGCGAAAAAATCGTGGACTCTCTGGCCAAAGAATTTATTGTGGTCGTAGACAGCAGCAAAATGGTCGATCGCCTCGGCTCAACGTTTGCGCTGCCTGTAGAGGTACTACCTATGGCTGTAACACCCGTGACCCATGCGATCGCCAAGCTGGGGGGCAAGTCAGAGCTGCGCATGGGGATTAAAAAAGATGGCCCCGTGATTACCGACCAGGGCAACATGGTCTTAGATGTCACTTTTGCAGCGATCGAGAATCCGGCTGAGCTAGAGAAAACCCTCAATAATATTCCTGGCGTTCTGGAAAACGGGCTATTTGTAGGTGTGGCGGATCTGATCTTGATCGGCGAAATTATTGATGGCAAGCCCAGCGTTCGCGAGTTCTAGACAAGGCGCTACAGGCTTTAGCTATCAAATTTATTTGGGCAGGCGCTCCGCGCCTGCCCAAATAAATTTGATAGCCAGGTTAGGCAATGCCGAAGATTTTAATGCCTCATGCAGGTTTCGAGTAATGGCTTTTGAGACGACGAGCCAATTGCTGAGATTTCAGCCCGTACTCGATCGCCTCCAAAACTCTAACCACACCTGTTGTGTTAATCATTTCTACGTTTTTGCCTGCTCTTTGCGCCGCTTGCACGGCTTTGTCCGTCAGCTTGTGGCTTGTGTAGCCTGTGATGATTAAAATCAGGTCAGCCGTGACAATATGGCTCTCAGACTGTCCGGCAATTTGCGGCCCCGCCTGGGCAGTACACCAGACTAAAGTGACATCCGAATCGCGGAGGCGGTTCCGAATCACGGTTTCCAGGCGATCGTGTCCGCCAAAAATTACGACTTTTCCTGCTAGCACGCCGTAGGGGTTAGGACGCTTTTCCGAGGTGCGGTGGCGCACACGAGGCTGCACATCGGGCGCACGCTCTACCCGCGATCGATTCTCTAGAGCCTTGTTGTAAATAAACGCTAGGGTTTGCTCATGGCTGCCCCGTAGGCGGGCGACAGGGCCTTCCTCGCTGTGGTCATTGATTTGGGTAATTAAGGCATCTACTACTTCCTCTAAAGCGCCGATCGCCTTGAGATCATGCACATAGGCTCGAACAGCGATCGAGGCATCGGTGGCGCTAAAGAAGTCCTCTTGTTCCGAAATCATTTCTAGCAAGTCGGCTTTTAGCGCCTGTCGCCAGCGATTGGTTTGTTCAGTTAGCCGTTCGTCAAGCAGCCGTTCTTCGTTAAGCAGCATTTGGCGATCGATCGTTTGAGTCGCCAGCAGCGGCGCATCATCCAGTTTTTGTTTGAGGTCAGCCGCTTTTTCTTCGAGCTTCTGTCGCGTCATACTGTCTACAAAATCTTCTGACACCAGCTGAGACAGCATTTGTTCAACTTGGGCAAGTAAAGGCTCTAGTCGCTGCTTAATTTTGCCTATTTCCTGGTGAATCTGTTCATCACGCTGCTGCTGTAGTCGTTTTTCTTCAAGCTCTATTTTCGCCAGTGAAAGTAAATCCTGAACTGAACTTTCCAAATCATCAAGGTCTGAAATATCCATAAGATTTCGAGGGAACTTTGTAAAACTATGTAAAAGGAGCCTGTTTGAATATGAAACCAACTCAAGACTAGCCCTACTTGAGATTAGCTTTGCTTATCTGTTGTCTCTTCCGTCTAAAGACGGATGAAGCAACCTTATCAGCTTTTTCTAGCAAGAAAAAGAGATAAGCACTATCCATAAAAGTGATATCCAGCTTATCGATCGAGAATCGATCGTGATCAGGCCGGATAAGAACGATCGCCCACGGTAGATGCAGACCCATCTCCCGTAAAGCAGTAATCTATCAACTCTAGCTATCTATCATTATTGCTATTTTTGTAGTGGGTTGAGTCAACCGTAGCAACACATATCTTCCCTAAGTCAACAATCCAAGAGACTATGCAATATCGAAGATTTGGGCGTACAGAGCTATCCATTCCCGTGTTCTCCTGTGGAGGAATGCGCTATCAGTACAAATGGCAAGATGTGCCGATATCGGAGATTCCAGCCAGCAATCAGGCTAATCTAGAGGCCACCATTCAGCAAGCACTAGAGGTTGGCATTCATCATATCGAAACCGCAAGGGGTTATGGTACCTCAGAACTTCAACTTGGTGAAATCTTGCCGACTCTGCCCCGAGACAAGCTGATTGTGCAAACTAAAGTAGGAGCCGCCGACGCCCAAGAGTTTCAGCGCAACCTGGAGCAGTCTTTTGCCAATCTTAAACTGGACTACGTTGATCTGTTAGGGCTGCATGGTATCAACAATGCCAAGGCGTTTGAGCAATGTATGCGGCCCGGCGGCTGTTTGGATGTCGCCCGCAAATTTCAGCGGCAGGGGCGGATTCGCCATATTGGATTCTCGACCCATGCGCCCACAGATCTGATTTTGCAGGCGATCGCCACCGATCAATTTGATTACGTCAACCTACATTGGTACTACATCAACCAGGGAAACTGGGCAGCGATCGAAGCGGCTAAACGTCATGACATGGGCGTGTTTATCATCAGTCCATCGAATAAAGGCGGCAATCTCTACGACCCACCTCAAACGTTGATAGACCTTTGCTATCCCCTGAGTCCGATGGTGTTTAACGATCTGTTTTGCCTCAGCCACCCCGAAGTGCATACCCTGAGCATTGGCGCAGCTCGACCCCAAGATCTAGAGGAGCATCTGAAAACTCTGGCATTGCTCGATCGCGCTGACGAAATTTTGCCGCCCATTATTGAGCGGCTAGAGCAGGCAGCGATCGACAAGCTGGGTGAAGACTGGTTTCGCACCTGGCATGTGGGTCTACCGCAACACCACGAGACTCCGGGTGGAATCAATATTCCGGTGATTCTGTGGCTGCGTAATCTAGCAATCGCCTATGACATGGTGGACTATGGCAAGATGCGATATAACCTGCTGACCAATGCAGGCGACTGGTTTCCTGGAGCCAAGGCCGATCGGGTTAGTACGCTGGATCTAAGCGCTTGTCTGGCGCAGAGTCCCCATAGCGATCGCATTCCGGCATTGCTAACCGAAGCGCATCAGCTTTTGGCCGGAGCAGAGGTGAAGCGGCTATCTCAGCAGTAGCCTTGGGCTTGCAGGGAGTTCCGCACTTTTTCAGCGGCGATCGCCATCTGTTCATCATCAGGGCTTGCCTGAGACAGTCGGGCAACCTGCAATTTCCAGCCCTTCAGCCCTGCTTCCGCAGGCTCGGGGTAGCGAGGCTGAAGGACAAAATGGACATGGTAAGGACGCTGATCGACCCAGAGGCTGACATAAACGCGATCGGCTCCTAATGCCTGCACCATAGCGCCCGAAAGCATTTTCAGCATATGACCCAGTTCCGCCGATTCTGCTGAAGTCAAATCCCACAGGTTTTCACAATGCCGCCGAGTTTTAAGGACGATCGCCCCTAAACCCAACGCACCCAGGCAATGATCGGCAACCCAGTGATCGGTTGACCAGATGACTCCACCAGGAACGGCGATTGCCCCCGTTAGCGTTTGGCAAGCGAGGCAATCCGGCTCATTTGCCAAAGCCCCCGGCTCATTTGCCAAAGCCCTTGCCACGATTCGTGGAGGGAAGACACAGGCAGTCCTGGATCTGCTGCCGCAGTTTTTCAGACTCTAGATCTTGCCCAATCAGCACAAGCTGATTTTTGGGTGCGCCTTTCCACTCGCTGTCATCTAGCGAAAACCGCTTGCCGCTAAGGTGAAAGATGTGACGCTTAGGGCTTTCGTCAAACCACAGGATGCCTTTGGCGCGAAAAACGGAAGCGGGAAGCTGCGTATCCAGGAAATGCTGAAACTTCTTGATGGCGAAAGGGCGATCGCTCTGAAACGAGATGGAGGTGAAGCCATCGATCGCTAAATGATCGGAATGCTGATGACCGTGATCATGTTCACAATGCCCGTGATCGTGGTCGCAGCCCGCATGATCATGGGTGTCATGAGCATCATGATTATGGGCGTCATGATCGTGTGGTTCATGATCGTGATGGGCGTGATCGTCATGATCGTGATCGCCATGACCTTCTTTCTCAAAGTACTTGTCTGACTCAAACAAGCCAACGCTGAGGATTAGCGGTAGCGGCACGTTCGACTGCTTTGTGCGAAGGATTCTGGCACCCTCTTTCACATCTCGAATTTTGACTTCTAGCGAATCCAGATCGGCTTCATCTACCAAGTCAGCCTTGTTTAGCAGAATGATGTCGCCGTAGAGAATCTGGTTATGGGCAGCTTCGCTGTTGAACAAATCTAGGCTGTAGTTTTCGGCATCCACCAGAGTAATAATGGAATCTAGGCGGGTGAGGTCGCGCAGTTCGGTGCCCAAAAAGGTGAGGGCGATCGGTAAAGGATCGGCAAGCCCTGTCGTTTCAACGACGAGGTAATCAATCTGGTCGCCGCGCTCCAGCACCTTATAGACTGCCTCCACCAGATCATTGTTGATGGTGCAGCAGATGCAGCCATTGCTCAGCTCCACCATATTTTCATCGCTGTTGTCTAGGGTGATCAGCAGCTCGTTATCAATGCCGATTTCACCAAATTCATTCACCAAGACGGCAGTTTTGATCCCTTCCTGATTGGTGAGAATATGGTTAAGCAGGGTCGTCTTGCCGCTACCCAAAAATCCGGTAATGATGGTAACGGGGAGGCCGTGTTTGGCATCATCCATTTGAGAAGATGCGCGGGTGGAGGTCACTACTGAGGTCATAGCCAGTCGTTAAAAAAGTTCAGGATAGTGGAAGCGATCGGTTCAGCCAGCCTTAGCTTAGCCAGCCTTAGCTTAGATAGCCTTGGGGGGTGGCTCCTGTTTCACACCTGAGAACTCAGGAATGAGAACGACTCTCGCTTATCATTATTATTGCCTGTCTACCCGTAAGTTGTGGCTACAAGTTGTGGCGAGTTTGCATTTATTCTGAAATTGAGAGCGTTGAGATTGAGGAGCGATCGTGCCGCAAGACTACACTTTGACCGATGTCGTACTAGATTGCGTACCAACTTGTTGTGATGTTTTGTTGTAATGTCGCTGCTTTGCACCTCTCTCTAAAATCCCTGAACTCACCATGCCGCTCAAACTTTACAACACGTTGACCCGCCGCAAAGAAGTCTTTGAATCCCTAGAGCCAGGGAAAGTCAAGATGTACTATTGCGGTGTGACGGTGTACGACTATTGCCACCTGGGTCACGCTAGAGCCTGCGTTATTTGGGACATTGCGCGACGCTACTTAAGCTGGCGGGGCTATGACGTGCGCTACGTGCAAAATTTTACCGATATTGACGACAAAATCTTGAATCGCGCCAAGGCAGAAGGCTCGACGATGCAAGCAGTGGCCGAACGCTTCATCCAGGCTTACTTTGAAGACATGGCACGTCTCAACGTCATGGAAGCCAACGAATATCCGCGTGCCACCCATACCCTCGACGGCATTAAGCGGCTGATTCATGATCTGGAGCAAAAGGGCTATGCCTATCCTGCTGCGGGGGATGTGTACTACTCTGTTCGGGCTTTCCCGGAATATGGCAAACTCTCCGGACGCAAGCTGGAAGACATGCAGGCCGGAGCTGGGGGACGCACGGATGCCGATCCAGAAGCCACCAAGAAAAAAGATCCGTTTGACTTTGCCCTTTGGAAAGCGGCAAAGTCCGGAGAGCCATCCTGGGAATCGCCTTGGGGGGCAGGTCGTCCGGGTTGGCATATCGAATGTTCAGCCATGGTGCGCGATCGCCTCGGTGACACGATCGACATCCACGCAGGCGGCAGCGATCTCATCTTTCCCCACCATGAAAATGAGATTGCTCAATCAGAACCTGCCACAGGTCAGCCCTTGTCGCGCTACTGGCTGCACAACGGCATGGTCAATGTCGGCGGCGAAAAGATGTCTAAGTCTTTGGGCAATTTCACCACAATTCGCAAGCTGCTCGACTCTGGGCTAGACCCTATGGCGCTGCGGCTGTTTATTCTGCAAGCCCACTACCGCAAGCCAATCGACTTTACCGATGAGGCGATCGCCGCTGTCCAAAACAGCTGGGAAACGCTGAAAGAGGGGTTGCTGTTTGGCTATAAGTTTAGTGAAAAGCTCGGCTGGACAGATACCGCAGATCCTTTCTTTGGCGATCCGGCAGCCATGCGAATTAATCTGGAGAGCGATCCCGTTCAGCGCTTCCAGAACTCAATGGATGATGATCTCAACACATCGGGCGGGGTAGCTGTTCTATTTGAGCTGGCCAAAGAGTTGCGAAAAGAGGGCAATATCCTAACGCACGAAGGCAAGACAGAAGCTGATGCCCAAACGCTGCGCCAGCAATGGCAAACCCTCATCGTTTTGGCAGAAATTCTCGGCTTGGCAGCAAAGCCTGTGGAGTCAGAAAGCCTCAAGCTCACCGATAGTGAAATTACGGCGCTGATTGAGCAACGTCAGGTAGCCAAGCAAGCGAAAAATTTTGCAGAGAGCGATCGCATTCGAGATCAGCTCAAAGCTGAGGGCATCGTCTTGGTTGATAAACCGGGTGGCGTAACGGAGTGGCATCCGGGCTAACTATGGTTTCCTCTTCTCTACGGTTGCTCTTGCTCTCCACTTCTGTAGGTGCTCTCGGCTCAGGTCTGGGCGGCGGCGTTGAGCTGACGCTGCTTAACATTGCTCAAGCCATGCAGCATCGAGGACATCAGATCAACATTGTGGCTCCTGCTGGCTCGGTCTTGGCAGATTTACCGATCACACAAATTCCTGGAAGGCTGCAAGAAACGGCGCAAACTCAGGGTCGGGATGCGCCCATTACCCTGCCTGTCGATGCTGTCCTGGCTAATATGTGGGACGCTGCAAGGCAAATGCAAGGTAAATATGACCTGTTGATTAATTTTGCCTATGACTGGCTGCCGTTTTACCTGACTCCCTTTTTCGATCGCCCCATTGCTCATCTCGTCAGCATGGGCTCGCTCACAGACGCTATGGATGCCGCGATCGCTCAAGTCATTGACACCTATCCTGAAACGATCGGCGTGCATAGCCGCGCTCAGGCAGACACCTTTGCCTTTGGCGATCGTTGTGTCATCTTAGGTAACGGCCTAGACCTATCGCTTTACCAGTTTCAGCCACAGCCAGAAGATTACTGGGCTTGGGTGGGTCGCATCGCACCTGAGAAGGGAATTGAAGATGCGATCGCTGCTGCTCAAACTGCCGGGGTTGCCCTGAAGATTTGGGGAGCTATGCCAGATCAGGATTATTGGCAAACGATCCGTCAAACCTATCCAGAAGCAAATATTAGCTATGAAGGCTTTTTGTCTACGACCGAGCTGCAACAGGCGATTGGTCGCAGTCGTGGCTTGCTGATGACTCCCAAATGGATAGAGGCGTTTGGCAATGTAGCCATCGAAGCCCTGGCTTGCGGCGTTCCGGTAATCGCCTATCGGCGGGGTGGCCCAGCCGAAATTGTGGAAGACGGCAAAACAGGCTGGCTCGTGGAGCCTGACAGCGTTGTGGGACTGGTCGAGGCTATGAAAAAGCTAGAGAGAATCGATCGCTACACCTGCCGTCAGCGCGCCGAAACCACCTATTCTATGGCTGCTATGGGCGATCGAGTTGAGGCATGGGTGCGACGTATTTTAGTTCTTTAGACACCCATCTTTGAGAGGACTGCAATACCTAGAGCGCACCACAATCCTCTCCTTTTAGACCTCTACTTTTAGGCTTTATCAGCAGAATGAGGCTTTATTGACGGAGCCTCTGTTGACAGATCTTTTGTTGGCAGACTGTGGCCTACGTGAAACATTTCACCTGATGCCACTGGTGGTTTTCATCCTGGCAGTAGTAGCATCCTTCCCACCAAGTACATTGCACGTAGGAAAGTTCTACCAAGCGGCTTTTAGAAGGCTGTTCGTCGCTGAGTAGCTCTACAACTTCCTCTTTGCGATCGCTTAGCCTAACGGCAACTCGGTTGAGTGTTTCCTGGAGTGTAGGAGACACCAAAGTGTAAACAGTCTTCACGTTAAATTACCTTGCTTTAACAACATTGAACAAAAGCGAACCCAACGAGGGCTACTCTTCGACGTCCCGAATATCTCAAGGATCTCGACAGAGCAAACCGCACCCAAATTAATTCATGTCAAATTGATGCGCATTATTAATTTGACCCTGAGTTTAAGCCAAAAGTTTCATGGATGGATTTTAAAGAATTGAGCTTCATAAAAGACAGGAGTACCTCAGTGCAGATGCTGACCCTGAATTAGTTTTAACTTATTGGAGTAAGAGGGAACGTACATCCTTAGCATTATTTAAGACAGACTTCAGTAAAGATTAATCCGTGGAATTCTCAAAAACTCAAGCTCCAATAAATATAGCGATGGCTTATTAGAGGGCGTTTTTTGCCCGAAAAACTTGGTACCCCTGTTACAAAAAATTACTCCTGTAAATTAGCAGTACCGACAGATGCGTGGATAAAAAAACACCTTAGGCAGCTGTTAAGGCAAGGCAGAGAGTCCGAGCCTTAATCTAGCGTTTGCTAAAAGACAGCCATGTAGAAGTTTATAAACTTAATGAAACTTTGCATAATAAGATAAGAAGAACAAATCAAACGTAGATTCAGGAGATATCTTTAGTGAGCGGAATATTCAAAGGTTTGGCAGGAGTTGTCGGCGGTCTGTTCGGAGTTCTGGGAAGCATCTTTAGCGCGATCGGAGGTTTATTCCGCTCAAAGTCTCAATCCCAAGAGGTTCAATCTGAATCACCTCAGCAAAACGGAGCTTACTTTTTAACCGCCGATGATGCCATCACGCTAGGCAACGTTGAGTACATGCGATCGAGCACCTCTACCCGCAGAACCTTCCCGAAGGCCAAGCTAGGGAAAGACAATGCCTATGTTCAAAGCGTTTCTTCGCTCAAAAAGGCTGATTTAAAGGCGCAGGCGATCGCTGAAGAGAAACTTCCTACTCTATCTGAGCAGCCCAAAACCGAGCGCCGTCGTGCAGACAGCAGCCTGGATATGTTTCGCAACATGGCGCGTGACATGAAAAAAGATTAGCTTCTGGGTTTGAAAGTTGATTTTGGGGGCTTCACCTTCAGAATCAACTTTACCGAAGCTTCAAATTGCGCTTCCATAATCGGTTTTTAACAAGTGCCGTTCCAAGAGACCTTCTGAGTTAATCTGGGATTGTCAAATGTGTTAGTCAAACCAGGAGTCACCTTTGGAACGGACATTTTTAGCCATCAAACCCGACGGCGTACAGCGGGGTCTAGTCGGCGATATCATTAGCCGCTTTGAAACCAAGGGCTTTACTCTAGTGGGCTTAAAGCTGATGAAAGTTAGCCGTGAGTTGGCAGAGCAGCACTATGGCGTTCATCGGGAAAGACCTTTTTTCGCAGGTCTAGTCGAATTCATTACTTCAGCGCCTGTTGTAGCGATGGTTTGGGAAGGGGATGGCGTCATTTCATCTGCTCGTAAACTCATTGGAGCAACCAACCCTCTCACGTCTGACTTGGGCACCATTCGTGGCGACTATGGCGTTAGCATTGGTCGGAATATTATTCACGGCTCAGATGCGCCAGAAACCGCTCAGCAAGAGATTAGCCTTTGGTTCAAAGAAGACGAGCTAGTGAGTTGGCAGCCCACTATTACCCCCTGGATTTATGAGTAGCTTCTGAGCCTGTACATCTTTGCAAGCTCTTGAGCCGCATTCAGAGGCGATCGCAGGTTTTATCAATCTCAAAAGTCCCCGGTTGTTTTCTAAAAAGCAACCGGGGACTTTTGAATTGAAGTATGGCTTTAATTTCTTGAAAAGCTAGCTACTCCACCGATATTTCCTGCGGTTCAGGCTGAGGTTGCAGGTCAGACTCAAGCGTCAGTCTCTCTGCATCCAGGCTAGGCGTTTCGGACAAAGACAACTCAGCAGGTTCTGCCCGTTTGGAAAAACCCCAAGTAAACAGCATTCCAATCAGCGCCACCATGAGCCACTCTGGGGGTACAAAGTCGGGTGTGATCACTCGAACTAGCAAACGCAAGCCAACCAACGCCACAGTGGTATAGCCAGCATCTTCCAAATGAACAAACTCATCTAACCAACGGATAAACAATCCTGCCATGAAGCGCAAGGTCAGAACGCCAATCAACCCACCTGTCAAGACGAGCCAAGTATCTTTAGAAACCGCGATCGCCGTGGTCACACTGTCTAGGGAAAAGGCCAAATCTGTAACAGCAATCATGGGAATGGCTTGCCACAGCCCAGCAAATCTGGGGCCGTGGTGCGGATGCTGCCCCGACTCGTCACCATCGCTAGATGTAAAGTACTGAAACACCAGCCACAGCAAATAGGCCGCGCCCAGCAGCTCAAACTGCCAGTATTTCACAACCCAGGTTGCTGTCAAAATCAACACAACCCGAAGGAAGAAGGCGACAACTAGACCAAAATTAAGAGCGCGACTCTGCATCTGCTGCCCCTCTAGCCCCTGAGCGATCGCCGCTAAGGCAATGGCATTGTCGGCCGACAATACCACTTCAAGAGCGACTAGAACGGGCAGCAGCAGTAAGGTATCAACACCAATATTCGGAGAAAAGCTCAAGAGTTGGTCTAGCATTAATCAGGTATAGAAATCATGAGCAAATGAGGGACGCGGCTTAGCTTTCACAGCAGCCTGCGGGCTGACAGACTAGAAAGATGTCACCCTTACATTCTTCAGCTTAACGCCTAAATTGGCGAGATCGACTGCCAAAAATTGATTAGGGTCTTCTATACTTTCTCAGAAGCGATCGCAGAAGGGGTGAAAATTTCCTGGCCTTATATTGCCCCCAAAACGCTCAAATGGCTTAAATCTACCTTTACAGTTTTGTACCCGTCATCTTTCAACAACCTAGCCCCAGTGATTTGCCTTGTTAGCTAATTCTTCGCCTCTCTCTACGCTACTGACCGAGTTTAAGACCCGTTACCCTATGGGCGCGGTCATTACCGAACTTGTAATCGTTCATCAGGACAGCTATGTTGTGCGTGCCTTAGTGCAGCTAGGCGGCAACTCCTTTGCCAGCGGCATGGCAACCGAAACCGACCTTGAGAAGGCAGAAGATCGGGCAAAAGTCAGAGCCTTACAGGCGTTTGGAATTTCCGGTAGCACAAGCACTCCAGCCCTTTACACCCCTCATGATTCATTTGTTGCAGATCAGAGTTATTCTCAGCTCACGCCGCTCCCACCTGCCGCTAATAATTTGCCTCTAGAGTTTCAAGCTCAAGCGTCTTCCGTGATCTCAAACCAGGAGGACAGTTTGGCAGAAGCCGCGATCGCGCCTGAGATTGAAAGACCTGCGCCCCCAAGCCTTTTCTCAGATTCATCCTCAAGTCCTCCCTTGGTCAACTCTGTTCCAGACTTTGATCTTGAGATGCCGCCGCTAGCTTATTCAAATCCTATAGAAAATCCTATAGAAGAAGTGGAAACAGCGAAGTTTACGAACCCCGAACTCGACCCTTCTCCAGAAATCTCTCAGTCTTGGACAGAACTGCCGCTTGTCAGCCCCGAGCCTGACCTACCGCCAAAACCCGAAAAATCGAGCAAGCGAAAGGCAGAATCCAAAGCACCTCCTGCCGCAAAACCTGCCGCTGAAACCGATATTGGGGAAACAGGCGATCGCTCTAACGAAATAGCCAGAATCGGCGTTGAAATGAAGCGCCTAAGCTGGACAACGGAGCAGGGACGCAATTATCTCAAACGAACCTACGGCAAGCGATCGCGCCAAGAACTAGACGACATTGAACTTCTAGACTTTTTGCGGTTCTTAGAAGCTCAGCCCTCGCCTTCCCAATCCCTGTTTTAATCTGGTAGCATCGCTGCCCTGAATGATTGAACTGAATCTAAAGGGTTTATATATTCCCAGAACATTTTTATGGGCGCGCTCCGCACGCCCATAAAAATGTTCTATGAGTAATGGCTACGGCTATGAAGTCAAAATCTATTCAAGCGATCGCCGAGAGCGATAAACCCTGAGCGATCGCTTGGCAAAACCATTAGCCCAAAACCATTAGCCAACAAGTGCTGCGTCAGGACGGCTACCCACGGCTCGCTTATCGATCACCTGATCAATCAAGCCATACTCTTTAGCTTCAGCAGCCGACATAAAGAAATCACGCTCAGTATCTTGCTCAATCCGTTCGAGAGGCTGCCCGGTGTGATCAGCTAACCACTCGTTCAGCATACGCTTGTGATAAAGAATTTCCTTGGCTTGAATTTCAATATCAGTAGCCTGACCTTGTGCCCCACCCGAAGGCTGATGAATCATAATGCGGGAGTGGGGTAAGCTCATCCGCTTGCCTTTAGCCCCAGCACTCAGCAAGAAAGCGCCCATGCTGGCAGCCAAACCCACACAAATGGTGCAGACCTCAGGGCGAATATGGTTCATAGTGTCAAAAATGCCCAACCCTGCCATCACCGAGCCACCAGGTGAGTTGATATAGAGATAGATATCCTTCTCTGGATCTTCGGCTTCTAGAAACAGCATTTGCGCCACAATCAGGTTGGCAAGATCGGAGTCAACCTGTTGCCCTAGAAACACAATTCGTTCTCGGAGCAATCGAGAGTAAATGTCAAACGCTCGTTCGCCGCGACCAGACTGTTCGATAACGGTAGGAATCATGGAACCTGTTTTATGGTTTAGCTTTGTCTATCATTCTAGCGATCGCTTGTCCCTAGAGCGGTGTAGAGTCGGTTATCCGTACTCTCATCTCAAGGCGCACTGCTCGACACCACTCGACACCCACGACCCATCTTGAAACCTCTATTCTAGATGAGGCAGCTCTGCTCCCGGCTCTGTCACAAGATTTGACAAAAATGACTGTAACTTCATCCGATGAATGTAAGGCCAGCCTCCCTCTGTCTCAATATCTCGCAGCAGCGCATACAAAGCCTGCCGATTGTCAGGCAGAGATTTTTGAAACAAATCGTCCCGAATCTCTTGATGCAGAGACTCCAGCAGCCTCAAGATAGCAAGTAGGTCAGCACTCTTGCCTTGACAATGTTGAGCAGTTGTATGGACGAGGTCAGCGATCGCTTCCAAATCCAGAGGATTCGCATCTAGTAGCTCAGATGTTTGGCTAGTAGGAGCGGGGCTAATATGCGATCGCTCTGTCCTCATCTTCTCCGACTCGTTCATGTTTTCTCCTTAACTACTGCAAACCTAAGTTCATTAATAAATTCACTTATAAAAGTAAAAAGCTTATAAGTAAAAAGCTAATTTCTAAAAAACCTCATGCGAAACCCTACAAACTTAGGAGTCCAGATAGCTCTGAGTTAAGTCGGTTCTTATTCAAATTTACATAACTTAACGGAATGCCAAAACCCTTTAAGACTCTGAAATCCTGGAGTTACAGGCTCAATCCCTGACTGTAAACGGCATTAACCCTCCATTTTTGGATCTTCACCTCACGGAATTTACTTAAAGGATCAGAATAAAGGCTGCAAGGTCTTGTAAAATTCAGTATTGGAGTCTTAAGGTAAGCCGCTGGGTTGTGTTGCAAATCTGGCGTTTGCTTTTGGGGAAAGTTCACATCATGAACTTTTCAAAACAGTAAGCGCAAAAAATAAATACTCAGGTTTAGAACATACGCCGATTGGTAAAAAAGGACTTTGCGTTCACAGGCCAAAACGCGGCAAGCAAAAACCTGATCAGCAAAAATGCCGAGGTGGCTTATTCATCACTCTGGCTCCAAGCCACCAAACCTGGATAACCAGGGTTTAATACTTGTAAATCATACGGGTAAATCACACGGGTTAGGGTTCCATATTAGATACTAGAGGTTGACCATGAGGTATCGTGCTTTGATTGCTGCCTTTCTGGCAGTATGTTTAGGTTTTCTGACTGCTTGTAGTGATGGTGGTTCAACAACCGCAACTGCCGCGCTTACCTATGAGGACATCAGAGGCACAGGTCTGGCAAACTCCTGTCCTCAACTAGATGACGTGGGTCGTGGCTTTATTCCCCTCGACAGCAGCAAGTCATACACTATGTCTAGACTTTGCCTGGAGCCAACCAGCGTTTTTGTCAAAGAAGAGTCAACCAGCAAGCGCCGGGAGGCCCAGTACGTTCAGGGCAAAGTGATGACCCGCTACACTTCCACCATTGATCAAGTGAGTGGCAAGCTCAAGATCGACCCCAACAAAGGTTTAACGTTCATTGAAGAAGACGGGTTTGACTTTCAAGCGGTTACGGTCAAGATGCCCAATGGCGAACTTGTTCCCTTCCTCTTCACCGTCAAAGGCTTAGTCGCCTCCGCAGATGCTACTGACAGCATCAGTACTTCGACTGATCTGGTTGGAGAATTCAGAGTCCCCTCTTACCGAACCTCTAACTTCCTCGATCCCAAGGGGCGGGGTTTAACCTCAGGGTATGACAATGCCGTCGCTCTGCCTTCTCGTGCAGATGATGAAGACCTGCTTAAGGAAAACCTGAAGCAGTTTGAGACAGGGAGAGGCAAGATTTCCCTTCAGGTGGCCAAGATCGACAGCACGACGGGCGAACTCGCTGGAACATTTGAAAGCATCCAGCCTTCTGACACGGATATGGGTGGCAAACCTCCTCTAGACGTCAAGATTCGGGGTTTGTTTTACGCAAGAGTCGATGCTGACGAGGCTTAGATCACCAGAATCAGAACTTACTAGCATTCAAGATTTCCTTCAAGAAGATCTTCTAGGTTATTGATCTGCGCTCTCTAAGTAGCCTTTGAGCTATGGTCTGTTGTTGCTGAACCAGTTTTGAACTCAGTAATTTTTGCATTTTGAGTAAAGAGGAGGGCGACCGCCCTCCTCTTTTTGCTGGGCTGTCGGATTACTGGCTATCCGAGGTTCCGTAAAAATGCCGTTGTTGCACTTCTCTAAAAAGAATATTTTTAATTTGCAAGCCTAAAAAGATACCGAATTTATTTAGGAATGCTAGCTAATCATGAAATGCTAAAAGCAGAAGTTGAGCAAGCTACAGGCTTAAACAAACCTCCATTGGAGTGCATCTAAATGCTGTATTTCAATGTATATTTCAGCCTCAATTTTGACCTAATCATCAAATTGCTTTAACTTTAACTATGGCAGTGTTCAACTGTGATGAAGTGTATTTCAGAGAATAGCAAGTGCCCTACGTTAGTTACAGACTAGGCATGTCTGACACCTAAAGCCCATGCCTCAACCGCATCCAACCGCGACAGGTGCAACCTTAGATTGCTAGCGAGTTTGATGCTCTAATTGGACAGTGTGCATCTGTCGATTTAGGCTCCGTCTACTTGAAGCTCCGTCTACCTGAAAATTGTAATGCCTACCCCAGTGCCACAAGAACTCACTTCAGTTACCACCGAACTCAAAAGCGAAAGCTTACAGCTCCTACGGGAATACCACAACGCACCCTGCGCTGAGATTCGCAACCAGCTTGTGCAGCTTAATTTTGGATTGGTCAGAAAGGAGGCCCATCACTGGGTCAATCAATGTACCGAAGGTTACGACGACCTCCTGCAAGTTGGCAGCTTGGGCTTAATCCGAGCGATCGAGCGGTTCGATATCACCAAAGGGCATGCCTTTAGCTCTTTCGCCATTCCCTATATTCGGGGTGAAATTCAGCACTATCTGCGCGATAAAGGCTCTACTGTACGCATTCCTCGACGCTGGCAAGCTCTTCAGCATCAGGCCGCTCTCATCACACGCGACCTTCATGCTCAGCTTCATCGCCAACCCACTGATGCAGAAGTGGCAAAAGTTTTAGAAATTTCTGTAGCAGAGTGGCAAGAAATTAAGCTGGCCTATCGCAATCGTGCCCCATTGAGCTTGGACGCACCCATGCGGGATGAGGAAGAAGGCGCAGCATCCTTGGGCGATTTGGTGCCTGATGTGCAATACCACAGCTTCCAATTGGCGCAAGAAGACCAAATTCGTTTGCAGCAGTCTCTAGTGCAGCTAGAGAACCGAACGCGCGAGGTGCTGGAATTTGTTTTCCTCCATGATCTGACTCAGAAAGAAACCGCAGAGCGTTTAGGCATTAGCTCTGTCACGGTTTCTCGGCGCGTGAAGAAAGGCTTGAAATCCCTAAGAAAGTTGATGATGGGCGCAGCGACCTGTTAATGTTCGTTCTATAAAGAATGTTATTCCGCAGGTTCGCCCGAAGCGGTTCGGGATTTTCTATCCCCATGCCAGACGCTCCTCCATTGCGCGATCGCTATCTTGCTCTCATCGATCAAGTGGTGCAGATGACCCTCAAAGGGCAGATCCGCTCTAAAGAGCAGGTCTACCAAATGCTTCAGGAAGGCGTAGACGCTGGAACGGGGGAGATTTTTGAGCGGTATTTGGGCGATCGCCTTACAGAAACTCAGCAGCAGGCAGACAACCGCGACAATGAGCTAAAGCAAGCCAAAGCCACCCGTATTCTCCGAGCGCTTCAGACGATTCGGGGAGAATGGGAGCGCTGGCAGACCCAAAACCAGGCAACTGTGGTTCTGGACACGGCACTACGACAGATCACTGCCGCAGACGATCGCCTCAGCGTCTTTCTGCGAGTTACTGACCCTAATTTGCCCAAACCTCTCAATCTGTCTCAGCTCCAGCAATTTGCCCAAAAGATGCGATCGGCTCAAGAGCTGAGTGACTTGTTGGCAGGAGATCAGCAAGAGGCTCAACAAGAGCTTCAGCAGATTTCTCAGGGCATTATGCGCGGTTTGGAGTCATGGAGCCGCCTAGAAAATCATCTAGTGAGCTGGATCTATGATCAGAGCCAGGGTCAGTTAGGCTTTGGGGGTGCCCCTAGCGATCGAGGTCCTTGGATAGCCTGGTCTAAGCAGGTGAACAGCGCTACTCTTAAATCGTTATTTCAATCACTGGCAGTAGGGCAATCTCCGGTTGAATGGATCAACCAGCAGCCAGATTTTAACCTGAGCGATTTTGTAGAGGCGGTCAATGTTTTACGCTATCTACAGCTAGGCTTGGTGAACTGGTTTGATAAGCTGGTCTACGATGCCAAGGTGGGAGCCAAGCTATCTATCTCAACTTTCCTAGGATTTGCCGTCATTTGGTCGCAACTGGCCAACGGTTTTAATCAGGCTGTTTTGCCCCGCCGCGATCGCTTTGTCAACGGCTGCTTTCAGATGACGCTGCAAATTTTGCGCGTGTTTGCCCAACGCCCCTACTTTCCGCTTTACGGCAATATTTTTGCCTCTTTTTCGGGAGAGTATCTGCGGGATGCCCTTAGCTACTTAGATGAGCCACTACGGCAGGAAGAAGGCACTCAGGAAAAGGCGCGAATTCTCACTTTATTAGGATCTTCAATGCGGGCACTCGGGCAAATTGAGCGGGCGATCGCTCTACATCAACAGGCTCTTGATATTGCCCGTACTGCCGCTGACACTGCCTGCGAAATTGCAAACCTCAATCATCTCAGCCGCGCCTGTGTATCTCAATCTAGCTATGCAGAGGCAATTAACTACAGCCAGCGTGCCGTGATTTTGAGTCGGCAGAAGGGCGATCGCTTAGGCGAGGCAAACGCATTGGCTAATTTGGGTTACAGCGAGGTGTTTCAGGCGCAGCAGCTAGAGCAGGCCGATCCGGAGCGGTTTGAGATGGCGATCGACCGATTGCAGCAGGGGTTAGAGCTATCAGAGAGATTGGGCGATCGCCAGAGTCAGGCTCTATGCCTCAGCAGTCTAGGCATGGCTCAGATCTTGATTGAAGAGCCTCAGATGGCGATCGAATATTTGGAGAAAGGCATTCAGGCAGCTCAGGTTTCGGGAGATGTTTATCTGCAAGGGCAAAATTTGTCTTATTTAGCTGAAGCTTACTATCGGCTGCAAAATTCCTCTCAAGCCATTCAGATGGCGTGTTTAGGCATGTATTTGCTAGAGCAGATTGGCTCAGCAAGCTGGCGGCAAGCCGCAGGTTTACTGATTGTGTTGCGGGGGCAGTTGGGCGAAGCAGAGTTTGGTTCGCTACTGAAGCAGCAGAGGGGAAGCATTATCGCGGCGATCGGCGTAGATGGATATGATCACCTGCCTGATCTGCTGGAGCTGTATTCGAGTTAGGGCGTTTCTCCTGGCAAAGCCAGAGCCATTTTCAGGATAATTTTTCGAGGTTCACTCAAAAAATTATCCTGATGCGTTTAGAGATGGAACGATGGGGATTATCCCTTAACGATCGCCCCAAAATCTGCCAGAGTTCGCGCATGATTTCTGAGCAGCCCCAGCAAATTTAGGCGATTCTGCCGAATTTCCGGATCAGCATCCATCACCATTACACTTTGTGATCCATCAAAAAAGTTTTGGATCACAGGCACCACTTCAATCAGTGCATCTAGAAGAGTTTGATAATTTCGTTCGGTTTGAGCCGCCTGAGTTTGGGGCACCAGTTTGACGATCGCATCATAAAAATCTTGCTCAGAGGGCTGCTGAAAAAGGCTAGGACGGACGATCGCCACTGGCTCTAATTGCAGGGTATCTAGATCCCCTTGAGCTGCCAAACGCGAGGCGCGATTGACCGTTTCATAGATTGTATCTAGCGCTTTGGTCTGGCGGATGCTCTTCAAAAATTGAGCGCGATCGCGCACATCTAACGGGTTTTGCAAGGCGCGATCGGCATACTCAGGGTCATTCTCCCCCAAGACGGCATTGACCAAATCGTAGTCAATTCCCTGATCTTCTTGAAGTAGAGTTCTGACTCGCTGCAAAAAGAAGTCACGAAGCTGCTGATTTAAGGTGGTAGCTGTTGCTGCTGCTTTCGGATAAGCTGCCACAAAGTCAGTAATGACTTGTTCCAAGAGGTGGTCAAGGTTAAGCTTCAGGTCAGCCGACCAGGTGATATTAAGAACTGCATTTGCAGCTCGACGCAGGGCAAAAGGATCAGAAGACCCTGTTGGCAACATTCCCAAGCTAAAGATTCCGACCAGCGTATCGAGGCGATCGGCTAAACCCACCACTTGACCTGTCAAAGTTTGCGGCAGTTGATCTCCTGCGCCTCGGGGCAAGTAATGTTCAGAGATTGCGGTTGCCACTTCCGGCGATTCACCGCTGCTCAGCGCATATTTTTGCCCCATAATGCCTTGCAGCTCAGGAAATTCGCCGACCATTTGAGTCACCAAGTCTGCTTTGCAAAGCAGCGCCGCCCGCCGAATAGTAGCCCGATCGCCTGCATTGACCTGAAGCTGATCGGCAATTCGATCGCTGATTTGGACAATCCGATCGACTTTTGCCCGCACTGAACCCAATTCTTCCTGAAAGGTCACAGTGTCTAGCCGAGGCAAGTAGTTTTCTAACGGCTGTTTGCGATCGGCCTCAAAAAAATATTGCCCGTCAGATAGACGTGCTCGAATGACGCGAGCATTTCCGGCGGCCACAATGTCAGCTTTGGCAGGGTCGCCATTGGAAATAGTGATGAAATAGGGCAACAGCTCAGATGAGCCAACTGTTTTGACGATGGGGAAATAGCGCTGATGGCTTTCCATTTCCATCACAACCACTTCAGGCGGCAATTCTAAAAATGCTGGATCAAACCGACCTATCACCGCTGAGGGAGACTCCACCAAGTCTCGCACTTCTTGCAAGAGGCTGGGCGTGATCAGGGCATGACCACCTACAGATTGGGCTGCTGCCTGAGCTTGGTGCATGATTGCAGCCTGCCGCAGGTCAGGATCAACTTCAACAGAGGCCGCTCTCAAATCTGTCAGGTAGGTAGAGGCATGGGCGATCGCAATAGGGTTGGGATGCAAAACGCGATGACCTTGCGTTAGGCGATCGCTAGTGCAGCTTTCAGAGCCATTGACCAGGGTGATGGGCAAAATCGCGTCGTCGAGGAGAGCTACCAGCCAGCGAATAGGGCGAGGAAACCGCAAGTCTCCGTCGCCCCAGCGCATGAATCGCTTGCCCTCTAAACCGAAAATCCACTGAGGTACCAGCTCTGCCAGAAGAGTAGCCGTCGAGCGACCCGCGATTTTCTGTTGTACAAAGATAAATTCGCCTTTGTCGGTCGATCGCACCTCAAACGCCTCTAGTGAAACGCCCCGAGATCGGGCAAAGCCCTCTGCCGCCTTGGTGGGCTTGCCATCTTTGAAAGCTGCTTGAACAGAAGGCCCTTTGACTTCTTCCTCACGATCGGGCTGCTGAGCGGGCAATCCCTCAAGCAGCAAGGCCAATCGTCTAGGAGTGCCGTAGACTTCAACCGACTTGGGTGTCAGGAAAGCCTCGCTTAAGCTGACAGGAATCCGCGATCGCCACTGTGCCAGCGCTTCTTCCACAAAACTTGCGGGTAATTCTTCAGTTCCAACTTCCAACAAAAACGTGACCATACACACCAGGAGTTGAGCGATTAAGCAGAGACAGCAAGCAAAAGCTAGGATAAAGCATGAGCGCCGCTGGTTTGCGGCACTGCGCCAATTTCACTAGTTTACTGGCACAGTGCTGCGAGTGATAACCCTGGCTGCAAAACCCGTGCAAACCCTGAAGGACGTGAGCAATTTCACAGCGGCTCAGCATTTTCCTCATTGAGGGTATCACTCAGCAGAAGATAGAGTTGCAAAGCAAGAGGACAGAGCCAAGGGCTTTAGCTCAGTCACTTCACTGAGTCTTTACCAGACTTAGGTGTCAAAAACCACATTAAATCAGTCATAACTAGAAAAATAGCTTTCGATAAATTCACTCTGCGCACAAGTTTTCTCTTCACCCAAATCTTCAACTTAATAAAAACTAAAATCTGCTCGCCAACGTCTCTGTTTTTACAGATTGTATTGGGGATTTTGCTTTAGCAGGTTTTGCTGCGCGAGGGTCATGCATGTGATACCGAGCCTTAGTCCGCTCGCCAATGAAGTTATTGATCAAGGCTTACCGTTATGAGTCTCCCGTCCACTATTCCATTTGTCGATTTCAGCCTGCAACATCAACCGATACAAGATCAACTAGAGCAAGCCATTCAGGACGTTATCCAGAAAGGCGATTATGTTTTAGGGCAAGCCCTTTTAGACTTCGAGCAAACCTTTGCGCAAGCCTGCGGCACTGCTTACGGTGTAGGGGTAGCATCGGGCACAGATGCTATTGCTTTGGGTCTGCAAGCCTGTGGCATTGGGCTAGGCGACGAAGTGATTTTACCTGCCAATACTTTTGTTGCCACACTGATTGGAGTAATGCGATCGGGGGCAACACCCGTTTTCGTAGATTGCGATTTGCAAACGGCACTCATTGACCTAGCAGCAGCTGAGAAAGCCATCACAGCCCGCACTCGAGCCATTATTCCGGTGCATCTCTATGGTCAGATGGTTTCTCCAAATCGGCTGCTGGACTTGGCTAGCACCTATGATTTGCTGATTTTTGAAGATGCTGCCCAAGCGCATTTAGCAGAGCGAGAGGGATATCATGCTGGCGCAGTAGGCATCGCAGCCGCGTTTAGCTTTTACCCCAGCAAAAATTTGGGTGCATTTGGGGATGGCGGCATGCTGGTGACGCAAGAGGAAATTGTGGCTCAAACGATGCGATCGATCCGCAATTATGGAGCCACCCGCAAGTATTTCCACACAGATCAAGGTACGAATAGTCGATTAGACACGCTCCAAGCAGCCGTTTTGCAAACAAAACTACCCCATCTGCGAGGCTGGAACGCCGATCGCAATCGCATTGCTCAACAATACAACGCCTTGTTTCAGCCTTTGACAGACTACGGCATCATGCCGATCGTCAACCTGAGCGGCGAAGGGCATGTCTACCATCTTTATGTGATTCGAGTTTTAGAGGATTGCCCAATCGATCGCACTGCTCTGCAAGAGGAGCTAAACACTCTAGGCATTCAAACGGGTATTCACTATCCCATTCCTTGTCACCTACAGCCTGCATTCCAGCAGTTGGGATATGCCGTAGAAGACTTTCCTCAGTCTGAAAAACTAAGTCAAGAGATCTTATCGCTGCCCATGTATCCAGGGTTGCACGAAAGCCAGATCGGTCAGGTTGTTTCTGCGATCGCAGGTTTGGTAGGTTGTCCTACAGGACGTTTAGAGCTTGACCCAGCACTATCCGCTCAGCCTTCTCTAATTTTGGGTTAAGCCATTGTGCTGCCATCCAGAATGGGAGTAGCTCAGCATATCTCAGTCAATCCCTAATCGAAGTAGATTCCTTGGGCGTGTACTGCACGCCCAAAACTGCTGCCTGGGTGAAGCTGTCTGGGCACATGGGAGAGCGTGCTTAACCTGCTGAGGTTGTCTCACTCACGCTTTAGTAAATAATTTGATACAAAATGAGAGCGGCATTGTATTGGGTGAAAAACTCGGCAATGCCACCTGTTTTTTTTTGAAGGAATATTTCTCTCTCCTCAGCTATTCGGCATAAATTATGTACTTTTGATAGCAAGCTTTGGATGCACGCTATATTGTGAGTACTGGGGTGAGATGATATTAAACCATCGTAAATGCATTGCCCTCAAGGCTTACAGGTGTTTTGAAGCGGTTTCTGAAGCTGAAAATTTTAGAGACAGTTGCCTGAGAATTTGTTAACATGCGTAAATATTACATTTCGTAAACTCGTTTAAGAATGCTCATTATTATATTCTTGGTCATTGGTTTGATTGCATGGGCGCTGCATCTAATGCAGGAAGCAATCCAACGCCGCGAATTCTCTCTGATGCTGGCGGGCTTTCTCGTGTCTTCAACGGCAGCAGCCATGATGGCGGTTTACTTTTTAATGAGTCATTACGTTGGATATATGTCTGAGATGACTGAGCGAGCTTATGGCTCGACCTATGTTTCCAGCCAGCCCTATGAGTCGATCGAGTGGGCTACATTCAGTGAGTCTTTAAGTGAAAATCTTTTAGATCCAGCTACCCATTCTTTTAGTCGGTAAAGCGTCTGGGTAAGCCGACTTTGGTTTACTTAAGGCTATGGTTTTTCTTAAGGCCGATTCTCAAAGCACCTCTACGTCTTTGAGAATCGGCTTTTTAGATTTTATGGCGCACTACAAAGCCTGAGCTTGCCAAACCCCAAGTCTATTTTTGGGTTGTACAAAATTTTTCCACGCAGCGGACGAAAATTTCTACGCCCAGCCCCAGAGCCGTTTCGTCAAAGTCAAAGCGAGGGTGATGGTGAGGATAAGCGAGATCTTTGCCATCATTGGCTGAACCCAAGAAAAAATAGCAGCCTGGAACTTCTTTCAGGAAGAAAGACATGTCTTCGCCCCCCATCGTTTGACATTCGGGTACAACACTCATCGGGGTTTCTACCACCGCTTCAGCGATCGACCGTACCAGGTTCGTCATTGTGCGATCGTTAATCACAGGGGGGTAAAGCGACTGATAGGACAGCTCATAGGTTGCTCCGTAGCTTTGACAAATTCCAGCAATCACTTGCTCAAGCCGTTGTTGAAAGAAGCCCTCGAAGGCTGGATCAAAGTAGCGAACGGTTCCCTGCATTTGAGCCATCGAAGGAATAACGTTGTGCGCGTGCCCTGCGTGCAGCGATCCAACAGTCACCACCGCAGATTTGAGAGGGTCAACATTACGGGCCACGATCGCTTGGAGGGCGCTGACAATTTGGGCGCTGACGACAATGGGGTCAACCGTCTGGTGTGGCATGGCTCCATGCCCGCCTTTACCCCGAATCGTGCAATCAAATAGCTCAACCGCAGCCATCATCGCTCCATCCCGCACGCCCACCGTACCCAAAGGCAGGTTATTCCATAAATGCAGCCCAATAATGGCATCTACATCTGGGTTTTTGAGCGCACCTGACTCAATCATTGGCTTTGCGCCACCTGGCCCTTCTTCAGCAGGTTGAAAGATAATTTTCACCGTTCCAGAAAACTGGTCGGGGTGCCGAGATAGATAGTAGGCGGTACCTAGAGCGATCGCTACATGTCCGTCATGGCCACAGGCATGCATGATGCCGTCATGCTGCGATCGATAAGACACGAGGTTTTCTTCCTGAATCGGTAATGCATCCATATCAGCTCGGATACCTAACACAGGGCCAGTGCCCTTCTGCAAGCTGCCCCGCAAAATCGCGACGGTTCCTGTTTGCGCTACACCTGTTTGATGCTCAATCCCCCATTCTGTCAGTAGACGCGTGATCATTTCTGCCGTCAGCGTTTCCCGAAAGCCTAATTCTGGTCTCTGGTGCAGCAACCTGCGCCATTCAACCAATTGAGGCTGCAAGGTGCGAATATCCAAGCGAATAGAAGATAGATTTTGAGCAAGCGTTGGGAAATGGGTAGAAACCATGAGTTGAGAATTCTTCGTTAACAAATGCAGCGTCAAGCCGAAATATTCTTTAAGGTAGCGCACTCTTTAGGTCAGCAGTTTAGACGGGCAGAATTCTCTCTATGTCAAGGTTTGAGGCAATTTGAACTAACTTATCGAGATCGTCAGTTTTTTCGAGATGGGGAATGCAGCCTAAGATCGGCTTTTGCGTTAGAGAACGGATGAGATCAAGCGGCACCCAATCTTCTAGATCCTGGGCATGACAAGGTTGCACACAGTTGAGCACAATCCCCTTGAGATGGACATGGCACTGGCTTGCCAATGCAACATTTGCGACGGCCTGGGCGATTGCTCCGGGCTGTACGGGCACGACCAAAAGAGTTGGCAATCGCCAATCCCAAGCGAGATCCGCCACAGTCGTTTCATGGCTAATGGGAGAACCTAATCCACCTGAGCTTTCGATCAAGATAAACTCTCGTTGTTGACTCAGAACTTCAAACTGCTGCCATGCTTTTTCTAGCGGGACAGCCAAGCCTTCTCGATCTGCGGCGATCGGTGGAGCCAGACGGGTTGGAAAGTAAATGGGATTAATCTCCTCTAAAGTCTGCTTCAGATCGAATAGAGCCGCATAGTGAGCGCGATCGCCTCCAGTTTCTAGGGAGTCTGCACCGCATTGAATCGGCTTCAAAATCCCTAAACTTTGCGCTGCGCGATATCGCTGCCAATAGGCAGCTAGGGCAGAGGTTAAAACTGTTTTGCCAACTCCTGTGTCTGTCCCAGCAATCAGTAATGCGTTCAAGCAAGCAACTCCCTTTAGGTCATAGCGCGATATGAACAATGTTCTAAAGCGTGTTTTAAGACGCAATTGCTCTGCAATTTCCAATCAAAGTCAGATTCTCAAGAGCAGAAGTTACATTCTCCACCAAATTGCTCTAGAATAGGAGACTGTTGCCTCGGGATGTAGCGCAGCTTGGTAGCGCGCCTGCTTTGGGAGCAGGATGTCGCAGGTTCGAATCCTGTCATCCCGACTTGGTCTTGTAAGACTCATATTCTAAAAGCCGACCTCACGGGGGCTTAGAGCCACTAGGATTCGTGGATGGATTAACCTGAGATAATTCCTTGCGCTAGGAGGCTGCTTCTCCTGATGCAAGGAATTATTGGGCTTTATTGGATTCGTGATCCCATCAGGACTTTAATTCTTTGCAGCGATCGTAAACTCAAGACGCGATCGCATCCCAGACCGATAAATTTGGGGGTGCTTTTGGCTTTGTGCTTTCTACGTAGAAGGGCACCAGAAAAAGAGCGCTAAACTGAGCGATCGCCATCAAAAATTAACAAATATATCCTCAGTCTTCAAATTGGGATCACCCCAAAGCAGATGATCCCCACACTTCGCCGCAAGGGGATCAAGAATGTTGTCAGGATTTGGCTAAGCCGACATAATAGTATGGAAAATAATAATAAAGCTTGCAAAATCGTAATATCTGCACTCAGGACGACCTAAACCCTAGCAAGAGTCCGTTACGTTAAGAGAACAAGCCACCCTCTATAGGCACCTTGATCTCTTAATCCTTAAGAAGGTTGAACTTTTACCAAAATCTATAAAATTATCAAAATGACGACAACCCAAGAAATCTGCTGCCCTAACTGCGGTAGTCCAGCAGAGCGCCAGTATATTCATATCCATCAACTGATTCAGACCCAATGCCCGACCTGCGATTACTTTATGGTGACTTGTTCTGACACGGGCAAAGTCATCGAAGCACATGCGCCCGGTATTCCAGAGCGACTCTATTCTGAAATATTTTGCCAAGCGATCGCCCAGGCCAAAGCATTGCAAGCCGAAACTAGATCCGTTAAGACGATCGCTCCAATCACTCTTCTTTAGGATCGGAGATCGCTTGAAGTCCGAAAGGTATTTTCCGAAAAAACGGCTCGTCTTTTCGGAAAATACCTTTGCTTCGATTAAATTCGCTACCCTCTAGTCACTCGTAACATTTTCGGGTGGTGCTGCGCCTTTAGGCTGCGTGCCGTTAAAGTAAGTTTCTAGCACTTGCCGTACCATGGGTGCAGCTACGGCTCCACCTCCACCTCCTGAGTTTTCACCAAAGGCCACAACTACAATCTCTGGCTTCTCCAAAGGTCCATAGGCTCCAAACCAGATATGAGACTCGCGGGGCGGATCTTCTGCTGTGCCGCTCTTACCTGCGACCGGGGGAATATTTGGCACATTCACCGCTTGGCCTGTGCCACCTGCCACTACACTGCGTAGCCCTGCCTGCACAGTTGCGATCGTTTCAGGCTTCAAATTCAGCGATTCGCGCCAGTTGCGTGCATCTTGATTATCTAGCAGCAGATGGGGCTTAACCCGATAGCCTCCATTAGCCGGAACTGCAAACATAATGGCAACTTGTAGGGGCGAAGCTTGGAGATAGCCCTGCCCGATCGACATGTTGACGGTATCTCCTGCATACCAGGGTTCCTTTAGCTCTTGCTGCTTCCAAGCCTCATCGGGCACTAAGCCAGAAGCTTCCTCCTTTGCTAATTCAATGCCTGTTTTCTGCCCAAAACCATATTTGCGCGTCCACTGAATTAGGGGCTGTTCGCCCATGCCCATTGCAATCTGGTAGAAGAAAGTGTCACTGCTCCAAGCCAAAGCGCCTGGAAAATCCAAGGGGCCAAATCCTGCCCGATTCCAATCCCAGAATTGAATGCCTCCCACCTCAAGATAGGGAAAAGTACTCAAAACAGTATAAGGAGAAAACTTACCCGACTCTATTGCAGCAGTAGTTGTGATGATCTTGTAAGTGCTGGCAGGAGGATAGCCCTGTAGAGCGCGATTGACAAAGGGAAATTCCTGGCTTTGCAGTCGCTGCCATTGTGCATCCGTAATATAAGTAGAAAAGAGGTTCGGATCAAAGGCAGGACGGCTAACCATTGCCAGCACTGCGCCATTGCGCGGATCTATAGCAACGATCGCCCCTTTTCGATTACCCAGCGCCCTTTCGGCGGCTCGCTGCACATCTAGATCTATAGTGAGCTGCACATCGTTCCCGGCTCGAGCAGGTTTTTCACCTAGCACTCGAATCACCCGTTGCGATCGATCAATTTCAACTTGCTGTCCGCCCCACTCACCCCGAAGCTGGCTTTCAAAAGCAGACTCTACGCCCATCTGCCCAATCACATCTCCGAGGCGATAGCCTTGCTCTTGTCGAGCTTTTAGCTCTTCATCGTTCATCTCACCCGTATAGCCCAAGACATGAGCAGCCAAATCGCCATAGGGATAGTTACGCACTGCTTCTGCCTCTACCTGAACGCCGTTCAGTTCCTGGCTAAATTCTGCTAAAGCCGTGACTTGGGCAGGGCTAAGTCCTCGGGCAATCCGCAATAGCTCTGGCGAACCATAGCCTGCCTGATCAAGGCGTTCTTCAACATTTTCCAATGGGATATTTAACAAGTTTGCCAACCGAGGCAAAATTGCTGTCCACTGCTGTTTGGAATTGGCGATCGGCCAGAGAAACACGGCGTAGGAAATTCGGCTACCCGCTAAAATTCTGCCCTTGCGATCGAGGATTTTGCCGCGTTCAGGCTGACGCGGAATTAGCCGAATGCGATTGTTTTCTGCCAATTGTCGATTGCGATCGCCTTGAACAAGCTGAAGGTAGGCCAACCGACTGCCAATGCCACCCAATAGCGCTACGGTAATCACCAGCATGACAATTAGAGACTGATACTGTCGCCCAACTGTGCGATTAGACTGCTGAGAAATAGGGGAATTTTGGGTGAGAGCCATAGCAAACCCGATCGATAGGAACAGCTAATTTGCAAGATTTGCAAAGTTTCTCCACTAGTCTACTCTCCCCATGTCTACTTCTGTAGGCTTACTTACTGTAAATACACTGTGAATCCTGTACTCAATAACTTCAGTGGATCTCAGCTTGGGATCTAGGCGCAAATCGCTTTAGACCAAGGTTTATATGTATAGGTCAGCTCATTCCAGTTCAGCTCATATAGATTTGGGGCGAGTTTGAGGATTTCTGCCTTTCGTTCATAATCCCCAGCTTTTAGAGTGCACCTCAAAAATTAAGCCCCATGTTTTTGGAAGACTGAAAAACTTGCGATCGGCTGAATCTACAGAATTGATGTGGAGTTTACTGGTATGTTTAGAACATTTATTTGGGATATTTGAAGTTTATTTGGGATATTTAAAGCTGATGGCAGCTTTTGCATCACTATTCTTCGCTGAAATCTTTTAGGCTTGCTTGTAGAAATGTAGGAAATCTGCCAACCATGTCACAGACCGCCACACGGGATCGAAGCGCTTTGGGCACAGATACGCACCTGGATGTAGAACTCCGCAAAGTGTTTAAAGTCTACAACGGTGAAACAGCCGTCCGGGGCATTGACCTAGACATTCACTCAGGAGAGTTTTTTAGTATCTTGGGGCCATCGGGCTGTGGCAAAACGACGACGTTGCGAATGATTGCCGGATTTGAAGAGCCATCGGGTGGCGAAGTCATTATTCGGGGCAAATCAATGACGGGCGTGCCTCCTTACAAGCGCCCTGTGAATACCGTGTTTCAAAGCTATGCGCTATTTAGCCATCTAACCGTGTGGGACAATGTGGCATTTAGTCTGCGACTCAAAAGCTGCGGCAATGCAGAACTGCGAGATCGCGTGGGGGATGCCCTGCGGTTGGTCAAGATGGATGACTTTGCCCGTCGATTTCCAGCACAGCTTTCGGGTGGACAGCAGCAGCGGGTCGCGCTGGCAAGAGCCTTGGTCAATCACCCCACTGTGCTGCTGTTAGATGAGCCTTTGGGAGCGCTTGATCTAAAGCTGCGAAAAGAGATGCAGGTCGAGCTGTCTAATCTGCATCGTGAGCTAGGTTTGACGTTTGTGATGGTGACTCACGATCAGGAGGAAGCCCTCAGCCTATCCGATCGAATTGCGGTCATGAGCAATGGAAAAATTGAGCAAATTGGTACGCCTAGCGAAATTTATGAGCATCCCAAAACCGCATTTGTAGCAGATTTTATTGGAGACACCAATTTGCTCAAAGGACGGATTGAATCGATCAATGCTGCTACCTTGCAAGTTGTGACCGACAATCATCTGCGGATTGAGGCGAAGCCCGAAACGCCTTGGGATAGCTCTAATTCTCCAGAAGTATTTGTCAGTATTCGTCCTGAGAAAGTCCACCTTGAACTGAGTGCTCCGGCTAACCCGGTAAACTGCTATGAGGGTACGCTTAAAAATGTCATGTATCTGGGTACCCATGTAGACTACCAAGTCGATTTGACCACAGGCGATCGCATCACCGTGTTGCAGCCTAACCGTTCTGACCGCCTACTGGCATTGGGCACCTCAGTCTATGTCTACTGGGCTGCCGAAGACTGTTTGGCTCTAACCCCACAGGAGTAAGGGAATGCCTCTAAGTAATCAAAAAAATGGCTCTGATGAAGAGTTTGATAAATCTGAGTCACCAAAATCTCGTTCACAGGAGCGATCGCCCTTGCCACGGTTCTCTCCGGCAAGGCGGCGATTTTTAAAGACTTCGGCAGCGGCGGCTTCAGGGCTGGCGCTGGCTAACTGTGCCCGTAATCTATCTAACGCTAACTCTGGCTCAAGCCCCACTGCTGCGGGTAGCCCTGCCTCAAGCCCTAGCCCCGCTGGCGGAAACGGCGCTAGCGAGCTGTACATCTATACTTGGGCAGGCTATACAGACGATGCGCTGATCGAGGGCTTTCGAGAAAAAACAGGAATTCAGGTTGTTGTTGACCTGTATGACTCGAATGAAGCCATGATGGCTAAGATGCAGGCTGGAGGTGGCAGTGCTTACAGCATCATCTATCCATCTGATTACACAGTCATTGAGATGGTGAAGTCGGGGATGCTAACCTCCCTCGACAAGTCGCGGCTCGAAGGCTTGGATACGCTTAAACCCAAATGGCAGAACCCTGTGTATGACCGGGGCAATGCCCACAGCGTTCCAACCGTGTGGGGTACAACTGGATTGATTTATGATCCTCAAAAAGTAGGAAAGTCCATTGATGGCTGGAACTTTATTTGGGATAACCGTAAGAATCTGACTCGGAAAGTCACTCTAATCAATGATGTCCGTGAGGTGTTAGGCGCGACATTACGGACTCTTGGCTATTCCTACAACACCACCAACCCAGACCAAATCAAAAAGGCTTTCAATAAACTGGTGCAAATTAAGCCAGCGATCGCCTCGTTCTTAACGACAGGTTGGGAGGATCAGTTAGCCAGCGGCGACATCACGGTATCGATGGCGTACTCGCAAGATGCGATCGCTTTGATCGATGAGAAACCCAACCTCAAGTACGTCATTCCCCAGACGGGCAGTTCAGTTTGGACAGATACGATGGTCATTCCTAAATCAGCTCCTAATCCTGAAGCGGCCTATGCGTGGATCAACTATCTACTGCAACCCGAAATTGCCGCAGAGATGGTCAAGCAGTTTGGGATTGCCACTCCTAGTCAGGCAGCCTTTGATCTGCTGCCGCCAGAGATCCAGAAGGATGTTCGCCGCTTTCCGACAGAGGCGACGCTCTCGAAGTGCGAAGGCATAGCGCCCGTCCCCGAAAAAATTACGGAAGTCTATGACCAGTACTGGACTCGCCTGACTAGCTCCTAGCCCCTATTACGCTGCCCATGTCTTCTTCAACCCCCTCTTCTTCGCCCCTTGCAGAGCCAGCGCCGCTTGCCTCCTCCGGCTGGCGAAAATTGACTCAACTGGTGGAACCGATCGTGCTTTTGGTACCCTCTGGGGTGTGGTTGCTGCTGCTCCTAGTGGCTCCAACGCTGCTCATTTTAGAGCTGAGCCTAATTCCAGGTTTTCGGGTGGGGCAGGCCGCAGGGGGCTATGGCATTGGCAACTATATTGAAGCGTTCCAGCCCATCTATTTCCAGGTGATCCTGCGCTCTATCCTATTTGCAGTAGGCAGCACTGTCATCTGTATGTTGTTGGGGTTTCCCGTCGCCTATTGGATTGCCATCATGGCACCGATACGCTGGCGCAACCTGCTGCTGGTGTTATTTGTGCTGCCGCTGTGGACGTCTTCGCTGCTGCGCGCCTACGCTTGGATCACCATTCTTAGACCTAGCGGCGTCCTTAATAGTCTGCTTAATGTGCTACACCTGCCCAATCAAGACTGGCTCAATCAAACTCCGGCAGTCTATATCGGTATGGCCTACAGTTTTTTGCCCTATATGGTGCTGATCCTCTATGCCTCATTGGAAAAGTTGGATAGGCGTTTGCTAGAGGCTGCATCAGATTTGGGAGCCACCCCACAGCAAACTTTCTGGAAGGTTACGGTTCCCCAAACTTTGTCTGGCATTGCCGCAGGGGGATTGCTGGTATTCATTACCAGCTTGGGAGAGTTTGTGGTGCCTGAGCTATTGGGCGGAGCATCCAGCATGACGATGTCTCGACTCATCTACAACCAGTTTCTAGGGGCAACCCGCAACTGGGGGCTGGGTTCTAGCTTCAGCATCTTGATGATTACTGGCGTCAGTATCGGCATTGCGCTATTGCTGAAGTACGGCGATCGCGACACTACAGTGACTTAATCTAACCAGCTACCTAATCTGAACCTACCTAATCTGAACGTCTCCCTTCGGATTAGCCCCGGACATAATTCATTAAATCTGATGAGCGACGATACCTTCAACCATGATGCAGACGCCTTCGCCAAAGTCGAACTTTAAAGTCTCCTGGCAGTTTCTGTTTACCCTGCTGATGTATGGGTTTATGTATCTACCCATCTTGATTTTGGCAGTTTACAGCTTCAATGCCTCTCGCTTCAGCACAACCTGGGAAGGGTTTAGCTTCAAATGGTATCAAGCTCTATTTAAAGATTTGCGGATTTTTGATGCCTTACAAGATAGTCTGACGGTGGCTTTGGCTGCGGTAGCTGTATCTGCGGTGCTAGGCACGATGATGGCCGTAGGGCTAGCAAAGTATCGATTTCCCGGCAAAGGGTTTTACCAGGGCACAGCGTATTTGCCGTTGATTATTCCAGATATTGCGATCGCTGTTGCCACTCTGGTTTTCTTTAGCTCAATCTTTGGGCTTTTAGCGCCGATCGTCCAATCTCTCAACGTCGCTCTGGTGAATATGGAGGTTTCTTTTAGTCTGCCGCAGCCCGCCCTCAGCATTGGCACTGTGATCATCGCTCACGTTGTTTTTTGCTTGTCATATATTGCGGTAGTCGTTTCGACTCGCCTGACCAACCTTGATCCTCACCTAGAAGAAGCCGCTCTCGATCTGGGCGCAACTCCTTTTCAGGCTTTTATCAAGGTCTTACTCCCCGAACTCATTCCTGCAATACTCTCGGGCTGTTTACTCGCCTTCATCCTCAGTATGGATGACTTGCTGATCTCTGGATTTACGGCGGGTAGTGGAACAACAACGCTGCCGATGCTGATTTATAGCCGGGTGCGGACTGGCGTTAGGCCGGATATCAACGCTCTGAGTGTTGTGCTGATCTTGATGTCTGCCTTCCTGGCTTTAGCCTCTGAATATATGCGCTACAGGGGCGATCGGAAGCGCTTAAGCTAACAGCAGAATTTTGGCCTCACGGCAAACAAAATTTTGGCCTAGCTCAGCCGACCTGCCAAGCGTTCATCATAGATTCGCTCATTGCGGTTATCAACCATTAACACTCGAACTTGCTTGATGGGTGACTCTTCAATCACATAGCAAATTCGGTAGTCACCTGAACGGATGCGGTAGATTTTGCCATGTCGAGAAATAAACTTTCTCAGGTAGTCGCAGTCGCGAGGTCTGGGATCGGTTTGCAGCGCAAAGACCTTACCCATCACCTTTTTGTACTCGCGATCGGGCAGATCTTCTAAATCGCCCAAATATTCAATCTTCAACCCATAGCTACCGCTCGTTTTCTCTAGCTCGTCGTTTTCTAACGCCTGATCTATTCTGGCAGCACCTAGCTTACGGTTGGCTTGACCTAGGCTTTCTTTAAGGACAGTATTTTCAGCGCCTAGAGCTTGAACTTGGTTCGAGTATCTTTCTGCTAAATCCTCAAATTGCCGACGCTTGCTCTGCTCTTCATCGATCGCGTCATGCATCAAATTAATATATTCATCTCGGTTAGCAATTTCCTGCTGCAAGACCAGCTTTTTAGAAAGCTCTCGCTCTAACTTGCTAATCTTTGTTTGATATTCTTTGTGAGACAGACGGCTGGCTTGAAGCTGCTCCGATAGTTCACGCGTTTTCAGTTCGATCTCAGTCTTACTTTGAAGCTCTAATTGCAGCTTATCTGCCACAAGCTGCGATCGAATCTTAACTTCCTTTAGCTCATTTTGCAGCAGAGCGGTTTCAGTCCGCATCTCTCCACAAATCTGGTTCTCAAGCTGCGTCTTTTGAATAAGCTGGTGGGCTGTTTCAGTTTGCTCCCAGGCACACCAGCCTAAAAAACCTGCAAATAGCCCTAGAAAAACCGTGTAATTCAGCCAGTTGAGGATAACGGTAATCAAAAGCGTCCCCGAAGCAACGATTAATCCTTTGACTAGTCGATTTTTCAA
Organism: Coleofasciculaceae cyanobacterium; assembly: GCA_036703255.1. Classification (GTDB taxonomy): domain Bacteria; phylum Cyanobacteriota; class Cyanobacteriia; order Elainellales; family Elainellaceae; genus Drouetiella. The sequence continues at coordinate 97,170 of DATNPL010000092.1, forward strand.
CATAGGCTGCGTCCATTGATGTGGATTACGGAGGGCTGATCTTAGCGCCGAGATTATCCAGCTAGGAGTGACGGAACAGCCTTTTATCACCTACAAACAGAATTCAATCTTAGTTGAGAGGCTTCAGTCTATTGGTGCCTTTGGTAACGAATTTCAGTAAAGGTGTTCAGGACAGTCTAGCTTTTTGCCCAATCATTTGCCCAATCAAGTGCCTACTCTACAGTTCCGTAAAAAGCACAATTGGGAGCTACAGGCTGTTGTAGGTCGTTCAGTACTTTTTCAGGAAAATAGCTGCCCTTTAAAAACAATCTGGTTTTTAGCCAAGTTGCTATCCACATCCAGCCATAGAAGCTCAAAAGGGTTGGAAACAGTTTTAGCTAGAAGCTATTGCGGTCGGGGATTGCTGAAGTTGAGGGCGATCGCTGTGCTTATTCATTATCTGTGCGCTTCCCTCAAATTTCGGGAACTCTGAACCTAAGTTCATCCTACAAAAGAGCCTGTGCTCTCAGAGTAACCCTGGTGGATTGGGAACCTGCTGAAATCATTGAAATCTCGTAGATGGGGTCAGCCTCATCTGACGAAATCAGCTCCAGCATCAGGTTTCGCACTGCTCAATCCAACCCCAAAAGGAAGATGTGTCAACTCGTCAGCCTCAGATTGAAAACATTAGTTAGAAAAACTCACCCAGATTCCTGTCATGAGTAGAGCAATTATTGGCATGATGACCTCATACCAGGGTCTAACTCAGAGCGACTGGTTATGGCAGCAAACGCCTCATTCTTTTGGCATTTGGAAAAATATTCAAATGCTTAAAAATGCGCCAAAGCCGGATTACTTACTGCTATATCAATACGATTTTCATCGACAGCAACCTCTTGATAAAAGCTGGCTATCTCGTTTTCAAAAAACGCCACCGATCGAAACAGCTTCCCTAACTCAAGCTCAACTTCGAGGGGTTCCCAAAGAGAAGACTATCTACCTCCTACGAGAGCCGCCGCTGGAGGAAGTTCAACAGCAAAACTGCATCAACTACAAGTTAGCAAAAGACTATTGCAGTTATATTTCAGGCGCAGATGATTTAGCCCCTACCCCAGACTACATGCCCGCAATTTGGTATCACGCCAACTCTTTTCGTGAACTCGATCAAATGCCAATTCCAGAAAAGATGGCTCCCTGTAGCTGGATCACCTCTGGCATCAATCGCACAGCAAATCATCGCCAACGATTGGATTTTTTGCAAAAGATTCAGCAGGCTGAATTAAAAATTGACTTTTACGGTCGCAATCTTCCCAGCCATATTCAAAGCCAAGGGGAAATTAAAAACAAGTGGTATAGTATGGCTCCTTACTATTACAACTTAGCGATCGAAAACTATGCTGGCAACTCCTGGTATGTGAGTGAAAAACTGTGGGATTCTCTATTAGCCTGGTGTTTGCCAATCTATTACGGAGGTTCAGCCGCCGATCGCCTGTTGCCGCCTAACAGTTTTTTACGCTTACCTAGCTTAGATGAAAAGGGAATAGCCTACATCCAAGAAATTATCACGACACCAGATGCTTGGCATGAGCGAAAAGAGGCGATCGCTGAAGCACGTCAAATTATTTTGCATAAGCTCAATCTTTTGAACTGGTTATCTGAATTTATAGAGCCGTCTTGTTAATGCTAAACCATATGAATATCAATAGTAATAAGGCTGAACGGCAACTATGAATGGGATCTGCACGTTAGCCAATGATCAGGTTTATCATCAGCTAGTTGCCTTACTCAACAGCATTGAAGTCTTTATGGGCAAAGACATGCCTGTGTGTGTCTATCCATATGACGACAACACAAGTCGAATTGCCGCAGAAATCGATCGCCGATCTAATGCTCAGCTTTACTCAGATTCGCTTTCAATTCAACATTGGGATCGTTTCGCTAGGCAGGTTTGGGATACGCATCCCACAGCACAGCAGCGTTGGAAAAGCAGCGATCGCAACTTCTATTATCGGGTAGGAACGCATCGGCGTTTTTGTGCCTTTGATGCTCCGTTCGATCGCTTCCTTTATATGGATGCCGACACCGTTTTACTCAATTCTGTTGACTTCATTTTCGATCAGCTAGATCAACAAGACTGGATTGTTTATGACTTTCAATTCAAAGACTTAAGCCATGTTTACGATCAGACATCGCCCCGTCTAACGCAGGTTTTTTCAGAGACCCAGCTTTCTCATATTTTTTGTTCTGGCTTTTATGCATCACGCCAGGGCATATTTAGCACAGCGCAGCAAGAGTGGCTGCTTTCAGAGTTGAAGGCAGGAGATGCCGAGATTCTTTATCCAATGGCTCCTGATCAGACTCTACTCAATTACATGGTGATGAAATCTCAATCGTCTAGCTTCAATTTTGCCTTAGAGCTGCCATCACAGCAAAAGACAGGATGCTGCGTCACCTCTTTAGGATTTGTAGCCCAAGACCATCGGCTATTCGATCGCGGCAATCCACTCACCTATCTACACTATATTGGTCTGTCTTCTAGCCTGTTTAATCGAGTGTGTGAAGGTGAAAATATCGATTTTCCCTATCGAGATCTGTTCCTCTACTATCGCTATTTGCATGAGCCTGAGCAGCGGCCAAACTTTGTGGGTCAACCGAAGCCTTATGACACTCCTAAGATGCGAGAGCGGATTCTACAAAAGCTGAGGCTCAGTCGATAATGTTCCACTCACTAATGTCCGATCAAGTCACGTCTAACTTAGATTAAAAACAATGAAACGAGGGATCTATATTACCGCCAACGATCGCGTCATTGACCATGCGATCGCCCTACTGAACAGTATCCGTCAACACGATACTGAAACTCCTGTCGTCCTGATTCCCTACGATGACAACTATCAACTCGTAGCAGATACATTGGCCGAAAAGTTTGGCGTACAGATTTATCCAGATCTAGCCTTTATCGATCGCCTTTCTCAACGGCTTCACGAAATTTTTGGCGATCGCTTTTTCGCCCGTCCCAATCAATTTCGCAAACAGGCTTGCTGGTTCGGTGATTTCGATCAGTTTTTGTACATTGATACCGACATTGTTGTTTTTGAGAAAATTAGCGATCGCCTCAATCATTTAGCCGAAGCTGACTTTATTTGCAACGACTATCAGCATCGGGGCGGCATCGCCAACGTTTTCACATCCAAAGTCTTAGAAGAACAAATCTTCACAGCCGCCGAATGTCAGGAAGTTTTTAATGGCGGGTTTTGGGGTTCTAAGCAGGGACTGATCACTGAGGCAGATCTCTACGCCACGTTTGCCGAATGCGCGGCTCATCCAGAGTATTTTGACTTTTCTCAAAAAACTTCTGATCAACCCATCATCAACTACATGGTGCTAAAGCAGCTATCCCGACGCTACAACATCGCCCGACAGTCCCACAAGGCTCCTGGCAACTGGGCGGGCAGTCCGCATTTTGTCAGAGAGGGCGATCGCCTGATCGATACTCAAATTGCTCAGCCCCTGCACTACCTACATTGGGCAGGCATCAAGATTCAGCCTGGATGTCCCTACTGGGAGATTTGGGAGCATTATCGCTATCTGAATGAACCCAAGCCAGCACAGTTGGCACCTCAACCTGCGGTGGGCAGCTTACGGAAAGTGATGGATCAGGCGATCGCGCGGTTTAGGGCTTAAACGTCAACATCGTCAAAAGACCCTGTTGCCCCAGCAGAATTTCTCTGATTAGACTAAAAATTCCTACCCAAATAATCGGAGTCACATCTACGCCGCCGACGGGAGCCACCAGCTTTCTCAGGGGAATCAGCAGGGGTTCAGTCGGTGCAGAGACTAGCTTGTAGGGCATCCGGCTCAGGTCAATTTGCGGATACCAGGTCAGAATGATTCGGAAAATGAATAGCAACACTATCAGCCCTAGCAGCAGGGAGAGCGTTAGGTTGGCGATCGCAGCAGCAGTCATAAGGACTTGAATAAATGCCTATAGGTTGAGATCTGGGACTGAAACTCAAAAATCAGATTAGATATGTTAAGTTTCACAAAGCTTTTTTAAGCTGTTCATCTCTATCTTAGCGTTTCAGCGACCTGCAAAATTGGGAGGAAGCAAGGGGTTCAATGCCTGTGTCTCAACCCGTGAAGCCTTTTCTTGCTAAGACTTGATCCCGCCTCCCTAACGCCTCTTTATGTCTTCACGGCACAGGAGATTGAGATTTCCTGTCCCACTAGGCTTCTCAAAGGATTGATAGACCTATAAGATCGTAATTAACAAAAAGTTGCCTTTACAGCGTTCGAGGATAAAACCCTATGACCCCTTCTTTAGTGAATTTCTTTTACAGCATCCTGGCAGGCGTGGTCATTATTGTGATTCCTATCGTGGTAGCACTGGTTTTCGTTAGCCAAAAGGACAAAATTCAGCGCTCCTAGGTTTTTCGGAGGTGATCTGAATCAGCGGTAGCTAGGATGGAGTCAAATAGCCTTTTCAGACTCCGCTTCCCCTGTTCCGTCTCATGCTGTCTCTACAGCTCTTCAGATGTAAGACTTTGGCAAGCAGATAGATGTCAGTTCTCGAAACGGCGCATATCTTAAGTTGCCGGGGTCTTTTAGTTTTAGAAGTGCTGCGCTAAGCGCGGCACTTCTAAAAACTACTACAGGCTAATTAGTTTGCGATCCTAAGTAGATTCCAGTTGAGAGTCGCTAACATGGGAACAGATCGATGGGTCAGGTCAACGGAGAGAACTAAATGGTAAACATCGGTTTTGGCGTAGGCAGTTTGGTTGGCATTGTGCTTGCCCTCGGAGGGGTTGGACTCTATTTTTTGCGTACAGTGCGGCCTGCACTCGCCAGAGACCAAGACATTGCTCTGGCAGTTATTGCGGTTGGATGCGGCGGAATCTTGTTCTTCAACAGCTGGCGGCAAGATATTGTGCTTCAGTTTGGTCAGTTTATGCTGACAGGAGCCGCCATCTGGTTTGCCGTTGAAGCCATCCGCCTCAGAGGCATTGCCACAGAGCAAGCCAAGCGCAGTACTCCTATAGTGGACGACGATCGCCCTGTTAGCCGAGTCTACAGAGCTGAGCTAGATGATCTAACTCCTTTGGATAACAGCCGCACGGTGACAAGACGCATTCGCGGCTCTAAAGAGAGTCGCCCAGATGATGTGGACGGCTACGATGATGATGTGCGCCGTCGGTCTTCTAGCCGCAATGCCGACCGCCCCCGTCGCCCCCGTTCATCCCGTCCGCTGCCTTCTGATCGCGCTGAGAGCCGGAGCGTTTGGGATGATGACTATCAGGACAGTCGCCCTGCAAGCGATCGCAGTTCAGATTGGGGAGACAGCCGCAGTGCCCGTCCGGGTGTCAGAGAAGAGCGCGTGTCTTCTAGCCGATCGCCACGCCAGCGTCCTCCACAAGATTCTTCGCGTCGGAGAAACGACAGCAGCGACTATGTAGATTACCAGCCGATTGACTATCCGGGAGAAGATCTGCGATAGGGCGGTTACTTGTGCTTGCAGCTTAGCTTTCTCTGGCTTTGATCTCGATCTTTACGATCGGTCTGTTAACGAACATAAAACTCCAAAGATTCTAATCATTTGAAGACTGCATGAGCGGTCTTCATTTTTTTAAATTTTTCAGTAAATTTACCGTAAGGTCGAAACCAAAATGAACGCGCGATCGTAGGTTCTATAGGAGATTCTATGCGATTGCTCTGCCATAAATTTGATCGCTGCGAGCAGCCGCTTCGGGCTGTCATTTGAGTTTTTCAGAGTTAAGCTGGGATTGAAGTTGGATAGACGGGTACTCTACTCTTATCCAGGCCACAAGCTATCTAGGGCAGAAGCTTGCCTTTGTCCCGGATGGTAGAGGAAGAGCGATGAAAATATATAGATTAGTTGATGAAATTGCGATCGCCAAACTGTTCCTACTGACCTTTGTGAATTAGCTAAGTTTGATAGAACTTAATTTGCTAGATTTTCCAATTAATCTTTTTAAGAATCATCTCTAGCGCCCTCACACTTTTCGCTCCTTACGTCTTTAATTTCGTTACTTTTTTCGCTTCGTTACAGTAGCCACTCACTCGAAAGCCATAGCATGAAGAGCAAGTTTTTCCGTGTCGCAACTTCAGGATTCGCTGTTGTCGGAACCGCAGTGGGTCTTAACCTCATCAACGCAGTTTCTTCTGTGGAACTGCTGAGCCTAAGCCAGTTTGGACAACACCCGCATCCTGCCCTAGCGCAAGATGCTGAAGACACCGTCAATGTTTCGGTCTATGAAAAGGCGAGTCCTGCCGTTGTCTCTATCGATGCTGGGAAAGGCACGGGTAGCGGCAGCATTATCTCTGCGGATGGAACCATTCTTACCAATGCCCATGTCGTTGCTGGCTCCGAGACCGTTAAGGTGACGCTGGCAGATGGCCGCTCTTTTGAAGCTGACGTGGTTGCATTTGGCGAGTCAGGTCTAGATTTGGCGATCGTAAAAATTCGCGGACAAAGCAACTTGCCCACGCTGAAGCTAGCCAATGCGGGCGCTGCTAGCGTAGGGCAACGCGCCTTTGCGATCGGCAATCCGTTTGGTCAATTTCAAGGCACTTTTACCACCGGGATTATTAGCCGCATTGATCGCGATCGCGGCTTGTTGCAAACAGATGCGGCTATTAATCCGGGTAACTCAGGTGGGCCACTGTTGAACAGTCAAGGTGAGATTGTCGGCGTCAACAGCGCCATTTTTTCTCCGGGCGAACGCACAGGCAACATTGGTATTGGTTTTGCCATCTCGATCGATCGCGTTCAGCCTTTTCTCGTGGCAGTTCGGGAAGGACGTGCCCCCCGGACGGCTCAGCAGTCACCCATGTTGGGGGGTGGGCAGACAGCCCAGAAAATCACGTTGAATAGCTCCATTGAAGGAAAGCTCGATCGCACCAGCGGCACGCTCTCATCTGACAACAGCTATTACAACGCCTACACCTTTGAAGGCAGAGCCGGACAGCGCGTTGTGGTTGAGATGTCTAGTAGCGATCTTGACTCTTACCTGATCCTGCTATCGGCAGATGGGACTGATCTTGCCCAAGATGACGACAGCGGCGGCGGCTCTAATTCAAAGCTAGAAATTGCCTTGCCTGCTGACGGCACCTACACTATTTTGGCCAATGCCTACGGTTCGGGGCAGACGGGCAGCTACAGCCTTCGCGTTGCAGCAGGTACAGGCGCTCAGTCAATGAGTGCAATACCTGACAGTCAGCCGAGTCAACGTCCTGCTCAACCTAACCGACCCAATGGCCAACAGGGGGGAATTTTACTGCAACAGCAGGGAACTTTAGGCCCAGGTGCGCCCATCCTGCAATCAGATGGCAGTTTCTACCGCGAGCACACTTTCCGAGGCAGCGCCGGGCAGACCGTGACGGTTTCGCTAGAAAGCTCGGACTTTGATACCTATCTCATTGTGCTGGACGAAAACGAGCAGCTGTTGGGGCAAAATGACGACACCTCTGCCAACAGCACTAATTCGTCCCTGACCCTGACCCTTCCTGTAACTGGAACCTATCGAGTGATCGCCAACACCTACGATCGCACAGGTCAAGGGGAATATACCTTAATGGTGCGATAGAAGAGTGCAATAGAGCCGTACCCTCACAAGACTTAGCAAGTCCGGTGTTCCTTGAAACACCGGACTTTTTTGTATTGCCATAAACAATCTTTGACCCTATCTCCCGTTTGCACTAAGCTAAAGTTTATTTCTTGCCCATGCACAGGATTTTGCATCGGCTACGATTACCCAGAAAGATACACCTGGGGATAGGAACTGCCCCTTTATAAAACCTCTCTTACTTCTACCACTATGCTGTTTTTAACGCCTCACAAAGCTCGCTTCTGGATCGGACAAGGGGGAGCGATCGCGCTCTTGCTTTTGACGGTCGCCTGTGGTTCTGAAACGCCAACCGCTGGCGAATCAACGACGACAGCCACAGTTTCGCCCACAGCCGCCACGGCGGATGGCGCTTTGAAACTGGGGACATTGTTGCCCATTACGGGAGATTTAGCGCAGTATGGCACCACGATGCAAGACAGCGCAGACTTACTGATTCAAACGGTCAACGCTTGCCAGGGTGCCTTAGGCAAACCTGTAGAGCTGGTTTCTGAAGATGATCAGACCAGTCCAACTGCTGGGGCGGCCGGGATGACAAAACTGGTGGAAGTAGACAAAGTAGCAGGCGTGATTGGCGCAGCAGGAAGTGCCGTTTCTATGGCGGCTGTGGATATTGCCGTTCGCAACCAGGTTGTACAGATTTCTCCTTCTAGCACCAGTCCCGACTTTACGACACGCGCCCAAAAAGGGGACTTTAAAGGCTTCTGGTTCCGGACTGCTCCACCGGACACCTTTCAGGGCGATGCTTTGGCTCAACTGGCCAAACAGCAAGGCTTCCAAAAAGTTGCGATTTTGGCGATTAACAATGACTACGGCAACGGTTTAATTCAGTCCTTTGTGCCTGCCTTTAAAGGGCAAGGAGGGGCGGTGGTGAATGAATCTAGCCCCACTAAATATGCACCCGATGCCACTACCTTTGACTCTGAACTCAGCGCGGCATTTAGCGGTGAGCCAGATGCTGTCCTGCTGATAGCCTATCCTGAGACGGGTAGCTTAGTTCTCAAATCGGCTTTTGAGCAAGGTCTACTCGGCGGCAAGACCAAAATTTTGCTGTCAGACGGCATGAAGACAGACAAACTGGCTGAGTTGGTCGGCAAAGCAGATGGAAAGTTTATTGCCGCAGGGGTGGTCGGCACCGCGCCTGGAGCAGGAGGCCCAGCGATCGCCCAGTTTACCACAGCCTACAAAACCCAATTTAAGCGCGACCCCAACGTGTATGATCCCAATACTTACGATGCTGCGGCAGTGCTGGTATTAGCAGCCGAAGCGGCCAAAGCCAATACGGGTGCTGCGGTTAAAGATAAAATTGGCGAAGTGGCAAATGCGCCTGGAGAGGCAGTCTCTGACGTGTGCAAAGCCCTAGAGCTAGTGCGTCAGGGGCAAGATATCGATTATCAAGGCGCTAGCGGCATGATTGACTTTAATGCCCAAGGCGACGTGGTGGGCGTTTACGATGTTTGGACGATCGCGGATGATGGCAAGCTTCAGGTGACCTCTAAGATCGACGTGGGTGGCTCTTGACCTGCAAGGGCTGGCATCCCCTCTGGCAAAGTCCTAATTTTCCATCGCTTGATCCTATCTATCGTTCTGATAGAACAGGGGCAATCGACCGTACAATAAGGGTTGCTAATCAATGTTGGCGATTCACCCTTGTTTGTTTAGGAGAAAGCAATGCCTGTTGCAGTTGGAGCACTTGAGACAAAAGGTTTTCCGGGAATCCTTGCGGCAGCCGATGCGATGGTGAAGGCGGGTCGAATCACGCTGGTGGGCTATCTGCGATGCGGTAGCGCCCGATTTGCGGTCATTATCCGGGGTGATGTTTCTGAGGTCAAAACCTCGATGGCAGCAGGAATTGAAGCGGCTGAAAGCTGTTTTGGCGGAACCTTGGAATCTTGGGTGATTATTCCGCGCCCCCACGAAAACGTTGAAGCCGTTTTGCCGATCGCTTTTACCGAATCTGTGCAGCAGTTCCGCGACTCTGTTGAGATTCCGATGATTCAAAGAAGAGCGCCTGGATCGGGACAGTAGATCCGGCACTATGCTTTATCTTGAACACAGTTTGTCGGGTGCGCTCCGCGCACCCGACAAACTGTGTTTTCAAAAAATAGGACTGCCCGAAAATATAGCGATTCAGCTCAGGATCATATCGGTAGTGCTTCAAATGTGTTGTTGATTTTTTTGAAAGGGGCGCTCCGCGCCCCTTTCAAAAAAATCAACAACATGTCTAGAACATCACCGATCATATCTAGGAGATAGTTCTGTGAACCCGGATGGGAGTCACGGGTGCGGCAGGTTGTGTCGCATTCAGCATGGGCATCCAGCCTTGAGCGATCGGGACACGCCAGCCCGTCCCAAAGGCGCGATCGGTCACTTTGAGTCCAGGGGCTGCCTGCTTGCGCTTAAATTCTGCCCTTGTCACCAGCTTGACGACCCGCTCAACGATCGCTGGGTTGTGGCCTGATGCCACAATATCTGCTGCCGACTTGTGATCATGAATCATCTGCGCCAGGATATCGTCCAAAATTTCATAGGGGGGCAAAGAGTCCTGATCCGTTTGTCCGGGCTTCAGCTCGGCGCTGGGGGGCTTGGTCAAAATATGAGCCGGGATGACCTCAGAAGAGCTGCCATTGCCTGAATTGCTTGACTGGTTGAGCCATTGGCACTGGTTTAGCCATTGACAAAGCGAGTAAACCCGCGTCTTAGGCACATCGGCGATCGCCGCTAGCCCACCATTCATGTCGCCATAAAGCGTGCAGTAGCCGACCGCCATTTCAGATTTGTTGCCCGTCGAGAGGAGCAGATGCCCAAACTTGTTAGAGATCGCCATCAGCAAGCTGCCCCGAATCCGCGACTGGATATTCTCTTCGGCAATGCCAAACTCGGTTCCAGCAAACAGCTCGGCAACAGTCTGATCATAGGTTTTCATCAGGTCGCCTATCGGCAAGAGCTGGGTTTGAATACCGAGGTTCTGAGCCAGCGCTAGCGCATCATTGACGGAGTGATCAGAACTATAGGGTGACGGCATCAGGACACCCAAGACATTTTCAGAACCGATCGCTTCTGCGGCAACCGCCGCAACCAATGCTGAATCGATGCCGCCGCTTAGCCCCAGCACCACCTTAGAAAAGCCGCACTTACGAACATAGTCTCTCACCCCCAGCACCAAAGCCGCCCAGACTTCGGCATCGCTACTGCTGGGCTGAGGCGCGATCGCCGCTGGATTTATCTGAAAATCTCGTATGGATGGGTCAAACTCCACTAGCACCAGATCCGACTCAAAAGCCTTGCCCCGGCAAACCATTCTGCCTTGGCGATCGAAGCCAACGCTGCTGCCATCAAAGATCAGGTCGTCATTGCCTCCCACCTGATTGGCATAGAGAATCGGCTGCCGATAGCGATTTGCCGCATGGTGCAGCATGGCTTCTCGCAGCTTCTGCTTGCCCATCGTGTAAGGCGAAGCCGACAAATTGATGATGAAATCTACGTTCTGGTCAGCCAGTTCGGCGATCGGGTTGGCGTGATAGTTGCGCTGTCCCCAAAACACTTCGTCGTTCCAGACATCCTCACAGATGGTCACGCCCACCTTATAGGTTGCAGATCCCTGCACAAGGGCAAAAGCAGCGCTCTCCTGTCCCGGCTCAAAGTAGCGGTCTTCGTCAAAAACATCGTAGGTCGGCAACAGTCGCTTGTGAAAAATCTGCCGAACTTTGCCATTTTCCAGGAGCGCGGTACTGTTGTATAGCGGCTTGCCTCCTACCTGAAGCGATCGCCCATTTGGCTCTGCCATACCCACTAGCACCGCGAGATCGTGCGGTAGAGCGCCGGCTAGCTGTTCTAGGGTATGCGCCATAGCAGCTACAAAGGCAGATTGGAGCAGGAGATCACGCGGCGGATAGCCACACAGCGACAGTTCAGGAGTCAGCAGCAGCCTTGCTCCTTGAGTTGCAGCCTGGTGTGCCGCATCAAGAATTTGTTGGGCATTGCCCGCTAAGTCGCCAATGGTGGGATTGAGTTGAGCGATCGCAATTTTCATCTTGTTATCTTTAATTTAAACTTGTTGTTTCGTCGAACCTGTTTTCTCGTCAAATAAACACTTGTCAAATAAACACCAAGGGCTTGTCTTTAAATGGCGCAAAGGCGTCGGCATCAAACCGATAGAGGCTAGCAGGTCTGCCCGCCCCCCGCGAAACTTTTACCCCGGTATCTGATAGAAAACCCAACTTGAGCAGGCGCGATCGAAAGTTGGAATAATCCGAGAAATTTTCACCCAACACGGTTGTATAAAGCTGGTAAAGATCACCCAGGGTAAACAGTTCTGGTAAAACTTCAAAAGCCACAGGACTGTACTCTAGCTTGTTGCGCAGACGACGATAGCCGTAGGTGAGAATGTGGTTGTGATCAAAGGCAAGCTGAGGCACTTGCTTGAGCGGATACCAGGCTATACCGCTGACTCCATCCGCGATCAATTCCGTTTCGGCAAACTGCACGAGCGCAAAATAGCTCACCGACAAATAGCGTACGCCATAGCTGTTTTCTGCCTCGCGGGGGTCACGTTTAGGGCCACCAAACGTATAAAGCTGCTCCAGGTATAGGTTTTCTGCCCGAATTTTTTCTGCTAGGACGCGATCGGCTGCTTCCTCCAGCGATTCACCCTGGCGAACTAGCGTTCCGGGCAAACTCCATTGCCCAATAAAGGGCTCTTCATGCCGCAGCACTAGCAGCACCAATAGCCGATTTTGAGCCGTATCCACCGAGAAGATAACGTTATCTACGCCCACCTTAAAGTCTGCTAGGGCGTTGGGTGGATCAGCAGGTTTCTTTGGGGTGCGCATTCGTTTCTTTGCTCTCGATACAGGTGCTGCCGATGAATATATGCCTCAATGGGGGGCATAACGATATTGGGATTACCTTCTTCACGGTAATCGGTTGAGGACACTGCCGGAACGGCAAGATTGGCGATCGCCACCCTGGCTCCCATCTGCCGCAGCGGCTCTGCTTCGGCCTCCGTCAGCCGATATCCCCAACGCGGCACCACTAGGAGCTTTACCTGTTTCAGCAACTCTTCTACCTGATACCATCGCGGCAGCTGTGCCACCAGATCCGAGCCGATCACCAGCGTCAGCTCTGCATTTACCCAGATCTGACTGGCCCGTTCTACCGTCACCAAGGCGCGGGGGTGGCTCAAGTCTAGATGCAACTGCACATTTTGCCGAGGCGGATCGATCGCGTCAATCAGCAGTTGCAGCATCGTCGATCGATGCTCTAGCGGCGTTTGATGGGACTTAAACGGATTGTCCGATGCCCAGACTGCCACCCGATCATAGTGATCAGCCAGCCAAACAATGATGGCCTGATGTCCGGCAGTTGGAGGATCGGCGCTGGTTCCAAACAAAGCAATTTGCGGCATGGTGAAAGACATGGTGAAAGGCAAGGCGCTAATGAGGATTTTGTTCAGTATAAAAGCTGTGAATTTTCTGTTGAGTCTGTATGGTCAGGGTTTCCAGATCTGAGGAAATCTGAGGGGCAATCGCTTCAGGTTGCAGGATTTGACGCAAGCTCAACGGCAGGGCAGTCACGGCATGGCGAGTCCGTCGAGCAATTTCCGGCAAAGGGGCAGTCGGCTGGAGGCGTTTGCCCTGATGCATCACCTGTTGCAGGAGCGGCTGTTCGCCAGGGGCAGGCTGTTCGGTCATCAGACCCAGGCGATCGCCCTGCCATTGACCTGACGCAGAGTTTTCTAAAATAGAATTTTCTGGCGCAGGATTTTCTGGCGAAAAGCGGCGAAAGATTTGTTTGCGCCCCGGATAAGTAGATTTGCCCATCGAGCCTTTCATCACGGGAATGCCATCAATTTCTACCAGCTTGTAAACGCCGTTGACGGGTACGCCTGTCACCAGTTTTGTCCCCAAGCCATAGCCTTGCAGATCGGCTCCTTCGGCCTGGAGACGATCGATCTCATATTCATCGAGGTCGCCGCTGGCAAAGATCTTGACCTGGGGAAGGAGCGATCGAATTTTCTGTGACAGCGCCACCAAGTCTCCAGAATCGAGCCGGATGGCATCGACGTTGATTTCACCTGCCTTGACCTGGATGGCAAGACGTTGAGCCGCCGCGATCGGATCGTAGGTATCAATCAACAAAGCCGCCCCCGGAAAATAGCGGTGGAAGGCCGTAAATGCCTGATCTTCGCTCCCTTCAAGTGCGGCAAGCGCCATAACCAGCGCATGAGCCATGGTGCCGCTGGGGGTTTGCCCTAGCTGCAACGCAGCCAGCACATTAGACGTTGCATCTAACCCACTGGCGAGAGCCGCCCGAGCCGCCCACAGTGAGGCTTGGGGACTAAAAGCGCGGCGCGTGCCAAATTCCAAAAGATTTGCGGCTTCGCCTGCCGTATCCCGAATTCGGGCAGATTTGGTCGCAATCAGGGTCTGATAGTTGATGGTATTGAGCAAATACGTCTCAACGATTTGCGCCTGCCAGAGCGGAGCCTCAATGCGCAGGATGGGTTCATGGGCAAAGACAGCCGTTCCTTCAGGCACAGCCCAAACATCTCCGGTAAAGCTGCCCTCGGTTAAGAGATTCCAGAAGCGATCGGGCGCATGGGCAAAGATGCCAGTGGCCTGAAGTGCCGCAATTTGCTCTGGCATGAAGCGAAACTGTTCTAGATACTCCAACGCCTGAGCCAGCCCCATAGCAATCAGATACCCAAAGTTTTCTGGCAAGCGACGCACAAACAGCTCGAAGCTGGCGCGACGTTGATCAAGGCGATCGCCTGCATAACAAGCGGCCATCGTGAGCTGATAGAGGTCGGTCAATAAACCGTAGTCTTGCGAACGAACGAGCAAAGCGGAGTCTTCCATGCTGAGTCATCCATGATTTTGAGCCATCGTCAGAGCAGAGGGGCGTTATGCTCGTTTCAACAATTATAGTAATAATAACCAAAATAAAGCTACAGGTAAAGTCATTTTTTCTAAGACACCTCTCGCGATTGTGCAAGCGGCTCTGTGATTTTTCGCTCAGAGGTGCCACAGCCGTCCCAGCGCTTCAGGCTGGATTAAATTCAGGATTTTTCAACCCACGCTTTTCCGTAGAACAGCTCCAGCCGATTTAGGGAAACTCGCAAAGCTGAAGACCAGGAAATTTTTCAAACTTCCTGTAGCAGAATCACCTCAGCCTCGCAAGGCTAGGTCTATTTAGTGAGTTGCTCTTAAATTTAGATAGTACTTTATATTGAAATTGACTAAAAATACTGAGGCGAGGGTCTACCTAAGCTGGATCAGGCTGCGCCTGAAGCGCCAATTTTGAAGCGCCAATCCTGAGAACCCACCTTGACCTGCTACTTTTCGGCTTTCCCCATCCAGGGAATCAACGGATCTTGCGCCATGCGCTGCGAGACAGCATAGGCTCCGTAGCGATTGAGGTGGCTAGGATCGGAGAAATAGCCATACTTCGTTGTCCAGATTTCGCCCAAATCGCGGAAGATCAGTCCGGGCTGACTCATTGAGGTCTTGACCATGTAGTCTTTGAAGGTTTGCTCATGCTGACGACGGATAGGATCGAGATAATCTTCAGTGAGAGGCAAATTGACAAAAACGACAGGGATTTCCTGAGATTGAGTGTATTGAAGCAGCGATCGCAGTGCCGTTTCCTGCCGTCCTGCAATCCTGAAGCCTTCGTAGTCGCTATCGTACTGCCCTATGACCCTGGCATATTTTTGATAGTAAGTGGCAGGGTTAAACTGCATTCCTAGCGGCAGGAAGCCATCGGGATTGACGAGAGGCGACTGCGGCAATGGGCTAGCCGCACTAGAAGATTGCTCTCCGATCGCCTGCACCGAAGACATTTCAGCCGGAAGGAGCCGAGAAAAGCTGACTTGAAAAAGACGCTTGAGGCGATCGCGACTGCCATAAGTGCCAGAAGCTTGAGCCAACTGATCACTAAACCAGCGATCAAGGGTTTCGTAGCTGTTGGTCAGGGAAAGGTTGATGCCATCCGCCTTGACCGGAGGCTGCGGCTGAGCAGCGGCGAGGCGAGGAATAGGAAACTGTCCTGCCATCATCTGTTGATAGCCTTCGGAGGCCACAATGCCATTGAAAGTCACGTCTCCATTGCCGCTATTAAAGGCACGCGCCCCATCTGCCCAGAGAATCAGGCGAGGCAGTTGGTCAGGCGTCAGCAGTTGCCGAACCAGTAAATCTGCAACCTGAGCCGTCGCGCCGTTGATACCAAAGTTAAAAATCTTTAGATCTGCATAGCCCAACTCTGCCAAAGACTGTTTGAGCGCGATCGGATCAACCCCGCGCAAAGCCCTAGAGCTGCCAATCACCAACACATCAGGCGTGCCATTTTCTTCGAGGTATTGGTAGTAGAGCTTTAACTTTTCGTTGAGCTGATGGCTATTGAGGCTGGGCAAAGTCGGCGCAGCAGCCAAAATAGCGGCAGTGATTTGGCTCGTTTCAGCAGCGATCGGGGTATAGGGAAGAGTCGAAGGGGCTGAAGATGCCGATGCTGGAGGTGCCGATGCTGGAGGTGCCGATGCTGGAGGTGCCGAGAGTCGGGAGGCAGCGGGTTTGGGTGCAGCAGGCACAGAGGGCAGGGCAGGGCTAACCGGAGCAGGGGTAGGGCTTTCGGTCTGGGTAAACCCTTCGGAATTGAAAACGCCCTCTACTTCAGGAGAACGCTGCAAAGATAGCTTCTGGGGCAAAGGGGTCTGAAGCGTGGGAGAAGGCTGCTCACTCAGTTCGGTGGGCAACGTAGAAGACAAGACAGGAGCCGTATCGACGGGGGCAGGAGGCGTCGGCTGCGTGGCGATCGGCTTCGGAGGCGGAGAATCAGCGTTAGCTTGCAGCACCTGGCTCAATAGCCAATTGGAGTTCAGCATTAGCAGTACGCCCGCCATACCCCAGATCACCGATGTTCTGGGGCTTTGGGAGCCGCTGCTGGGCGCTGCTGTCGCCAATACCTGGGTTTCGGGGGTGGGGGTAAATAAGAGCGATCGCACCAGCGTTTTTTCGATGCTGTAGATGACGCGCTGCTGCCACCGACGCCAGAGCGATTGAATATCCGCAGGGGTTAAATCTGGGCGCAGGGCAGACTCATCAGCAGGCGTGACCAGCTCATGCACAAAGTTGTCTGTCGCCACAAACTCTGGAGCCGCCTCTGGAACCAGGCGATGGCGCGACACAAAATCTACCCCAAAGCTCCAAAGGGGAAGCTTTTGACCCGATCGCCTGCCATAAATGCGCACACCCGCCAAGCTAGGTAGCTTCAAAAGCCGCAAAAACTTGGCGATCGTCTGCCCCACCCGATGCTGCTCTGGACAAATGGGGGCTTCGCTCATCACATGCAGCAAATCTTGCTTGGGCAAAAGCTGAAGCCGAATGCCGCCTGTCGTTAAGTAACGGTCAAGATCGGGGTTGAGCAGCCGATGCAGCAAAAACGCGATCGCCTCCCAATCGCCCTGATGCGCCAAAACCATTGCCGATTCTGCCAAAGCCGGATGCAGAGAGGCAGGCAGCTTGAGCCAATCGATCCAAGCGGGCGTTTCTGTGCCTGTGCCCGTTCCTAAATCTGAGCCTAGCTTCTGCCCGTTGAACCTCTGCCCGTAAAGGGTTGCAGCATGAATGCCCTGAGGAGCCAAAGATTCCAACAGCGTACTGATCCATTGGCGCGATCGCTCTAAATCGGGAGCCGCAGCGGGCTGAGCAGATTGGGCATCTACGGCGCAAAATAAATGCAGCGTCGATTCTTTCAGCGAGGCGGTGGTAATCCGGAGGCCTTCACTGGCTCCAGCTTGATTGAGCAATCGTTGAAGGGCTTCTACATCGCCCCAACGCCCCCACTCTCGCAGCATTTCACTCGGAGGCGTGAGATCAACTCGTAGCTTCCAGTCAGGCTGAATTTCTCCTGCCACCTGAAACACAATCACGGCATCTCGGTAGCCTTGAATCTCTAGCTCTCGCAGCCGCCGCGTAATCGGTTCGCCCACCAGCGATAGATCAGGACTATAGGCGGCACCACAGGCAATCCAGAGCCGTTTGGTCGTCGTGGCTAGGGGCACGACGCTCGACTGCACCGTCGAAGGAGAGAGGTAAGGAACCGTTTTGGCGCTGACCCGCACAGCCACACCCAGATCGCTCAGAGTTTCGCTGAGGTAGCTGGCGATCGCCACTTCCTCTCCCTTCTGTGCCAAGCTGCGGTTAGACAGAGCCAGAACCGAATTTTCTTGGTTTGACTGCGCTTGATTGGCGGCTTTTTGCACAGCATCCGTGGGGACTGTCCCCGCTTGCAGCTGGGTGCGGCTGGCTATGGAGGTAACTTTGGCAGTGCCGGACTGGGGTAGCTCCAACCCCTGATCGAGGAGATGCCCTAATTGCGGTGAAGCCGATTGGCGGTCGGCAATTTTTTGAATCTGCCTGAGATGATGATCGAGCTGGTTGAGGTGAACTGAGGCTGTCCACTCGGGATGTCCTGCACCGGGCTGACTCCCATAGATCTGCACTCGGTAGATAGGTGAGTGAGCCGCTGACAGCAGCGTATTTAAATCTGTCTTTTGGAGGACAGGGATCAACCAAAGCAATACAGGGGTGCGATCGGGACAGGATTGAGCCTGACAAAGCAGGTGCAGATTGTTACCGCGCAGCCGAAATTTGACCGAAAGCCCCCTTGGCTCGAAGGTTTTGACAATCCATCGACCTAAGGCAGAAGCGTGATTTGAGGAGTAGTTATCCACAGCGTTTGACATTGGCGACCCTGGCGCTTCACTCGCTAAGGTTTTAGCATACTAATAGAGATATAGAGCGTCGAAGACGGTTATGTTAAGCGTTCTTTGAACAACGGGCGCTCAAACCTCACCGTTGCCGCTATTCTAACGAGCCTGCCAAAAGTCGTTCTCTAAATCCGTTTCCGCTTTTTCTGCACCTTCTTACATTCTCTACAGGCAAATTGCTGAAATTCATGGCTGATTGCAAAGTTTCCACCCAAATTTTTCTGAGTTTAAGCACTGTGCCCCTGCTGCTCGTCGTGTTGGGGAGCAAAGCGCTGGCTCAAGCCCTGAATGAATGGGGGCAAGCCAGTGAAGAGATCTTCCGGGGCGATCGCCTTCCTGTGTTACATATCCCGACTCCCGTGGACGAAAGCCCCCGCTGAGGTTCCCAACAAAATTAAAACCAACTTTTTGAGAGCGTGCGGCTCTGCTACGCGCTCTCGAAAAATTTCTTGAAGCTATTGCTGTGAAGATTCTAAGGCTGGCGTTAGCTGGCTCAGTCAAATTTTTGGCGCGACTGCGACCATTGTCGAATTTGATGGGTTTGCCCTTTTTGCACGATGAGGATAGGCACCCCGGACGGCGAGGTGACAATGGCTGCGATCGCTTGATCAGGCTGCGTAAGATCGCTGTAAAGCACTGCGCCAGCGCTAGAAAAAATGAGGGTACG
The DNA here is from genome assembly GCA_036703255.1 of Coleofasciculaceae cyanobacterium. GTDB lineage: Bacteria > Cyanobacteriota > Cyanobacteriia > Elainellales > Elainellaceae > Drouetiella. The sequence goes on from DATNPL010000092.1 coordinate 116,227, forward strand.
AGCCGATGTCAGCTCTGGATGCATCTCGGTTTCGACGGTAACAACAGACTCAGGCTGACCCTCACCCGTTAGCTCCATTCGATCGATCTGCCAGTTTTCGATCTGCGCCAAAGCCTCATCTTGCACTAAAGCCTCATTGGACAAAGGTTCATTAGCCAGACTCTTATCTGATAAAGCCTCATGCTCTGCGGGCTGAGCCATTGGCGGTCTTTGCATTACGTGCTGAAGCTGCTGTTCTAGAGCCTGAATCAAAGCGGTAGTCTGTTGTGGCTGCTGCTGGCTGAGGCTAGCCAGGGTCAGGCGATCGATCGGATTGAGCCAGGGCAAGGTAAGGGCGATCGGCGGGCGAGTGGGATGCTGTGAGAGGGGCGTTGCTGCTGCTAAGAGATGCAACCTGCCGCCGCTCCATCGCAGAGCCTTAAGGCTGGCCGTCGTCGATGCGCCTTCTGACCCAGCGACAATTTGCACCTGGGCATCCGGCGAGGTCTTTGCTGAGGTCAGTCCCAAGCGTTGCCACAGGGCTTTTACCGACAAATTTCTCAACTCTGGAGCATCGAAGGGCGATCGCCGCCACTGTTGTCCGTCCTGAAGCCCCAAGATCTCGATTTGATACCAGGCTTGGCGATCGGGCAACGTCCACGGACGCGGGCTATACCAATCGCCAGTCCGCACAGTGCTGAGGGGTGAAACAGCGCCAATCAGTTGAAGAGAGTTAGGCTGCGCGATCGATCGATCGCCAGAATTCTGAGGGGCAGCAGCTATGGGCAGCGGATCTAGGAGAGCCAAAATTTGTTGAATAGAAGGATCAGCGGGCGATCGCCCTTGCTGAGCCGCTTCAGATGCTGAGGCTGCTGAAGACAGCGGGTGTTGCCGTAGCCAAGCTATTGCGGCTGTGCGATCGCGCTGGCTGGCGACAGTCAAAGCGCCCCATTGCCGCACCAGAGGCTGATTGGGATCGGCGCGGAGGGCAGCCTCTACTCGCCGTTGCAGCGACTCGGCATTGGCAGCCAAAAGGCTTTTAATGTCATATCCACTGCTCCGAGCTGAGCGCAAAGCCTCCAGAGCTTTTGCCCAACGCCCATCAATGGCTAAGGCCGCGATCGCTTGTGTTGGACTGGCCCAGTTGCGATCAGCTTGGGCTTGGGTCACATGGGCATGAAGGGTGATGAAATCGATCTGAGCTTGGACGGTGGCAGATTTGAGATCGGGCGGTGTTGTCTGCTCGGTCAATAGCTTGAGCGCCAGCGACCATAAGCCGCTCCGAGCCAGCAGTAGCCCTTTGACATAGCGCGGTTGCTCAGAAACGGATTCCATCAGGGCAATGGCTTCTAGCCGTAGGGGTTCACCCGGCAGGCGAGGCAGGTTCACTTGATAAACCTGAAACTGAGGCTCTAGGCCGACAGACTGATTGATAACCAGCTCCGGAACCACTGAACCTGTAACCTGCTGCCAAAGCGGCAGTTGCCCCGCTGGGCTAGTCCAAGACAGTAGAGTCTGAAGGCGATCGCGCCGAGGATCGTAGCGTACCAACTGCCCATACTTGACTTCGGCGCTGCCCCGTTGCCAATCGCCGCTGAGGTGCAGCCAGATCGCCGTATCAGGAGACGTGCCTTCAACTAGGGCTATCTGAGTCAGGGGTAGCTTGCGGCTAGAGCCGGGGTTTGCCACGAGTTTGAGCGGGGCGATCGCCATTAGCTCCTCTAATCCCGTTACCTTAAGCTGATCAACTCGTTCAAATTTTGTTTGGCCTAATTCAGCCTTTTGAGGGCGGTAGGCGCGCAGCTCTACAATCTGATGGCAGGCCGAATTTGCCGATGCTTTGTCTCGACAGCGCGATTGGGGAGCCAGGATAGGCAGCAAGATATCCTGTGAGCTGCTGGATTCGGAGCTGATGGCGATCGGCTCTCCCAGAGCCAGCCCGCTCTGAGTCGCCTCTGCGGCAATTTCAGTCCAGGTCTGAGTTGTGCTGCCCGCCAAGGCAAATCGCCCCCACTCAGGCAGCATGTCGTTGAGCCAGCTCACCGATCCAGGATTGACAATCAGCCTCACAGCCAGCCAACTCCCCCAGCCCAAAAGCCCGATCGCCCCAATGCCCATAATTGCCAGCAGCGCGCTGCCGCGCCGCCGAGGCTGAAGCTCATCGACCCAAATGCTGACCTTAACCGGGGTGCCTCTGATGCGGCTCTTAGGCTTCATAGGGTTTACTGTTGCGAATCACCGCTTCATAGTGCTGTCCGGCTTGCGCCCAGGTGTAGTCCTGTTCAATTAGCGATCGCCCCGCTCGGGAAAGTTGGTTACGCAGCGCCGCATCTTCAAACAACCGCGAAATAGCACTGACATACTCTTCAACCTGATTTGCCCGCAGGGCACGCAAGGGCGCATCTACCGCCAGTCCCTCTAGACCGCGATCGCTGCCCACCACAGGAATTCCGGCTGCCATTGCTTCCAGAGTCTTGTTTTTGATGCCAAATCCGGTGCGCATGGGCACGACGCAAACGGTTGCCCGATGCAAGGGTTCCACCATTGACGGCACCTGACCTGCAACGGTAATCCCCGGACGATCGCCTAACGCTAAGACCGCAGCCACCGGACGAGCGCCAACAAGCGCCAGCTCAGCATCAGGATACTTTTGCTGAACGAGAGGAAAGACCTCTAGGCTCAAAAACTGGGCGGCGTCAATGTTGGGGCGATTGTCCATTGCTCCAATAAACACCAAGCGTTGCCCGCCCGGATCAGAGGTGCGACAGGGAAACTGCTCTAAATCCACGCCGTTAGGAATCACAGTAATGGCTGCATGCGGATGGAAAACCTGCATCTGCTGCCGATCGTCAGCCGTCGTCACCACAATGCTAGAGAATTTACGGCAATATTTTTGCTCATAGCGATAGAGGAGCGGCAGATTCAGGCGATCGCGCCCCACCTGCTCTGATGTCCCGGTTTCTAGCTGATTTTTGCAGGTGCCATAGACAGAGCTATGAATGTTGACCACCGTAGGCAGCCGCGATTTCCACTGCGATCGCACGTAAATTTCGTTAACGCTATGTTCACAGGTGATGGCATCAAATCGATTGGCCGCTATCGCCTGCTCTATCCAGCTTTGCGCCTCAGGCACATAGTTGGCTAACACGCTAGGAGGCGTACCGCCGATGAGAAAATTGCCAAATCGCTCCAGCTTACCGCCCCAGCCGCTCGATTGGTTGAGGGCAGGCGGACGGGAGAATATTGCAAGTTCTGACACCTGCTCTCGCAAAGCCGCAACCTCTTCCTCTGACACATCAGGCGATCGCAGCGTTAGTAGCGTAACGGCATGGTGCTGCTGCAAATGCTTTAGCAGATTAAACGTCCTTACCTGCGTGCCTCCCCGCGTGGGCGGGTAGGGAAAGGTGGCAGAGATCATCAAAATATTCATTCTCAGGCTTCCCTAGCCACTAATCCTGGCGCGGTCTGTATCATTTCGGTGCCCTCACAAAGTGTACTCTGCCTATTCTGATTTAGGATTCCCAACGCCAATCGCCAAAAATCGCCACAGGAAGTTTATGAGCCGATCGCCCGATCATCCCCGATTCAAAAGTTCTCGCTTTTGCCCCAATTCTTTGCTCCCAATTCATCGAGTTTGACTTTACGCTGATCAAGGTATAGCCACTTTATTTAGGATGTTTTGGGTGGCGCGCTCCGCGCGCCACCCAAAACATCTATCACGCTGTCTACCGCTATACCTGGCACTGCTTAATCCGGCTTCCCGAAGACGTTAATGGATCTCCCTTTTATCTATCATTCCGATTACGTCGTACCGCTGCCTAACGAACATCGGTTTCCGATGCGAAAGTTTAGTCTGCTCCATGAGATGCTGCTGGTCGATGGAGTCGCCGAGGCGTCGCAATTTCATGCCCCCGATCGCCCCCCGACCGAGTGGCTTGAGCTAGTTCACACGCCTGACTATGTGCAGGCTTACTGCACAGGCACCTTAGACGCCAAAGCCCAGCGCCGGATTGGGCTGCCCTGGAGTGCGGCCTTGGTTAATCGCACCTGTGTAGCGGTCGGGGGCACCGTCCTGACGGCAAAGCTGGCGCTAGAGTGCGGTTTGGCCTGCAATACCGCAGGAGGCACCCATCACGCTTTTCCCAGCTATGGCTCTGGCTTTTGTATCTTTAACGATTTGGCGATCGCGGCTCGCGTTATCCAACGGCTCGGCCTAGCGAAAAAAATCCTGATTGTCGATCTAGATGTGCATCAAGGTGATGGCACCGCCCTCATCTTTCAGGACGATGCCAGCGTCTTCACGTTTTCGATGCATTGCGAGGTCAACTTTCCGGGCACCAAGCAGACGAGCGATCGCGATGTGCCACTGCCCGAAGGTATGGAAGATGAGGCATACCTGCAAACGCTAGCAGCGCATCTGCCAGATCTGCTGGATCAGATCAAACCTGATTTAGTGCTCTACGATGCCGGGGTGGATGTGCATTTGGGCGATCGTCTAGGTAAATTGGCCTTGAGCGATCGGGGGGTATTTTGCCGTGAAATGCAGGTATTGGAAACCTGCGTGGGGCAGGGCTATCCTGTTGCCTGCGTGATTGGCGGCGGCTATGCCACAGACATCAAGGCGTTGGTGTATCGCCATTCGCTGCTGCATCGTGCCGCCAGCCAGGTATACCCGCGCATTGCGTAATTTGGTAGGGCTTCAAATGTGTTGTTGATTTTTTTGAAAGGGTCGCTCCGCGACCCTTTCAAAAAAATCAACAACATGTCTAGAACATCACCCGTAATTTTTAGGACTAAATCTATTCCTCTCTCGATTAGGCAATGCCCCGTTTGATGGCAGTCGGCAGCAGATTGTCTAAGTAAGATGGCTCAGAAAAGCTCTTAGAGGCGAAGGGGTCTCGGCTATCAGGGTTTGCGCCTAGGTGATGGCGATTGGCCTGGAAGGCGTTGATCAGCGACTGGGCATAGGGCTGAAAGAGATCTTTTTGGGCGCTATTCATCCGCTTCAGCATTTCTTCAGTCAAGACCAAGTTCCACTGCTCGATCAGTTCCCACTTCACTTCGACCCGAGGCAACACCATCACACACAAATCAACCAACTCTTTCTCAATTGGCGTGTAGTCCTCTTGCAAGACGCACAGCCAGAGATAGGCTTGAAACATATTCAAGTCTCGCAGGCAAGAATGGGTGATATCGGCATTGGTCAGCTTGCCTCGACGACTCCAGTGGTTGGGAAACATTTCAGCAAGACGCTTGAAGGAGATTTCTGCAATCTCTTGCGCCATCGGCAGCACTTGCTCAACCAAAATAAAGGAGGGAGAACACAAGTCATGTCTGGCTGCCGCCGCACACATCCGCTCCCAAGGCAGGGCAATTTGCTCCTCCACAAACTTAAAGTAGGGAGCCGCGATCACGCGCTCTGCTGGGCTGAGCTTGCGTAAAATTAAGTCGTTGGTGAAGTAGAGCTGGGTTGTAATGCCGCCGATCGCCCGCCAATCTTTAGCGATGACATACTGGCTTTGAAACAGCATTAACGTTGGCTCCAAAAGAGTCGCCAGACTTGTGACGTCAGGAATCATGTTGGGCATCCAATTAACCTGAGGCGATCGCCCCGAATTTAAGTCGCCCTCTGGCTCGGCGGCATTCTGGTAAATCTCTAGGAGCTGAGCGTAAATCCCAACAGCGTATTGAGAGAGCTGTTTGGCTTCCGAGAAGTCCACAATGCTAGGGTCAAGCTCGTACAGCCCTCTAGAGCGAACGCTAGCAAATTGACAGCTAATGTTGAGGGCGCGGTCATCAAGTTTATCGAGCGTTTCAGCTCTCCCTTCTGAGGAAGCAATTTGCTTGCAGATTTTGAACGCAGACAAATCGCCATTACGAGTCAAAGCAGCCAGATCGGGCACATAGCGCTGTGTCCAAATCTTAATGAGGCGATCGACGGTAGGCGTTTTTGTAAGTTGAGCGCTGACTAGCATGAGGTCTAACTACTCCAGAGAATGATATTGAATGAATTTTGGCAATATGCTTTCCCTGTCAATCCTGATCAAACCCAAAACGAGCGAACTTAACAAACAAGCTTATAGTGCTTACCTGAGATGCTTAAATCTGAGATGCTTAAACTGGGTTGCTCAATCCAGTCTGTTCAAGCTGGGAATACTTAAGATTAGACTCGTCAATCAATAAACCTGTGAAGATTTCTTCAAAAAAATCTCTGGTTTGATTGATTTTGAAATCCTAAACTATGATTTAGATGAATAGTATTTAGATAACTCTATGGATGTTTCAAGAAGGTAGAAGTTAGGAAAATGTTGAAACTTTCCAGCCAAAAGCAGTTCGGAAGCCTGACTATCTCCAATGCTTAAAGCAATTAGCCGCAAGCATTCCAGCCATTTATCTCTCAGCAACTCCCTGAAATCTCTATAGAGCCTTCAGATCGATAGCGTTTGAGCTAGTAACGACGCTAGAACACATGTTGGCAATTGTAATACGACCCCGTTATATCAAACACAAATTAGGCTACGGATAGGGAATTCTCTAACTTAACTTTAAGAGCAGATTTCTAATAAGAACTTTTGATTAACCTGGATTGATTAAACAGTTTTGTCGGCTCATCAAAGATACAATGCTCAGCCTTTTAGATGAATTTCAGGTAAGGGCGATCGCGCCTCATTTCAAGACATTTCTAGCCTCAATAGCTGAGAATTGCCGAGAAAAGTATCATGAATGCTGCAATAGCACCTCTGTTGTGGCTTGCCCGGTCTTTTGCCAGCTAAATTGGCTTGCTCTGGCAAATCCCGCAGTTCGCAGCTGCGATCGCGCCCCATCATCTTGAATTAGGGTTCGCATGGCCGCCGCAATTTCGGCCTCGCGGTAGGGATCAACCAGCAGCGCCGCATCTCCTGCCACTTCAGGCAGCGAAGAGAGGTTAGAAGTGATCACAGGCATACCGCAAGCCATCGCCTCTAGCACCGGAAAGCCAAACCCCTCCCACAGGCTAGGAAAGATTAGCGCGATCGCCTCTGCCATAATTTTCGGCAGATCTGCATACGCCACATAGTCGAGAAATTTAACCCGATCGCCAACTGCCAATTCTGCTGCCTGAGCCTGGAGCAAGGGCGTGTAGCGGCGATCGTGGGAGCCAGCAATCCACAGGTCATAGTCTTTGGGCAGTGTGGCAAAGGCTTGAATGACGCGATGCAGATTTTTGTAGGGGTCAGGACGACCAATATAAAAGAAATAGGGGCGATCGCGCTCCAAACCCTGGCGCTCTAAACCCTGACGCTCTGAAACCTTGAAGTGATTAGCATCATGCGCCAACAAAATCGGCGTTATTTTGCGGGCTGGAATTTGGTAGTAATCCACAATATCTTGCGCCGTTGCTGCCGAATTGCAGATGATATGCTCGACCTGCGCTAGCACCTGCGGCACATAGTAGCGACTGTATTGCGTCAGGGGCGAACTCCATCGCGGGAAACGCAGCGGAATCAGATCATGCACCACCACCACGGCTCGCTGCTGGCCTTGCGCTGACTGCCTCCACCTGAGCGGCGCTTCAGGAACCGGAGAAAACAGCAGAGGCGATCGCAGCTCCGTGCAGATCTGAGGAAGCTGCCGCTGTGTCCAGAGCAGCCGCCGCAAATGACCCAGCTTGCCCTGCTCTGCCGTGAGATTAGCCGGAATTTCTCGATGATCATAGGTAGCCAGCTTGCCCTCACGGGGAAAGGTGTCGGCAGCCAACAGGGTTAGATGGGGCAGATTGAGGTGAGGAATGAGATTCCGGGCGTAGGTGGCCAGTCCGGTGGGCTTTACGCCAACGAGAGAGAGATTGACCGCAACGCCGCTTTCTTGTTGAACAAGGTCTTGCTGGGCAGCATCTTTCTGAATAAAATCGTCCTGCATGATGCTCATTTAGCCGATCGCCACTCGTAGCCCAAAATAAGTTAGCACCAAGTCTTCTGTACCCGGATTGCTGACCTCATGCACCTCACCGGGTTCTACAGACACACAAACTCCCGGCTCTAGCCGATAAGGCTGACCGTCAATCTGAATCATCCCAACTCCCGATTCCACAAAAAAGACTTCGCACATATCTTGATGGGCATGGGCTGCTGCCACCTGCCCTGGTGCAAACCGCGCCTGAGAAAAGTTGGTCAGGTGGGGCAGATCGCCCGATCGCAACATCACTTTTTTTTGAATGGCTGGATTGTGCGAGACTTGCTCATTAGGCAAATGGCTCAGGGCAGTGAGTTTCATGGGTCGCAACGGCTAATGTGCAAGGTTATTTCAAGGCCATGACTATGAATTTTACTGGAGCGTGAAGTACCCCTCCCCGAACTCCTAGCCAGCAGCGCCTTAAGGCTTGAGGCATGATTTTTAGACCCCCTTTAACCTGCAAAATATTCCTAGGGCTTGCCTAACGGGGGTCGATGCGATCGCCGGACTTAAGGCATACTGGCTAAGAATAACCCACTTTGGCGATCGCTTTTTTCTATACCATCCGCCCTGCCTCCATCGCGCTCTACAGCAAATCTGTCTTTACATAAAACGACTTTAAAATTGGTTCCCATGAGTTTATCCCAATCCTCCCCTGCTCTGTCTTCCAACTCCAGCGATCGGTTTCGTCAAGCTGTCCAAGCCGGAGATTTTTTGGTCACGGCTGAAGTCATGCCGCCCAAAGGCAGCAGCCCAGCCCACATGATCGAAATGGGGAACTTGCTGAAGGGGAGGGTTCACGCCGTTAACATTACTGACGGTAGCCGTGCCGTCATGCGTATGTCTTCTCTGGCGGCTTCGGTGATCTTGATACAGCAGGGTATTGAGCCAATCTGCCAGATGGCCTGCCGCGATCGCAACCGCATTGCGCTGCAAGCCGATTTGCTGGGGGCGCAGGCTCTAGGGATTCGCAACATCTTGGCGCTGACGGGCGACCCCATTAAGGCAGGCGACCACGCAGACGCCAGAGCCGTCTTTGAACTAGAGTCTGTGCGGCTGCTGCGGCTGATTGACAAACTCAATCAGGGCAGCGACTCTAACGATAAGCCGCTGACGGATGGCGCAACCCATCTGTTTGCAGGTGCGGCGATCGATCCGCAATGTCAAAGTTGGTCAGGGCTACAGCGGCGCTTCGATCGCAAGCTGGCCTCTGGCGCACAGTTTTTTCAAAGTCAGCTGATCTCAGATTTCGATCGCCTGGAAAAGTTTATGGCTCACATTGCAATCGGCTGCAATAGACCGATTCTGGCCGGAATCTTTTTGCTGAAGTCTGCCAAAAACGCACAGTTTATTAACCGCAACGTGCCGGGAGTGCAAATTCCGCAGCATATTATCGATCGGCTAGAGGGCGCATCTGACCCCCTGCAAGAAGGAGTGGCGATCGCCGCTGAGCAGGTGCGCTTGGCGCGAGAGCTGTGTCAGGGCGTGCATATCATGGCGATTCGGCGAGAAGACTTGATTCCTCAGATTCTCGATCAGGCCGGAATTGCTTCTCTCACTCCCTCAGCTTATGAATCAACGAATTAGTCACCTGATGGGTCACGCCCCCCTTGTGATTACGGGAGGAGGTTGTCATTATCTAACTCAGTGACGATTTTCAGGAACTCCAACCCTCAAGCTTTGCGTTTGGGGGTTTTATTTATGGGCTGGCGCGATCGCTCGAAGCTTAGGCAGCTTGCACCTCTAGCGTCATGGCTACGACTTCTTTATTGAAGAAGGATTGCTTTTCTTCCTCTGAGAGCGTTTCCAGGTAAAGTTCAACTGCCTCCTTCATGTTCTCTGTTGCTTCTGCTAACGTGTCTCCCTGACTTTGACATCCCGGCAACTCTGGGCAATAGGCGTAGAACCCATCTTCATCTTTTTCAATCAAAATGTTCACTTTATAAGGCATGTTGCTTATCTTCTCCATACTTCGTTTTCAATATTATTCTGACTGGCGGAAGTGGCTTTGCGCGATCGCCCCCACTGCATAAAGGTATCGATAACGAGTGCTTCCCAAAGTTGGGCGAGGGGCAATATTTCACCCTTAACCTACCGATCGGCTGCGGCTGCTACCGTCAGCATCCGCCCCTCGATCGCGTCCCAGGTCTGGGGCGACACGCGCACGGCTGCTTCTTTGCAACGCACCATCAGTTCACAGGCATAGAGATAGTTGGCTAGCGCTTTTGCTTCAGTATTTGAGAGTGTTGCAGTCTCGCGATCGAGTCTCAAGGCATCAAACCAGATTTGATAGAGGCGATTGGCAAAGGCTTGTCGGGCTTCAATCGGCTGACTGTCGCCCGGAACTTGAGACTGAAGCCTCTCTAGATCGGCAACTAGCTTTGTAAAATTAGCGGATTGAAAGATTTTTATTTTTTCAAATTCGCGGGCGAGGGCAAGGGCGCGGACGAGGGCAAGGGCAAGGTCACGAGCGAGGTCACGGGCACGAACGAGGTCACGGTCAGCGAGGTCGCGGGCAAAGTCAAGGTCGCGGGCGCGGGCAAGATCACGGGCGAGGTCGGCAAGGTCGCAGGCAAGGTCAGCTAGGTCGTGGGCACGGGCAAATGCACGCTCAAGGTCGCGGGCGCGGGCAAGATCACGGTCACGGGTAAGGGCACGCTCAAGGTCTCGGTCGAAGTTACGCGCAAGAGCACGGTCGAGGTCGCGGGCAAGAACGAGCGCAGCGGTTCGTTTAGCCACAGGATTGTAGTTTTCCTTTGATCCTAAAGTTGCGTTCTCTGACCATTGCAATAAAGCTTTCAGCTTCGGCGTATTGATCAACAAACGTACTTGTTCTTCCATCAAAAGCAGCAGCGGATCGGCTCCTTTGCTTCCGGGCAGCAGACCCGCAATCAGCAAAAACACCTCGCGCCAGTTGTCGTTAGTCAGATGTTTTGCGACCAGCGATCGCATATTTTCGGGATTATCGACAATGTATTGCGCCGTCAGATGCTCTTGCAGCGTCAGATGCGAGAAAGAATAGGCATCTTCTGCCCGCTCTACCAAAATTCCTTGCTGTACTGCGATCGCTTCCAGCACTTTTTCGCCATCCAAATGCTTTGGCGCATTCAGGTTGCTCGCCAGAAAAGTCTTGATGCGATCGACAATCTCGCGCTGCGAAAAAAATAGCTGATCCTTGGCAAAACCTTTGGCGGCGATTTCCGACAGCAGACTTTCTTCTAGCTCTACGCTCAGCCCTTCGTAAATTTGCCGCTGGTTTTCCAGACATTTCTCGGCTGCCCATTCTTCTAGCAAGATCCGCAGGGCTTTGCGATACAAAACACTGCGGTTGCTGGGAAAGCTGAGAGATCGATCGTAGACCAAACAAAGAAAGGTTAGCAGCAGCGGCGTATGCGCCAGCTCTTTTGCTCCAGCCGCTTGAGGCTTCTGCAACTCTGTCCAGCAGGTTTCGGCTTTTTGAGTTTGATAATCGGTGGGCGATCGGAACCAGTTGCGAATAAACCGCTCAATCTGATCGTCTTCAAACTCTGCCATTGTCACATCGCTGAAGCGCCGAAAATTGTTGCGGTAGGCGGCGATCCGACAGGAGGCAATGTAGCGGTTTTTGTCATAGCGATCGACAAAATCTTGAATGGCTTGAATTGCTTGCGTTAGCTGCGCGGTTGGCACTTCATCTAGCCCATCCAACAAAATCAGCAGCCTGCCCTGATTTAAGGCTTTGCGGGTAAACCCTTTGGCATCAGGAAACCCACAGGTTTCAAACTCGTTGACAATCACCTGCTCTAGATTAATGGCTCCAGTATTCAATCGCTTTAGCTCAATGAACACTGGAATGCAGCGATGCTGAAATTGCTGCCGCTTTCCTCGCAGCGCCTCCAGACCCATCTTGCGCAAAAACGTAGACTTTCCGGCTCCTGGTGCGCCCAACACCATCAAATACGGCTTGGCATTGGCAACGGCTAGCCCCTCTTGCTTTTTGCCTTCCTGCTGCCGCAGCCGTCGCGATCGCGTTTCCCGAAACGCCTGCTCCATCTCTTGAGCTGAGGCAAACTGGCGTAGACCATCACCGTCTAAAAACCGCACTGCGGTATAAACAGAATCCAGGCTGACAGGCTCTCGCATCCCCAAAACCTTGAGGATGCAATGTCGCTCCTGATAGGTTTCCACATATTGACGAGAGGCGTTGAAAAGCTGCTGCTGCGTTCCATCGCTGATTTGCTTGCTGCCTCGGCTCAGGAATCCTTTAACTTCGTCTTTGGCACTGTCTTTAAGAATATCTGTCGCTAAGTCTTTCAAGACCGAAGTCATCGCCGCGATCGCAGCAGCCGTCAACGGATCAACCATAAGGGCAATCAGAGAAGAACGCTATGACTACCAAGATAGGCGATCGTTTCTACTTTGAAGTGCAACGTTTGAGTTCAGAAAGCGGAACTTCGAGTTTAGAGGTGAATGGTTCATGCTCAGAGCTTCAACGTTGAAGTTCTGAGAGCGATCGTTTCTATTCTGAAGTGCAAGATTCTTGTTTTGAGGTGCAATGCTTGAGTTCAGAAGTGCAATATTTGAGTTCAGAAGGCGAAACTTCGAGTTCACAGGTGCAATGTTCATGCTCAAAGGCTGAAACTTCGAGTTCACAGGTTAACGGCTTGTGTCCAAAGCTGCAAGGTTTGAGTCCTGAGAGCGATCGTTCCTGTTTTAAGCGTGTGATCTCCAAAAATCAGGGGTCGCGAAGGACTTCATTCAAGTCTCTCACTTGATGAGCAGCAATATCAGCCTCTGCTTTGGCAATCAACGCATCTAGCTTACCTGCTGCAAGATCTGCTGCCATTTGCTGCTCCCAGCTCTGGTCTAAGTAGTTCTGAATCCAGGCTGCAAGCTGGCGAATATCATTTTGGGGAAGCTTTTGGATAGCCGCTTCAATGTCTAGTAAATTACTCATTTCGAGAAGTCCGCACTTCAGTTCCCATTACTCTCAACGATAATCATAGCCACCTATTAGCTGGCTAGCTGGGTTTGCGCGATCGCACCAACTTGTAGTGTTAAAAGGCTGCAAGCTCAAAGGTTTAAGAAGGATGTTTGAAAAGTATCAAAAGTTCTGCATTCGCCCCCCAACCCCCCAATTCTGGGGGACTTTCAAGCCAATTTTTGTCAAAGTTCCCCAGAATTGGGGGATTTAGGGGGCTGTCCGAGTAGCAATCGGTCCTTTTTAAACATCCTCTAAGTTTAGAGAGCGATCGTTCCTATTCTGAAGTGCAAGATTCTTATTTTGAAGTGGAATGCTTGAGTTGAGAGGGCGATCGCAAGAAGCTTCAAAGCTTAATCCTCATCCTCTAGAAGCTTTCCAAGATTGTGAGTATCCATCAATTCCTTATACCGCTCAGACAGGCTTTTTCTTAAGGTGTCTTCGACAATGCTGCTGACCGTTTGATCACTAAGACCAGATAGCGTCTTCAACAGCCTATCCAAGTTAGGCGTGATATACAGGCGCAATTCTGTTTTCTTTTTCCTAGCCATTTACGGTTCTTATCGCTTACTTAGCCTCAGCAACCCAACGATCGTAACTAGGTTTGAGAATTATTCTTTATCTTTGGCAATTCTGTATTGCTCGAATTGCCGAATTAACTTATAGTAAAGTCACGTCAAAACAGTTCAGAAGCCTCATGGTATCTGTGCTATGTCCCTATGGAGTTTTAATCATGATTACCCTTTCTACTGATGAAATTGCTCTGCTGCGCTCAATCCTCGTTGCCCTCAGAGCCATCAAAGTCCGAGATATTGACAAAGCCCTCGTGATTCTCAGCAAGCTCGATCGCAACCCATAGGAGACCTGAGTTCAGCAGGCGATCGTTCCGGTTTCAAGTGCGATCGTTCCTGCTCGAAAGCGCAACATTTGAGTTCAGAGGGCGATCGTTCCGGTTTTGAGGTGCAGCGTTTGAGTTCAAAGGCGCAACATTTGAGTTCAGAAGGCGATCGTTCCGGTTTCAAGTGCGATCGTTCTTGTTATGAGGTGCAACTTTCGAGTTCAGAGAGCGATCGTCTGTAACAATTGAGGAGTGCCAGAGGAACTTGCGATCATGGTGACTTCACCCCAACAGCCTCTCAAAATGACGGTTGAGGAGTACCTGGAATGGGAATCTCAGCAACAGATGCGCCATGAATACGTTAATGGCGAACTGTTTGCCATGACAGGCGGAACAATTCCCCACAATGACATTGCCCTCAATCTTTACACGGCGTTGCGTCCTCACCTGCGCTCACGAGGATGCCGGATCAATGTGTCGGATGTCAAAGTTCAGGTCAGTCCTGCTAACCCTTACTATTATCCGGACATCATCGTCAGTTGCGATACGCAAGACCGCAACGCCCGCAAATTTATTCAGTCTCCCACTCTCATTGTAGAAGTTCTCTCTCCCAGCACGGAGGCAAAAGATCGGGGCGAAAAGTTCATTTCCTATCAGACCATGTCCAGTCTGCAAGAATATGTCCTGATTGATTCTGAGAAAGTTGCGGTGGAGTGCTATCGGCGGGGTGAGGGGCGCATGTGGCTCTACTCTCCTTACCGGGCAGGAGACATGATTACCCTGAGTAGCCTTGAGTTTGAGTGTCCGATCGAACTGCTGTATGAAGGGGTATCGTTTGAGGAACCAGAGTAGCTGGAGGTGATAGGGTGGCGTTCAGGAGGCGATCTTTCCCTCCATAAACTTAACTCCTGCCTCTGGGACGCAAAAGCGTACTCATTACTTCGAATCAATCCAGAAGCGGCTGATGAGTTTGTCGATTTGTATTTGGAGCGAAATTCTCAGAATCAGCCTCCCGATCGCTTTGAGTAAATTCAGGAAAGCTAAAATTAGATAAGTTCTCTAGCTGAGCAGCACATCATGGTCGTCACTCAGAAGTCTCCGAGCGATCGCCCCTCCCTGACCGTAACCTGGGAAAAACTGCCCGATGACTTTCAACTCGAAGATGAACCCGTGGAAAATACAGACCAGCCGCTTCTGGCAGGCGCACTCCGGGAAGCCCTAGAACTAGCAGACTACATTAGACCTGGAATGCTGATTGCCTCCAACTTTGGACTCTGCGCCACAGTAAATGAATCCTTAGTAATTAAAGCTCCAGACTGGGTTTATGTCCCTTCAGTTTTTCCTCAAGGCGATCCCCAAACGCGCAGAAGCTACACACCCAACCTAGAGGGAGACATTCCGCTGGTGGTCATGGAGTTTTTGTCAGATACCGATGGCGGCGAATACTCCGTCCGGAGATTTCCTCCCTTGGGCAAGCTATTTTACTACGAGCAAATTCTTCAGATTCCGATCTACGTCGTTTTTGAGCCAAAATCGGGGCATCTAGAAGTATTTCAGCTTCAGGCAGGGCGCTATGATCTGCTTTTCCCAAACAGCGATCGCTCGGAACCCGATCGCTACTGGATTGCCGAAATGAACCTGTTTCTTGGGGTCTGGCAAGGCGAAAAAGAAGGGCGATCGGGCTACTGGCTGCGCTGGTGGGATGCAGACCAAAATCTGCTGCTGTGGGGCATGGAGCGGATTGAGCAAGAACGCCAAAGAGCAGAGCAAGAACGCCAAAGAGCAGAGCGCTTAGCGGAATATTTGCGATCGCAAGGCATTAATCCTGATGATCTGAGCTAGAAGCAGCGGCCAATCGCTGGCGTAAGATAAACTCTGCGATCGCCAAATCAACTGGAGTTGTCACCTTCAGGTTTGTCTCTTCGCCCAAGACAATCTTGACGGGCAAGCCGCACTGCTCAAACAATGCCGCATCATCTGTCACCTCCCAGCCCTGACGAATGCCCTGTTCATGACATTTCAGAAGCCGTTTCACATCAAATCCTTGGGGCGTTTGGGCAGCCCAGAGGTGGCTGCGATCGGGTGTGCTTTGAATCAGTGCCGCCTCACCCACAACCTTGATCGTGTCTTTAACAGGCACTGCTGCAATCAATCCTGGCGTTGTCTCAAGCGCTTCAGCACAGCGATCGAATAGCTCTGGGGTAGCCAGACAGCGAGCGCCATCATGGATCAAAACGCGATCGGCATGGGCAGGCAAACCTTTAAGACCACAATAGACAGACTCTTGTCGCGTCGAGCCACCCTGAATGAACTGAATCCTATCGACCAGACCCAGCTCAACGGCAATTGTTTTGAAGTCTTGCCAATCCATCGGCTGACCGATAATGCCAATCCATTCAATCTCACGGGAATGCTGAGCTGCCAAGAGCGTCCAAGCAAGCAAGGGTTTGCCAAACAGGGGCAGCAATAGCTTATTTCGATCGCTTCCCATCCGTCGTCCCGAACCTGCTGCCGGAATCAATAAATGCACAGTTGCCTCCATCGCTTCATGCGATCGCCCTCACTTCGTGATGTATGGGATATTTTTGGTGGCGCGCTCCACGCGCCACCAAAAATATCCCAAGTAAATTGGCTATAGCCCTCAAAAGAGCGTGATTTTGTATTGTGCAAGCAAAGCTTAGCCAGCCGAAATCATGCCCTGAATCCCAATATCCGTAACTTTACCGCATCGTTAGGACTACAATTCGACCGGAGCCGCAATCCCTAGCCCTTCTTCCAGAAGCGATCGCAGGATCTTTTGGGTGATCAGCACCAGCCCTACTCGCATCTGTGCCAACTGCGGGTCAGATTGCATCACTTCTCCCCAGATCTGGCAGGATTTGTGGAATGCTTCAAAGCTATAGCTCAAATCTTGAGCACTTTTCCAAATCAGGGCAGGAGGGGGCTGAGCTACCGTTGCGCCATTCAAGCCAGCCGATTTAGCAGAAACAGCCAAGCTATCTAACGCAGTCACCATCTGGCTAACCAAATGCTGCTCAGTGGGGTGCCGCAGATTAAATAGAGTTAAATTTTGCTCTCTCAGCGTGAAATTATGAGAATGGGCATCGATCAGGTTATCTCTCATAGCCGATCGCAACAGAGAGCAGCATCGAGCGTGAACATAGCAAATATGAAATTTGCTAGTGGAATCACGGATACAGAGAGCATTTTTTGCAACAGTTGATGTAGACTGATCAAGGTTATTACAGTATGTTTGCGGATGAGCAAGGATTTGTAGCCATTCTGCTACGCCTTGTTCAGCAAGCTTTAAGTAGATCCACCCTAGTGAATCGACTTGAATCGTGGTGGTCTGCCATATTTTATTCAATGTATCCAGCGTATTTTTTTTCGATTCTATGGCTACCATTTGCTCCCAACCCTCACTTATTCCTAAAGCAATGCTCATCGCTTCTGTTTGTGATCGCCTCCCGGCTAACTTGAGGGCGATCGCAGAAACATAGGAGATTTGCGGGTCTGCCTTGACTCGGTTCAGTGGAATTTCTGAGGGAAGAGCGAACTTTAGGTGTTCACCGAGTAGGGGGTTAGAAGCGAAAATAGTGCAGGCCGTCTCCCTAGATGGCTGGGATTGTAAAAAAAGTTGCTCTTTTTGCCAAATCTCAAGGGCTTTTTGTAGCCTATTGACTAGTAGTGACCGAATCCCTAGGGATAGGATGGGGTAATATGCGGAACTCACGGCATTGCTGTTGAATAAGTTATCTAGTTAGCGTTTAAGTTTTGCGTTCAGTCAACTTAATCCTTGTATAATTCGCAGAGTCTATTTTTTCGAGGGTAAAATGAAACTTTGCGTAAATAAATTGACTTAAAAAGCAGAAAAGTTCATAGAAAGTCAGATGCCTTCATAGTTTTCTCGATTCCACTGAGGGAGAGTAAACTTAAGCGGGTTCTATTCTTATAAGCCGTTTTGCTCTGCGGGAGCCAAGGCAAACTATTCCTAGGTGCTCCCAGTCCAAAATGTTCCATCTCTACTGACTTCAAGAACTGCCCCTATGTTTTCAGTGTCATCACAACCCGACAGCGCCCGTCCCTTTCTCACCTGGCAACGGATTCTAGATTGGGCACAAGAACATTATCGCTGCCGCACCTTTAGCAAAGATGAAAAGATTCCGACTCGGGCGGGCTTGCTTTATCTGGTTCAAAGGGGTGCTGTGCGGCTCGTAGGTGAAGCACAAGTTAGCGCCACAACCGCCAGTTCGTCACGCATTCCGCGCATTAACTCGGAAGAGGCGTTTCTAGGCTTTGTGGGCGCAGGGCAGCCGTTTGAAATCGTGGCTCAATCTCCTTTCATTCTGCAAAGCTTTGCCCATGTCGATCAAACATCGGTGATCTGGCTGTATTGGCACGATCTAGACAATTGGCCTCACTTCCGGCGTGAGGTGTTAGATGCATTCCGCTACCAGCATCAGCGCAAGCTGCTGTGGCTCAGCACTTTAGGGCAGCGCCGCACGATCGATCGCCTGTTAGGCTTTTTGACCCTGCTAATCGAAGAATTTGGTGAGCCTTGCGAAGAAGGATATTGCTTGCCCTGGTCTTTGACTCACGCCCAAATTGGCAGTGCGATCGGCTCTACGCGGGTGACTGTAACCCGACTCATGGGCAAACTGCGCCAGCGGGGGTTGATTCGCACCTATGGAGATAATCTACTTTGCCTCCCAGCGGAAGCGGTCGCCCGCAATGCTCAGTAGGCAAAGGGAACTAAATAAGCACAGTCGAACAAACTTAGCTCTGTCGAGCCGTTCTTGCCCTGTACCTTAGAAGCAGGCAGGCTTGAGCATTTCGCCAGTCTGCCCGTCTCTGACTTGATTCTGACTTGATTCTGATAAACCGTCTGCGGAGAGGGGCTGCCCACTCTGCAATACCTGTATGTCCATGAGGTGGCGCTGTGACCCGACAATGGCAAATTAGCTCCACTGATCGGGTTCCAGTTAGTCATGAATCAGGGATCGGCGGTGAATACCCTTGAGCAGTTCGATCGCCAGTTCTAAAGTTTCGGGGTTAGATGCACAGCAACCCTTTGACATTGAGCCAGGAGATTGAGCCAGATCATCGAATCGGCACAAAATCATAGCCATAGCCTGAGGCAGAACCCGGTTTAATTTCTACGAGCTGTACCGACTGATTGCGATCGCCTGACGGCAGAAATTTGACGGTTCCCGTTGCCCCTTCAGCCGAGAAATTAGGGTCAGCCAGAGCCTGTTGCACACCCTGGCGAGTCGGATTCCGTGACAGGGCTGCAATCAAGGCTGCCGTTGCGTCATAAGACATAGCAGTTCGCCAGTTGACGCTGGCACGCCATAGACTGCGAGAGCTATTGGCAAAAACAGATTGGGGGTTCGCCAAAATATGCCAAGGTACTGCCACCACCATCCCTTGAGCCGCCGCCCCTCCCACCGCCAAGGTTTTAGGGGCATAAACATCATCTCCAGCCAGCATCTTGAGCTGCTGCCGATTGACCTGCACCACTTGCAGGGCGCGATCGAGTTGTCCTGAGTTGGGCATTAGCGCCAGGACGGTGGCACCTTGCTGGGTCGCCTGCCGGAAGCTTTCGGCAGCGCTAAAAGTCGAGGCCGACAAATCAAATTCGCTGACCACCTGCCCGCCGCCTAACGACATGGCGCGATCGAATTCTGACTTAATTGACTGGCTGTAACCACTTTGGGAGTTAAAAAACACAGCAGCTTTTTGCTGTTGCAGCTCTTTCAACAAATAGTTCGCCAAGGCACCCGCCGCCACAAAATCACTTGGGACGGTGCGAAACGTATAGCGACCTAGATTGGACAGCTTGACGGAAGTGCTGACCGGGGAAATCATCACCAGCCCGCTTTGGTTATACACTTCGCCTGCCGCCAACGAAGCATCGCTGGCATAATGCCCCACCACGCCCAACACATCTCCAGCGTCAACCAATGCCGAAGCCGTTTGGCGAGCCATTTCTGGCGTACCCCCATCATTGACAACCAGAACCTTGAGCGGCACACCCGAAATGCCGCCCTTTGAGTTAGTTTCGTCTTGCGCTTGAGCTATGCCCCGCAACATCTCTAGGGAGGCATCCACATTACTATCCACCGGGACGGCGATCGCCAGGGTATAAGCCGTTGCTGCCCCAATCCGAGCATTGTTGAGATAAATCAATCCTTCAGGATCATTCGGCTGAGCTTGGAGAGCCGCCTGTAAGTCGGTTACGGCCTGAGGATAATTTTGAGCTGCGATCGCCTCTACTCCCCTCTGTTTTTGCGCTTGCGCCTGCGAATTCGCATTGGCCGCTGGAGGCACCAAGAGCCTGTCTCCGATGCTCTGCCGTGCTTTTAATGCCGTGGAATCAAGCGGGGTATTTCCGGGCTGAGGAGAGCTAGTCTGAGCCGGATTGCTCGATCCGCCCCCAAATAGGCGATCGCGAAACAGCCACAGCCCACCCCCAATTAACCCGCAAGTAATCAGCAAAGACAAAATCAGCGGCAGCGTTTCATTTTTTTGAGTCATGGCGTTCGTAAGCTGGCGAGAATTCAAACAAGGGTGATGCTTAAGCCCAGATTAGCCTCTACATGAAGCGAGAAAGCAGAGTGTAAATTAAGCGAAATATCAACGCGATCGCCACTACGCCCAACCCTCCCAAAACCACCAACGGCACCAGCACTTGCAGCACCTGAGGCAGCGTAGCCCCCGCAGCTAGACCCAGGGCGGTCAAACTGGAGTGCAGCGGCGAAAAGAAGGCGACGACTCCCAGACTCACTGCGCCAATGATGAGCAAATCAACTTTCTCGATCCAGCGTAGATATTGCGCTACGACTAGCCCCACGATCGCCACGCCTGTTATTGCGAGACAAGTCGGTGAGGCCGTGCCCAGCAGGCTGGCCGCTGCGATCGCGACTATTCCCCCCTCAGTTCCAGTGAAGGCCGCGTTACCAATTAGCTCTGGCAAAGAAAAAGATCGGATAGCGCGACGCCCAGCGGCCGATTTCCTCAAGGGAGCAGGGGATGGGGCGATCGGCGGCGGAACCAGGGGAGACGCGATCGGCTTACGAGATTTGGGAGCGGCAGGAGCAGCAGGAGGTAGGACAGTGGGCGGAGAGGGGGCAGCCTGCACTGCCGTGGGGCTAGCTATAGGTTTAGGGGGCGGAGCGGAGGTGGCGGGTTGTAGCGCCTGTAAAACTTCTGTCGCTGACTGAAATCGCTGATTGGGAGCGGCTTGCAGCAGCTGATTTAGAATGGCCTCCAGCCGATCGCTTACCTGAGCATAGGCACGCCAGTTCCAGCGATCGCTGTAGTTGTCATAGAGATCAGCCGGATCTTTACCCGTCAGCATCATGATACAGGTGACGGCCAAGGCGTAGAGATCGGTGGCAGGATAGACGCGATCGCCGCGCATCTGTTCAGGTGGGGCAAACCCCATTGAGTAGATACCTGTAGAGCGTCCGGGCTGTGCCCCTACGGCTGCGCCAGAAGTTACCTGCTTGACAGCGCCAAAATCTAGCAGATAGTAGGTGCCATCTCGACTACGGATGATATTGGAAGGCTTAATGTCTCGATGAATAGAGTGGCTATCATGCACAAATTTTAGTACGGGCAAAATCGCCAGCAAAAGCTGTGTCACCTCCGCCTCCGAAAAGGTTCCGGTGCGTCCCAGCATCTCCTCCAGCGTCTCTCCATCAATATATTCCTGGACAAGATAAAAAAACTTATTGGGTTGCCCTGCCGCGCCGCCTGGGGGCGGGTCAATTTCAAAAAAAGCGTATAGATCGGGAATTTGAGGATGTCTGCCCAAATCCTCTAGCACTTCACCTTCCCGCTCAAACAAGTTTTGGGCAAGCTGAAGCTGATCAGTCGACAGGTTGCCAGCAGGCTGAAATTGCTTGACGACTGAGAGGCGCATGGCAGGCGTGTAGCGATCGCGCGCCAAAAAAGCGGCTCCAAAGCCTCCTCGCCCCAGCAGCTTCAAGGGAATGTAGCGATCTTTCAAAATCAGCTCCATGCCGCAGGCCGTGCAGTATCTCTGGCGAGAGGTTTTTAATGTCGCTTTGCTATCTAAATCAGGATACTGATTGACGGGTCTCGAACAACCTGGGCGGGTGCAGTAAATTTCCATGAATATTGGCTGACTGGAAAAACTGAGTTTTAGGCTCTGAGCGATCGACACTCAACCTTGATTAAACCCCTTGTCATCCATTCTGAACTACCCCCTGTCAAATCCGGCTTTTCTGGGCGGCTTTTCTGGGCGTAAAGTCAGGCATATTTGTCGGGCATATTATGTCGGGCAGCTTGCTCAAACGCTTCCGAGCGGCGATGTGGTTGGCTCTAGCGCCAAGACATCACCTGCATTGCCCTTATCGGATGCCTTGTAATTAGAGAACTGCGGCAAAATCTCCTGAGTAAAGGCTTCTGCGGCTTTTGAGCGATAGCGATTGGGGTTAATAATCACCGACAGGGTGCGATTCACCACGACCCCCTCAATTTTGACGCGATGCAAAACGCCCATTTGCAGCTCTTTCTCGATCGCCGAAATCGATACAAACGCAGCTCCCAAGCCCGCCTGTACCGCATTCTTGATGCCCTCGATCGTATTTAGCTCCATCTCTACCTTCAGCCGTCGAGTCTCGATGCCGCAGCGGGTCAAGACTTGGTCGATAACTTTGCGAATAGTGGATTGAGAGTCTAGCGCAATGAACTGCAACCGATATAGATCATCCCGCTCGATTTGAGCCATGCGGCTAAAGGGGTGGAAAACAGGCAGAACAAGTGCGAGTTCGTCTTCCGCGTAGGGAACTATCTCTAGAGAGTCTTGTAACTCAGGAGGAATTTCGCCCCCAATGATCGCCAGGTCAATTTGTCCATTGGCAACGCTCCAAGCCGTGCGCCGAGTGGAATGGACATGAAGCTGCACCGCCACATCGGGGTATTGTTGCCGAAACAGACCCAGCATGCGAGGCAACAGGTAGGTACCTGTGGTTTGACTGGCTCCAACAATCAACGTGCCGCCTTGCAGGTTCTGCAAGTCTTCAATCGCCCGACAAGTCTCTTGACACAGGCTCAGGATGCGATCGCCGTAGCTGAGCAAAAGATGTCCCGCCTCTGTGAGCTGCGCTCTTCTGCCGCCGCGATCAAACAACGGCACATCTAGCTGGCGCTCCAGGTTTTGCACCTGAAGACTGACCGCTGGCTGAGAGACATAAAGGCTATCGGCGGCGCGCTTAAAGCTACCCTCGGCGGCGATCGCTTTAAGAATGCGTAACTGATCCAAAGTAAAAGGGAGATCAGACATAGCTGCTAAATCCAAAAGGAAGAAAAGCCTGTACCAGCAAAGCAGTGCCTCTAGAGTTTAGATCCAGAAGGACAAGACGGATGGTTAATGTTCTAGACCTGCTTGTTTATTTTTTTGAAACACAGCCAACGGACGAAGAGCAACGCAAACTAGAACGTGGATGGATATCAAGACAATCAGTAGGTCAGGCTGTGAGCTTGAAGATGATCTCGCATCAGTATGCGCTAACTGTGAAGAATCGTGATGAATGGAGTTTCTAGGTCGATGGAAACTTTACAACAGATAACTACGGTGAGATGGAATGGTTTAGTACGTAGAGCATTTGTATGAAGCGGGAGGTTGTTCAGGACTTTCTGAATTTACCAGGAATTATGGGCGTTGCCCTAATGCATCGGCGATCTCGTCCCTACTTTTGCGGGGTCGATCAGGTTTTAAACTTTCAGCAGAAGGAAGCATTGGCTCAGGGCATTCAACAGGTGATTGAAACCACTCCTGTTGGGTTTCACTTTTTTGAGTTTCAGTTCAACGGCCACCAAGTCTACATCTACAAGTTAGGCCAGGGAATCGTTCTGCTGGTTCTGACGGTAGATAATCTAGGCTACACAGGCTACTCCAAAGTGGTCGATCGCCTCAAGGCTGAGCTTCAGGAAAACATCACCGATGCGATCGCCACGTTTCGTTTGCTGGCAGGCAGCACGGTTCTTCCTGAAGAAAACTACTGGAAAAAGCAGTCAGCCTCTTCCCACGCCGTTTCAGTCCAGGCTTCTCCAACTCAGGCTTCTCCAGCTCAGGCAGCTCCAACTCAGACCTCTGCAACTCCACTTTCTGCAACCCCACTCGCTCCAACCCCTGCTGCTCTGACAGTGATCGCCAAACCTGCAACTCCGGTTGCGAAGGCTGCCGCTCCAGCCGCCCCTGTTTCTCTACGCGATTTACTCATTGCTCTCAATCATCTGAGCCACTTCACTAAACAATATTTGGGCGCATCGGTGGCAGCCGGGAATTGGAAATCTTCTCGCCCCGAAGCGGAATGGCTCAACCAATTTCAAATCGATCGCACGGCTCAAATTGGCTTTATGGGACAAATGGATGGTCAAACCCTGGTTTCCGCCGAGCAGCATAAATGGATTCAGATCTGGGTTGCAGGATTTATCGATCGGTGCAGCAAAGTCATCCGCAATTTCCCCAAAACAGTGCGTCAGAAAGCTCTAAACCCTCATCAAAAGATGCTTTTACTCCCAGACCCTGCTGACTAAAATCTGCCACAGATTACTGGTGCAGATTATTGGCACAGATTACTGGCGCAAACCCTGTTTGGTCATCCCGTTCACCTCATTCAAAGCAAAGAATAGTCAGGAAAATTCTCATGGTAAAAGTTGTTCGTCTAGAGCCGATCGCCCAAGAAACCTCCGTTGAAACCAATGGCAACCTGCTCTCGGTGCTGATTGATAAAGATTTAGATGTTTTGAGAGAGTGCGGCGGACGCGGCATGTGTGCCACCTGCCATGTCTATGTCAAGCAAGGCATGGAGGCTCTTTCGTCTATCAACCGCCGAGAACAGCGCACTCTAGAGGTGATTACGACCTGTAAGACCAACTCTCGTCTGGCCTGTCAAGCCCGAGTGATGGGCAATGGCGTTGTGGTTGAGCTACCACCTGGGATGTATATTAATTCCATCAAAGACATTGAGGCGCTGATTGGACGGCGCGCCGAGCAAAATTTACTGCACCCTGTCACAGGCCAAGTTTTGGTGGAAGAGGGCAAGTTAATTACGCGATCAATGCTCAAGCAAATTGAAACGACCACCAGCTTTAACTTTGGATCTTTTCTGTCCAACAGCAGTGACGTTTAAGCCGTAGTCCAGACTGCCCGCGTTAGCGCAAGCCGCAGCCACTACTTGTTGCTAGAAAACTTGTTGCCAGAGAAATTTGTCCTAGAAAACCTTGTTTCTAAAGAAATTTGTTGCTAGAGAAATTTGTTGTCAGAGAACCTTACGCGAAGCGGATGTTAACTGAGAAAATCACCAAACAGGTATCTACAAATGTCCACAAAATGTTACGCGATGTTGCTAAATATCCTCTGTTGATCACTCATCACTTGCTACGGGAATAATCACAATACATTCAACTAATCTAGCCAGCCCATTTAGCCCGCCCAGCCTGCCATGCTAAGCCAACTTAAGCGTCTCAGTTTGGAAGTCGATGGACGTTATGCCAGCGATGCCGAACTTCAATTCATGACCGATTATGTCAAGTCATTTAATTTGCGGCTGCAAACCTATCAAAAACTACAAGAGATAGAGTCCTCGCTGTTGCAGCAAGCCTATGCCAAAATGCGATCGCTTGATCCGACGCTATTTGTGCATGGCAAAGAGGAATATAGCCACAAATGGAAGGCTGACACGACTCGAACCCTGCGCTACGTAGCCGTTGCCGTTTTAATCAATGACCCTGATACTCTGCGAGAAAGGCTTCTACTCTGGTTCCAAACCATCCTTCATGCCTTTGGGATGGAGCAAACCGCTAATGTGACCTATCAAGTGCTGCAAGAGGTGATCAAACAAGATTTAACACCCCCTCAAGCCAGTTTGGTTTGCCCTATTTTAGAGTTAGTTCGGCGTTCTCTCGGCCCAACTTCGCCCTAATATTCTGTGATTGATGAGATATCTCGCCCGTCAAAAATCATAGATCCTTCACCTTCAGGCTGATATTTCGCGATCGCTTCACGCACAACATTCTGCCCCAGTATCTAGCCATAGCATCTGGCTGTAGTATCTGCCTTAAATTTAGACGGGTTTTCAACTCAATAGCCTGCAAAGCAGCCACATTTGAAGACAGTCGCATTTCAACATCATATTTGTTCTCAATCTGCCAAACCCTTGCCCTATGGTTACCCTAATTAACACCCCAAATCCTGTCAAGCTCAAGCATCCGAAGAAGCATGACCACTATGGTTTTCGAGACTTTTTCACCTTCGACCCTGATAAGGGCACAATCGTAGACTGGAACGAAGGCCAAAATCTGCTGACCACCGAAGATTTCATCATTGGCCTGGTGGAAGGCTTACAGGAAGAGGTGGGTGACGCAGCAGCTGCCACTATGTATGTCATTGGCTGCGAGTGGGGACAAAAAGATGCCTTCTTCTTCGAGAAATGGTTTGAGAAAGAATTCGATCGCAATATGCGTCAGGCCAATCTGCTGTTTTTGCTAGAAACCTGGTGGTGGCCTTTCACCTCTCAGGGCTGGGGTCGCTGGGAAGTGGACATGGGCGATCGCAAACAGGGCTTTATGTTCATCAATATTTTTGATTCTGCCGTTGCCCGAACCCTGGGCGATGTCGGCAAGCCAGTGTGTTTCCTATATGCGGGTCTGTTTGCTGGATTCTTTACAGAGCTGGTTAGAAAGCAGTTGAGCTGCATTGAGATTCAGTGTTACTCAATGGGCGAGACCTACTGCAAGTTTTTGGTAGGCGGACAAGATCGGATTGATGCGGCAGCCTTCTGGATGAACGAAGGGGCAAACGCACGCGATATCGAGAAGCGCCTCCGTACAGGAGAACTTTTGAGATGAGCAGCACTATGGTTCTCAACTCCACCAATGGTCACAAGCCGCGATCGCCCGAGTCTGCCCCTGCCTCGGCTTCAGCAACCTCCTGGAAGCGGCAATCTGTACAGCAGTTCTTTACCGCCTTCAATTGGGACAATCATCCGCCTGAGGTGCAAGAACTCAAGATCTCGGCGGCACAGCAGGGCGTTTACCAACCCCTCAGCCTTGCCCTCAAGGTCAAAGATTTTTTTACCGCCTTTAACTGGGATGACAGCGCCATTGCCGCAGCGCCCAAGTCGCCAGATGCCTTGCCCAATAGCGGCAATGGCAAAGCTGACGATGATTTCACCTTAGATAACTTCTCAGATCTGTTTTAGCGCCCGTCTCACCGATCGCCAAAAGCTCGTACATCCTTCACCCTTCCTGCCCTATGCATCCCCAAATTGAAGAACTCTTCGACGATGCTGACACTCGCTACCTCAAAATCGAGGAACTGCGGCTGGTGGCTCACTATGTCAGTTCCATTCCAGAACGGCTGGCAACCTATCGCAGCTTGCGCGACTGTGATCTGGAAGTGATGCAGTGGGTTGCCAACCAACTCCAAGCTGAACTGCCCCAAGAATCTGAGGCCACCCTAGAACGCTGTGTTACAAATGCGCTGCTCATGCTGCGGCACTGCGCTATGGCAATGCTGGTCAATCAAGAGTCGATTGTCAAAGAGCGATTTCTGAACTGGGTACAGCCTACCGTTGAGGTTTACAACACTCGGGCGATCGATGCACGGCTCTATCAGCTTCTTAATCAGCGCCTCAATCAAACTTTGGGCAAACGGATGGAGCTGCTTAGCCCTATGTTGCTGATGGCTCAAAAAGCACTTGTCCCTGAAAAAGTTGAATCTGTTAACGGTGTGGCGATCGGGTGGTGACGCCCTCAGCTATGTTCGTGTCAAATATGTTTTTGTCAAAACACTGCTCTATTCTCCAGACTCTCCCTACTTTCCCTTGATTCCCCCTCCTGATTCCCCCCTCCTGAATTCCTATGATTTCCGTTGCTGATCTACTAACCGACAAACAGCTTCCAGGCAACTATTTCGCCGCTGAAACCTATGTACGTGGCGATCTGGAAATGGGTCTGATTGAGAACCGTCAGGGCGATCGGCTAATCGCCTTGCCCGAAACTTTGATTCAAGCAATCTACTCAGGCTTAGAGAAAGAAACGGGACAAGCCTCCCGTCTAGTACTGTTTAACTGCGGCCGTTGGTGGGGCAAAAACTTCTACGCCCGCTTCTGCGAACAGTTGACCGACTACTACCATCTCTCGCCCGCCGATATGGCAATGGTTGAGTTTTTGCAGGCGCTTCAACAATGCTGGATTACCCACGGCTGGGGCAAAATTGACCTAGAACAAACCCACCAGCAGCGCGGATTTTTGGTTATCAAAGTTTGGAATTCGACCTTCGCTCGGCTTGCGCCTCAGAATAAGCAGATCTCTTGCCACCTGGAGGCAGGCATTTTGTCCGCCTTTTTTAGCCAGTTGACGGGTCGAGAGCTACATTGCATTCAAACAAGCTGCGAATCTATGGGGGCAGACTGCAATCGGTTTGTACTGGGCTTACCTAAGCGGCTAGAGGCAGTCGAAACTTTGGTCGGTGTCTCTGATCATGACTCCATCATGCAGCAGTTGTGCCAGTAGACTCCCTCCCTCCCTCTCTTCCACACTCCCTCTCTTCCACACTCCCTCTCTCCCACCCTCCTTCCCTCTCTCCCACACTCTTTCCCTCCCTCACTTCCTCAATTAAAGTAAACTCTCCACCCTTGCAATCTGCTATTGGGCTAATGGCATTTCAGACATTTTGCTCACAGTTCGCTCAAAATATTTTGCTCAAAATATTTTGCTTAAAAGCAAGCCATAGGCTCAGGGCCTGGTTCTCTAAGTTTTGGAGCATCTGGGTGAAATACAGCACCCAGTTTGAAATCCAGCGCCAAGACAGCCAGATTGTTTAATAAATCGGCGATAATCGGCGATAACCCTTTACCCCTTCCTGCTGCCCTGTGTCCAAACGTTCAAACTATCGACTTCTCGGTCTGGTTGGACAAGGACAGTTCGGTCAAGTCTTCTGCGCCGTCTCTCGACAAAACGGCCGTCTGGTTGCCCTTAAGCGGCTCGACCATAAACGCTTTCCGACCCACAAGTTTCTGCGGGAACTGCGGTTTCTGCTCAGTCTGCGGCATCCTAACATTGTGGCCTGTCAAGCCGTAGAGCATATGGCAACAGGTCGGCATCTGGTGATGGAATACTGCGAAGGCGGCACCCTGCGTAACCTGATGACAGAAGAGATTCGGCTCGATCTGACCCAGAGCCTGAAACTTGTGATCGATGTTCTGAAAGGACTAGCTCATGCCCACGATCGCGGCATTGTCCATTGTGATATTAAGCCTGAGAACATTCTGCTGTCCGTGCAGCCAGACGGCTGGATTGCGAAAATTTCGGATTTTGGCATTGCTCGCCTCAGCCAAGAAGTAGAAGATCGCGAAACTAGCAACACCGGATCGCCTGCCTATATGGCTCCGGAGCGGTTTTACGGCGAATATTCCCACACCTCCGATCTCTACTCTGTGGGGGTGCTGATGTTTGAGCTGGCAGCCGGACATCGACCTTTTTCTGGCACTCCTGTCGAACTGATGTCGGCTCACTTGAATCAGCCCGTCAAGATGCCCAAAGCCATTCCGGCGGCTTGGCAGCCCATCATTCTCACCGCGCTGCAAAAACTCTCAGCCCGTCGCTTTAAGTCTGCAAGCGAGATGCTGGAAGCGCTGCAAGCGATCGCCTCTTCTTCGGGCGTTTATGTTTCAGACATTTATGCTTCAGAGCTTAACTCCTTAGAAGCGCTACCCTCGCCTAAACCAACGCCTCAGCCTCTCCTCACGCCAGCCACTGAGCCGCCAGAGTGCCTCTTTCACGTTCAGCAAAAGCAAACGTTAGGCCAACCCATTGCGGCGCTTGCCGTGATGGCAAATTCGCTCTATCGCGTCACGACCGATCGTGTTATTTGCGATCGCTATAGCGCCTCTCTGCTGTCGCCCCTGAAAGATCTGCGTTTTGCCCTGCCCGAAGCCTGTAGCCATATCTTGCTTCAGGAGCCTGTGGAATCGCTATCGTTGCGATCGCAGGGCTGCTTTGTGGTTGCGGGGCGATCGGTCTATCTCATGCCTGTGCCTGAGATAGACAATCATCGGTTGAGGCCCATTCAAGCCAGAGTCCCGGCTGGCGTGACTGCTATTTCTCCTGGGGGCGATTGGCTAGCCAGCTTGGTTTCTAATGCTCAAGGGGAATATGCCCTGTCCTTTGCACGACTATCGAAGCGATCGATGCGGTTGGCAACGACACCCGCCGAAGTGTTTTTCAAAAAAAGGCTGCCTGTGCGGCCTCAGATCTTTGCTTTGGATAACAAGCATGTGGCGATCGCCATGCAGATTTCTATGGGCGAATCGGCATCTGCTTCTAGCTCACTCAATGCCAAGGGTGCTCAAACTCTAATTAAACTGTTTACGCGTCGGGGCACGTATGTCGCTTCGTTACTCCTTCCCTTCGCTATGGCTGAGGCGATCGTCACCCAAAAACCCTATCAGCTCTTGGCGATTGATCGCCAGCATCCTCAAGCCATTGGAATTATTGATCTAAAGCCGTATCGCATCCGGCGATTTGCCATCAGCATTACGCCAACATTTCTGGCAGCAACAGACTGGGGCTACATTCTGGCCAATTCTGCTGGGCAGATCATTCTCCTAGACTTTGAAGGGCAGCAGTTGGGGCACATTACGGTGCCTGAGACGATTACAGCGATCGCCCCTTTTGAACAGCGCGGCTTGCTCGTAGCCACCTGGACAGGTCGGCAGGGTAGCCTTTATAGTCTGGATTTGAATGAAATCGGGGCAGATTTGCTGTTCTAGCAACCTGTGGCCGATGCCTAACTCAGATCCACGCCCAGGAAGCGATCGAGGAAGCGCGATCGCCAGAGAAATCGCTGAATCAGGCACCACTCCAAAGCCACTAATCCGATAAAGAAATAGTTGACCGTACCCAGAGGATACAGCTCAAAAAAGCGGCGCAGCGGCGGAATAGAGACAATGAGCAGATAAATGGCCAGCAACGTTAGCGAGACGATCGTGTAGCGCCAGTCGCCACTGAGAGGTTCTCCCCCTACCCAGGCTGTGGTGGGCGGCTTCAGGAAAGGAATCAGCAACAGCTCTCCCATTACCAAGATCGTCACCAGGGCGCTGCGGGGGATGGCGTGATCAATTTGCGCCGGATCGAGTCCAGGCGGCAGCTCTAGCACTGCCACCACCAGGTAAAACAAATAGACCAACAGCGACACAACGGTGAGCGACAGCGTTGAGGGAATAATGAAATGCAGCATCGATCGCAGCATGGTGCGGCGTGGCATCACCCCCGGCTTGGCCCAGATGGGGATGCACATGGTGGGAAAACCTACGCCAATCAGCGCAACGATCGCACTTTGCTTGTTTTGCAGGGGAAAGTTATCTGTGACGATCGCCGTCGCGAAGATCAGCAGCGTCACGCAAATCGTCCGCACGAGAAACAGCTTCAGCACATCTTGAATGCCGTTGCGAATCCGCTGGCCTTCTAGAAAAGCTCGCGGCAACGCCCCAAAAGAATCCTTGAGCAGCACGATATCCGCAACGCCCCGAGTTGCCTTACTGCCGCTTTCCATCGCGATCGCCAGGTTGGCCTGCTTGAGCGACAATACATCGTTTACCCCATCACCAATCATGGCGACATAGCGCCCCGATTTGCGTAGAACCGAGACGAGATACGCCTTTTGCTCTGGCGTAATTCGCCCAAATACGGTGTTATTCATGGCAGCCTGATTAAACTGAGCTTCGTCCATTTCTGCCAACTGCATGCCTGAGACGAGGCGCACCTCCGTCAATCCGGCTTGCTTGGCTAGTGCTGCCACCGTCTGCGGATTGTCGCCAGAGATAATTTTGACCTCAATTTTGGCTTGGGCAAAGCCTTGCAGCGTTTCATAAGCTTCTGGGCGCAGCTCATCGCTAAAGCGTAAGATGCCCAAAGGTTTTAACTCTAGCGGCAAGTAGGGTGCCTCAATCTCTTGAATGGCTGTCGGATCAGGACTATAGGCAAACAGCACGACCCGCAGCCCCTGCTCAGTTCCAGCTCGAATATAGTCCTTCAGGACAGTATCCAGCAGGAGGTTGGTGGTCAGCATTTCGGGTGCGCCCAGCACATAGGTTCCACGCCGATCGCCCTGATCAAACGCCAGAGCACTCCATTTGCGCGCCGAGGAGAAGGGAATTTCTGCCTTGGGAGCCAAGGATTGTCCGGGGCACACTTGGGCGATCGCCTGACTGGTGCGGTTGCCTGCCGTCGCGTTGGCGGCAAAGTCTCCCAAGAGCGATCGCAGTTCGGCTTCGGTGATGCCAATGGGCAATACTTCATGCAGCAGAATATTGTTGGTGGTCAGTGTCCCGGTTTTATCGAGGCAGAGGGTATCGACATTGCTAAGGGACTCGACAGCGTTGGCTTGCTGAATCAGTACATCCTGCCCCAGCATCCGCACAGCGCCTAGTCCGTAGGAGAGCGTGATGGCAATGAGCAACCCTGCGGGTACCAGTCCTGCAATCACGGCTGCCCGCTGAGCAATCTCGTTGGGCGAATAGGAGCTGCTGAGAAAGCTGATGCCCACCAACGCCCAGAGAAAGCAGGCAATCAGCATGAAGACGCGAATCACCAAGTTGATTTCTACCTGGAGGGGAGTGAGCGATCGCCGATAGGCTCTTGCCCCAGACACCAACTTGTAGGCAACAGTCTCGCTGCCTACCTTTTCCGCTTCGTAATAGGCCGTACCGCTGACGCAAAAGCTGCCCGAAAAAACAGGGGTGCCCACCTGCTTAGGGATATGGTCAGATTCTCCTGTCAGCAGCGATTCATCTACTTCCATTCGCCCAGTGCCCACCACCGAACCATCTACCAAAATTTGGTCGCCGGGTTGCGCTACCAAAATATCGCCTCGGACAATTTCGCTGGGGTCGATGTTGCGCTGGGTGCCCTCGCGGATCACGGTGGCCTTGGGACGGCTGAGCAAAGCAATGCGATCGAGCTGCCGTTTTGCCCAAATCTCCTGATAGATATTGACCAGCACCCCACCAAAAATCACAATGACGACGAGAACGGCATCCCCCGCTCGTCCTAGCTTGAACATGACCAGGCTGATGGCGAAGAAAATGCCGTTGATGAAGGTAAATAAATTCTCTTGAAAAATTTGGCTATAGGAGCGACCCGTTTGCAGAATGGCGTTGTTGCCGTTGCCCGCCGATCGCTGTTGCTCTACCTCACGCTCTGACAGTCCCTGTAGCTCAGGAGCAAGGTTGATCTCTGCGGAGTGACTCATGTTCGATGCAATTGCAAATGTGACGAGGGGTTAATCTGAACGAGGTTGAGGTCGCTGCTCTCCAGCATAGCGTCTCCTTCCTCAGCCTCAAGCGAGTGTCTCAGCAGATGGGCGATCGCTTTCAATAGATTCACTAGATTCACGCTAGATTCACAATTCCCACAAACAGGAGCGGTATTGCAGCAATTCTCATTTTGTAAACAAAGCCGCCTGCGGCAGGCGGCTTTGTTTAGGGATTTCTTGCCCTGCGGGCAAGAAATCCCCGATATGAAATCCATAGCCATGAATTTTTTGGAACAATCCTTACCCTCCAGAACCTGCCCAACAAGCTAGGAGATAATGAAGGATGACGCGCACCCTAGCCCTAGCCAGACCTATGCCATCCAAACTGGTCGAAATTCTCTCTGCTGACGAGATCCGTCGTACCCTCAACCGCCTTGCGTCCCAAATCGTCGAGCGATCGGGCGATCTCTCAGAGCTAGTACTGGTAGGCATTTACACCCGAGGGGTTCCCTTAGCGGCAATGCTGGCGAAGCAGATTGAGATTTTGGAGCAAAAAAAGGTGGCGGTGGGGTGCCTAGACATTACGTTCTACCGTGATGATCTGGATCAAATTAATCTACGAACGCCCGAAAAAACGGACATGCCTTTTGATCTATCCGGCAAAACCGTGATTCTGGTGGATGATGTGATTTTTAAGGGGCGAACCATCCGAGCAGCCCTCAATGCCGTCAACGAGTACGGCAGGCCAGAAGTGATTCGGTTAGCGGTCTTAGTCGATCGCGGTCATCGAGAGGTGCCCATTCACCCAGATTTCACGGGCAAAAAGCTACCCACCTCTAAAGACGAAACGGTAAAAGTCTATCTGCAAGACTTAGATGGGCGAGATGCCGTGGAATTGATTCGCGCTAGTGTAGCCGAAGCCTGACCCAAAGCCTTACCTTCTGCGCTCTTGCAGCTTGCGGTACACGTCACGAATATCGACCTTGTGATGCGCCATCGCCACTAGCGTGTGGTAGAGCAAATCGGCTACCTCTCCAGCGATCGCCTCGCCATCGTCATCCTTACAGGCCATGACCACCTCAGCCGATTCCTCGCCAATTTTCTTGAGAATTTTATTGTCGCCCCCTGCAAAAAGCGTGCAGGTATAAGAATCGGGATTGGGATGGTCGCGGCGATCGCAAATCACCTCAAATACCTGGGATAGGGTATCAGAGGGGGGAGCTTGAATAGAACCTTCTACCTGATGAAAGCAGCTTCGCTCTCCGGTGTGGCAGGCAATGTCGCCCTGCTGCTCAACAGAGATCAGCAGCGCATCGCTATCACAGTCGTAGCGCAAAGATTTGACATATTGCAAATGCCCAGAGGTTGCGCCTTTGTGCCAAAGGGTCGATCGCGATCGACTCCAAAACCACGTTTGCCCAGTTTCCATTGTCTTTTGCAGCGACTCACGGTTCATCCACGCCATCATCAAGACCGTACCGTCTAGATAGTCTTGGACGATCGCTGGGACAAGCCCCTGCTCGTTGTAGGCAATTTGATCCACCGGAATAGCGGCATGAGAAACAGCAGACATGGAAAAACCCGTGATGAGAGTGATCCCATTTTAGGTTTTAGATTGGCGATTTTGGTTTTAATTTGGCCGATCGATAATGCCGAGGAGTTTGTCCTGTCCAGCGCTTGAAGGCACGATAAAAAGCGCTAGGTTCAGAAAACCCCAGCAGAAATGCCACATCGTGAATAGAAGTGTCTTGATTTTGTAGATGCCGCAAGGCCAGATCGTGCCGAGTTTCATCTAGAAGCTGCTGATAGGATGTGTTTTCAGCCTGCAATTCCCGCTGAAGCTGTCTCATACTCAGGGTTAGAGTGCGGGCGATCGCCTCAAGCGTGGGCACTTCTCCCTGGATTTGCTGGGTGATGGCAGACACAACTTTCTGAAGATAGGGAGTTTGGCTCTGGGTATTAGGCGTCTGGATATTCAGCGACTGAGAATTAAGCCCCTGAGCATTGAGCATCTGAGTGGCATGCTGCTCAAACACAGATAGCAGATTAGCATTTGCCGATCGCACAGCCCAATCGAGGCAGTCGGCGTTGAAAATAATCCGGTTAGTGGGCTGGGAAAACTGCGCTTGCGTTTGAAAAATTCGCTGATGCTCGGTCGTAGCTCCAGGGCAGAGATGCTGAAACCAAACTGCTTCAGCCCGTAGAGGGTTACCCGTGAGCTGCTGCGTGGCGGCCATCAGAGCAGCAAAGGTGCTTTCGATCGGGTGTCGCGGCTCATCGATGAGATAGTTTTTTAAGCCTGCCACGATCTCACAATCGCACTGCACCCATCCCTCAGAAACAGTATGGTGAATGGCTACACCCTGACTAAACAGCCGAGTGTATTGAGAAAGCTTTTCTAGAACCTGCCTGTAGGTCTTGCAGTTGAGCAAGACATAACCCACGATGCCGATAGCAGAAAGGTCAAAGGCTTCGCCAATGTGTAAGCCCAAATCGCGATCGCCCGTTAGCAGCACGGCTTCTCGCCACAGAGACTTTAGCACCTCTCCCGACACCTGCTGATCAGGGTTGTCTAGACAGGCCGGATCGATGTGAGCAGATCTATAAAGGCGATCGACCTCGCCGCCCTGCATCGCCACATACTGCACGATATCTCGCACGATCGCAATGGAGAACGTTGCATCTTGCATAAGCCTCTCAGCCTGCCTTTTGAGATTGGCGCTCCCGGTCAATTTTCTGGCGGGGCAAGTCACTGTTTACCTTAGCAGAAAGCCTTACTTTTGGACTGTTAGCGCATGAATCAAACCGCACCACAGGAGGCTTTAACGATGACTGGCACCGACTCTTCCAACTCCGAAAATCTATTTTCCTCCAGTTCAAAATCTCCGCTGCTAGAACCTAAAACGATCGTTAATCCAGCCACAGGCGATCGCATGACGGTTCTTCACGCTTCCCATCAAAGTCAGGGGACTTATGCCAAGTTCCGCTTTGACCTGCCTCCCGGAGCCAAAGGCAGTCCGCTGCACTACCACACCCAAATGGATGAAACCTTCACAGTATTAAAAGGCTGCCTAGAAATGGAAGTGGGACAGAAAAACAATCGGCGCTGGCTTAAGCCCGGAGAGAGTGTGCGGGTAATGGCCGGAACGCACCATAGCTTCCGCAACAGCTCAGAGGATTGGGTCACATTCATATCCGAAAACCGACCTTCAGCTGGGTTTGAGCGCTTCATTCGCGGGCTGTATGGCTTGGCGATCGACGGCAAGGTCAACCCGGAGGGCATGCCAACCAACCTCTTGCAGCTAGCGATTCTCCTCAAGCAAGCAGATACCCTGCCTGTCGGCATCCCGCCGCTTCTGTTTAACGGACTGATCAACCTCTTGCTTGGGGTTGCTCAGGTGTTTCGCACAGAGCGATCGCTGTTGAAGTACTGGCAGGAGAGCGCTGAATGACAGGACTTGACCGAATTTACCGAGCGATCGACGCCGGACTTTTACTCGCAGCACTCACCCTTTACAGCACGATACCCTCTGGAGAGATTTTTGATGAACCGCTTACAACTCGTCCGCCTGACTGGGCTGCTCTTAATTTCACTCGTCTTGTTGCTGAATATTCCCTATACGCTATTGATCCAGACTTTTGAATATGACGACATTCTGCGTGAATCGGTCGATCATGTCCTGACAAAATTTCACGCAGGGGGGACGCCGCTGATTCTCACCTGGTTTGCCTTTGGGCTAGCGGCGCTCCTGTTTATTCCGGCCAGCCAGCTGCTGCACCAGATTCTCGATCGCCCAGATACGCCCTATTTGGCCATCGCAACCTTTATGGGTGGGCTTTCAGGCATCCTTCAGGCGATCGGACTCCTGCGCTGGGTGTTTGTGGTGCCGCTGCTGGCCAATCTCTATACTGATACGGCTTCTAGCCCTGGCACCCGTGAGGCGGTGAGTGTCGTCTTCCAAGCAGTGCATCAATACGGGGGAGTGATTATGGGCGAGCATTTGGGGCAGACGTTGCTGGTGGGCTGGACGATCGGGGTTTGTCTAGCGATGCGATCGTCGTCTTGGTTTAAGCCTTGGGTCGTCGGGCTGGGGTGGTTGACGACACCTCTGCTGCTGCTGGGGCAGAGTGAGCTACTGGCAACGGTCATTCCCGCTATGCCTGTGATTGAAACCACGTCGATCGGCTTTATCCTATGGGAAATCTGGCTGCTGCTCCTGGGCATGGGGCTACTGCGACTACCCTAGAAACGGCTGACAATCTTGCCCCCAACGCCAGCGCGAGGCTTGCACGATTAATTGGCTACTGACTTGAAGAGGGTTTTGAGATCTTTTGAGGTGGGCAAAGGTCATGCACCCAGATTACCCTGATGGGGGAAGGGCGATCGCTTTTCCCCCGACTATTCTAAAAGTACGGTAAGACTCACAGACAGAATAACCCGCAGCCAGAACCTCATGGAAACTCAGACTCTGACACAAACGGAGTCATACCCTCGTCTATTTGTTCAGTATTTACTGAACATTCAGAATATGATAGATTTGGGTTACAAAAGGTTACACATTCACCTGTCGTTGTCTTCCGGGAAGGGGTCTGAAATTGAATAACGATCAACCCTTTGAGCAAATGCACTTTGTTGAGGAAGTGGGTTTAATGTTTGAGCTAGTGGGGATGCCGCGCATGTCGGGGCGGATCTTTGGTTGGCTGCTGATCTCTGAACCGCCACAGCAGTCTAACAATGCTCTGGCAGAGGTTCTGCAAGCCAGCAAAGGATCGATCAGCACCATGACTCGGTTCCTCATCCAGCTAGGGTTGATTGAGCGTGTCAGCATTCCGGGCGATCGGCGTGACTATTTTCAAATTAAAGATCATGCCTGGTCGCAGTTGACCAAACAGCGGCTGGTGCAAATTGGGGCATTTCGCAAATTGGCGGAGCGGGGGCTAGATCTGATGTCCGCTTTTCCACCCCAGCACAAGCGCCGCTTGCAGGAAATGCATGACATTCACTCTTTCTGGGAGCGAGAGCTGCCTCTGTTAGATGAGCGCTGGGAGCAAGAGCAGAGCAAACGACGTCTAGAGGGGATTTAGCTGATAAACCCGCATAGGTATCTACTGGTATCCGAAATTTGGGAACTCTTGAGTTCAGCGATCGTTATTCCAGTCCCATCTCCATCTTTGTTACTTAATGTGCACCTGGGCTTATGACAATGCAACTTCCTTTGATTGGCAAACTTCGACAGCCGAATCCCTGGATCGTCGGGCTGATTTTGGCAGGGGTTCTGGGCGCAGGAGGCATCTCCTATACGCTAGTTCAGCAAAAAGCAGCAGCTCCCGACATTGCAACCCTAACGGTGCCTGTCAAGTCTGAGCCTTTGCAGGTTCAGATTGGTGCTAGCGGAACGGTGCAGCCCATTCAGACGGTTAACCTTAGCCCTAAAAATGCAGGCATTGTGGCTGAGCTATTTGTTGAGCAAGGCGATCGCGTCAGCCAGGGTCAGATCATAGCCCGGATGAAAAATGACGATATCGATGCCCAGTTGATGCAGTCTAGAGCCAGGATCGCGCAAGCCGAAGCCCGTCTCGCCCAGCTGAAAGCAGGCAACCGCCCTGAGGAAATTTCACAAGCCGAAGCCAGAGTCTCTCAGGCTCAAGCCCAAGTGACTGAAGCCCAAGCCCGCCTGACCTTGGCGCAAGACAAACAGCGTCGTAACCAAGTGCTGGCCGATGAGGGAGCCATTTCAAGCGATCGCTTTAACGAGTTCTCTAACGAAGTCGCCACTGCCAGAGCTAGCGTGCAGCAATCTCAAGCCAACCTTGCTGAGGTGCAGCGCAGTCTAGATTTGTCTAGAAACGGTAGCCGCATAGAAGAAATTGATCTCGCCCAAGCCCAGCTAGATGAGGCGATCGGCAATCTGCAATCGGTGCAGGTCACTCAAGAAGATACGCTGGTGCGTGCCCCCTTTAGCGGCACCATTACCCAGAAGTTTGCCAATGAGGGGGCGTTTGTGACCCCCACGACTTCCGCTTCTGAGGCGACTTCGGCCACTTCTACGGCAATCGTCGCGTTAGCAGAAGGGCTAGAGGTTTTGGCAGAGGTACCAGAGGTAGATATTCAGCAGCTTCAGATGGGTCAGAGCGTTGAAATTAAAGCCGATGCTTACCCCGATCAAAAATTTCAGGGGCGGGTACAGCGAATTGCGCCAGAAGCAGTCGTCAAGCAAAACGTTACCTCTTTCCAGGTGCGGGTGTCGCTAGTGACCGGGCAAGAAAAGCTGCTGTCAGGCATGAACGTTGATGTCACTTTCCTGGGTAAGCAACTTGACAATGCCTTGGTGATTCCGACGGTGGCGATCGTTACCCAAGAAGGACAAACGGGCGTTCTTGTACCCAACTCGTCCAATCAGCCTGAGTTTCGCCCCGTGACGCTGGGTGCTGCGGTAGGCAACCAGACTCAAGTGCTCGAAGGGGTAAAGCCCGGAGACAAAGTATTTACAGATATTCCGCCCAACAGCGACTGGGGCAAGAGCAAGGAGTAGGCATGGATATTCTTGAAAGCATCAATATGGCAGTCAAAACGTTGACTGCAAACAAGATGCGTAGCACGCTGACCATGCTGGGCATCATTATTGGCAACGCCTCGGTCATCATGATGGTGGGCGTAGGGCAAGGGGCACAGCGCTATGCCTCAGAACAGTTTGAGTCTTTAGGCCCGAATGTGCTGTTTATTATTCCGGGCAGCGAAAACGCGCAGAGTCGATCGACTGAGCAGCCCCGAACGCTGACCTTAGAAGATGCTGAGGCGATCGCTTCTCAGGTTCCTAGCGTCAGCGCGGTTGCCCCCCAGTTGCAAAACCAGCTATTGGTTACCTATCGCAACAAAAAGGCTACGACTTCCATTACAGGCATCACCCCTGAGTTCACTGTTGTGCGCGACTTCAATGTGGCACGAGGGCGGTTCATTACCGACCTTGATGTCCAACGGAGCAACCGTGTGGTGGCTTTGGGTTCCGATCTGGCGCAAAAGCTGTTTGCGGGTTCCGATCCGATCGGTCAAGAAATCCGGATCCGAAACATCAGCTTTCAGGTCGTTGCCGTTATGGAGGCTAAGGGCGCATTTTTGGGCAGCAACCAAGATGATGTAGCGCTAATTCCCATTACTACTATGTCTAGCCGCTTGGTAGGTCGCACGTCTCCCTATGGCACCTCCATCAGCTTTATTAATGTCAACGCCAGAGATGAAGCCTCGATCAACGCTGCTCAGTTCCAAATCACCAATCTGCTGCGGCGACGGCATAAAGTTGTCGATGAAAACGACTTCACCATCCGCAATCAAAAAGACGCGCTAGAGCTAGTCGGCAATGTTACCGGAGCCTTGACGCTGATGCTGGCGGCGATCGCCGGAATTTCGCTGCTGGTGGGCGGCATTGGCATCATGAACATTATGCTGGTGTCGGTACGGGAACGTACTCAGGAAATTGGCTTGAGAAAAGCTATTGGCGCAGCGCCTAACGACATCCTGACTCAGTTCATGATTGAGGCCATTATTCTATCGGCGATCGGCGGGCTAATCGGCACAACGATTGGGGTGGGTGGCATTACGCTCGTGGGAGCCGTGACGCCGCTCAAGGCAGGGGTTTCTGTGCCTGCAATCCTTTTGGCAGTAGGCGTTTCGGGCGGTATTGGTTTGTTCTTTGGTGTCTTTCCGGCACGGCAAGCGGCAAGGCTCGATCCGATCGTGGCACTTCGCAGCGCTTAAGCGGATGGCCGAGCCGTTCCCAAAAAATCTAGAACATAAATTCTTTCTCCTTCAGGTGTCCCATGCAGAAGACGATTATCCGCCTCGAACATATCTTCAAGACCTATGGCGCTGGCGATATCCAAGTCAATGCCCTGTCGGATGTCAATCTGTCTGTGGAAGCTGG
The DNA here is from genome assembly GCA_036703255.1 of Coleofasciculaceae cyanobacterium. GTDB lineage: Bacteria > Cyanobacteriota > Cyanobacteriia > Elainellales > Elainellaceae > Drouetiella. The sequence goes on from DATNPL010000092.1 coordinate 157,146, forward strand.
GGAATATTGCTCCATCATGGGGCCTTCAGGCTCTGGCAAATCGACTGCGATGAATGTGATCGGCTGTCTCGATCGCCCCACTTCGGGCGCTTACTACCTCGATGGTTTAGATGTGTCCACGATTGAAGATGGCGAGCTAGCCAAAATTCGTAACCGTAATTTGGGCTTCGTTTTTCAGCAGTTTCATCTTTTGCCACAGCTCTCGGCCATGGAAAACGTTATGCTGCCTATGGTCTATGCCGGAGTTCCCAATGCTGAACGGAAGGAACGCGCAGCCGAAGCGCTGACTCGGGTCGGGCTAGCCAATCGCATGGGCAATCGTCCTAACCAGCTTTCGGGTGGTCAGCAGCAACGGGTGGCGATCGCCCGTGCCATTGTCAACCGTCCTGTAGTGCTGCTGGCTGATGAGCCTACGGGTGCTCTAGACTCCCACACCACTCAAGAGGTGATGAATATCTTTGCGGAACTGAATGCCTCAGGCATCACCGTCGTCATGGTGACTCACGAGCCTGAAGTGGCGCGGCTGACGCGGCGGGTTGTCTGGTTCCGGGATGGGCAGGTCGTTGAGCCAAACCTGGCACCCACCGATCTGGGTCATATGTTGGTGGCTTGAGGGAGCGATCGCCTTCCTCTGCTATTGCTCAGCCAGTTTTTGCGCACCAAGTTTTCAAGATAGAGAGTAGAGTAAGTAGATATACACAAGCAGATCTACTCATTCGACGGAAAGGACTATGGCTAGCAGCGAAGCTCATAACTCTGGGGTGCTCTCGGAGCGCGAACTGCAAATTGTTGAATTGGTTGCTGCTGGCTTAACGAATCAGGAAATTGCTGAGAAGTTAGAAATTAGCAAGCGCACGGTTGACAACCATATCAGCAACATCTTAACCAAAACCTCAACGGGCAACCGCGTGGCTTTGGTGCGTTGGGCATTACAGTGGGGCAAAGTTTGCATTGATGATGTCAACTGTTGCACCTTGCCTGTCTTTGTAGCCGATCTGCCGCCTGCCCAGTCCCTGTAACGTTCTAGAGTCTATGGATACACCGCTAGCTCAAGCTTCGCACCTGCAAATTTGCTGTCCTCAGCTTCCTTATGCGGTCTACCAAGAGGTTGCCGCCCATCTGCGGCAGGTAACAGGGATCACGGTAGCGCTATTGCCGCAGCAGTCCCAAGCATTTGACTACGCCCAAAGCCAAGTGGGTGGGTTGCAGATTTTCTATGCGCCTGAAGTAGATTCTGCCGCTCAGCAGCGAGTCGAGCAGATTTTGGCGTATTATGGCGATCGCTATGGAGCATGGAAACCGTTAGAAGGACAGGGATAAATTGGATCAGCGCTAGGCATCAGGCTTGAGTTGCGACCCAATTCCCACAAGAAGATATGAGCGCCATTCAAGCAACACGCGGTACGCGAGATATTCTGCCTGAGGAAATTCCCTACTGGCAGCATATTGAGGCGATCGCCAGAGAGATTTTAGGCAGAGCCGCCTATCAAGAGATTCGCACTCCTATTTTTGAGCAAACCGATCTGTTTGCCAGAGGCATGGGTGAAGCCACAGATGTGGTGAGCAAGGAAATGTACAGCTTTCAGGATCGAGGGGAGCGATCGCTAACCCTACGTCCTGAAAATACCGCTGGGGTAGTGCGGGCCTTTGTTGAGCACAACTTGCAGGCTCAAGGGGGCATACAGCGGCTCTGGTATCTAGGAGCCATGTTTCGCTACGAGCGCCCCCAGGCCGGACGGCAGCGTCAGTTTCACCAGCTAGGGCTAGAGTCGTTGGGCAGCGCTGATCCCCGTGCCGATGCCGAGGTGATTGCCATCGCCAATGACTGGCTTCAGGCAATAGGTCTAAAAAATCTGCGGCTAGAGTTTAACTCCATTGGCGATCGCATCGATCGGCAGCACTACCGTGAAGCCTTAATTGCCTACCTGGCTCCCCACAAGGCGGATCTTGATGCCGACTCGCAGGATCGCTTGACGCGAAATCCGCTACGCATCCTAGACAGCAAAGATCAAAATACCCAGAAGATCTTGCAGGCAGCTCCCAGCATCTTGAGCTACCTCAGCCCAGAGTCGCAAAAGCGCTTTGAGCAGGTACAGCAGCTCCTGTCAGACCTGGGGATCAGCTATCGTCTCAATGATCGCCTAGTGCGCGGACTTGATTACTACACCCATACCGTCTTTGAGATTCAGTCGGATGACTTGGGCGCACAGGCGACCGTCTGTGCTGGAGGGCGCTATGACGGACTGATCGCAGAGCTAGGCGGTGCCGAAACCCCTGCCGTGGGGTGGGCAAGCGGCATAGAGCGGCTCGTTTTACTGCTTCAGAAAATGCAGAAGCCCCCCGTAAAAGCTCTGGATTTTTATCTGGCCTCGCGGGGCGATCGCGCCGAAGCCCAAGCGCTAAAGCTAGCACAAACTCTGCGGCAAACCGGATTCTCAGTCGAGCTAGACCTGAGCGGCAGCGCCTTTGGCAAACAGTTTAAGCGAGCCGATCGCAGTGGAGCCGCCGCCTGTCTCATTTTGGGCGATGCTGAAGCCGACAGCCAGACTGTGCAGCTCAAATGGCTTGCCTCCGGGCAGCAGGCTTCGCTGGCTCAGGCAGAACTCTTGACCGATCCGGATGCTTTGCGTCAGCAAATTCAGACGGCTCAAGCATCCCAGACTGAAGCCTAATCCTCAAATGGCTTAGGAGCATGGACTCAATAAAACCCAATTGTTTTTTGGAAGTGGGGGGGGGGGGGGGGGGGGGGG
>DATNPL010000114.1:0-22374 GCA_036703255.1 Coleofasciculaceae cyanobacterium
CCCCCCCCCCCCACCTCCAAATTTCTATGACAGATTAAGCTATGCCCAGGTTAATTCACTTGCATTCTTTAGCGAATAGACTGCATCCCGTCAAAGGCACGAATCAGCTCATCAGCCACATAGCTAATCGGAGCACGCGATCGCACCTTAATATTCGCAACTAAAGTCATCCCTGGCGTTAGGGTCAGCGGTTTGGCGCGGCTAGACAAAAATTGCTGGTCAATTTGCACCTCTACTGGAAAAACGGCCTGTCCTGCTGTTTGCTCGTTTCTCACAGCCTCATTCCCAATCTGAGAAATGGTGCCTTGGACTGCGCCAAACTCAGTAAAGGGATAGGCATCAATCCGCACATCGACGGGCATCCCCTGGCGAATGTTGGCGATATCGGTGTTGGCAACCTGAACCCGTGCCGTCAAGGTTTCGCTAGGCACCACCTGAAGCAGCACCTGTCCTGGCTGGGCAACCATACCCGGCAGCTTTGGCCCCAGGTTAAACACAACGCCATCAGCAGGCGCATGCAAGTCTTGATCCTTCAAATTGAGCTGAATCTGATTGATCTGAGACGCAATCTGAATCAACTGCTGCTGATTGTTCTTAATCGTGGCATCAAATTCTGCATCTAGCGCTGCAAGCTGACTCTGCAAATTCTGATAGTCTGCGCTAATCTGCTGCCTCGTCTGCACCTGCGTCTGAATCTGATTCAACTGAAGCTGGCTTCTTTGCAGGTCACCTTGATTAGCCTGACTTTGCAGGGCATTGATGCCGACGACGCGCTGCAAAAACTCTGTGCGAGAGATAGCGCCTTGCTCGAGCAGCGGCTGTAGCTGACTCACTAATTTTTGCTCCACATCCCGCTGAAATTCCGTTTGGGCAAGCTGTGATTCGGTGGCGGCAACTTGAGCCTGCAAGCTTGACCCCTGAAGTTCGTTGATGGCAAGGCGATCTTGCATCTGCTGCTGAAACAAGCTGTACCGCTGAAACTGCGCTGGGCTAAGACCGCTGGGATCGCCAGAAATCTGCGCGACTAGGAGCGATCGCGTTTCTACCCGATTGAGCAGTTCTGGAGAGATTTTGGCACCGCTCTGGATCAGCGCACTGGCAGAAGCTCCTTGGCTGGCCTGCTGCAACACCGCCACTTCTGTAACCATCAGATCTTGTTGCACCAAAAGAGACTGAAGCTGATTTCGTAATTCGGCTTTGTCGAGTTGCAGCAAAAGATCACCTTGCTTAACCCGCTGGCCTTCGCGCACCGCAACTGTCGTCACAACTCCGCCCACTTTGGACTGCACGGCCTGAGACTGCGACAAAGGCTCTAGCTTGCCCTGAGCGGCGATCACCACATCTACCCGTGCTAAGACAGACCAAGTTCCAGCAGCGGTTAGCCCCAGCAAAATCACGAAAACCAGGCGCTTTGTCCAGGCGGCGGGCTGCGGCAGACTTAAGCCTCCCGTCCCCATGTTGTGTTCCACCTTGTCGATCGCCGTTTGCCAGTTAAAGAGTCGATTAAGACGCATAATATCTCCAGATCAGTAAGGTCAGGTGAAGCCAATTCAAACAGGTCATCTCTTACAGACGAGATTGCTGTGCGTACAGACAGTAGTAAAGCTGACGACGCATCATTAAATCTTGATGGGTACCTTGTTCGACAACGATGCCAGACTCCATAAAGACAATCCAGTCTGCCTTAGTGAGCGTATTGAGTCGATGCGTAATAAAGAAGACCGTGCGATCGCTAAATCGATGCATCAGATTATCAAACACGCGCCGCTCAGTTTCAAAGTCCAGAGCGCTGGTGGCCTCATCAAAGACGAGTAAGCGTGGGTCAGTTGCGACCGTCCGGGCGATCGCAATTCGCTGGCGCTGTCCTCCTGAGAGCGTACCGCCGCGCTCTCCCACTTTGGTGCTGTAGCCCTGAGGGAGCTGCATGATAAACTCATGGGCATCGGCAATCCGAGCAGCCTCAATCACGGCGTCATCTGATAAATCACTAAACAGAGCAATGTTGTCGCGAATCGTGCCCTCAAACAGCACCGCATCTTGAGGCACATAGCCCAGTTGATGCCGTAGAGAATCTAGCTTAACTTTGTTAACGTCAAAGCCATCGATATAGATGCTGCCGGAGTTAGGGACATACAGGCGGGGCAGCAGCTTCATTAGCGTACTTTTCCCAGAGCCACTTTGACCTACCACACCCACAAAGGAGCCAGCCGGAATATCGAGACTGACGTTAGAAAGCTGCTGCTGTCCGGGGGCAAACCCAAACGTAATATCGCAATACTGAACGCGACCCTGAATAAGAGGCATCTGCACATTTGCAGCCTCAGGCAATTCCTCAGTGGTTGAGTCGGCAATATCTGCCAATAGCTCCATTGAGAGAGAGGTTTCCTGAAAGCGCTGCCACAGACCCGCCAACCGAATCATGGGACCCGTCACATATCCTGCCAAGATCCGAAAGGCAATCAGCCCACCCAGAGATAATTTCCCTTCTAGCACCAGACTGGCTCCGACCCACAGCACCAAAAAGCTGCTGGTGGTATTAAGAAATTGGTTGAACGATCCAAAAATAGTGCTGACGGTTGCCGTGGTGAAACCGCTGCCTAGATAGTTAACGTAGCGATCGCGCCAAGTCGCCTCCACCAAAGACTCCATGTTCTGCGCTTTCACCGTAAACATGCCGTTGAGAACTTCGATGAGATAGGACTGCACCTTAGCTCCATGATCAGATTTGACGCGAATCAGCTTTTTCTGTACAGATGCAACGGCCAACGTCGAAAGGACGATCACGGGAATTGTCAAGAGAACGCATAGCGTCAGCGTTGGGCTATACAGAAACATGACGCCGATATACATAACGGAGAAAATAACGTCCAAAACGCCCGTTAGCGCGGTGCCCGTTAAAAACTGACGAATATTCTCCAGCTCATCCAGTCGTGACGAAAGTTCCCCTACAGGACGTTTATCAAAAAAGCTCAGAGGCAGGCGCAACAAATGCCGCACAATCTCAATGCTTAACCGTAGATCAAGACGAGTTGTGGTGCTGGCAAAGAGATACATCCGCAGAATCGTTAAGACACCTTCTAGAAAAGCAAATGAAATCAGCAGCATTCCAAACATCGGCACGACCCCGATGTTGGCATTGATGATGACCTTATCAATCACCTGCTGCACCAGAAGTGGATTGGCTAAACCCAACACCTGAATAAAGACAGACGCAACTAAGACCTGAGTTAGAATACCGCCCTGAGCGGCCAGCATCGGGATAAACCAGCTAAATCCAAACCGCTTTGTGGGGGTGCGGGGCAGCCGTTCTAGGGTGACAGCCTCACAGGTCGGTGTGGGATTTGTCAGTGAAGCAGGAGCATCTGGCGTTAGACGCGAAGCCAGTTGGTCAGCCGACAGCCGCAACAATCCGGTGCGGGGTGAGCCGACGATCGCTCCGGTTGCCGTGACCTCATAAATCACCGTGAGAATATCGTGACACCGGACAATAGCTGGCAAACTTAACCGATTCAGACCCCCAATGGTGGGAGTAAAGTGAGTCACTTGCGCATTCAACCCGACAGCTTGACCAATCCGCATACAGAGATCGAGCGGCTCAAATTCCTCAAGCGATCGCTGTTTGAGTAATTTGCGCAGGCTGTCTGGACGATAGGGCACCTGCAAAAGCTCACAAACCATACCAAAACAGGCGATCGCATCTTCTGCCACTTCGGGTACAGGCGATCGACGAATGGGATAGTTGTGGGTACGTGCCGCCTCCCGATTGGGCGCAGAGCCGGGGACATAGCCAGGGGAAGGTAAGGTGTGACTTGAGGTGTGATTGGGGACATCACTAGAAGACTGACCCGGAACAGGTTTAAACGCTCGACTGAGGGCGCTGGTTGCAGGATTGGGCGGCGGCAATGTGCCGCCATTCTTGACGCCATTAGCGCCATTCTGAGTACCGTTATTAGCACCCGTATTTGGATCATGCAGAATAATGGGCGGGGGATTTAACCCTGGCTCTCCTCCAGGCAGCATTCGAGATTCATCGACCCCAGCCACATCGGTTGGAATAGCACCGCTAAGCAGCGCCGACGCCAAAAAACTCCGCTCAATGCCTAGCAGCCGCACCGGGAAAAGCGAAGGGCGAATTTGCTGGAGCAGTTGCGGGCTGGTAACGGGTGTTCCGATCGCCAGATTGACCGGAGCGCCGCCGCTGACCAGCCAAACCTGATCCGCAGAAGGCTGCACAAAAAAATCATCCGGGCGATCGGGGTACCAATGTTGCACGACGGCAAGCTGCTCTTGCTCGATATATTGCACCACATCCTTAAGATTGACGCCCGAAAAGCGAGAGGGCATGGATGCCAAAAAGCAGGAGAGCGTATCAAAAATCTCGCTGAGGCTGACCTGCTCTGCCAAGGCAGGCATCAAGTGCTGAAGCGCCAAAGACTCAAACACATCGGCAGGAATGGCCACTGTTAAGATCTCTGCCTCTTCGCCCAGCGCCGCGCGGGCAGATCCGCCCGCCACCCGTCGCATTAGTGCATCCCAGCCGATCACCGTTCCTTTACCCGCAACGGCCAAGGTGGGACTTTGATAGGACATGGCTCCTAAAATTCTCACCTTTCCCTGCACGATGCAGTGAACGGCTGAAGGCAGTTCGGTGGGTTGGTAAATAAACTGCCCAGGCCGAAAAGAACAGAGCCTGAGCTTTAAGGCTATCTGCTTTCGCATGGCGGTTGGAATAGAGTCAAACGGCCATGCGTCAAAAAAACTGCGGAGAAATAGCGAAATCTGGGCATCAAGCTCAGCCATATTTTTTCACTCCCTTCGGTAATAGGGTGTAGCTGATTCTGAATAAAGGCTATTTTTTGGGGCTTTTTGCCCGAAAAATCTAAAGCAATTTTTGAAAAAGGTCATGCACGCTCAAGATAGGCAGACAAGATAGGCAGATGTACAACGCTAGGTTAAAGAAGCGATCGGAGGGGCTTGGCTGGCATCAGACTGAATGGCAATCGCCCCTGGAGTAGAGGTCACGCTCGTCACCTGAGACTGGAGCCAGCGGTTATACAGACGATTAATCAGGCTGGCACGGGTTGCCTCAGTCAAGCGCGCGCTGATCAGATGCTCTAGCCGCACAATCCAAAAGCAATCGCCGATGGGTATGGGGCCATAAATGGCTTGGGGTTGACCGCTGCGAAACAGCATAGCCACCTCGACAGGCAGGCTAGACAAGGCGACGGGGCCGACCCAGCCGCCAGATACCCGCTCGCTCCCTAAAGAATGCTGCTGAGCCAGTTGCTCAAAGCTAGCGCCATCGTCCCGAAGCTGAAAATAGACCTCTTGCGCCAGCAGCAGATCCGTCATTTGAATCAGCGAATATTCCACCTGATCAAAGTCCAGCTTGTTGCGTAAAAATTCTGACTCTACTTGATTGCCGAAACAGATCTCCTTAAATTTCTCGATGCGCAAATCCCGCAGCATAACGGCACTAAAGTATTCAGGAGTCACACTTTTCTGCTGACACCACTGCGCTAAGAAAGCTCGAAAATCCTCTGGTATTGCCGCGTCTGTGGCTCCCACCAAGGCATAAAACACTTCTTGCTCAGTCAAAGGAATTTCTTCAACGACTTTGTCTAGCACCACCTGCCCCACCAAAGACTCCAGCAGCTTATACTGCACCAGAGCCGAAACCACCTGATCGCTGGTAAACGAGCGATCGCCAATTTTCAAAATACCCATACCTTGTTCCAAGTTCCAATATTGCGAACTAGCAAGCTTTTGTGAGCAATAGAATGGCCAGCAATAGATTTGTCAGTCTAGAATAGGACTGCGGATCAAGAGCGAAGGCAAAATTTGCAGAAGGCTTAGCAGTAGCGCACCAGAATCACTCAGACCGCATCCTCAGCAGTAGCGCACCAAAACCGCCTAAACGTCCCTAAACTTCACTGTATCTATTTATAACCTATTATTTTCATGTTATCCACTAATTAGAACTCAATTACAAATTAGAATTCTAATTAATTGAAAAACCTGCCTTCCCCCATTGACGATCGCTTCAGCTTGGCTATAATGGGCGAAGTGCCGCGCTTGAAATCAATGCGCAAGTGCAAAACCAAGACTCCAATCTAGTCAATTAGCTCAACTCAGCAATTCTGAGTCTACTGGGTCAATCTCAGAGACCCCTCTTTCACCTGCTTTGATGTAAGGACATTGGCATCCTTATACTGAAACAGGCTGCAAGCCACTCCTGCGATCGATACCAGTCTACAGAATTACGCCTGGGCTTGTCATCTTTTCTCTGTTCAACCTTGCATCAGCCCTGATATTGAAAACCCTGATATGGGAAACAATGAGCTGATTTGCTCTGAAGTCTCATGGGCTTCAGGCTCAGGTTGATGACTCTAGATCCACAGATCCACATTCGCAATTACTCACCAGGAGACAACTATGAGCCTTACCACACAAAAAGGGCTAGATGCGCTTTTGTCTTTGCTTGAAAACAGCCCGGTCAGACGTGCCAGCAATCGTCGCAAATTCAATGGCCAAACGGGTAACGATGTATTCTCCGGCGATGCCAAAAACAATACAGGCAAAGGCGGTCGGGGCGATGATGCGCTGCTGGGCAACAATGGTAACGATCGCTTGCAAGGAGACAATGGCAAAGATGTTCTCTTTGGTGGAATCGGCAACGATCGCCTCTTGGGTGGCAACGGTAACGATATGCTGTTTGGCGAAGCCGGAGACGACAGCCTCGATGGCGGCAATAATAATGACACGCTCGATGGCGGTGCAGGGCTAGATGTCTTGACAGCCGGGGGCGGCAATGACCTGTTGGTCGGCGGTGCAGGCGTCGATACCCTGACAGGCGGCGGCGGTCGCGATCAGTTTGGCTATGATGGCAAGCTGTTCGCTAACGGGGTCGTTGCTCCGGCAGGAAACACAGGCATCAATGTGTTGAACCAGCCAGACATCATTACAGATTTCAACATCGCAGAAGATTCGTTTACCTTAGATGCTCAGGCGCTCGGCCTCGATAACCTAGTGTTTCAAAAAGGTCAATCTTCTCAAATTGCCGATGGCAATGTGATTGTGTTGTCCGACGGTTTTGCGGCTGCCGGAGCGGCTGCCCGCGCTATTGCTAATAACAACAACATCACCGCCGATGCGGGCGTGTTTGCCTACTTCAATACCACGCTAGGGTTGAACCGCTTGGTCTACTCCAAGGATTTGGCTGGCGGTGGCGATATTAGCGTGCTGGCTAATCTAGACAACCAGCGGGGAGCCACAGGACAGGCGGATTTGGCCAAGTTTACCATTGCCAACTTTAACCTTTCCAATGGTGACTCTAACCGCACGGCAGATGCTAACAGCGATGTGCTGTTTGGCGATGCTGGAGCCAATGTGCTCAATGGCGGCAGCGGTGATGATTCCATCGACGGCCGAGTGGGCAACGATACCCTCACAGGCGGCAACGGCAACGATTTCATCGTGGGCGGTGCAGGGGTCGATAGCCTCGCGGGTGGCGGCGGTCGTGACCAGTTTGCTTACCGAGGCAACGTCTTCGCCAACGGCACAGCGGCTCCAGCGGGTACCACGGGCATCAACGTCTTGAATCAGCCCGATCGAATCACTGACTTTACGATCGCAGATGATCAAATCACCTTAGATGGTTCAGATTTGAACATTGGGACAGTCACTTTCCAAAAAGGACAGTCTTCTCAGCTAGCCAACGGTAATGTGATTGTGTTGACGGATGGTTTTGCTGCGGCGGGTGCTGCCGCTCGTGCTATTGCCAACAACACCAACATCACTACCGATGCAGGTGTGTTTGCCTACTTCAACACCACGTTGGGGCTGACCCGCGTCGTCTACTCCGAGAATTTGGGAGATGGCGGCGACATCAGCGTTCTGGCGAATTTGGAAAATCAGCAGGGCGCAGCAGGGCTAACCAATATTGCTAGCTTCACGGCTACCAACTTTAACGTCGTTTAGACTGCTTGTTCTCAATCCTGTTAGGTTGATTTCCGGGCTGAAACGTCCGGAAATCAGCCCAGGCTTACCCCTCTAGCTTACCCCCTGAAATTTGCCCCCCTCTGTGAGGGCTAATGGAGTGCTAAAGCTATCAATCCGTCGTTTCGGGAGCTTTTAATTATGAACCGTTGGCTATTCAGTAGTGGGGCGATCGTTTCTTCCGCAGTAGCACTCTATGGCTGGATGAATCCATCTACCTTTAACCTGACTCTCTTGAGCGCCCAGCTGGATCAGGATTCAAAGCCCCTACCTGGAGAGATAGAAGGGCTTTACGATCGCATCTTGAAAGAGGCGCGAACGGTCGCAACCGATGATCAGCTTGCAGAAGCTATTACTGCGGTTGCCGGAATTCCGAAAAACAGCCGCTCCTATGAAGAAGCTCAGCAACTCCAGGAAGACTGGACGCAGGAATTACTCCAGCGTGCCCGTAACCAATACAAGCAAGCGAATTGCAGTATGGCAATCTGGATGCTGAAGGCAATTCCGTCTAACAGCGATCGCTACGAGCGTGCTACAGAATTGCAACAGCGTTGGACTAAAGAATGGTCTACCTTTCGACAAGCCTCTGCTGCCAGAAAACAGGGGGATTGGAAAGGTGTGATGACTTCTCTGGCATCGCTAAAAGACTCAATGCTGTACCAAAGTTTTCCGACTCAGGAGATGCTACAGCAGGCAACGGCAAACCTGTATAGTGCTGATAAGACTCTGGTACAGATTAACTCTGTTCCTATCGATCAGACGGTTATGGTTCCGGCCATACCCTCCACAGCCGACTTAGGAACCGCATCTCTATCCATGCCTGCTACGTCACCCGATCTCTTGATCGCTCGCTCTCAGGCTCTAGCATGGGCAGAACCTCCCGCTTTAATGGCTGGCTCTCCTCCAGACATGCGATCGTATCCCAATGGAAACATGCCTCGGGGTGGCGCAGCCGCGCCTGAGTTTGTGCCGTTGGAATGGGCACCGCCTGCCCTTGCTCCCAGCTTGCCCGAAGCTTCTCAACCGACCAAGGCTTTAGGCAATGGAGATGGCAACACTAACGGTAGCCCAGATAATATGGCTGATCGTTCGCTAGATCCCATATCTGAGCCTTCTGCTGTCTCTCAACCGATGCCTCCCACCTCCAACCTGATTGCGCCAACTGACTGGATGGGATTGCTCCCCCTCGATCTCATGCCGTCCGCAGAGACGTCCACAGAAACTCCCGCAGAGAGAACGAATCGTGCAGATGGCGATCGCATGATAGAGATGTATTCTGTACCGATCGCCCCTGCCCAAATGTCTTGGGGCAAGAGCATGATCGAAAAACCGACCCCGATTCGCAATGGTCAAACTTCTACAATCTGTCCCTCAGCGGTTTGCAACTCTTCCCAACCTCAGGTGCTTCCCATTACTACACCCAACCTTTAGGCTGCTTACAGCATTAAAACCAAGAAATTTTGTGGGAGGGGCGCACTGCGCCCCTCCCACAAAATTTATCCCCAATCAAGCGGCGGCAGAGTTATTTACCACCATGCAGCTCTGTCGGACTTGTTGATCTCAACTGTACAGAAGTCCAGTCTCCTCACCCGGAAGACGCGCTCAAATTTCACAGGAAAGGCAAACCTGTTTTTTGTGGGATGCATTTCAAGATTTTTAGCATGTGGAGGCTGGAGCGATCGCCCAAACCCAGACCTCTCCTACACAATATCTTCTACTCGCCGCCAGGACTTGCCCAGCTTGGTGTCCAATTCCCTTGCTAAAAACAACCTGTTAGCGCTCATCCACGTATATTTTTTTTGTAAATCGGTAGCAGTTCTATTCTTGAATGCGTTAGAAAGATAGCATCGGCATCAGATAGATAGGAAACACTACAGAGTCAAGTGGGCTGCATGTAAGTTTCCTACTCATAGGATGCTGTGCGAAATTAAATCTATCAGTTTAGCTAACTGAAAAGTTCCCAAAATGTCTGACATCTTGTAGGTTGGGTTATTGTTACCCAACAAAAATAAGTTCCCCTGTTGGGTTTTACGCCGTTCAATCTAACCAATAAAAGAAGACACATCAGTCAGCAGACAGACGGAATTATAAAGAATAAAATATTTGACAAACGACGTCCGTCAAATGGAGCGTAAGAGTTCTCTTTGCTATGAATGTCTATATCTTCAGCAGGATTGCTCTCATTTCTTCAGTCCTTAAAATTATCGAAATTGGTGAAGCAACATCATTATTGTTCGTTACAGAATTTTTGATTGTTAGAAATTGTTTATCACCATAGGGGCATAGCAAATGTTGTTTACAGGAATCAGAGCACTATTATCATTAATCGATCGCTCGAAAAATAATTCATTGGCAGATAGCGTATCCACGGCTGCGCCAGATAGTGATGAGTCAATTTTCATCAGTCAGTCTGTTCCGCTCCATTCGCTGCCTAAGCCAGCGTCTATTGTTTGCTGCACCGTTGCGACCGATCCGAATTGGAGATGGTTCTCTGACAAATTTCCTGCTGAGAAAATTAACTGGCATTTCACCTACTGTAAATCGACAGGTATCCTCAAAAACCTGATCAAACGCCCTGACCTAGCAAAGGTTTACTCTAGCTTTCAAGCCGTCAAGATCGCTAAAGAAAAAAATGCCGATCTTTTGATTAGTCAAGAAGCAGAGCTAACCTTTTGGTGTGCTTTGTTTGGCAAGCTTTTAGGCATGAAAACCGAGCATGTTGCTTACGCATTTAACTACCCATTTTTACCCAACTTTTTTCGGCGTCTCGTTATGACGCAAGCTCTAGATAGCGTCAGTCATTTCTTCGTTTCTTCTGGTGTAGAAAAACGGCTTTATCAGCAGTATTTCAAGATCCCCGCCGATAAGATCGACGTTCAGCTTTGGAAAATGGGCAATATCGGCTATGCACCGGAAGAACCTGTGGAGCCTGGAGACTATATCTGCGCTCTGGGACAGTATGGCCGTGACTATGCAACGCTAATGGCAGCGATGGAAAGACTGCCTGACATTCATCTAATTGTGATTGCTAAACCTCACAATGTGGCAAATCTTAGCGTTCCATCCAATGTTAAAGTCCTGACGAATGTTGAAGGAGACTATGTGATGAACATCCTGAAGTTCTCCCGCTTCATGGTGCTGCCGCTAGCCAACGCTCAGATGCCCGCAGGTCATATCACCTTAGTTTCCGCAATGAAATTGGGTAAGGGAGTGGTCATCACTCACTCTAGCGGCATTCTCGACTATGTAGAGGATGGTTACACCGCATTGACTTACGAAGCTGCCAATGTCGATTCTCTAACTCAAGTTGTGCACGATCTCTGGAATGATCCACATCAGGCTCAGCACCTTGGAGAAAATGCAAAGCATTTTGCCGAACAGCACTGTTCGGAAGCGTCAGCCGTTAGGCACCTGCAAGATCTGCTGACTCAAAGAGGTCTACTGAGAGGTCTTTAGCCAAACGGCTGTGAAGAAGCCCTCGATCGCCAGACGATCGAGGGCTTCTTCTTTTGCAGGCTCTGCAAAGCTAACTTTTAGGTTGATTTATCTCCAATCCTAAGCTTCTACAACCAAGCGATCGACTGGGCGAGCAATGCAGCACAGAATATAACCCGCTGCGCGATCGGCATCACTGAGCGCGATCGGCTGACCTTCGTACTGAACTTGGCCTTCTCGGGCTAACACCTTACAGGCTCCGCAGGAACCCACCCGACAGGCATTCCGAATGGGGATTCCCTCTTGTTCTGCGAGTTCCAAAACAGAGGTGTTGCCATCGGCTGGAACGCTGCGATCGGAATTGGCAAACTTCACGAGAGGGGCAACTTTAATCGCAGCATTACCCCCAGCGGGATTCGTTAAAAGCTCGGGCGAAGACTTACTTTGACCATTGCGGCTGGGGGCAGCCATCGCCGGAGCAGGGGCAGTCTTAGCCGCTGCCGCTCTATTGGCGGTGGGTGCTTGACTTCCCCCGCTGATGGTGGCAGTAGCTGGCTCTTTGATGGCAGCCGTCTTAGCAGCGGGCTTGCCGCCAAAGCTCTCTTGCTTGTATTGCTGCATGGGAAAGTTAACGGATTCCAACAGAGACTTAAAGGTTGTTACAAATCCATCAGGCCCACAAGCATAGACCGCGCGATCGAGCAAATCTGGCACTACCACATGCAGCATTGATTTAGAAATCCGTCCCGTTAGCCCCATCCAGGAATGTCTGGCAGAAGGCTGAGTCGTGGTGATAGCTAGACGGAAATTCGGCATTTGTGCCGACATCAGCGATAGCTCTTCCCGGAAAATAATGTCTTCGGGTCGGCGGGCGCTGTGGAGAAACACAATGTCGGTGTCTGCTAAGGTATCCTGTACCCAACGCGCCATCGACATCATGGGCGTGATACCACTGCCTGCCGAAATCAGCAGTATTTTAGGGGGTAAGTCGGGTAGACAGGTAAAGTGTCCGAGGGGAGTTCCAATCAGCTTGACCCGATCGCCTACTTTAAAGGAGCTATGGAGCCAGCTAGAAACCAGTCCCGGACGCGCGGGATCGGAAGCTTCTCGCTTTACGGTGAGATTAATTGAATAAGGGCGAGTCGGCGACGAAGAAATAGAGTAGGGGCGCAAAATGGGCTTGCCGTCAATCTCGACCTCTATATTGACAAACTGTCCCGGCTTGTAATTAAACAGCATGGGTGGTTCTGCAACAAAGCAAAACGTCTTCACATCCGGCGTTTCGTCAACAATACGGCAACAGCGCACCTGCAAATCCCCGGTTGACCAAGGTTGCTCTACAGCAGGAAGTGATGAACCTGCACTAGCTGCGGCGAGGGACGGTGGCTCCATCTCCTCAACGTGAATATAGGTTTCTCCAATTTGGAGTAAATCGCCTACTCGTAGCGATCGCTTATCGTTTGCCTCTAAAATCTCTCCATTGAGTGATGATCCAGAAGTACTGCCATCATCTATAAAGTAATAGGTGTCGTCCTGATAAAGAATTTTTCCATGAACACGGCTGACTTCTTGAGCCGACAGCACAAGGTCACAGGTGGCATATCGTCCTATCACCCACTCCAACTGTCCAGGATGAGACTGGGTGAGAATATGAGTTCCAAACTCTTGTTGCTCGAAGTTTACTGACTTAAGTTTCAACATATGGAGTCTCCCAGATTGCTTGTATGGAGTAGTGTGGTGTCTCAACTATGCTGTTTATTTTCTGAAAGGCTTGCAGTGCTCATCTTTCAGAAAATAAACAGCAGGCTGAGAACATGACCGCCTCACTTTTGAGGGAGGACTTTGGAAAAGCTGCACCTAGATGCAGGTTGAGTTAGCGCCGCCGTTTGTGAGGGGAAATAGAACGAGCGATCGTTCGATTGGTTGGTTTTTTGGCAACGGTTCTCGCCAGCGTTTCCGTATCCTCACTAACTGCCGATCGCGGTGTCGCAGCCTCCAGAAGTTCTGGATTACTGGTTGCGATCGTCTGAATGGCGGTGAAGTGATCGGAATCCTGGATCTGGAGGTCTTGACGGAGCTTCTTACAAAACTCAAAGCTTTGGGATGGATCGGTCACGCGCTGCTCTAGCAAGTCCTGCACCACGCCTGTATAGGTTTGCAGCCGAACCTGCTGTGAGACTCCTAGCAAGACTTTTGCCAATGTATAAACTTCGTTAGAGGTGAGTTCATCGAGAGAGCGGCCGTCCAGCAGAGTTGGATCGATCGGGAACTGCTGAAGCTGCTTCCGTAGGCTAGTAGACATGCTCTCGCGGTTATATTGGGCGTGAGTGCGGCTCAAGGTTCGATAGAGCCAAATTGCGCCTACCAAAACAACCAGTGCATTAAACCCTAGCAGCAGCAGGCTGGGTAAGCGGTTGAGCGAAGGACGCGCACCATAGGAGAAGAACGTCCAGAATGATATGGCAGTGAATAGCGTGAAAACAACATGCTGCGCCTGCTCTGCCGAGACGGGTTTCTTTCGCCATACCGTATATCTGCGATAGAGTTTCTCTAAAACTAATCCCCAGAATAGGGTAATGGACAGCAAAACGATGTAAGTAATGAAGACTGCAATGAATTTAGGAATCGCGATCGATTGACCCTGAATGTAGAAGCCTGGATCAAAGACGCGGGAGAGCAAATCTCTCTCATGAGTCCATGCGCCCGTGAAATAGTAATCCCAATTACCAGAGTAGAGGTAATAGTAAAAGTAAAAGGCGATGACCATGCCGAGATACCCGTAATGCACCAAGCGCCGACCGGGTTTTTGTAGCTCTTGCCAGTAGGTTTTTTCCGCATCAATATCGATACAGGGCAGTTTACAGCCGACACAAGCGCTGACCTCTTTCCCCGTCTTAGAATCGACCGTGCGGCACATGGATTGCGTCACACTTGGCTTTGGTGTCGTGTGAGCTTGGCTGCCTAGAAGCGATCGCGGCCCCGTGTAAATCATTTGCACAGGAGCCATAGGACAAAAGTAATTACACCAGCTTTTCCCAGCATAGAGATAGCCAATGATAATCGCAGAAACGATCGTGAATATCAAAAAGTAGGCCAGGGCTTTATGATCGCCATTCACAAAGAGAATTCGCAGTCCCAGCCCCAAAAAGAACAGCCCAAACTGCACATAGAGATGATTTTTCCCGAGCCAGGAATTCTCACCGATCGTCACCAGTTCATATCTCACTTCACGAGTGGTTGGATTAACAATCTTGCGCTTCCGCTGGATCTTCAGGGCACGCGGAATTTGCGACAAGAAGGAAAGGGGGCAAATGCGTCGCCAAAATTCATGTCCAAACACTAGCAAAATGAAGATCCCTGCAGGCACAATCATCGCCCACCAGATCAAGACACTCATAGAGTAAGGCTCTTGGGGCAAGCAGGCTTCTCGAATCTTGACGCACTGCTCAAGATTGATGCGAAAGGGGCTAGCAAAATTATCAGGTTGAGTAAAAGCTGGCGTGATCGGGTCATAAAATAAGGATGCAATCAGCACTAGCCAGCCCAACGTCAGGAGCCACCGAACTCGGTGCATTGTGGTTTCCGAAACTTTGTTTAGCATCTGGATGATTTCTCTCTACTTATGGGCAAGTATTTCTTTATGGGCAAGCATTCTGGATGCTCTATGTCACTTGCAAGTTCTGCGCAAGCTAAAAATTTAGGGAATAGCGCGGGAACTAATTTGCCAGATTCGCAGTCGTTTATCTTGGTTAAATCCCACGAGATAGCGATGATTAGGGCCAAGGGCAACTGCAACATCCTGACCGCATTTGCTGGGCAACGTTGCCATCAGGTTTCCTTTGGGACTCCAGACGCGAATATTGCCGTCATTGTGGACAGTCACAGCGTGCTGCTTCCCCAACAGCGTCGTCACCAGCTGAGCAGAGTTTTCGGGAAATGCTCGCATCAAGCCTTCTTGCTGCAAATCCCAAACCAGGGTTCGATCTTCGCCAAAGCTAAACAGCGTGTGATCATCTGCCATGCGCAGGCTGACAATGGGCGCTTTATGTCCGGCAAAGGTGCGCCGGAGCTGTCCGGTGGGCAGATCCCAGAGCTGCAATTCATCTCGGGTGCTGGCGCTAATCAGGCGATCGGAATTGCCCCCGTAGGTCAGGGCAGTTACGGGATGCGTGGTAGACAGCGTGTGTAAGGGTGCGCCAGTTTGCAAATTCCAAACTCGCAGCGTTCCATCTTCGCCACTGCTGGCGATCGATTGTCCATCGGGGCTGATGGCAATCGCAGCTACCGCTCCGGCATGGGCCTCAATGCTCCAGATGGGTTTACCCGAAGTTGTATCCCAAAGCCGCAGCGTCCGATCTTTGCTGCCGCTGACCAACAGACGGCCATCCTGACTCACATCTAAAGCCGTTACCGTATCCGTATGCCCTGACAGGGTTTGGAGGGCGGCTCCGGTGGGCAGTGCCCAAAGATGCAATCCATAATCAGACTCTGCGGTGACTAAAAAGCGATTTTCGGGCGCAATCAACATGCGATCGACACCCGAGGGCAGCGTCATATCATGCACCAAGGTGATGTCCTTTTCTGAGCGAGAAACAAAGTGCTCAGCTTGAGACAGCATTGCCCCGGCCTGCTCAATCCGGCTAGAGCCATACCATCCCGCCATCAGCAGCAGCGCTGCAACCGTCGGTTTCCAAAGCTGCCGGACTGACATCCTGCGCTTGGGCGGCCGCTGCTTGACAGGGGGCGCTTTCAGAGCGGCTAAAACTTCAGCCGCATAGGCAAAGCGCAATCGCGGATGACGCTGTACCATGCGGTTCAGAATTGAAGCCAAGTGAGGATCAATCGATCGCCCTTGCAAATGCACCTGCCAATCTAGCTCGCCTGAAATCGGATCTTGCTGAAAATCCTGGGGATGGATACCCGTCATCATCTGAATCACGGATACGCCCAGCGCATAGATATCACTGCCGAACTCGGCCATGCCCAAGAGCTGTTCATCCGGCATATAGCCTGGAGTCCCAATGGCTAGAGCCGCACTAGCCGAATGGGTTTCGGAGGCCGCGTGTGTCTCAGATACCGAGCAAGCAGCGCCAAAATCAATTAAAACGATCGTATTTTTGCTGTAAATCAGATGGCTTGGCTTGATATCTCGGTGAATCACCTGCTGGGCATGAATATAGTCCAATATTGGTAAGACTTGTTTCAATAAGCCGATCGCCGCTTCCGAGCTGAGATACTGTCCTTGAACGATCGCATCTCCTAAGTTCTCACCCTCAATATATTCCTGGATTTGGTAAATCCATTCTTGCTCGCGGCAATAGGCAAACAAAGTGGGAATCTGAGCATGGTTTTGCCCAAAGCGATCGAGGATTTGAGCCTCCGTTTCAAAGAGCTGTTGCGCCGTTTCTTCTGAAATCGCGCTGCTGGACGATAGCTGGAAACGCTTGACGACGCACAGGGGATGGCAGGGTAAATATTTATCCCGCGCCAAATAGGTTTCGCTAAATCCACCAGATCCAAGTTTCTCTAGAATCAGATATCGGTCAGCTAAGAGTTGCCCAATCATATATATCAAAACCTCAGTACAGCCGTCCTGATGCAGAACTTAATTCGGCATCAATTGTCTTGATAATGCGCTAGTCGTCAGTCATGCTTTATTTGACGGTTTTAAGGCGAGTGGGAAAATACGGATGTCACCATCCCCCATGCCCCTTAGCGGCTTACGCCAGTAAAATCAACGAATTTGGTTAAAAGATAGAATGCAACGCCTGACGCTACAGAACCTCATTTCATGACGGTGAGGCTTCTTTAGCGAGTCTCCTGCCCTTTGCTCATACCACTTATAGCAGTTAGAATGGATGATAATGTGATTCTAGTCACACTTTCAAGCCAGTGGAGTTCATCTTCTGACTAATTGGAACCCTTGAAATAATTCTATTCCAATTAATCTTGTTTCGCCACCTTTGCTTGCAATCACCTTGACTGGCAATCCTCTGTAGTCACCCGTGAAGCATGGCTGAATCTGGCTATAAAATCAGCAGCATCCCCATAATAAAGTGACCCATGATGAGGCGAACAAGAGACAGTGGGTAGGAGCAACCTAAAAAAGTAGTCGGTAACACAATTGATAGCGGCTTGGCTTGCCCCATCATGGCTACTATAAACTAATTTCTTAATTGGAACAAGTTCTAATAAAGCCTTCTAAGGAAAAAATCCATTTTGTGGGCTAACCCGAAGCATGACAGCTCCCGTTATGGCCTTGCGATGATCTTCAGTCTCTTGCCTTGCAAGCATTCACAGTTCAGGGAGAGGCGATCGCCTCTCCCTGAAGAAAATTGCCTAACCCGGTTATGTCGAGTAGGGCGTGGGCAAAAATATATTCTTGGGTAGGGCAGCATGGCAGCCTTGGCGGATATCCACCACCTGCGTCACGCCAAAGTCTACTGCCACCGAAATGAGCGAGTAGGCTTCATCCGCCGTCATGCTCCGTTTGGTTTGCAGAAAGTTGAGCATCTGTTCAGCCGATTGCCGCATGGCTTTGTTGAGATCTTCATTAAAGCCATGCGTGATCCAATGGGTTTCTGTTTCCAAGATAGGATTGGTGATGGGAAAATCCTTAATCACAAAGATTTGCAGATAGGCATTCATCGAAGCCTCGATCGCCGTCCCCGAAAGCTCTGCATCACCCTGTGCCATATGCGTGTCGCCCACGTAGAAGTTTGCTCCACGATTGAAGACAGGGTAGTACATGGTCGCCCCTGCGCCATTTCGCCAGTTGTCAATGTTGCCGCCAAACGGCCCTGGCGGAATGCTGTTAATTCGTCCGCTCTCTTGAGGCGCTACTCCCATTACCCCAAAGTGAGGCCGCATGGGAATCGCCACCTTTGTTTTAATCACTTCCCGAGCGCTGGCATCGGGAGCCGTGATAAATCCTGGCGTGTCGTAGACGGGTCTGCCCTTAAAGTCGTAAGCAAAAGCAGGCTCAGCCAGGTTAGCTTCAGCATCGATCTTATAAATCGTGATCCGCTCTTTCTTGAAGCTGTCGTAGAGATAGCCCCAGTTTGCCGCAATGTTGCTGCCATAGGCGAGTCGAGGCTGGGTTTTCAGCACCCGCACCATCAACGTATCGCCGACCTCAGCCCCTCGCACGGCGATCGGCCCTGTCATGATGTGAACCCCTGGCCCCCGATCGGTCACGCTTTCATAAACGGCTCTAACCCCATCATCCATCAGCAGGTCGGGGGCATCTCCAGCATGGTGGGTCAAGGCTTCTACATAGACAATATCCCCAGAATCGATCGTCATTACAGGCGGCAGGTCTTTGTCAAAGTAACCCCAAAAGCAATTTTCGGGCGTGGCTTTCAGGACGTGAATATTGCCTGCATCGCGAATAGAGTCGGCGGCTTGCAGCGTTTGGGCTTTGGCTTCTTGAGGGTTGCGTAAGAAACCAATCATGTTGGTGCCCAGAGCCGTTGCGGCACCCAGCGAAGTCAGGAAAGCCCGTCGTGACTGCTTAGAGAGAAACTGGGAGGGATGATGGGAGGGGTTGTCTGATGCCTCTGATGCTTCTGGCTCTGCTGAGTCTGGTAGCCCAGAGGCGCTACCTTTAGCGCCGCAGTGGGGGCAAGCCTGAGAGTGAGGATGCGAATGATTATGGGAGTCAGGGAACTCTGGCATATTCTTAGGTCAGTGAATAAATGAATAGATTCACAGATATAGGAATAAGCCGCTATAGAAATGTGTCCTGGATCACATAAGGCGAATTTTCTATCAGCAAAGCTGCTGGCGAAGCGATCGCCAAAATAGATGAAGGAGTGGCGAGGGATATCTCCGTCAAGATTGGGCAAAACACTGCCCTCGGCATCCAGTTCAAATAGGAAAATTCGCGGTCATCTCACCACGTTCTGCAATCGCTTATTCGATGCCCGACTGTACCCGCCACAGTTTTGCATAAATTCCATTGTGCAGCAGCAGTTCTTCATGGGTGCCCTGCTCAACCATTTGACCATCATCCATGACGTAAATCCGATCGGCATTGCGAATGGTGGAAAGCCGATGGGCGATCGCAATAGTCGTTCGATTTTGCGTGATCTGCGTTAACGATTCTTGAATCGCTGCTTCAGTCTCGTTATCCACCGCTGAAGTTGCTTCATCGAGAATCAAAATCGGCGGGTCTTTGAGAATGGCACGGGCGATCGCCAGTCGTTGGCGTTGTCCGCCTGAGAGCTTCTGTCCCCGTTCCCCGACGATCGTGTCATAACCCTGAGGCAACTGCACAATAAACTCATGGGCTTCTGCTAACTTTGCAGCTTGAACAATCTCTTCATGGGTTGCGTCAAAACTGCCATAACGAATGTTGTCGGCAACCGTACCGTGAAACAAAAATACATCCTGACTTACCCAACCGATACATTGCCGCAAGTCAGATAGGTTAAGCTCTCGAATATCAATGTCATCAATTAAAACACGTCCATATTGTACATCATAAAAGCGCAGTAAAAGTTTGACGAGCGTACTTTTGCCTGAACCCGTTGCGCCGACAATTCCGATCGTGTTTCCGGTCGGAATCTGTATCGAAAGACTTTTGAGAACCGGATTGCGACCCTTGTAGGCAAAGGTAATGCTGTCAAATTGAACCGCACCCTTTACTGTTTTAAGCCGTAGAGATTGACTGCTATGTGGAATTGCGATCGCCGTATCGAGTAATCCCATGACCCGTCGCACAGAAGCCATTGCTCGCTGATATTCGTCCATAATTTCGCTCAACTCAGTGAAGGGCCAGAGTAAATCTTGAACGATAAACACCATGAAGCCGTAAGTGCCCACTGTAAGCTGACCCTGAAGCACTTCTCTGCCACCTAAATACAACGTCAGCACAAACCCTAGCAAAATCAAAAACCGAATTAGCGGCTGAAAGGCAACACTCAGGGCGATCGCCCTTTGATTACTGCGACGATACGTCTCACTTTCTTGATAGACGCGATCGCTCTCATAGGCTTCAGCAGTGAAGCTTTTGATCGTGGCCATGCCAGAGAGATTGTTAGAGAGGCGATTGCTAATTAGCCCTGCCTGATCACGCACGTTGTCATACCGAGGAGCCAATCGCGATTGAAATAGAAACGTTCCCCATAGAATAAAAGGAATCGGCAGCATGGCAAACCAGGCAATCCCTGGAGCTAAGAGCAAAAAGCTAATCCCAACCGCGCATACTCGTGAAAAAAAGCTAATTAAATCCTGGGCACCAAAATTGAGAAACCGTTCTAGCTGGTTGATGTCGTCATTGAGAATCGATAGCAGGGTTCCTGTGCTGCGATCTTCAAAATAGGCGAGTTCGAGATCTTGCAGGTGGTTGTAGGTATCGACGCGCAGTTCATGCTGGAGAGTTTGCGCCAAGTTGCGCCAAAGTCTATCGGCTCCATATTGACTGAGCGATTCTAACCCCCAGGTGGCGATCGTCAGCAGCGATAACACAAATAACTGAGTCAACGGATTTTGAACGCCCAATCGAGCAATGAGGGAGGCTTCTTGCTCGACTACAACATCGACAGCAACCCCAATTAGATAGGGCGGTGCCAGGTCAAATAGGGTGCGGAAAATGGAGCAGATGACCGCTCCCCAGACCTGAGCTTGATAGGGTTTGGCATAACGGAGTAGACGCACCAAAGGAACCTGAGTCATGATTCGATAAAATGGGGACAGCAAATCTATGAGCTTTGGGTCAACACGGTGGAGGTGGCTGCAAAAGGGAAAATGACCAAACCCGTTGAGCAAAGGAGCACTGATAGGGGCTAGAGATCGGTTTCACCAAGTTGTCAAAGCGGGGTGCATTACGCCGTGAAGAACCCGATCGAGTCCTCTATTTGGCGGTTCCGGACTTGACTTATAACAGCTTCTTTCAGCTTGACTTCCCGGCATCAATGTTGGAGGAAAACAAGGTCAAATTAATTGTTTATGACATTGAGTTGGAGCAAATTGTGCAATGGAAAGTCTGAGCGATACATTAACTCAATATCAGCAAATTGTGCAGCAGCTTTTATTGAGATATGCCGAAAGCAAACCTGCCTACGGAGAAATTGAGGTTGAAACAATTTTTGATACTGAGCGAAATCACTATCAAATTGTGCATTTGGGTTGGCAGCATAAGCGATGGATTCACCATTGTGTAATGCATTTAGATATTCGCAATGAAAAGATTTGGATTTTCTACAACTCAACTGAGCATGATATTGCGGCTGATTTAGTCGATTTAGGCGTGCCGAAACACGACATAGTTTTGGGGTTTTATCCTCCCTTCATGCGTGAGATGAGTGATTATGCGATCGGCTAAAGTAGAGTAGTGGGCGTTCACGAAGTGGTGCAGCGCGCAATCGCCCATATCGTCCTCTTTACCATTCCAATTCTTAAGAGAAAATGGGGACAGCATTTGTGAATGAACAAGATGCGTTTTGGCGTGAGTTTAGGGAGTGCTGCCAAGATACTTATAAAGATCGTCAATGATTCGATTAGCCCCAATTGCTCCTCCAACATCCCACTTCACCTTATAAACCCGTTTATTCTGAACGGCTTTGAGTTGTGACCAAATAGGCTGTTTCAAGAAAGATAAGGTTTCAGAATTTTCCTCTTTAGTTTCAGTGGGTAAGTTGTATGCCACGATAAATAAAAAATCAGCGTCATGTTCAGGTAGAGTCTCGATGCTATACGTTAAGCTATCTTCTTTCTGTTCTTGCTGAATTTGAGTTAGCTTTAAACCGATGTCGCCAAAAATTTGACTAAAGGTAAATAAGCCTGGTCTGTTAGTAGAGCAATAGTCCGGACAGTTTTGGAAGGGGAAAAATCGGGCTATGTAGACAAAAAGCTACCTCTCAGTTTAGGGTGCAGATATTGAAAACTAGCACCTGAGAAATAGCAGTATGGATATTCTACAAGCCCTCTTGTCCAAAA
>DATNPL010000141.1:0-11609 GCA_036703255.1 Coleofasciculaceae cyanobacterium
AAACTGCTGGCTTTGACCCGCAATATTTGTTGCTCTCGCTCTGCGATATTCATGGGAGACTGCTCTCAATGCGTGACTCTCCCTACTGTCTAGCTTGTTGAGTTTTCTCTTGCCAATGGCGAAAAAATAAAGACACTAACAAGCTTTGAATGCGGAGTAAAGGTGAGAGCGGTGTGATCAGTGGAGTATTAAAGTTGATTGAAAAGTTCTAAGCAGTCACAATCGATCGCGTCAAAGTGGCGGCAGCGACCCGATGTTTTAAAGAGGCTGAGAGCAAGCCAAGATTAGCAGAGGACTCGAGCAGCGGCATCTCTTGCCAGCAACTCCGACAGAACCAGTACACCTCATGACGACGAACATGGCGAAGCATTGAATTAGAGCAGCAAGGGCAATCGTTCATCGTAAGCGCCTCATTAAATAGAAAAATTCAGCAGAGCATTGGTTAAGAAGAGAGTTAAATGCAGCTTTAATTGCTTCTGAGCTAAAAGTAGTAAAAGATTATGGAGAAAGTTTGAAGATCGATTGAAATTTGACTAAGTTTGATTGCACAAGCGCGATCGCACTTTTTGCACAACAGGTCGCTGCCTTAGCAGCCTATGACTTGACCTATTTTCTGGACGAGATCGACGGGTTGAAATGGCTTCGGAATCGTGAGTACGATGCCCAGCTTAGGAAAGAGCTGTAGGTCTGGAAGATAGCTGTTTGCGGTGAGCAACACGACCGGAATAGGCTGCACGCTGGGGTCAGCCCGAAGCTGTTTTAGAAAAGTGAACCCATCCATTTCTGGCATCATCACATCCAGAATGATGGCATCGGGTGGCTCAGCTTTTACTTGCCGCAAGGCTTCCCATCCTGAAGCAGCCGTTAAAACGTTCCAGCCTCCTAGCCGTTGCAGGCAGAGCGACACGACTTCCCGGATGTTGGCCTCATCATCCACGACTAAAATTCGCTTGATGGTCATTTCAACCATCCCCAATGTGTTGTTTTGCACAACTTGACTTGATCGGAGCATTTTTCGCCCACTTGACCATCGCATGAAGAATTGAGCTTGCTACGGTTTCAGATTAGGTATAAAAGATGGAGAAATTCTGGAGAAACCGCCTGAATTCTTAAATAGATCTTAAGAGTTTAATAAATTCAGGAGATTGCAAACTCCTCCTATTTTTTCCATAGCAGCCGAAAGGCTGGTTAGGACGGGGTGCAGGGGGTTCCCTATCTCCATGCCTGCCCTAAAAGCTGAATTTCAGAGTTTTGTGGTGCACGCCACAAAACCCTAATTTGCGATCGCCTGAGCCTAGAGCCACCCCAACAATTGACTGATTTCCTGGGCAAGCTGAACCGGATCAAAAGGCTTGACAATTAACCCTGCCGCGCCGAGTTGCCTGTACTCAGCCTGCTCCACAGGCTGCACTTTGGCGGTGAGAAAGATGACTGGAATGGCTTGTGTTTGCGGGTTTGCCTGGAGCTGTTGAAACGTTTCTATCCCGTCCATTCCTGGCATGGAGATATCCAATAAAATGGCATCCGGTTGTTCGACTAGGGCGGTCTGGATGGCTTCTACTCCTGATGCAGCCGTCATTGCATCCCATTTGGCAAGCTTCACCAGACACACCCGAACCACTTCGCGGATTCGATCTTCGTCATCCACGATCAAGATACGCCTCGTTGTCATGCCCATTTCCAGCTATCTACTCTGATTGAGAATACCCAAGTAACAGAACTTACTTCGTTTGTAGCGGCAAGGCGAAGTAAAAAGTGCTGCCCTGCCCCCAAGTGCTTTCGACCCAGATTTGACCGTCGTGCTGCTGCACAATCGATTGACAGATGGCCAAGCCTAAACCCGTACCGCCCTGATCACGGGAGTCAGAGGCATCGACCTGCTGAAAACGACCAAATATACTTTCCAGTTTATCGGTGGGGATGCCCCGCCCTTGATCGTGAATAGAGAAAAGGATGTGGGGTGCTGGAGAGAGGTTTGAGGATTGAGTCGCGCCTCTAGAAAGTTTTGTCGAATTTCGCCTTTCCTGCGTGACAGTTTGAAGAGCTGCTTCTGCCGTCCCCTGATCTCTTTCAACCTGAAGATAAACCGTACTTCCAGGCGGAGAGAACTTAATCGCATTGCTGAGAAGATTGGTTAGCGTTTGGATAATGCGATCGGGATCAACCCAGATTTGTAGAGATAAAGGCTGTACGACTAACTGTACCCCTGCTTCTTGAGCGCTGCTTTGCATCACCTCGATCGATCGCCGCATTAGGTCAGCAGCATCACACCATTTGCGAACCAAGGAAACTTTGCCGCTTTCTAGCTTCTCTAGATCCAACACATCGTTTACCAGCCGCACCAATCGTTCGGTGTCGATCGCTGCAATATCAATCATGCGCTTCATCGCATCGGGTTCATCGTCCATCACACCCGTTGCTAATAACCCCAACGATCCACGAATGGAGGTCAGGGGCGTTCGCAGCTCATGGCTAACGATCGAGATAAACTCATTCTTCATTTTCTCAACTTTTTGTCGCTCGGTAATATCCTCTCCAATGCTAATGATGCCAGTGCCGTTACCGCTCGCATCTTGCAGCATCGTATTATTCCAGGCGATAAACCGTTCTTCACCCGCTTTAGTCAGAATGGTATTTTTATAATAGGGATGAGCATTTTGAGCCAAGACTTCTGTGAAAACAGTTTGAACCGAGGACTGGCTAGAAGCAGGCACAAATGTTTTAAACCAGTTCTTACCCATCACTTCTGAGGCAGCGTACCCGGTCAGGCTTAAGAAGAAGGGATTGACATAGTTGATGTTGCCTGCCTGATCTAAACCCACGACGATGAGCTGCACGTTATCTAGCAGCGATCGCCAACGTCGTTCGGCTTCTCGGATCACCGCTGTCGCTTGCTGACGGTCTTGTAACTCAACCTGAAGTTGACTGTAAAGTTCGGCTTGCTGAAGGGCGATCGAGAGCTGACTGGCAATTTGTTTCAGCAACTCCACTTCCCAGTCTTGCCACTGGCGCGCTGCTGTATTTTGATAAAGCGCCAGCAAACCCCATAGTCTTGTGCCAGAAAAAATCGGTGCAACGACATAGGCTTTGGCCTGAAACTGTTCCAGCAAATGAATGTGGCAGGGATGTAGTCCAGATGTATAGATATCTGAAATCACCAAGGTTTCATGGTTTTGGAAACGACCGCCCTTTGTGTCTTTGAGATGCGTATCTTCATAGACTTTTGGGATGTTGGCATCGACAAGCTGCACCCAGTCAGCACCAACCGACTCCACAATGAAATCGCCGCTCCAGTCGGGCTGAAAGCAGTAAACCGTAGCGCGATCGACCTGTAAGGTTTGCCTGACTTCGGCCACAGCCGTATTGAGAATGCCATTTAGATCCAGAGATTGCCGAATTGCCTGGGTTACGTTCCAACGCAATTGTTCCTGCCTTGTCTGCTGTTGCAAGGCAATTTCTATTCGTTTGCGATCGGTAATGTCTAACCAAGTTCCAAGCACTCGCAACGGCTGTCCAGCCTCGTCATAGGTGCCGCGTGCTCGTACCATCAGCCAATGCACAGAGCCATCAGGATGAATGACTCGATACTCGATCGCAAACTCAGTTTTGGTCGCGATCGCCTGCTGAAACTGGTGTTCCACCCAACTCATGTCATCAGGGTGAACATGCTTACGCCATAGATCGTAGCTAGCGGCTGTACCGGGAGAAAGCCCCAGAAGGGCGAAGGACGTGTCATCCCAGATCGCTTTGCCCGTGGATACATGCAGATCCCAAGCGCCAATCTGGGTTAGGTCTAGGGCTAAGCGGCGGCGTTCTTCACTTTCGCGCAGGGCAGCTTCAGTTTTTGCCTGTTCCTTGAGCGCAATGAGCAGGCGATCGTTAATAGCGGTTAGCTCTGCGGTTCGTTCTACCACCCGCTGCTCTAACTCAGCGTTGAGTGACTGTAGGGCAAGCTCGGCCTGCTTGCGCTGAGTAATGTCTTTAAAGAGAATACCTACATTTGGGCTTGCGGGCTGAAAACGGAAGGCATACACATCAAACCAACGGTTCAGTGGCTCAGCGCCATTTTCCACTCGGATCGGTTCGCCTGTTAGGGCAACATTTCCAAAAATTTCAAACCAATGGTCTTCAAGATTGGGCATTAATTGACGCGCTGTTTGCCCGACTGCCTCTTTAAGGCTCGATTGTTGCTCAAAGGCTGAATTGACTTCTAAGAAGCGGTAATCGAAGGCCGTATGGGTGGCATCAAACAGCATTTCAACCATGCAAAAGCCTTCATCAATCGATTCAAACAGCGTGCGGTAACGCTGTTCCGATTGGCGCAGGGCTTCTTCAACCTGTTTGCGCTCTAGCAATTCGGTCTGTATCTGTTCAAACAACGCGGCCTGTTGAAGCACCACGCTCACTTGATCTGCAAGCTGCCGAAGTAGGTCGATCTCTGAATCTTGCCATTGACGCGGAGAAGTGCAATGATGAGCCACGAGCAAGCCCCACAAAGCGTCATTTTTCAGAATGGGAACCACCAGGTTTGCCCTTACCTGAAATTGCGCGAGAAACTCAACATGGCAGGGGCTAATGTCTGCACTGTAAATATCGGCTTTGGCCGTGACCAATCCCTGCTGAAACGGTTCCACATAGGACTCGCTCATACAAGGGTCATAAATATCGGCGGGTAAGATGGCTAGCGTCTCATTTACAACCGATTCAACCGTGACCCTTCCTCCCCATTCAGGCGAAAACTCAAAGAGAATCACGCGATCGACTTGCAGGAACTGCCGCACCTCATCGACCGTGGTTTGCAGGATGTCTTCTAAGTTGAGCGATCGGCGAATGCGCTGAGTCATGGCTGCCACCAGCCGCTGTTGTTCAAGCTGCTGTTGAAGAGATAATTGCGTTTGCTTGCGATCGTCGATCATCATGATCGTGCCGATCATCCGCAAGGGCTGTCCCGCTTCGTCATAAAAAGCGCTGCCTCGTCCTTCTACCCAATGAATACTCCCATCTGCCCAGACAATACGGAACTCATGACGGTAGCTCTTGTGATCCTGAAGCGCCTGTTGAACGACCTGATTTAAGCCAGGGCGATCGTCTGGATGAACATGGCGATCAAAAGTTTCGTATCTCCCGTCAAAGCTGTGAGCAGGTAAGCCAAACAACTGCTCATGCTCTCGATTCCAGCGAATCAGCCCCGTTACCAAATCCCAATCCCAGATTCCTATCTGTGCTGATGCCAACGCCAATTGAGCTATGTCTTGAGCATCGTCATCAATATTCAAAAAGGGGCGTGAATTCTCGGCCATGATTGTACTTTATGAGGATCGCAAATTAATTAACCTGTAACAGCTTTTTGGAGGTGCACGGCACCTCCAAAAAACTATCGGATCTTATTTAATCCATGATCCTTACCCTCCCAACCTTCGGCGCTGCCGTACTTCTAGGCGATTGAGCACACGGGCGACTAACTCCGGTTCTAGAATCGGCTTGCGAATATAGTCATCTCCTCCGGCCGCAAATGCCTGAACAATCATGTCTACTTCCTGATGCGCCGTTAAAAACAGAATCGGTAAATTGCCCCATTGCAGGTCGTTTCTGACGACTTCGCAAAGTTCAATTCCATTAAAACCTGGCATTTCAATGTCTAAGAGCAATAGATCAGGAGCCGTATGGGTTAACACTTCCCAAAAACGAGCCGGATCTAGCAAGGTTTTCACCTCTAATCCCCAGGGTGATAACACCACCGACAATCGATGCAAAATACTGGGATCATCATCGACCACCATCACCTTGGCTGTAGGTGGCTGTCGCCGCTGTAGCACTTCCTGAATCGTCTGAAAAATTTTCTCCACCGACATCGGCTTCTGAAGCAAGGCTTGTGCTCCTGACCGGGCAACCGTGACGCGATCGCTCAGATTGTCCCGTCCTGTAAAGACCAGCATAGGCATGTGGGGATACTGTTGCTTCAGGGTGGCTAGCCAATGTAGACCCTCGTCATGACGGTCTGCAAAGGTAAGATCCAGCAAAAGTACATTGGGGCGATCGCGATCGAGGAGGAATTGCGCTGCTTCTAGATTGGGAGCGCTGGTGAGATGGAACGATCGTCTTGCTGCTTCTGCCTGCAACTGCTCAATTAAGGCTGTGTCATTATCTACGATTAGCACACGCGGCAGGGGCGCGATCGGTGTTGAGGGAGTCGCCCTCCGAGGCTTTTTGCTTGTTTCCTGGCGCAAAGCCGCTACCCACTGAGCCATCTGTTGAATTTTGGCTGCTTCCAAAGGGGGAGGAGAATGCAGTAAGTCCGCAATCTGCCTAGCCAGCACCGATCCCTGCGGGAAGCCATATACGCCCAACGACCCCACCAATTTATGAATGGTTTGTTTGGCTTCCTGGTGCAAGGCTATTGTCAAGCGGCTCTCCTGTAATGCGTTAACCACCTGATCCATCAAGTCCAGTTGGCTGCTGAAAGACTCTTTGAACCGCTCCCAAAGGTCAAGCATAACGGCATCGGCCGCTTCTTGTGAAAAGTCTGGCGCTGCATCTAGCACCACGGCTTCTGGGTTGGACTCTGCGCTTTCCTCTGCTTTGAGTGGACGCAGGCGATAACCAAAGCCATAGATTGTCTCAATGAAGTCGTGGCTGGCTCCGGCTGCCTTTAGCTTCTGCCGAATGGATTTGATATGGCTACTAATCGCACTTTCGGTCGGAGTTTCCTCTAATTCCCAAAGGCGATCGATCATAGTCGAGCGGCTAAAGATTTTGTGGGGGTTCAACAGCAGTAATTCTAGGATGCCGTATTCCTTCGGCGTTAGGTGCAATCGCTGCTCTCCATAGCAAATCTCATGGGTCAAGTCATTAAGCTGCAACTTTTCCCAGGTCACACTAACAGCCGTCGTTGTGCTTCCTCGCCGACACAACGCCCGAATCCGCGCGAGAAGTTCTGGCATATGAAAGGGCTTGACCATGTAATCATCTGCCCCTGCATCCAATCCTAGAACGCGATCGCTCATCCGATCTCTTGCCGTCAATAGCAGAATGGGCGTCTGACACTCCTGAGCACGCAGCCGTTTACAAACGCTGATGCCATCGATCTCAGGGATGCCAATATCTAGCACCAAAAGATCATAGTCAATCTGCTCAGCTAACGCCAAAGCCGCTCGACCATCTTCTGCAACCTCGACCGTGTGATAAGAACTCAGGGCTTTCTCAATGAGGAGACGAATAGCTGGGTCATCCTCCACCAGTAGAATTTTCACATTGACACCAGAAATCTTAAACAAATAGCGGCATGACTTAATCCGACTCTCAAATTAAATTTCATAGATAAAATCAGCAACGCCCAAATGACATAGATTTCTTGCAAATGAGGAGGTCATGACTCTGCTGATGCAAACTGCCGATGTAAACCGAGACAATGCAGCCGCAACAACGGCAAAAGGGTTCGCCCAGATCTAATCTTAATGTTTAAAAACTAGTCAGCAGTTCTCATGATGATGGATTTCATATCAGGGGCTTCACGCCCGCAGGGTGTGAAATCCCCTAACGAAGCCCGAAAAAAGACTGCCGCAGGCGGTCTTTTTTCGGGCTTTATTGGCAAAACGAGAATTGCTGCTGACAAGTTGGGAGATGGCTGGGAAAGAATCTCTTCATTTTGAAGCTTTAGTATGGACATCTTGTTGAGTAAGATATCTAATTACTTCTATTTATTGTTTTAAGAACAAAGAACATTTGATTTAATGAAATAGCCTCTGTACAGTAGAGATGGGATTAGATATCCATTTCACGAGCGAATGTATCCTATGTTTGAACGGTTAAGAGAACATCGCTATCAGCAAGGTTGCCGCGATCGCCAAGCGGGTCGATTACCCAAAAATCAAGATTCTGCCTACTTGGAAGGCTATCTCAAAGGCAGGCCAGAAGGCTTTGATAGTGTCCTTCAGTATTTCCCTTCAGTGGAAGCCTACTTAGATTGGAAGCTACACAAATAGTTCATTGGCGGTTTGGCTGTACTCCAAGTTATAAGCCACTCAACTCGCTAGTCGCGCCAATCTCTTTTCCAATGCCACAATGTCTGGCATTCATCGATCGCACCGTTGCCGAGTCATGGCCGAGTGCTTCTCTCACTAGCTGCAACAGCCAGTCAGATCGGTTTAGCTCAGGAGCTATCTTTGCCTCGTTCTCTCTCCTGCTGCTCTCCAAAGCGTATCTAGAAAAAAACCAGCATCCTCGGCATTAGTCGAAGGTTGTGGATCGAGTGCAGCATAGGCTTGCCCCAATCCAACAAATTCATTCAAGAAGATGGGATCTTTAACCTCTTCAGATAAATCCGGGACACCTTTCGCTGTCTCTATCAGCAACCGTGCGAACTTGAGCAACCGTGCAGAATCATTCACCTCTTGAATAAACTCGTGAATCTCACGACCGGCTTTTTGCCAAGCATCCGTTTCACAAGAATGGGTCTTCCAAACCGTATCTGGAAAGAAGTTCAAGGCATCATGCGTCGAATTGGAAGCTGTAGAAATTCCCAGGGATGCATAAGTCATGCCGAGCAGATAGAGTTCCGTGACAAAGTATGGATTTTGCATCTGCTCGGTTAATCTCGGTTCATACGTTGCCGCAGTGACCAGTTCTTCTGGGTAAGTCAGTTCTGGAATTGTCGTGTCAGGAAGACCAATTGTGGAAACGTTACCTTCAATGTCCAGCTCAAAAGCGGCTGCACCATACTCCTGATTGCTGCAATTAGAACCATAAAAACTGACAATCAAATCCATCAAACGGTTTCCATTCACGTTTCTTAGCGCCAGAATCGGTCTTCCTGTCCCAACCGGAAAACTGAACGCTTGCTCAACGTCTAAGTATTTTGCTGAGGAGAGATCAAAAGAGTTTTGACCATTACCCAAGAGAACAACTAATTGTGCGGTGCTAGAAGACTGCTGATTGTCAGAGGGATTGCCCCTTAAGAACTCGCTCCAAATGACCAGATCAGGCCAGCTGTCTCGATTGATTTCCCCACTTGCGATGCCAACAGGCTGACCCTCAACTTCAATCTGATTGCCACTGGTGAAAGAGCCGTCTTCGTTGCCGAGGGCGATCGAGACTTTGCCATCAAAAGACGCGGTGATTAGATCGGGAATTCCATCAAGGTTCAAGTCTTCTACGGCGTAGGAAGCTGTTCCACGCTGAGTCGCCTCAGCAGTTGAGCAGAGGAAGCAAGTCGATAAAAATAAAGCCAACCCTAAGGTTGCAGTGGAGAGTGACCTGTGCATTATCAATATAAGAGTTTGATATGAATCGATCGCAAGCCCGAAGATTGGACTGCGATAGCAGCGTTACCCCTGTCAAGAGGTAAATTGTACAGAGCGCATTTTTAGCATTCCCCATAGAGGGCAAATTGACGCATCTAGGCTTATGGGTAGCGAAGCTGCCACAGAGTGCAAAGTAGAACTTCTGTTGTATAATTTCGTACATTCGTTCAGACAGTTGTCAACCCAATCTACAGGTGAGCGATCGCACTGGATATTCAAGATAGAGTCTTAACAAACTGCTCCTAATACGCGCAGGGTAGCGTACTGAGCTTCCGTTAATCCTGTTACCCCAAGGATGCTCATGCCTTCGTACAAGCGATCGCTCTTCAAGATTCTCAAACATTCACCTGTTGACCCATCCCAAAGGCGAATCGTTTCATCCAAACTGCCACTCGCAAGCAGGGGACGCTCCGTCGCATCATACCCAAATGCAACCGAAAAAACCATGTCCGTATGTCCCTGCAAAACGCTCAAGCATTTTCCAGAACCCAGATCTCACAGCCGAACCGTATTGTCAAAATTTCCACTGGCTAAGCGTTGTCGATAACGCCTGCCCGGTTGTGTCTGAAACCCGTCTTGCAACTTCAGCAATGATCAATAGCCGCCGAATGACTGAATCTTGAAGCTGCACGTTTGTAACAAACTCATCCTTGGAGCATTGAGCGGAGTAAAGTGGGGTGAGCGTCTAGGTGAAATAGCACTATCACATCAATGTCGCTGTTGGGGCGGAAGTCATCTCGCAGGACGGAGCCAAATAGAGCGAATTCTGTCACTTGCCATTTGTGACAAAACTCAGCAATTTTCTCCATATGGTAATTCGATCGCCCTAATCGTCATGTCAATTCCACCCCCAAAGCTTCTGGCTGCTCGTTGATCCAAATCGTTGCCGTTGCTTCATCCGTTTTTATTGCCCGTTCTACTCCTATTTTAGCAATTTCTAGCAGTTATTTTGACTGCTCCCGCTTTTGGTGAGACGCTTCAACCTTGCGGTTATTGTGCTGCTTACGCTGTAACCATTTCAGTGCTTGTATCAGGCAGTTCTGGCTCAAAATGTAGAACCATAATTTGCTCTGGACGCAACCCTAAAGATTCGTATGTACGCCCATTGCGATCGCTGAATTCGACTTCAAATGCAGCACCCTCCGCTAGTGTCTCAACAACTGTACCAACCTGCCCGCGCCACAAATTGTATTGGGGAAGGTCAATGACCAGAGCGACAACATCTAGCAACTTGACTGTATTGTTTATCATGCTTATTACCTCCACCATTACAGAGGATAGCAGGTCGTTAGTTTTGGAATCTCTGAGCCATGCTCAATGATCCAGCCACTCCGTAGGGTTGCACTTCTATTTTGCCATTCGATCGTGAAGTCTAGGGTGTAGCGTTGTCCAAATTCATCCTGTCTTCCTAATCGAGCTTCGTGAGTTTTAATAACTTCAAGCAGGATCTGACGCAGTTCTTCGGCGTTGTCAGCCGTCATTCCAAAAATTGATGAAAAAAGCCGAGCTTTGTGCTTGCCATTGTCATACTCTAAATTGAGACAATAGTCACGCAGCTTACAAATATCAACAACTGCATTCTCTGCATTTGGGATAAGCATAGAAAAACAGGTACAGATAGACAGCCCTCAGTTTATCTCGAAGTCTGCGACGAAGGCTGACTCTCTGAAGGTTGGACTTTTGATTCTAGCTGAACTTGAAACCACGCACCTAGAAAAGCGCCAGCTATCAAGGCAATTAACCAGGATGCAAATGATACAGTCTGCCTTATTATTTTACCCTTTTCATTTTGTGCATTCAACTCCTTTCTAACTGTTTCCTCCATTTCAGCCTTAAAAGCAGCCAAGGCATCCTGGTTAGTTTGAGCAAGAATTGTATACCTCTCTGCAATTTGCTTCTTTTCATCAATTTCTCTTGCTAACAAGTCAAGCTGATTGGCCTGCTTT
This sequence comes from Coleofasciculaceae cyanobacterium, assembly GCA_036703255.1. Classification (GTDB taxonomy): domain Bacteria; phylum Cyanobacteriota; class Cyanobacteriia; order Elainellales; family Elainellaceae; genus Drouetiella. Next base: position 11,246 of record DATNPL010000141.1, read on the forward strand.
TCAAGGTCATCTTGCAAACCAGATATTATTTTTGTTGCTTCTGTGATGTGAATTCTGGCAGCAGATATACGTTCCTCTGCTTCCGCTTCCCGTTGTGGTGTAGGCAGCCAGTCTGAGAAATACTTCCCGACAATACTTTTCGTAAGTGTTTGAACTTGAGCCTCTGTGAACAGCTTTCCTGTAGCTCGCTTGCTTAACTCTCTAACTAACTCAGCAGTCAACGCATATAGAACCCATTTGAGATCTTTTAGAATAGGAATTAGGTGCTCCAACTTCCCTCATTGAGATGCCATGCCTTATTCCAGCGACCTCACAGATGCAGAATGGGAAATCTTTGAACCCCTGCTGCTCGACATCTTACCCA
>DATNPL010000177.1:0-62588 GCA_036703255.1 Coleofasciculaceae cyanobacterium
CCTGGGTCAACAAAAGCATCCTCAGATGTCCACAAGTGGTAAAAGATGCGTGCGAGTTTGTGAGCAGTGGCTGTAATCGCTTTGGGAGCACCCATACGGGACTGCATCCGACGATAGAAAGCGCCGAGTGCAGAATGAGAGCGAACGAGGGTTTGGGCAGCCATTCGGAGAGCGGTGGCGACGCGATTGGCAACTTGTCGAGTTTTGGAGCTTTTGCGCTTGCCCCCTGTAATGCGAGAGCCAGGACATAGCCCCAACCAGGAAGCAAAATGCTTGACTGAAGGAAAGCGGGATGGGTCTAGGCCCAACTCAGATAGCAGGGTGAGCACCGTTAACACCCCAACGCCATCAATTTGAGTGAAGTCTACCCCACTGATGCGGTACAAATGGGTGCGCAAATCGAAGTTGGGCGCATTACCCGGTTGTTTCTTGCCCCGTCGTTTCGAGGGTGGCAGGGGCGCGGTGGTGAGATCAACTTGGTCAGCAAACTGGCTCAAGCACTGCTCAATTTGAACATCACAAGCGGCAATTTGCGCCTGAAACACCTCGTAGAGTTGGAGTTCTTGAGCGAGCACAAACACCAGTTCTCCTCGGTAGTCCCCTTTAAGTGCAGCCGCAATTTCATCGGTACTTGCATGAATGCGGAAATCTTTAAGGGCAGCGAGTTTGTGCAAGTCTCGTTCCCCAGCGACGATGGCCCGAATGATGGCTAGACCGGTGGTGCCACTGATGTCACTAATGACACGGTGCAGTTGCACATTCATTTGGGTCAGAGCTTTTTGCATCCGTTGAATATGAGTGCTCGCACTTTTGATCAACGTGTCCCGTTGGCGAATGTAGCTCCGTAGGACACACACTTGGTCATCGGGACGGAAAGACCCCGCCAGCAACCCGTAGCTGTGCAGTTGTCGCAACCATTGGCAGTCGAGCACATCGCTTTTGCGCCCCGGTACGGTTTTAACGTGGTAGGCATTGACCAACTTAACTTCAAACCCCTGAGTTTCAAGAATTTGAAACACTGGAATCCAATACACTCCCGTCGCTTCCATCGCTACCGTTTCAATCCCACACCCTTTGAGCCACTCTGCCATGGCATAGAGGTCGGCGGTGAAGCAACTAAAGCGACGGATACACTGTTCATCACAACCTTCCGGGACACTCACCCAATGGTAATCTGCTCCCAAGTCAATGCCAGCTGCCTTGGGATTGACAACCGATAATTCGCTCTTGGGTTGACTCATCAACCGATCCTCCACACAATCAGTGAATGCTGCCCTGACCCAGATGGCGCTGTTGATATAGTCTCCTAAACGGGATAGTGTCTCCACTTCACCAATGTCTTAACCACGACCATCTAGAACCAGGCTCACATACGGGTACTAACGCACCAGTGATAAATCGGTCTTTGCTGTCAGAGCATTGATGTAACTGTAAACCAGTTGAGTAGCGCTCTTTGTGTTTCTTGTATCTGAACGAACGGTACGCCGTTCCTTATTGGCTCATATCTTGCACTCTTATCTCAATTTGTGGGTTTCAGCGGCGTGAAGCGCCGCTGAAACCCGCACTAGAGTGTGGCGCGCGGAGCGCGCCACACTCTAGTGCAAGATATGAGCTAACCTAAAATCACAAGCTTTAAAAGTGAGCACTGGATAAAGTGAGCGCTAGATTTGAATCAGCCGCTTCACAGCAATTCTCAATGGGGTGATCGAAGTGATCGAGGTCTTAGCCGTTCTTTCTCTATCTGCGGCCGCAGGGATGAGGATCGCGCTGCCTCTGCTGCTGATTGGCTTGCTGCAAAGCGATCGCCTCTGGTCAAACGTGCCCCTGCTCTCTGCTTTGCCGCCGCCTCTCGTCCTGGGCGTACTAGTTAGCTGGTCGCTGGTTGAGCTGCTGTTTTCTAAAGAGCGACTGGGGCAGCGCTGGCTGCAAAGTGTCCAGCTTTTGTTTAGCCCCTTTGTCGGTGCGATCGTGGGGGTGACAGTTGCCCGAACGACAGCGCTTGAGGGCTGGATGGTGGCTATTTTGGCAATTGTGGGTGGACTGGTGGCGCTGGTGATCCATCTGGTACAGCTCGGCTGGTTTTATCGGCTCAAGTCTGTGCCGCTCTGGGTGGTTTTTGTCCAAGATTTCCTTTGTGTAGCTTTGGTGCTGCTTGCCTTCGATGCACCGAAGCAAGGGGGGCTGATCGTATTGCTGTTGCTGTGGCTCACCATCCGTAGCTCTACCGAGTGGCGACGCTGGTATCGCCAGCAGGGAGCCAAAGGCCAGAAAAATCCACGCCTGCACAAGCAAGATCCAGATTAGGCTGAAGTGGCCTTGCCTAATCCGCCCTCTCAAAATAAATTTCACAGGTAAAATCAGCAACGCCTGAAGCCGACGGGCGCAAAAACCGTCTTAAGCCAATAAAGCAGAGTCTCATGTGATAATTTTGATGTCTCACTCAGTTTTTTGAGCGCTCAGCCGCAATCTTTACACAGCCGCAATCTTTACGCAGATGCCTAGCTTCCCTCCACCTTCTCAACCTTCTGTGCCTGCTCCGACCCAGACCCTTGCCCGCATGCAGCGGTTGCGGCAGTTGGGTCGGGTGCTAGACAGTGCGATCGGCATTCCGGGCACCAAGTTTCGGGTTGGGCTAGACCCCATTATTGGCCTGATTCCGGGCGGCGGCGACACCGTAGGGATGATTCTCTCATCATTTATTGTCCTTGAAGGGGCACGCTTGGGAGCCTCGAAATCGACGCTGAGCACGATGGCGTTTAATATTTTGGTGGAGACGATCGCCGGAACCGTGCCTGTAGTCGGCGATATTTTTGATGTCACCTGGAAATCAAACATCCGCAACATTGATTTGCTAGAAGAACACTTAAAAATCCCTAAAGCTGAACAAAAGTCTAATCATGGGTTTGCTATTCTGCTGGTTGCGGGGCTAGCCCTCGTTTTTGTTGCCTGCATTGTGCTGTCTTTCTATCTACTGCGCTGGCTGTTTTATGTGCTTCAGGGTGCTGTTGCGGCCTAACGGAGGTGAGACAGCACCCGATACACTTGAGTCCTACGATTTTTCTGAACTTTTCTGAACTCTAACCATGCAACTGACTCCCCAAGAAAAAGATAAGCTGCTGATTTTTACGGCGGCTCTGCTTGCAGAGCGTCGCAAAGACAGGGGGTTAAAGCTCAACTATCCAGAAGCGATCGCCTACATTTCTGCGGCTATTCTTGAAGGCGCTAGAGAAGGGCGCACCGTTGCCGACTTGATGACCCACGGCACAACGCTACTCACCCGCACGGATGTGATGGAAGGCATCCCTGAAATGGTGCATGAAGTGCAGGTCGAGGCCACCTTTCCAGACGGCACGAAACTTGTGACAGTGCATGATCCGATTCGTTAGGGGGAAGCAAGGGATGCTTCGACGAGTGGCGATCGCACTCATGAGCTGTTTGCTTACGGTAGGAGTGGCGATCGCGGTTGGCGCTCAGCCCAATCCTCAACCTATTGCCCAGCCTAATCCTCAACCCATTGCCCAACCCACCGTTCAGCCGTCCCCACCGACTGCTCAGCCGGATGTGCCTCCCTCGGATATTCAATTCAAGCGCACCGTCCGGGCAGAAACAGTCTTGGAAAAAGTGGCGCGATCGGGCGTTCTGACTGCCGGAACCCGAACCGATGCCTCGCCCTTTGCCTACATTGATGCTCAAGGAAACTGGGTTGGTTTTGCGATCGAACTGCTGCGCCTGGTTCAAGCCGGAATGCAAGATCAGCTCCAGCGCCCTGTCCAGCTTCAGTTGGTCGAAACCAACGTGGCAGACTGGGCATCTAAGCTAGAAAGAGATGAGATTGACATTGTTTGTGGCTCTACCAGCATTACAACCAGCCGTAATCTCCGCGCCGATTTTTCGGTGGGCTACTTTCGCACAGGTACCCAATTTTTGGTGAAGAAAGATCATCGGCTGACGCCCCCTGAGCTACAAATTGGGGTAGTGCGAGGAGCCAGCAACGAGCAGCCCATTGAAACTCAGCTGCGTTTGGCAAAGCTGACCCGTTTTGCCGATCGCGCCGAGGGCTTAACCGCTTTAATAGCCGGACGGATCGACGCACTAGCCAGCGATGGCATTCTCTTGGAAGGGCTAAGACAAACCTTACCCAACGCCGAAACCTTCGAAATCATTCCCACCCAGCCTTTTAGCTTAGAAGTTTATGGCTGTGCGCTACCGCAAAACGACGCTACCTTCAAAGCCTTAGTGAACCGCGAGTTGATCACATTTATGCGGAATGTCTTAAACAATGACAGTCTGGCAGTTGCTACGTTCGACACCTGGTTTGGGCCAGAGGGTGTCGCGCCTGTAGACCGAGCACAAATCTTAGGGTACTTTGCAGAAACGATCGCATCCTATGAGCAAAATTCAGGACGTTCAAATTAGGTTACGGCAGCCCCCTCTCAAGGCCAAACTCAAGGCTGGACTTGAAGCCAGACTTAATCTCAAGATGGCAGTCGGGTTATCTACGCTGACTTTTTGGGGCATGACTGCTGCGATCGCCCTTCCTCTAGCTCAAGCAGAATCCTGGCAAGAACGAGCCGTAGCGCAGTCGTCTTCTGAAGCTTCAGGAGAAGCATTAGGAGAAACCCTGCTGACCTTTGAGACTCCCCAATATGCCGTTCGGCTGCTTCGTCAACGGGGCATCTTGCGTCTAAACCTTTACAATCGCCAGACCGATCGGGTAGAGCAGCGAGGTCTGCCGATGCAGCAAACCGTGATCGACACAGGCATTGTCTATACCAACTTGCAGGGCGAGGCAGACTACACGATTACAGTGACACCCGATGGCGGTAGCTATGAGCTGAAGATTCAGCAAGGCGATCGCATTACCTACAGTCAGCGGGTGCAAAATCGGCAGGCCAGCTCACCTCCAACCGAGAGTCAGCCAGCCTCTCCGCTTGCTGAACCCCCCTCAAGCCCGCCTGTGCAGCAGTCGGCAACAGCACTACAGCCCAGCCTCGACAACGCCACGATCGCCCGGTTCCAGACGCCCAAATATGTCGTGCGGATCTACAGTCAGGATGATCAGGTGCGGATGAATCTCTACAACAGACGTACCGATCAGGTAGAGCTTAAAGCTGTAGCTGTCAAATCAACCTCTTCCACGTCTAGCACCACCTACGCGTACCTCAGCGGCAATTTTGTCTACACGGCAACCGTTAGGCCGATCGGGGGGTATAGATTGGTAGTCACTCAGGGCGATCGCATCATTTATAACGAGCAGGGCTACTAGGCTTAGAGATTGCCACAAAGGTAGAGAGCGCTTCCCTAAAACCCTTCGGGCTGATCGACTAAGGTTTCAATCAACAAATCAACCTGCTGCTGCTGTCGCATTAGAAAAGCCTCACACTGCCGCAACCGCTCCATCGCAACGGAGAACTGCTCAAACACATCGGCTAGCTCCAGTTCTCCCAGCTCAATCCGATTGATGATGGTTTCAATCTCAGCAACCGTTGTTTCATAGTTCCAATGAACGGGCAAATCAGGGTTGCTTGGAGCTGTTTTAATGTTTTTTAAACTAGCGCTTTCTATATTTTCACTCTCCAAGGCGTTAAGCGAGGTCGAAAGGGGGGGTTGCGGTAAGTCTGATGCATCATTCATATAGTTTTAATATCGTTCATTTTGATTCAAGTCTTTAAGATTTCAGACACAGTCACTTCTACCTGGCCTTGAGCAAGCTGCAACATCAGCTTTTGTCCCGGCGTTAACTCAATGCTCGATCGCGCCACTGTGCCATCTATCTGTCGCGCCACCGCATAGCCCCGCTTCAAGACCGCTTCTGGATCTAAGCTAATTAGCTTTTGCCGCAAGAGATGGCAGTGCTGATGCGCCACTTCAAGACGATGGCCTGTGTTTTGAACCAAGCGCTGCCGGAGCCATCCCAGAGTTTGCATCTCTTGGCGCACCTGGCGATCGAGATTGAGCCGCTGCAACCGTCCACGCAGACGGTACAGGCTGTCGGCAGCGGTTTCTAGCCTGTGGGTGACAGCCTGACTTAGCCGCAGCGCCTGGGTTCGATGCTCAGCCATAACATCGGCCAAGAGCGGCACTGCCTGAGCTGCGGCGGCTGTCGGCGTGTGGGCGCAGACATCCGCCACCAAATCTGCGAGAGATTCATCCCGCTGATGGCCAATGCCAGCCACAACGGGAATGGGGCATTCGGCGATCGCCCGCACCACGCGCTCATCATTAAAGCAGGCCATATCTTCGATGGCTCCCCCTCCCCGAGATAAAATCAAAACCTCAGCTCGTCCGTCAGACTTAACCCGCTGAATGGCTTGCACAATTGAGCCTGGAGCCTGATCGCCCTGCACCAAGGCCGGAGAAAACAGTACCCGGATTCCAGGATAGCGGCGCTTCAGCGTTCGCTGAATATCGCCCCAGGCAGCAGCTTGAGGTGAGGTGACAACGGCGATCGTTCGAGGATGGGCAGGCAAAGGGCGTTTGCGAGCCAAATCAAATAGCCCTTCTATTTCAAGCCGTTTGCGGAGCTGTCGATAGCGCAGCGCCCTGAGTCCTTCGCCAGCAGGCAATGCCTGCCACACAATCAGTTGGTAGGTGCCTCGCTGCGGATGCAGATGCACACGACCCAAAATAATCAGCTGCTCTCCCTGAGTCGGTGGCGTTGCTAAGCGGTTAAGCTGGTTATTCCAGACCACACAGCTAATGCTGGCCTGGGCATCTGGATCTTGCAAATTGAAAAACAAGCCGCTTTTGTAGCGAGTTGCGCTAGAGACTTCCCCCACTACCCAGACCTGCCGCAACTGATGATCTTGCTCTAGCAAAGCTTGAATGTAAGCCGTGAGTCCGGCAACAGAGAGTGCCGTATCGGGTACCAATAGGCTAGGAAGATGAGAAGTCATGGTTTTAAATCTTTTTCTGGAGTTTTCAAGTTTCAGGGGTTAGCGCAGGATTGACGAAATCAAAAAAGTCCCAGAATGCAAAGCCTTGTTAAAACAGTAGCTAAATCTAATTAAATTTAGTACATTTGTATGGTTGACTCAAAAAGGTCTACCATAGGGGTTGAAGCGGTTGCCTCTTATTTCAGGGTAACTATACTGACTCATAACGGACAGTAAGCTGGACTGCATTCCGCAGGTTTCTGCGGGGTTACAGGGCTGCTGTAAAGACCAACCTGTAGAGATCGGGCTGTAGAGATCGAGCTATTGCAGAAACCGAGCGGTTGCCAATAGACACAATTTTTTAATTTCGCAGAATCTTGCGCTGAGGGATGAATGGCTAAAACCAGCAATGAAAGTTCCGAGAAAGAAAAGGCTCTAAATTTGGTGCTGACCCAGATCGAACGCACCTTTGGCAAAGGGACGATTATGCGGCTGGGAGACGCCGCCCGCATGAAAGTGGAAACCATCTCCACTGGCGCGCTTAACCTAGATTTGGCGCTAGGGGGCGGGTTGCCTAAAGGTCGGATTATTGAGATTTATGGACCAGAAAGCTCCGCCAAAACCACTTTGGCGCTGCATGCCATCGCCGAAGTTCAAAAAACGGGCGGTGTTGCAGCCTTTGTTGACGCAGAACATGCCCTAGACCCCATGTATGCGGCTGCTTTGGGTGTCGATATTGCTAATCTACTCGTTTCTCAGCCGGATACCGGAGAGGCGGCTCTAGAAATTGTCGATCAATTGGTGCGATCGACTGCCGTTGATCTAGTGGTAGTGGACTCTGTCGCCGCTTTGGTTCCCAGAGCCGAAATTGAAGGTGAAATGGGCGATGCTCACGTGGGTTTGCAAGCGCGACTCATGAGCCAAGCTCTGCGCAAGATCACAGGCAATATTGGCAAAACGGGCTGTAGCGTCATCTTTATTAACCAACTGCGTCAAAAAATTGGCGTTTCCTACGGCAATCCCGAAACTACGACAGGCGGTAACGCGCTTAAGTTCTATGCCTCAGTTCGGATGGACATCCGCCGGATTCAAACCTTGAAGAAAGGTAATGAGGAATATGGGATTCGAGCCAAAGTCAAGGTGGCAAAAAATAAGGTTGCACCTCCGTTCCGCATTGCCGAGTTTGACGTGATTTTTGGTAAAGGGATCTCGCTGTTAGGTTGTCTGATCGACATGGCAGAAGAAACGGGTGTGGTGGCTCGTCGGGGAGCCTGGTATAGCTACAACGGTGAAAACATCAGCCAAGGTCGCGACAATGCCATCAAGTACATGGAAGAAAATCCTGCTTTCACCAAAGATGTAGAAAAGCTGGTGCGGGAGAAGCTAGAGATGGGAGCTATGGTTTCGGCTAACTCTGTGACTCCGATAACGGTTGAAGAAGGCGATGACGACGAGGATTTTGTTGAAGAAGAATAGCGATCGCCCACTACAGCGATCAGGTTTTGCGTGTTGACTTAATAGGGGCAGAGCCTTGCCCCTATTTTCAGTAACAAAATTTGGCAGCATCACACGGCAGAGTTTTAAGCGGTCAAGCCAAGCTAGCGGGCGCGTTCAACAAAGTCTTTGATATGCTGAAGCGCAGTTTCCAACTCGCTGACCAGCGTGTCTGTTACACCCAACTGCTTCCGGTATGCCCGCAGCTCTAGCTGAGCCGCCGCTGCCTGCATCGTTTTTGCCCCGACGTTTGCGCTGGCCCCTTTGATGTGATGGGCAGTCTGTTCGACTTGATAACAATCTTCAATTGCGATCGCTTGCTGCATCTGAGCAAGCTGTGCGGTGGAGTCTTCCACAAATAGCTGTAACAGCTCTAACTCAAACTCAGGGTTATTGTCTGATAGCAAATGCAAGTGCAACAGGTCAAGATGCTCTGACGCTGGGAAAAATTGCATCAACTGAGAATCTAGAGTTTCTGACTGAACCAAGAGAGATTGAGAGGCTAGAGCCGTCTCTGCCCGAGTTGCAACAATCACCTGACTCCAGCGCTGTAGTACCCCCGCTAGAGCCTCTCGGCGGACGGGCTTGCTAATGAAATCATCCATACCTGCTGCGATCGCCCGTTCCCGATCTTCGGCCAGATCGCTGGCTGTCATCGCAATGACAATTATTCTGTCTCGCTGGCTTAGAGCCTGCTTCTCCCAATTTCGAATTGCTTGAGTGGCGCTATAGCCATCCATGATGGGCATCTGGCAATCCATAAGCACCACCTCATAGACAGCAGCTTGAGCCGACTGAACGATGGCTTCTACCGCCCTGCGGCCATCGGCAACAGCTTCTGCTTTATATCCCAGGCTCTGGAGCTGCTTCAGGGCTACTTTCTGATTGGTGAGATTATCTTCTACCAATAAAATTTTCAGCGGTGGCAGCTCGACCGCAGATAAGAGCATTGAGTTTTGAGGACGCTGCTCTGGATGAGTCATCGTAACCTTACAGGGAATATATCTAACAAGCTGAGGGGCAGGCAACGGGCATGACTTGAAAAAATCCTCAGAGAAATTCAGTCGATCGCAACGTTTTTCATCCGCATTGAAGTTAATGGCCTACTGTGTACGATTCAAAACTCTAATCCGATTCAAAACTCCAAATTTAAGGCTTATCTGATTTTGACTAGCGATCAGGGTAGATGTCTCAATTATGGATGTCTTAAATTCAAAGTATTCCCCAGTTACAAACTACAGCAGTCATTTCTAGAAGCATTCAATTTTCAAGCTTGCCTTTGAGTCAAATTTCACAAGTCAAATTTCATCAGCCACCTATCAGCGCTAGTCTCCCATTAGCCAAGAAAAAAGCAGTAAAAAACAGCCTAGCCCCATCCAAGAGGGCAGATGCGACAGGCTAAAAATAAACTCTGACCAGAGCATGAGTTGATTGATGAGTGTTATGGTGCCAAACAGCACAGCCACCAATAGAACGATCGCCAAACTCTCCTCCTAGCCTTCATATTCACTACTAATTTCAATCTCTAACGTCTCTTCATCAATACCGATAAACAGAACATTAGGACGACAGCAAACCTGGCAATCTTCAACGTAGGACTGCTGATTACCTGCGCTGAAATCGACGAAGGTAAAATTCGACTCGCCGCAGTAAGCACAAACATATTCAGCTGTATTTTGCATCTCAATTCAGTTCAAACGATCGCCAAAGCCGTGAAAGATGCCTGAGAGCTTCAGTTTTAAACAAAAACAGCAATATGTAAAGCTCAGCAACAGAATTCAGCCAAACGTTGTAAATTTTGGCTATTCTTGCCGTCCCGCATTGAGGGCAACTCTGACTGCCTGTTGCTGATCGCGGCGCGTTAGCCAGCGGTGATAAGTGCGTGTATGGATCGCCACCGAATGTCCCATCATTCGTGCCGATACAGTGTCGGGCAACCCTATATGAATGGTGCGAATGGCCCAAGCATGTCGTAGATCATAGGGCGAAAAAGGAATTTGGTAGCGACGAAATTGGCAGGTAACTTGCTGTCCAATGCGTTGAAGGGTAGTTTGGCTCAGGTCAGTGTTGACCGTCGGTAGTCGAACTTCCCTTAAATTAAAGCGATCGACCCATTCGGGTGGGAAAGGCCACACTTCATGATTTCCGGTTTTGGTCGTCGCTAAGACTTCGATCATGCCTTCAGCATCACCACAGCTCAAGGCGCTGTAGTCGCAAAAGAACACCTCATGATTTCTCAGACCATAGGTTGCCATGATGCCATAGACAAACCGCCAGGCAGGGTTAGGAATCTGCTCATAGGCTGCGAGAATTTGGCGATCGCTAGGCAATTCGCGGGCTTGGGTCTGGCTCGTGCCATAGGTACCCCATAGGGTTTTGAGATCGACAGGTAGCTCGATGTGCAAAAACTCGATTAGCGCCTTAAGGGCTGTGCAGCAAACTTGACGACTGCGCGAGTTGGCGGGCGTAGCGTAAACCGTGGCATAAATCAGCTCTGGCAGGCTGAGGTGGCTAGAAGATTGGGCGATCGCCTTCAGCTTGCTTAGGTAAGGCGCATAAGCTTTCTCCCAGGTGGTTCGGACAGAAGCAGGAGGACGATTTTGGCTCAAGTGTTGCAAAAAAAACAGCTCAAAAGCTTGCAGCTTCTCGGCCAACACCATCTCATGCAGTCGGCCACCTCCGGCCACTGGCAAATGCTGCCGCCAGTCAAAGCGATTTTCAATCAGCTGAGCGGCGACAATTTTGACCTGATTTTCAGCCTGTTTGAGTCCGGCGATCGTGGCTGGCACATCAAGGCTGATCCGCTGCTGATGCGGCCGCAATCGTGGGCTACCCGGTCGCGGAGGTAAAGTGCCTCGCAAGGCTAGCTTTTCGCCTCGGCGCTCAATTTGCAGACCCAGTTTCGCCATTTTCAGACGGTGATTAGTCTGGGAAATCCGCGTGTCTATGTCAGCATTCTGAGAGGAAGAGACGCCCACGGCTTAAACTTTAGATAGGACGACGGAAACAGCAGTTTTTTCGTTGGCTTTCTTCGCTGGCAACACTGAAAATTTCGCCGCATTGCTTTCAGGTCGGTTGCCTAGCTGCAAAGGCAGACCTATTGATTCGGCACAAGCAGCCTCAAAAAATAAATCTAAGCCGCTGATCCAAGCCACATCTGCTGTAACAAGCTAAATGTCACCAGACTCTGATAAGTACTGGCTTGATGGGCTGAATCTACTGGATTTAAGCGTGAGAATCACTCTAAACGATGACGATTCTAACCGAAATGTTGCGAATTGATTCTACTAAAGCAGGTTAAGATGTAGGAAAAATTATTGTTAAAGTCAGTAACAAATATTAAAGGAAAGGGAATCGAAGGAATTATGGGTCGTGTTGGAGTCTTACTGCTCAACTTAGGCGGACCAGACCAACTGGAAGACGTTCGCCCCTTTTTGTTTAACTTATTTTCTGACCCAGAAATTATTCGCCTCCCTTTCACATGGCTGCAAAAGCCATTGGCGTGGCTGATTTCGACCAATCGCGCCAGAAAGTCTCAGGAAAATTACAAGCTGATTGGTGGCGGTTCTCCCCTGCGCCGCATTACCGAGGAGCAGGCACAATCGCTTCAGGAATCCTTGAAGCAGAAAGGCCAAGATGCTCAGGTTTATATCGGCATGCGCTACTGGCATCCCTTTACCGAAGAGGCGATCGCCCGCATCAAGCGCGATGGCATTGAGCATTTGGTGATCTTGCCCCTCTATCCTCAGTTCTCCATCAGCACCAGCGGCTCTAGCTTTCGGCTGCTCGAAAAGATTTGGCAAGAAGATCCAACGCTTAACCAAATTGACCATACGGTGATTTCATCTTGGTTCGATCGCCCTGGCTATCTACAGGCTATGGCCGATTTGATTGCCCAGCAGCTTGATCATAGCGAGAACCCCGATCGGGTTCACATCTTCTTCAGCGCTCATGGGGTACCCGTTAGCTATGTTGAAGAAGCGGGCGATCCGTACCAGCAGGAGATCGAGCAATGCACCGCTCTGATTATGAGAACGCTGAATCGCCCTAACGCACACACTCTCGCCTATCAGAGCCGCGTTGGCCCCGTAGAGTGGCTCCAGCCCTACACAGAAGAGGCAATTAAGGGCTTAGCGGCCGAAGGGATAGATAATCTGTTGGTTGTGCCCATCAGCTTTGTCTCTGAGCATATTGAAACCTTGCAAGAAATCGATATGGAATATCGAGAAATTGCAGAAGAGGCTGGAATTCACAACTTTCAGCGGGTTCCGGCTCTCAACACTCACCCTGTGTTCATTGAGGCGCTGGCTGACCTGGTAATCGACGCTGTCAATTCTCCTAGCGTCAAGCTTTCAGAAGCGACGCAGATGAAGAAAATGGTGAAGATGTATCCCCAAGAGAGCTGGGAGTGGGGTCTGACCACCTCGGCTGAGGTCTGGAACGGACGGATTGCCATGATTGGCTTTATTGCGCTAATCGTAGAACTCATTAGCGGGCAAGGCCCCCTACACTTTGTAGGGCTTTTGTAGGTCTGCTCTAGAAGAACCCGCTGCTATAGATTCCACAAACCCCAGCAGTTTTTGAAGGTGCCGCAGGAAGCGCGGCACTTCAAAAACTATTGTTCTAAGCTAATTAATTTGCGATCCTGAGCACCGCTCTCGTAACAAAACCCTAAAAAAATCTACAGGCATGGGCAGATTCTTCCTATAGCCGCTAAAGTTGGTGTAGGCAAAACGTTTACGGCAAAAACAGCACCTATGACTGCCTACGAACTCGATCTCGAATCGGCTGACTCCAGCTCAGACGATACAGTTACACTCAACTACATTGAAATTATTGAAACGGTCATTGCCAGCTTGCAGGAAGACCAGAGCGCTATGGTCAGCCAAGGCGAGGGCGGATATGTTTGGAAATTTAAATATGGCAGCGTTGAGGTATTCGTCAAGCTTCCTGGCGTCACTGACGAAGATGAACTTACCGTCTGGGCAGCCGTAATGAAGCTCCCGGCCAAGAATGAGGCAGGGCTACTGCGAAAGCTGATGGAGCTGAACTGGAGCAGCACTTTTGAGGCGCGTTTTGCTATCGCAGAAGACCAGATTGTCGTTTGTGCAACCAGAACGCTAGCAGAACTATCTCCCGCAGAAGTCTCACGCAACATCACGATCGTCGCCACAATTGCAGACGACAACGACGAAACCCTACAAGCCGAATTTGGCTGATTCAGATGAGGCTAACCTGAGCTGGGTTGAACCCAAGGTCTGGCGATTAATTCCGCCCCTTGAAGCTTCTGGCAAGGTGCAAATGGCGATCGATCGTTGGCTACTCGACCAATACTGTCGGGGGATTATTCCTCCGACTTTGCGGTTTTATACCTGGTCACCGATCGCCCTTTCCTTGGGGTATCACCAGCGAAAATACCCTCCCTTTTGGCAAACGCTGGCGTGGAAGCAGCAGCCTATCGACCTCGTGCGTCGTCCTAGCGGTGGGCGAGCGGTGCTGCACCAAGGCGACCTGACTTATGCGATCGTCACTTCCACGATTGCGGGCAATCGCATGCAGACCTATTGCCATATCTGCGAATTTTTGATTCGAGGGTGGCGATCGCTTGGCGTTGAGTTGCGCTATGGCGAAGCTGGACGGGGCTACATTCACAATCCCAACTGCTTTGGTACGGCAACAGCCGCAGACTTGGTGACAACCAACGGCGCTAAATTCATCGGCAGCGCTCAGCTCTATCGCCAGCTTGAAGTTCACAACCCTACAGGTCAAAAAACAGCCGTTTTGCAACATGGCTCTATGCGGCTCAACCCTGACCCTGAGCTGTTCCAGCAGGTGTTTGAAGCGCCTATGGAACCCGTAGCGCCATTGGAGCAAGGCTGGGGATTTGGCTCAACCTTTGAAAAAACCGTGGAGGTGGCGATCGCCACCTCCACAGCCTCTGCGGAAACTTGGTTTGGAATTCGGTTGATTACCCAGCCCCTCTCTGAAGCTGAATGGCAAGAGATTAGAGCCAGCCTGGAAAAGTTTGATCTGTAATGGCTAGTCTGAACCAAACTTGCCTTAGCCAAGCTTGCCTTAGCCAAACCTGCCTTAGCCAAACTGCGTAAAGCTTTTGGCGGTAATCCGGCCTGTATCGACACCTTCCAGCACGGCAAGCGTTTTGTTATTAAAGCTGACGATCGTATCTCTACCGTCTTGAGCAATCTTTAGATCTTCAAAGGAAAGGCTGCCCAACAGACCTATCTTGTCATCCCGTCTAAAGTCCTCTACAGTGCTCTTGCCCTTGAGATCTAGGACAAACACGTCTTTGCCAGATCCACCGATGCAAAGGTTAACCCCTTTGCCACCAAGCAAGATGTCTTGGCCTCTGCCGCCGTTGAGAGTGTCGTTGCCGTCTCCGCCTCCCAGGATGTCATCCCCTGAGTCTCCAACGATATTGTCTTTGCCTTTGCCGCCGTTGATTAGATCTTCAGCTTTATTGCCCTTCATAAAATCATTGCCTCTTAGCCCAACCAGTAGGTTGTCGCCCTTCAGCCCTTTGAGCGTGTCACTGACCGTATCGCCCGTTAACACATGCTTGATTGATAGCTTACGTAGATCACCAGATTCACCCAGCATGTTGATCACAGAGCCAAAGCCATCCAGCAAGTCTACATCTTGAAGACTGACAGAATTGGGGTCGAGCGTGCCGGAATCTTTGCCCGTCAGACCACTGACGCTACCCAAACCGCTGATCAAATCATTAGTAGGCGCTTTGCTGAAAATGTAGTAGTAGTCATCATCTACGCCTCCAAACAAATTACCCAAGTTGAAATCGCCGAAGAGATCGCTGAGGTCATCCACCAGGCTACCGAGATCTAACCCACTGGAAAGACCAAAATCACCCAACGAGTCGAAAATATCGCTCAGTGACGTTGAGCCGAACAGATCGTCGATACCAAGGCTACCAAAGAGATCATCCAAATCGATACTTTCAAAGATATTGCTGCTGCCAAAAACAGAGTCAAAAATATTTCCGAGATCGAGGTTGCCAAAGATACTGCTGCTACCCAGCAAGTCATCCAAAATTCCACCCAGATCAATACCATTAAAAAGACTGCCAAGATCACCAAGATCTAGATCAAATGCACGAGTGCTTGTGGAAAGGGTCATAGTGAGATACCTCAATGTCTCTGTGATTCGAGGGGCTGAATACTTCATCCCACAGGTTGTCACCGCAGAGGAGTGTTTTGTGGGGTTACTCTCGACAAGACGGCAGCAGGAGAGAATACGTTCCCAGATTTTTGGGGCGGATGGGGCAAACTTTTCTGATACCGTCTGCCAGCGTGAGAATAGAGAGCTTGTTCCTTTTTCCCACGCAGGTTTTTCACATAATGATCTACTATCAAATCCGTTGGGGAACTCAAAATACTAATGCGTGAAAAACCTGCGTGAAAAAATACAGTACGCGTGAAATGCAAAACACCCCATCAAAATGATGGATGCTGAATTAAAACCAAGATCTTTTTTGAGAGAGTGTGGCGGAGCCACACTCTCTCAAAAAAGATCTTCAAGTCATTCCTGTGAAACTTCTAACCAGAGCCGAAGCTAAGTTGTAAGACGATTTTTTTGTAAAAGCACCTGGCATCAGCACTTAGAGCAGCGCCTTTGATTAGAGTGCAGATTAGATCAGATAATTAATTGCTACCGATCTAGCCGCACCCTTCGTTTAGGCACTTATGAGCCAAATTTCTTCTGACAAGCCCTCTGGTTCTACTTCTGGCTCCTCTCAATCTCGTCCTCCCCGATCGCCCCTCTCTTGGCTTGCGGCTTTTTGGAAATTCTGCCGTCCCCATACGGTGATTGGCACTAGCTTGAGCGTGCTAGGAATCGCTGTTATGGCTTGGGCAAGAAGCAATGGAGAAGTCTATGGACGGATTCACGAACTCCTACTTTTGATCTTGCCCGCGATAATAGCCTGCCTTTGCGGCAACGTTTACATCGTTGGACTCAATCAAATTGAGGACGTTGAGATCGATCGCATCAACAAGCCCCATCTGCCGATCGCCTCTGGAGAGTTCTCACGCCGGATGGGCTGGACGATCGTGCTGATCAGCGGGGTGCTCGCCTTGGTGCTGTCGGCCTGGGGCGGCTTATTTTTGATGGCAACCGTTTGGCTCAGTTTGCTCATTGGCACCGCCTATTCATTACCGCCTGTGCGCCTCAAGCGATTTCCCGTCTGGGCTTCGCTGTGCATTTTCTCGGTGCGGGGGGCGATCGTCAATCTGGGTCTGTATCTGCACTTCAATCAAAAAATAGGCAATCAGCCCTCCATTCCGGCAACCGTCTGGGCGCTGACTTTATTTGTTTTAGTCTTCACTTTTGCCATCGCCATCTTCAAAGACATTCCCGATCTAGAGGGCGATCGCCGCTATCAGATCTCGACGTTTACCGTGCGGTTAGGGCAGCGATCGGTGTTTAATTTGGCGCGTTGGGTGCTGACGGTCTGCTATGGCGGCATGATGGCGGCAGGTCTGCTAATCGGCGGCATCAATTCTGTGCTGGTATTTGGCTGGCATCTGATCGCGCTGGCGCTGGTGTGGATAGTGAGCTTAAAGGTTAATCTGCAAGATCAGGGTTCGATCGCGCGGTTTTACCAATTTATTTGGAAGCTGTTTTATCTGGAATATATTCTGTTTCCTCTGGCCTGTTACGGGGCACAGTCACCCGCCTTATACCTGTAGGGAGCAAATATTCTAGGGAGCGGATATTCAGTAGGGAGCGCAAATTAGCGTGATGGAACATGGCAAAGCGATCGGGCAAAGTCTATCTCGTTGGGTCTGGCGTGGGCAGCGTGGACTATCTGACGGTTAAAGGATTGCGGCGGCTGAATCAGGCAGAGGTCGTGATTTATGACGCTCTGGTAGATGAGGCTCTGCTAGAGGAGGTTGCCACCCATTGCCTCAAGCTAGATGTGGGCAAACGGGGCGGCCAGCCCAGCAGCACCCAAGCCGACATCAATCGCCTGCTGGTGGAGCATTGCCAGCAGGACAAGCAGGTGGTGCGGCTCAAAAGCGGAGATCCCTTTATTTTCGGGCGATCGACTTCAGAGATTCAGGCTTTACAAGAGGCGGGTTGTGAATTTGAAGTGGTGCCCGGAATTTCTTCGGTGCTGGCGGCTCCGCTGTTGGCCGATATTCCCCTCACCGATCCGGTTTTGAGCCGCTGTTTTGCCGTTTTTAGCGCCCATGAGCCAGAGGCATTGGATTGGCAAAGTCTCGCCCACCTGGACACGCTGGTGATCTTGATGGGGGCAGCGCATCTGCCAGAAATCATCGATCGCCTCGTGCAGCAGGGACGATCGCCCCAAACGCCGATTGCCATAATTCGCTGGGCTGGACACCCAGAGCAGCAAATTTGGACAGGGACATTGGAGGGGATCATGCAGCAGACCAGCCGCCATCCGCTGTCGCCCTGTGTCATTGTCATTGGCGAAGTCGTGAGGTTGCAGCCCTACTTGCGATCGCTCCCCTGTCCAGAGAGTCGAGCGCCAGAGAGGCGAGTGCCAGAATCCGAGTGAAAGCTGAGATCTTGATTTATCTTTTTGCAGAATCGCTATGATTGTTTACGATTGTGGAGGGTGTTGACTCAAAAGGTGATGTTTCAAATAGGTTAGTTAACTTTTGATAAGAGTCATACTTATAGCGTTACGCCCTGCCCCGCTCCAAAAAATCAGCAGTAAGTTCATCGCACCCCTCCAGAGCCTGGGCAATTGAGTTATTGAAAATGGCTCATTTTTGACGAGCCATTCAAATCCATCAAGTTGCAAGTCGGATACCCCCCTGAATCTATGGATCTATCACTCTGGCCCGGTAAACCCTACCCCCTGGGAGCCGCTTGGGATGGGCAAGGAACTAACTTTGCGCTGTTTTCAGAACATGCCACAGGCGTTGATCTTTGCCTGTTTGATCAGCAAGGGCGCGAAACCCGTCTTCCCCTGACCGAAGTTAGCAACTTTGTTTGGCATGGCTACGTGCCTTCCATTGGGCCAGGACAGCGGTATGGGTTTCGGGTGCATGGACCCTATGCACCGCTCGAAGGGCATCGGTTTAACGCCAATAAGCTGTTGATTGATCCCTATGCCAAGGCGATCGAAGGCGATGTCATTTTTGGCAGCGAGATCTTTGGCTATAGCTGGGACAGCCCAGAACTCGATTTGTCTTTTTGCGAAAAGGATGATGCTGACTACATTCCCAAAGGCATTGTCATTGATGACACCTTTGACTGGGAAGATGACCTTTTGCTGCAAACGCCTCGGCATGAGTCCATTATTTATGAATTGCATGTCAAAGGCTTTACCCAGCTTCACCCTGACATCCCTCTAGAGCTACGCGGTACCTACGCAGGACTGGCACATCCAGCCGCTATCTTCCATCTCCAATCCTTGGGGATCACGGCTGTCGAGCTGATGCCCGTGCATCATTTCTTGGCCTATCCAGGACATCTGCAAGACAAAGGACTGCGTAACTACTGGGGCTATGACTCCATCAACTATTTCGCCCCATACCCCGGCTACAGCGCCAGCAGCGATGCAGCACAGCAGGTCATCGAATTCAAGCAGATGGTGAAAGCGCTGCACCATGCAGGCATTGAGGTGATCCTGGATGTGGTTTATAACCACACAGGCGAAGGCAATCATCTGGGGCCAACGCTGTCGCTGCGCGGCATCGATAACGCTTCCTACTACCGCACAGTAGAAGGAGACATGCGCTACTACATGGATTTCACCGGGTGCGGCAATTCTCTCAACGTGCGGCATCCCCAGGTGTTAAAGCTGATTATGGACAGCCTCCGCTACTGGGTTTTAGAGATGCATGTGGACGGCTTTAGGTTTGATCTAGCCTCGGCGCTTGCCCGAGAGCTGTATGCGGTCGATCGCCTTGCCGCTTTCTTCGACATCATCCATCAAGATCCGGTTCTGGCAGATGTCAAGCTGATTGCCGAACCGTGGGACGTGGGCGAGGGCGGCTATCAGGTGGGCGAATTTCCGCTGCTGTGGTCAGAGTGGAATGGCAAATATCGCGATACCGTCCGCGACTTTTGGCGTGGTGACGAAAGCCGCCTTGCCGACTTTGCCTATCGCTTTACAGGCAGCTCTGATCTTTACCAGAGCAATGGCCGCAACCCTAGCGCCAGCATTAACTTTATTACGGCTCACGATGGCTTTACGCTGCGCGATTTGGTCAGCTACACCGAAAAACTCAACGAGGCCAACGGAGAAGGCAACCGAGATGGCGAAAGCCACAACCGCTCCTGGAACTGCGGTATCGAGGGCGAAACGGATGATCTCGAAGTTTTGACGCTGCGGCTGCGGCAACAGCGCAATTTTTTGGTAACGCTGATGCTGTCTCAGGGCGTGCCCATGCTGGTGGGCGGCGATGAAATGGGGCGATCGCAGCAGGGCAACAACAACGCCTACTGCCAAGACAATGAAATCTCGTGGGTGAACTGGCAGCTACAAGAGGAGAACAAAGCGCTGCTAGACTTCACGCGCCAGCTCATCGGCTTTCGGCGGCAGCATCCCGTTTTTCGGCGGCGCAAGTGGTTCCAGGGCAGAGCCATTCACGGCTCAGGGGTAAACGATATTGCTTGGTATAACCCCGATGGCAGCGCCATGCGAGAAGAGCAGTGGAATAAAGGCTTTGCCAAGGCGATCGCTATTTTCCTCAATGGCGAAGAAATTCCCACTCCGAGCGAACGCGGTGAACGCATCATCGACAATAGCTTCTTGCTGTTTTATAACGCCCATTACGAAACAATGGACTTTGTGCTGCCTGAAGGACTCCGTACCGCTGAATGGGAAGTCTTGATTGATACCCGCGAGTCGTACTTTGTTCAGTACGGCAAGCGTTACAGCCAAGACAAACCGATCGAGGTTTTGGAGCGATCGATCGTGGTGTTGCAAAGATTGGAGTAAGCACCTGTAAAACTTCTCTGTCGCTCGATAGATCTTGGTTGTACTTTTGTGAAGGCTAGGGCTATTAAATTAATAGGGGTTTTACTCCCTACCCCATAAGTCCCCAAACACTTCGTAATTCTTCCCACTATGCGAGTAGGTTCCTGGTATCACGGCAAGGGGCGTTGCACATTTACCCTGTGGGCACCGCTTCTAGAAACGGCATCTGTCCATATTGTTTCGCCCAAAGAGCGGCTTATTCCCCTAGAGCGTCAGTCTCAGGGCTACTGGCAAGTGACCCTAGAGGATGTAGAACCTGGGACGCTATATTTCTATCAAATCAATGGAGAAACCGATCGCCCTGATCCGGCTTCTCAAGCTCAGCCCGAAGGCGTGCATGGGCCTTCAGCCGTGGTCGATCACCACTTTGAGTGGACAGATGCCACCTGGAAAAACTTGCCCTTGGCCGAGATGGCGATCTACGAGCTGCATATAGGCACTTTTACCCCCGAAGGCACCTTCGATGCCGTTATTGCCCGCCTACCCGAACTCAAGGAGTTGGGCATTACTACGATCGAGATCATGCCGATCGCCCAATTTCCAGGCTCCCGCAACTGGGGCTATGACGGGGTTTATCTCTATGGCGTGCAGATGTCTTACGGCGGCGTCCAGGGGCTAAAGCGGCTAGTCAACGCCTGTCATGAGCAAGGAATGGCAGTATTCCTGGATGTGGTTTACAACCATTTTGGGCCAGAAGGCAACTATGTCTGGAGCTTTGCGCCCTACTTTACCGACAAGTACAAGACTCCTTGGGGCAATGCCATTAACTTTGACGGGCCACACAGCTATGGCGTGCGCAATTACCTGATCGAAAATGCGCTCTACTGGTTTCAGCAATGTCACATTGACGGGCTGCGGCTAGATGCCACTGACAATCTATTTGACTTTGGGGCAAAACACTTCCTGCGAGAGCTAGTCGAAACGACAGAGCAGTTTTCTCAGCAGCAGGGGCGCAAGTTTTACCTCACCGCCGAAAGCGATCTCAACGATCCGCGTTGGGTAAGACCCATTGAGGTCGGCGGTTTTGGGCTAGATGCACAATGGAACGATGACTTTCACCATGCGGTACATGCTCTGATTACGGGCGAATCTTTTGGCTACTATGGCGACTACGGCAAGCCCGACCATCTAGCCAAGAGCTACACCAAAAACTTTGTCTATACCTGGGATTATTCAGAGCTACGCCAGCGCCATCACGGCGGCGATCCCTCCGATTGTCCTCCAAGCCAGTTTGTTGTCTGCTGCCAAAATCACGATCAGGTGGGCAATCGGCTCAAGGGCGATCGCCTCTCTCATCTCGTATCTTTTGAGGCTCAAAAGCTGGCAGCGGCGGCAGTGCTGTTATCGGCCTCGGTACCGCTGCTGTTTATGGGCGAAGAATATGGCGAAACCTCACCTTTTCTCTACTTCGTTAGCCACAGCGATCCAGATCTGGTAGCTGCGGTGCGTAAAGGGAGAAAAGAAGAGTTTGCCGCTTTCCATGCGGAGGGCGAAGCGGATGATCCACAGTCTGAAGAGACTTTTGAGCGCAGCAAGCTCAACTGGGATTTGCGCCAGCAAGGACAGCACCAGCAGCTCTGGCAGTTTTATCGAACCTTGCTGAAGCTGCGCAAAGAAATTCCGGCGCTGTCCCATCCCGATCGCCATAGCTTGGAAGCGATCGCCAGCCCAGAGGATCATCTGGTCAAGCTGCGGCGTTGGCAGGGCAACAGTCAGGTTTTGTGTCTGCTAAACTTCAACACCCAACCCGTTGAAACGAATTTAACGCTGCCTCCCGGACTGTGGAAAAAGGTGCTCGACTCCACAGAGACGACTTGGGGAGGGAGCGGCTCAGACCTGCCCGAGATGATCCCGACGCAGAGAGATATTGTTTCACAGCAGCTCCTCAAGCTTCAGCCGCAAAGTGTCGTAGTTTATGGGCAAGGGTAAACCTAAGTTCATAAATTCAGTTCACAAATTTTGGCTTTAACCATAAATGCTGAAGAAGTTCTACCCTAAAGTGAAAGCCTGTACTGAAGTCAATCGCTGAGGTACAGGTCTAGCTCTCTGGGGCGATCGCCCTTAGCGTCCAACCCTGGAGTCCCAGCCCTAGAGTCACGATAGGTGATACACCTCGCCCCTGATGTCAGGGATACCCTCACAATTAAGAGCAAAGTTAAAAGCTACAGAATATCTGGAAGCCTAATATCTGGAAACCTAGCCTTCGCCTATCCATTGGTTTTACCTTTATCAAGTTCCTCCTGTTTTCCAGCCCATCCTAGATTCATTCACCCGAACTATGGCTAGGGATATAAGACTGTAAGCTCCCTACTCATCCAAGATAAAGAGGAAGTCTAAGCCCCACCATGATGCAAATTCCTTTATCAACCTACCGAATTCAGTTCAGTGCTGCCTTCGATTTTCAAGCAGCCCGAGCGATCGCCGCCTATCTAGCAGACTTGGGAATTTCTGACCTTTATGCCTCTCCCATTTTTACAGCGCGTCAGGGCAGCACCCACGGCTATGATGTAGTCGATCCGCTCCAGATTAGTCCAGAGCTGGGCGGGATGGAAGGCTTTACAGCGCTGAGTCAGGTGTTACAGGCACATCACTTAGGCTGGCTGCAAGACATCGTACCCAACCACATGGCATTTGACAGCCAAAACCACATGCTAGTGGATGTGCTGGAGAATGGCCCCGACTCTCAATATCGCGACTTTTTTGATATTGACTGGAACCATCCCTACGGAGGCATTCGGGGGCGGGTGCTTGCGCCTTTTTTGGGGAAATTCTATGGGGACTGCTTAGAGAGCGGCGAACTGCAAATTCGCTATGGCGAAAACGGGCTTTCTATCAATTATTACGGGCTGAGCTTTCCGCTGCGAATCGAGTCTTACGGCCAAGTTTTGATGCATGATTTGGGGCGCTTACGCGATAAGCTGAGCCGCACTCATCCCGATTTCGTCAAGTTCCTGGGCGTTTTATATGCGCTGAAATATATTCCCTCAGGAGAATCGGGTCGAGAACGCTATGACCAGATCACGTTCATCAAAAATATGCTGTGGGGGCTTTGGCAAGAGAGTCAGGAAATCAAACAATATATTGAAGACAATATCACTCTTTTTAATGGTGAAAGTGGCAAGCCAGAGAGCTTTAACCTATTAGACAATCTCCTATCTGAGCAGTTTTTTCGCCTGTCTTATTGGAAAGTTGGGAATGAAGAACTCAACTACCGCAGATTCTTTACGGTGAATGAGTTGATTTCGATGCGAGTCGAAGATCAAAAAGTATTTGACAAAATCCATGACTTGACTTTGCAGCTAGTTGAAGAGGGGAAATTTACCGGATTACGGATTGATCATATTGATGGTTTATATGATCCGGCTGAGTACTTGAATCGCTTGCGGGAGCATTCTCCAGAAGTCTATATCAGTGTCGAAAAAATCCTGGAGCCCCATGAAGATCTGCCTCTCAACTGGCCGATTCAAGGCACTACAGGATATGACTTTATGAGTAAGGTCAACTGCCTATTTTGTCAGCAATCTTCTGAGGCAGATTTCAATTCTGTCTATTACCAATTCATCGGCAAATCAACCCCCTGTGAGACGCTGGTTGACGAAAATAAACGGCTGATGATTGGCAAGCATTTGGCAGGCGATATTGATAACTTAGCGCATCTGCTCAAGCAAATTTCCGATCGCCATCGATACGCCAGCGACTTTACTATGTATGGCTTGAAACGAGCCTTGGTAGAGATTCTGGCTATGTTCCCCATTTACCGCACCTACATCAGCCGAGACGGATCTCGCAAAGCCGATCAAGAGTGCATGAAGCAGGTGATTCGGCGAGCGCAAGAAAATGCGCCTAGCTTTATCAACGAGCTGGGTTTTATCGAAAGATTTCTTTTGCTCGATTTTGATGATCACCTCAGCCATGAAGACAAAGAGCTGTGGCTGCATTTCTTG
This sequence comes from Coleofasciculaceae cyanobacterium, assembly GCA_036703255.1. Classification (GTDB taxonomy): domain Bacteria; phylum Cyanobacteriota; class Cyanobacteriia; order Elainellales; family Elainellaceae; genus Drouetiella. The sequence goes on from DATNPL010000177.1 coordinate 24,309, forward strand.
ATGAAAATGCAGCAGTTCACAGGGCCTCTCATGGCGAAGGGCGTAGAGGATACCGTTTTCTATGTCTATAACCGCTTGATCTCGCTGAATGAGGTTGGCTCTAGCGCCTGTCAATTTGGCATCTCGATCGAAGAATTTCATAGCTTTAATCAAAGTCGATCGGCTCAATGGCCTCATGCCATGAATGCCACCGCGACTCACGACACAAAGCGGGGAGAGGATGTGCGCGCCAGATTGAATGTGCTTTCAGAGCTTGCGCCAGAATGGGAAGCCCATTTGAAAAACTGGAGCGCTATTAATGCGCCTTTAAAAGATCAGGTGCATGGCTTAAGTGTGCCTACTGCCAATGATGAATACTTGCTCTATCAAACCCTGCTGGGAGCTTTTCCATTTAATGCCGCCGAGTACCCGCAGTTTATCGATCGCATCAAAGAATACATGGTTAAAGCGATTCGTGAAGCGAAAGTTAACAGCAGCTGGATGCGTCCAGAAACGGCTTATGAAGAAGGATTGACCCAGTTTGTCGATCGGATATTGGAAGATACAGAAGACAACTTATTTCTTCAAGTTTTCCGACCCTTCCAACGCAAAATTCAGCATTACGGCATCTTAAATTCTCTGTCTCAGACGCTGCTAAAAATTGCGGCTCCGGGCATCCCTGACTTTTATCAAGGCACAGAACTTTGGGATCTAAGCCTGGTTGATCCAGACAATCGCCGCCCGGTTGACTTTACGCTGCGATCGGAATACCTGAAGGAAACTAAGGCCAAGATCAAAGGCAAGCCAAAGGCAAAAAGCAGTCTGTTAACTTACGTTGACGAACTCTCAAAAACCCCAGAAGACGGACGTATCAAGCTTTTCCTCACCTATCGAGCCTTGCAGGCACGCCAAACCTATCAAGAGCTATTTCGACGAGGCGGCTACGAAAAGCTGACGGTCTTAGGCAGTTTGAAAGCCCACATCGTGGCCTTTGCCAGAGACTTAGAAGACACGCGCATGATCATCATCGTGCCTCGCTTTTTGACCTCATTGGCTAAAGAGGGAGAGTTTCCTTTAGGAGAGCAGGTCTGGCACGAAACTCGCATTGTTCAGCCCCCAGGATCTTCCTCTGTTTGGCAGGATGCGATTACAGGTCAGACGATTCAAGCCGAAGACACGCTCTGGCTTAAAGAAATCTTGACGCACTTTCCGGTAGCTCTGCTAATCGGCAAAATTGAGGCTGGGTTTACGATGCCTCCAGCGATCGACACTTCAGCTCCTGAGTCGGTTGATTAAGCTGGCCATGAAATTATTTTGAGGGATACGGTGTACCCCTCAAAATAATTTCATAAATAAAATCAGCAGTACCGCTTAGCCCTCAGTGCCTGAAGCGTGAGGAAGCTGGCAGCTTGTGCAAATGCCAAAAAACTCCAGCGTGTGATAAAAAATCTTGAATTTATATGCCTGGTTGAGCTGATGCTCTAGATCATGCACCGGGCATTGATCAATGGGCAGAGAAGCGCCGCACTGGAGGCAAGTTAAGTGATGGCGATCTTGCTGCACCGTACTGTAGAGAGATTCGCCATTGCCCAAGGTGCGAACCTGCACCACGCCTTCTAGCTTCAAGGCTTCTAGCGATCGATACACAGTGGCTAACCCCATGTTTTCGCTGCGATTTCGCAGTTCTATATAGATGTCTTGAGCAGAAATTGCCCGGTTCAAAGACTTGAGCAATCCCAAAATCCGCTCTTGACTGCGAGTTCGCTGAGTTTTCATAAGATAGTTTTGCTGCGCCAACCTGATCTCATCTTAGCTTTCCAGTAAAGCAGACAAACAGAGAAAAGGCGATCGACGATTCAGGCTCAGGCAAAGCCTGCCCAAGCGAAGCCGTTGGGGTCTTGAGCCGCGTGCGGTGAAGACCCCCCATCCCATTGCTGACGCAGCAAGACGACTCTTACAAACCCAGCCAAGCCAGCAAGCCTTGTCCTGTAAAATATTCGATCGCTAGTGTCGCTACAAAACCAATCATGGCCGCCCGACCATTCAAGCGTTCGGCATAAGCGCTAAAGCCGAACTTAGGTTCTTCTAATTTGGGAGCGATCGTTGGCTGAGAAGATTTAACCATTGTCTTCAGGAGTATGAAAGGGTGATCCGATCGTAGCAAGTATTGCAAAATATTACGGGTTTGCAGACTACAGGGATTTATTATCTTCATTTTGAGGAAAGCCCTGCTGCCTCAAGTCATCCTATATAGGCTTTCTATTTAATGAGCCAGCTACTTTGGCTAAGGTCACAAGCCGCTAAAACTTGAGATTTGGCTGCTGCCAAGCCTGTCTTGTGCATGAGCGACCCAATTTGATTCGTTTACACCGAAACCGACAGAATACATCAGACTCGCTTTCACCCCAGTCAACCCCTTGCTCCTGGCTTAATCAAATGGCTCAATTAAGTTGAAGTTAAGCTGGGATTCCGATCGCTCAAAAACCTTTATCTCAACATCAACCTAACCTTTTAGAGGATGCTTGAAAAGTCCAATTATGGATAGCAAAACGTTTCAGCTCCCCCTCAATCCCCGCGCTATTGCACCGCTGCGCTAGAAAAAAGGGAGACTTTGAGAGCCTGACTGAAAGCTAGCGATCGCATTTCTGTATCACATTTCACCTCTCCTCCATCAAGAGGTATCAATCACTACAACCACTAAAAAGTGGTGTTTTGGTGAAGTTTGAGGAGAGGTTTTGGGTAGATTCCTGATGACAGTATTTAAAAGTATTAGAGTGATACAAAATCACTTGCTATTGCTCAACTTGTTCTTCCTATACAGATTTAATCAGCCTTATTTGCTAACTATTAAGAAGGGGAAATTATTTATCATTCACATCGGGTCTTAAAGACTTAAGCTAGATGTTATTGATAGAAAAGTCTGTAAGAATTTTCTGTAGATCGATAGATCGATTCGAGTTTTGCTAAATGCTGTCTCTCTGCGGATGGGTTGAGTCTCCCGTATCTTCGTCAAGTTCTCTGTTTTAGATCATTTGACCTAGCGATTTAGAGCTTGTGTATCAATAAGCATCATTTTTAGCTTAGGTAGAAAACGACGCTTTCATCATCCGAGCAGATTGATGAGGGAACCGTTTGGCGCGACAAGTCAATCCAATGAATTTTGCAAACCTTAGAGAAAATAGCTTGATTTTTTAGAAAAATGAATGTCGAAAGTGGTCAAAAACCTATCACCTTACCCTCTCAAGCTTCCGTGAATCAAAACAGCTTTGACTTCGATGCATGGGCGACTGAAGTTCGGCGTCAGATGGTTGCTTCTCTCAAGAAAAGAACGGTCATCTACGGCGACTTCTGGGGCAATGAAGCCCGTGCTGCTAATGCGAAAGCAGCTGAAGCTGAGGCAAAACCAGAGGTATAGCTGCCAAGCTTGATTCTTTGCCTGAGCTAGTAGCTGTATCGAACAGATTTTACTGAGGGGCAAGCTAAAAAATCTTTCAGGTTAATGGCTCTACAATCCCAAGGGTCGGCTGTTTGTGCGTGTTGTAATAAACAGCCAACTCGTCAAGCGCTCAGTTGCGGGCAAGCGTATCACCGATCGCTCCCGTCTCTGAGGGCAGGGGATCTAGAGAGGGCAAAGCCAGTAAGGTGGGTTGCAGCAACAGTTGGTGCAACCGATACCTAAAGGTAGGCTCTAAGTACTTCTGGCGCAGCTTATCCCAGTTGGATAACGCTGAAGCCTGTTTTTTGTGAATAGCAGCCTGAAGCTCGGGCATCTGAGCGAGGCGATCGCCCTTGTGAGAGAGCAAGTCTAGTAGAACTTGGGTGTCTTGAAAATCGCCCAAGCATTCTTGTAACTCTTTAATTTCTTTGATCCATTTTTGGAAGTCTTTGCCGTAAAACGGCGTGAAAAATTCTGCCTCATAGCGGACGTGCTTACACAGCTTTCGCAGATCGTGAAGCACAAAACCATTTTCGCCAGATGCCTCCTGCGCTGGGATGAGCCAACCAGGATGGAGCAATAGCTCAGATAGTAAAGGAGTCAATAAATCTGGCAGTAAAGAGAGGATGGGCAGCTCGGCAATGGCTTCGTAGCTGGGCTGTGACAACCAATCTTCGTAGCCTTGCTTGAGTGCGGTATAGCGATCGCCTGTCAGCGCCAACTCCATCTTCTTAAAAGCTTTGGGGCGCTGCTTTTGCAAAGTGGCGATCGTTTTTTCAAGCTGCACCTGCTCTGAAGCAGGAATCTGAGGCAAATAGTTTTGCTGGAGGCTGGCAATTTGGACATCCAAATCGCGCACTTTACCCAAAACTCTGGCTAAGTTTCGCAGCCGCTGACCGCTAGCCGCCTTGGGCAAAACTGTCGCTGAGCCAAACACCTGTAGAGCCGTTCGCAGACGCCGCGTGCCTACCCGCATTTGATGCAAATGTTCTGGATTGCGATCGTTCAAGACGGCTTCTTCCTGATGAGCTACCGCCTGAAAATGTTCGCTGATCACTTGATAAGCATATTCACTCAGCGTTAGGGCTTTTTGACCCTTCTGAGCTATAAACGCGTCCGCTTTTTGACCCTTTTTCATAGAGCTTGGGAGAATTTGCCGAATCCTCTATTTTAACCTCAAATTAACTTGATTTAAAGCATGGATGAGCTTTGGCTTCACACTTTAGCTTCAAGTTTTATCTTTAGCCTCAAAGTTTGATTGAGATAGCTCAAAAAATGAGAATCTCTTGCAGGTTGGGTTCTCGAAGGCGTGGCTTTATCTTCCTTTGCAAGTTTTGCCGCCTTATGGAAAAAACTATCCAGCTGGGCGCTATCAGGTTGGCGATATGGTGCAGTACACCAACCGAGGCATCGGCATGGTAAGACCAAAACTGCAGTTTAACTGCCGTCCTGAAATTACGGTCTTTGTCTTGCAGACTGCTTCTACCAGCCTTTAGCACACTAAATCCTTAAGCGCTTCACACTCACAGCAGTTGAGGACAGGGACATTTTTGAGGGCGCGCGCCCTCAAAAATCTCTCAAACCCAACTACGGCCATATCCTATCGATAGGCTTGAATCGACTCAATTTGCAGTTGGAAGAATCCGGCTTGGAAATGCGGATTGAGCGCGCCATCGTACTCAAATTTACTCAGCATGAGCTGCATGGCGGTGATGCGATTGGGAGCGATCGCCTGACCTGAGACAGTCTTCGCCCGAAATACAGGAACGACTGCCGAGAAAGGAATCCGAACTATCATCCACTGATCTCCCACGGTGTCGAAAGAGTAGCAGTAGGCAATGCCATCCCACCGATCTTCTGTACGCAGCATGAATTTATAGCGATTGCCATCCCCCTTGACCCGAAGTTCGATGCCTGTGTACTGCGCCAGGTCTAACGGTGGCTCAAAGTTGCGAGTACGCACAGAGGCAAACCCACCTGAGTTGGCGGTAGAAACTTGGCCTGAGAAAGAGGCCGCTGAAGAGCCAAACTGGATACCGCTCTGGCTGACACCTCCCATGACGACATCATCCAAGGCTCCCCAAACTTCTGATAGCTTTTCTGGAGATTGCGTGAAATCAAAAATCAAGCGATGCCCTGCATCGGGATGCATATCTGAAAAACTTGGCATAGGTATCCATCTTTCGAGATCGACGGTGGGACTAGAACGGCTGTTAAACCACTGCTGAAACCAATCTAGGCTACTCAGAAAAGGAACTGCGCCAAAGTAGGAAAGCGTCTTGACGAAGCGACCCAGATCCCACTGAGGGGAAGGTTGCTGAGAGTTTTTTTGAGAATTTTGCTGGCTCATGGGGGCAATGGGCTTCAGTTCTTCTTTCAGTTCTTTTTAGAATCTTGCATCAAAGTTTTGCATCGGGAGAGGACGATCGCTCCCTTCAATCCCTTGATTCCATCAGAGCATGGTTTATCACAGTCGCCATCCCGCTGAGGATCGGGAATTTCATCAAACCAGAGATCTTTCTGAAAAGCGAGCTGCTTCGTCAAAAAACTATTGGGTTTCATTGAATCCATGAGCCTTAGCAGTAAGATGATCTGGCAAGGTTGATTTGCTCCCGTGGGTGAGGGGCTGTCTCCGATGGTTAAGGTTGCCTGAGTAAAAGCGCTGACGCATCCCCCCTGCTGAGACACTATCATCTATCTCTGAGGCACGTTTGTAAGAGCAAGAGCTATGGCTGGATCGATGACATCATCTCAGAGACTGTCGGCAGGTCTAGCGGCGCTAAAGCAAAAAGATTATGCGACCGCGATCGCCCATCTAGAATCGATTGAGCCATCTGCTCTCAATACAGCTCAAGACAAAACGGCTCAGGACATAAATGCTCAAGACATAAATGCCGTTCAAGCAAAAGCCCAAGCTGGATTGGTAAAAGCCTACGCCCAGAGCGGCCAAGTCAACCGGGCGATCGCACTCTGCCAGACTTTAGCGCAAAGTCCCAATGCCCAAGTGCGCGATTGGGCGACACAGACGTTGAATGAGCTTTCTCGTCGGACGCTCAGCCAGCCAGAGAACGACGAAACAGGGTTTGTGCCGATCTCAGAACAATCTGGTGCTAGAGCGATCGACTCAGGCGATCTGCCTAGAGAAGTTGTGGGGCGTCAAGTCAGTCAGCGCCGGGTCACGCAGAAAAATGCAGCATCACCTGCCGCCCCATCCGATCTTCAGGCGTTAAATTCTCAAGCTTCAATCCCCCCATCACCTGTTCCCCAAGCTTCAGAGCATCAAGCTTCAGAGCATCAAGCTTCACATTCTCAAACTTCAGATCTCCAGTCATCAGAGCTTCAAACCGTGGTAGACCTCCTGCCCGATCGCCCCGAAGCGTCCATTCCTCCCTCCTCGCCGCAGGAGACACCGCCCGTCGCAGTCTGGAAACAGGCAGGCAGAGCGCAAAAGTGGGGAGGGCTGGGTAGCGTCGATCGCTCTACGCTATGGGCTGTAACGGCCGGAACGGCGATCGCCCTCTTTTGGGTCATTCGCACTCTGCCGATGATGATTCAAGACAGCTGGTATTGGATTTGTTTCCAAATTGCTGCCATGACACCCTTCAAGCAGGTGGTTCTGTGGGCAACTCCGGCAAGTGACCCCTGGCTGGGAGTGGCGATCGTCTTAATTGTCTTGTTCATTGCTTCGCCCTGGCTGCTAGAGCGTATCCTCCAACAGTTTTATCTGATGCGATCGCTAAAGCCTTCAGAGCTAGAGCAGCATAGCCCCGAAGCTCTGAGGCTGCTGAAGCGCGTTTGCAATCAGCGACATCAGCCGCTGCCTGCTTTAAGGTTGTTGCCCACAGATGCGCCCCTAGCGCTCACCTACGGCCACCTGCCCAGAAATGCTCGCATCGTCGTCAGCCAAGGATTGCTTAAGCAGCTAGAAGATGCGGAAATTGCCGTGATTTATGCGGCTGAACTCGCCCATATTGCTCACTGGAATTTTGGGGTGATGTCTTGGCTGACCCTGGTGGCGCAACTGCCCTACCTCCTCTATTGGCAAGCTTCTAGCTGGGGCGATCGCCAGAGCGATCGGATTCTGCAAAGCCTTGCGGTTTTCATTGCGTCTGTGGGCTATGGGCTGTACTGGATTTGTCGCCTGCCCGGTTTGTGGCTCTCTCGGCTGCGGCTCTCCTACAGCGATCGCACGGCCTCAGAGCTTACAGGCAACCCAAATGCTTTGACTCGGGCACTGCTGAAGCTGGCGATCGGCACAGCTCAAGCCCTTCAGCGCTGGGAACACACGAGCGACCTGCTAGAAAGCTTTGAGCCGCTGACACCCGTTGGCTACCGCAGCGCTCTCACCTGGGGCAGCCTTCAGCAGCAGCAGGTAGCTGCTCTAGAATGGGATCGCCGTAATCCTTACCGTCGCTGGCTCTCATTGCTCAATGCTCACCCGCCTTTGGGCGATCGGCTTCAGCTTCTGGCGCGCTACGCGCAGCATTGGCGGCTCAATTCTGAGCTAGAGTGGCAAACCGTTGTATCTCAGCTTCAGGCTTCACCGGATAATGCTCAGCCTCGTAGCCTTATCCGATCCTCAAACGGTCGGCGCAAATTTCTCTTGCAGGCCGCTCCGTTTATCGGCAGTTTGTCTGGGTTGGCGATCGCTCTCGGTCTGTGGCTGTTAGGTGGGGTGGCTGCTCGCATAGGCTGGCTAGAGCTAAGCTGGCTCTGGGGCGATCGCTCTGTGTTGATTGGCTCAGCGTTGATTGGCTTCAGCATTGGCCTGTTCATTCGCATCAACGCCTTTTTTCCCGATATCAAGCGATCGAATCTCTTGATCAATCCGCCGCTGCCCGATTTGTTGCTCTCGGATACCAGCTTGCCTGTGGATAGTCAGCCGCTACGTTTGCAGGGAAGGCTTTTGGGACGACGCGGCTTTGCCAACTGGCTAAATCAGGACTTAATGCTGCTGACTGAAACAGGCTTGATTCGGCTACATCACACGTCCCGTTGGGGCAGTTTCGGAGATCTGCTGCCGCAAAAGCTGCGCCCTTCTGCCTTAATGAATGCGCCTGTCACCGTAACCGGATGGTTTCGTCGCGGGGCAACCCCCTGGATCGATATCGATCTGCTTCAGGGGAAAAATCGGCAGGGCAAGGCATTATCGCTGCAAAGCCAGCATCCGCTTTGGTCAACAGCGGTGGCGATCGCCACCGCTTTGCTGGGCGTTTTCATCATTTTTCGTGGGGGAGCCTGACTTTCCTAACTTCAGAGTTGGCTCAAAGTCCCGTTCTGACACGCTTCTCTCTCTTGCGGATGATTTTGTTCTTGGTAAAACTGACTACACTTCATCCCCTAGATTGATTTGGGGATCTATCTCCTCAGAGTAAAACTGTGAAGTAAGAGATTCAGTTGAATCACGGAGCGAACAAATGAAGCTTGAAGGCTTTTGGAAGAAAGTAGCGCTAACCTGTTGCGCTTTGGTGGCATTGTGCGGTTTGCAGGTTTCTTTTGCAGGGGGAATGGCACTTGCTTCCCCCTTCGATAATCAAACCCTCGCAGACAACTACGGCAATAGCGGCTATGGCAATGGCAGCTATCCCAACAACAGAGCTGCTGCCAACAAAGTAAAAGAAGATGTCAAGTCGGCCTTTGATAAGGTTGCCGGAGCTGGCTCAGCTAACAGAATTGAAGGAAAAGCTGAAAAAGACTACGGTCGCGTGCAGCGGAACTTAGGCAATACCCAGAATCGGGCTGAGGGCGCTGCTAAGCAGATTCAGGGCAATGCCAAACAAGGTGTTGGCAAAGCTCAAAATGCGGTCGAAAACGCAACAGAAAGCGTCCAAGATGCGGCAGATAACGCAATTGACGCAGTTAAAGACTTCTTCAATAAGTAGAGGTGTTCTGGATTGCTTAGCAAGCAGTTGCTAAGGCTGAGTGATCTTCCCTGAGCAGTTTCTACCAACCCTTTTGGAACAGACAAAAACAAATTTAGAGGAATACCAAAAATGACTATTACACGGATCAAATCAATTTTGTCTAGCTCAGCTCGTTTTTTGGCGATCGCTTTTGCTTGCACCCTGATTATGCTCTCTAGTGTGGCTCCTGCCTTTGCAGGTGGTGCTCCTACTGACCCCCGCACAGGTTCTGCTCGCCTAGACAGCATTCAAGAAAAATCTGAGGAAATTCTGCAAAAGCCCCCTCTTAACCTAGAAGAAACTCAAGCTGAGGCCAAAAAAGGCATCAACGAAATTCAGGGAGACTCTGACATTCGTGACATGAGCCGTCCTAGCAACTCTCGCAGCGTTAAGTCAGCAGCAGAGCGGGTTACAGAAGCTTTGGAAAATGTGACAGGCAAGAACTAGTTGCCAGCTCTCAGGCTTAGAGATGCAAATCTTATAAGCCTGAGCAGGTGTTCTTAAACTATGAAAAGTGAGAGGTGCCGCGCACCTCTCACTTTTTAGATCTGGACTAAGCAGTGCCCATGACTAACATATCTGGGGCGATCGCAAGATTTGACCCCTTTTAAAAAGCTGAATCAGGGTTTTGGGGTTAGGCTTCAAAGCCCTGATTTACGATCCTTAAGGATCACAGCAATGAGGCTTTGCCTGAGAAGGCGGTACATCCAGGGCAGGATTAGCAGTGAAAAAGCCTACGGGTTTTAGCATAAAGCCCGAATAGGCGGTAGGCATGACCGGATGATCTTCGGGACGAGGAATATGGTGATGTCCAAACACATACCAAACCACAAGGTCAGTATCGGCAATGGGGCGATTTGCAGCCGTCCATCGGGGTAATCCTTCACCGCCAGGATGCTGGTTAGGATAGTCTCCGGCAGGGTAGCGCTCAGCAGGTTGGTAGGGCGTTACCCACAAATGCTTGGTCATAAAGCGGGCGCGCTTGAGAATGGGTGAATCAGGATGGGCAAAAGGCAAAACATTTTCGCCAGGAATAATCTTGTAGCCGACAGGCTGACCTAAGCGATTGGGGACATTGGGATTCACAACTTTCCAATAGCGCGCCGCTAGGGGATCAACAATGCGCTGAGCAGACTGCTCTGTGGCTAGCAGCTCAGATCTAGCAAAGAAAGCATTGCCGTAGGGGTTGATTTCCCCCATAGGTTCTGCTTCAGAGTTCACCTCGTATACCGAATTGTTTACGCCATCAATGTCAAAGTCGAGCCGCATGCCAAAGAAATGCTGGTGGTTGATGGCGTTGAGTTCGGGTGCTACTACTGTGCCAAATTTAGGAAAATCTGCCAGTGCGCCACACAGCAAAATTCCGGTCAGCTTAATTTCATACTGAATCGTGCCGTCCTGGTAGAAGTACCAGAAAAAGCCATACTCGTAGTTATCAACGGTGGCGATAAAGGAAAGGACAAGCCGACGCGATCGCCTCACCTCTACAACGTCAATTCGCCAGTCGGTATGCTTCCAGAGCATGCCATAGTCTTCCTCATGGAGGCAGATCGCGTTTTCGGTCACGGCTACTTCGCCACGGCTGTTGGTCAGGACGCCATCAAAGTAGTGAATCTCGCCTACACAATCGCAGCCCAACGTCAGCGAGTTTGCCAAAACGCCAACACCATGTTCGCCCAGGTCAAAGGCATTTTTGCGGAAATGCTGGATGCGTGGATCGCCGTAGGGCACCACCATTTCTGCCATCGAAGCTCGGTAGAGAATCGGGCGTAGCTTGCCTTGGTCTTCATAGCCTATTTGGTACAGCACTAGCCCCTCACGCGGGGTAAAGCCAATGCGCAAATCCCACTTTTGCCAGCGTACATGATGCCCGTTGACTTCAAAGCTAGTGCCCTGTGGCTGCGTAATGTGCAAGGGCTGGACATCTTGCCGCATCTCTGGGACAAATTTCGCACTGTATTCGCTTGGCTCAGGGGGTACAGGCACCACCCCCAAATCTTCGATACGTAACACCTGCATGCTGTTGAGGTCTACCACCGGAACCAGTCCATCAATAGGACGCGCATAAAAATTGCCGTCAGGGGTGGCTCTCAAATAGCATAAACAGCGAGATAAGCGAATGCCTTTTTCGTCCTCAAAGCCAAAGTTGCCGATCGCCCAAGGGTCAACAACTACGAGATCTAAATCGGCAATCCCTCGTTTGGCTATTGCCGCCAAAAACTCTGGATGCGCTTTTACGGCAGCCTCGCACTCGACCAGCTCATCCGGCATGATGTTGGGCTGCACGTCAGGAATATGCGTCCAGGCCATTACCTGCTGCTGACTCAAAGACACGATCGCCTCGTAGGTGTGGCCTGTGGCGTTGTCCAGCAGAATGAGGAAGGCTTGGCGATCGATGGCATCCCCCTTTTGAAAGCTCAACACCTCTGCTTTGGGTGGCTCATGCAGCGTCACGCAAGGAAACCGAAACTGATTGCCAACAGGGCGATCGCGACGCACAATCGCCACGGCTGCTTCAACTTCAGCGATCGTCAAGGGTTCTAAAGGATGGGCGGGTGAGCACATTGAGGACAACTCGGGGTTAGACATAGCTGCACGCTGAAGGACTAGAGACTGAAGGATTAGAGGAAATTAAGGTAAGGATTGCAAACAAAAGGAAAATATACGGATCATCGAGTTCATACAGGGTGATAAGAGCGGAAACTCTACCACAGGATAAATCATCCCCTTCGCCGCAGCCTTTCGCCATGCCGATCCGGCGTTATGTCATAATTCCCTGAGATTCCAGTCGGAGATCGTAGGAGATTATAGAGGTGTCAGACATCTTCGTTATGCTTCGCAATCAAGACAACATTGCGCTAACGTCGATTGACGGCATTGCGTTTGTCACCTTGCTTAAGCAAGATGAGCAAGTCGTTGCGGAAGAAATTGTTGAGCTAATTTATGCTGATGCGGGCTTCGATGACTTACCTTTAGGGAAATACACTGTAGCAGTGCAGCATAAATCTGTGGAACCGTCAGAGGTGAAATATGAGGTCACGATCGCTGCTGAAGATCAGGTCGTTTTCTTAACGTTCATGTATCTAGAGCTAGAGCGAGTTTTTCTCAAGGTTAAGGCTTCCACAGAAATGAGGTTGTGAACGCATGACAGCTAAGGTGATTCCGTCTAGTTCTATCAAGGCATTTCGCTATCGAGTTCATGCATTAGAGCAACATCTTTGGAGCGAGAAAGATCCTACACGGCGAGCCAATTTAGCGCTGCAACTTGCAGATGCCGCAACGACCCTGGCACGGCTAGAAATGTCTGAATCTCAAAGATCTCAGCAAGAAGATTTGTCTTAGCGATCGCCCAAGGCCACCCGTGCAGCCCTATGCTGCAATTGCTCTAGCAACCGAGTCACTTTTGCCAGATCTTTGTTGCCTGGAGAAACCTCAACGCCACTAGAGACATCAATCCCATCGGGGCTAACCTGGCTCAAAGCCTGCAAAACGTTATCGGGCGTAAGGCCCCCCGCCAGCAGCCAAGGACAAGTCGGACGAAATTGCTTCAAGCTCAGCCAATCCATCGTCTTTCCGGTGCCGCCATACTGCCCTGCATGGGTTGCTTGTGGATCAAAAGCATCTAGCAGTAGCGCATCGATCGCCCCTTCATAGCGCTGAGCCTGCTGCAACGTTTCATGATTCTGTACCCGAAAGGCTTTGATAATTTCAGCCTGGGGCAACGCTTGGCGAAGCTGCTGACAAAACTGAGGCGATTCGCTGCCGTGGAGCTGAACGGCATTGAGTTGGGCAATTGCTACCACCTCTTGAATTTCTGCGATCGCCGCATTCACAAACACCCCAATGCGATCGATCGGCTGAGCCGTCGGTAATGCCTCTACCACAGCCTGAATTTGCGCTGGCGTCACATAGCGAGGAGACTGCCGCACGCAAATGAATCCGAGTGCTGTAGCGCCACTCTGGGCGATCGCTCGTCCTTGATCAGGCTGGGTAATGCCGCAAATTTTAATCCGCATCGATTGCATAGTTTTGTATCTAAATATTGCCTAAAATTGTTAACTCTTCAAACAAAAGAATTTTAACGTCAGGTCAATTTTTATAATCTTACCCAAGCTCTATAAAACGCCCATTTAGATCAGGAGAATTAAGACTTTGGCTTACTCTACTCTACTGACAAGCACACTGGCAGCTACCGCTCGGACTGCGCCTTGGTCGCCCGGTGTGGCACTAATCATGATTACCTGCAATTTATTTGCGATCGCAGTAGGCTACTACGCTATCCAAAATCGTGGCGTTGGCCCTAAGCTCCCAGCCGAGCTGCCTGCAATGTTTACGGGTTTTGGCATTCCTGAACTGTTGGCCACCACCAGCTTTGGGCATGTGTTGGGCGCAGGCTTTATTTTGGGACTAAGTAACGCAGGGCTGCTCTAGGCAAGGCTGCTATAACCCTAGCTACTTTACTGAGGATGTTTTGGGTGGCGTGCCTCTTAAGTCAAGCTCAGTGAATCGCAAATTAGGGTTTTGTGGCACGCGGAGCGTGCCACAAAACCCTAAAAGCTGGATTTCAAAAGCGCAAAGCGCTTTTGAAATCCAGCTTTTAGAAAAAATAGGAGGGCTTAGCGAGCTACTTAGGCTCTCTAGATCAAGCTCAGCGAAATGTGACCGATCGCAGACTCGATGCCAGACTCGATACAATGAGAGAGTCCAAACAGTGAGCATATCCTCATGGGATCGGGTTGGCGAATTGGTAAGGTCTTCGGCATCCCCTTGCTGGTAGATCGGTCATGGTTTTTCATTTTGGCGTTGATTACTTATTCATACGCCCTAGACTGGCAGCAAGAGCCTTGGGGAACTAACTGGGCTTGGGTCGCAGGATTTGTCATGGCAATGCTGCTGTTTGGATCAGTGCTGCTGCATGAGCTAGGGCACAGCTTGGTGGCTCGATCGCAGGGCATTACCGTTAATTCCATTACCCTGTTTCTGTTTGGCGGCATTGCGGCTATTGATCAGGAATCGAAAACCCCAGGTCAGGCATTTCAGGTGGCGATCGCAGGGCCTGCCGTCAGTTTCTGCCTGTTTGTTGGGCTGTCTTTGATGCGCTGGCTGCCTTTGCCTGCTCCGGCGATCGCTGTCGTAGACAACTTGGCGCTAACCAATTTTGTCTTAGCCCTATTTAACATGATTCCAGGTCTGCCGCTTGATGGGGGGCAGGTCTTGAAAGCCACCATCTGGAAAGCGACAGGCAGCCGCCTCAAGGGCATTCGTTGGGCAGCTAGAGCCGGACAGACGCTCGGTTGGGCAGCCGTGATTTTTGGCTTTGCCGCCTACATCAGATTTTTTCAGTTCAGCTTTTTGTGGATTGCTCTCTTAGGCTGGTTTGGCATCCGCAACGCCACCTCTTACCTGCGTATTACCGATCTGCAACAGGCTTTGATGCAGATTACGGCTGCTATGGCTATGACCCGAGAGTTTCGAGTCGTTGATGCCGATATGTCGCTTCGCCAGTTTGCCGACGACTTTCTCCTAAGCGAAGCCCAGCCTGTGTACTACGCAGCCTCTGATGGGCGCTATCGCGGCCTAGTGCAGGTAGAAGATTTACGCGAGGTAGAGCGGAGTCTTTGGGAAACTCAAACCCTGAGCGCCATTACTCAGCCGCTTACAGAAATTCCTTCGGTGGCTGAAGCAGCTCCCCTCAAGACGGTCATTGATCGACTAGAAGAGGCGGATCTGAGGCGAATCACCGTGCTTTCTCCCGCCGGAGCTGTGACAGGCGTGATCGATCGCGGTGATATTGTGCGTGCCTTAGCCGAAAACATGAAGTTCCTGATTTCTGATGAGGTGATTCAGCGTATTAAGGCAGAAGGAGCCTATCCGCCTGGGTTACAGCTTGCAGCGATCGCCAAAGCCGCTGCTGAATAATTTTGTCTGAATAATTCAGCTTGCACCCCATAGCAGCAGCTTGGGCGGAGTCAGCCAGAACAACTGGCAATTGCCGACTGGAGAACCCGTTTCAGGCAAGCTGAGGCCAATCACGCCTGCTTTTCTTAAGCGAAAGGTGCTTTGTCCGTCTGATGAAGGCCGAACGGTGCCCCAAACCAGTTGTTCAGCCCACTCACCCAAATCGGGTTCATGCCCGACGATCGCCAACTGATTGCCGCGCCAAGATTGCAGCCATGTAACCCAAGCTTCAAAGCTGCCTGCGGGTGCCAAATCCTCTGATACTTCTCCCGACTTGCCTAAGCCAACGGCCTGCAAAATTTCGGCAGTTTGTCTGGCACGCACCAGCGGACTCGTCTGAATCAGATCAAACCGAATGCCCAAGCCATACAGCCGTTCAGCAATCTGCTTGGTTTTTTCGCGGCCTTCGTCTGTTAGGGGGCGATCGCCATCATGGGCGTAAGTCCCCCGCTCGGCAGCAATGCCATGCCGAATCAAATAGAGTTCGATGGGTTTCATAGGGCTTCAAAGCTGCTTTATTTGCATGACTCGATAGATTAAGATTAGCTGCTCTGTCCTCAAGAACCTCTAGCCCTGTGCTGAAATTCCCATGCTGAAATCTTCTCCAGTCCGGATACTGCTCTGCATCAGCTTGCTGCTGACCACCCTGCTAACCACCGCTTGCAGTCCCGCCATTGCCCCTTCTAGCTCCGACTTTTATCAAGAGCGCGCTTTGCACAACCCGGATGGCATTGGGAAATTTTACATGGGCAGAGAAATCGCACAAGTCATGGGGCACCAAGGCGCAGGCTGGCTAGAGCGCTCTAGTCGAGCCATTGAGGAAAAGCCCGATCTGGCGATCGCCGCTCTCGATCTTCAGCCAACTGACACCGTGGCCGATATTGGCGCGGGCACCGGATATTTCAGCTTTCGGCTGAGCGATCGCCTGCCGCAGGGCAAAGTCTTGGCGGTAGATGTGCAGCCTGAAATGATCGATATCCTCAACTTCCTCAAACAGGAAAAGGGCGTTACCAACGTTCAGCCGATTTTGGGCAGCGTTGCCGACCCCCACCTGCCTGCCGACAGTGTGGACTGGGCAATTTTGGTCGATGCCTATCACGAATTTGAGTACCCCAGAGAAATGATGCAGGGTCTGGTCAAAGCCCTCAAACCTGACGGACAGGTGGCCTTGCTGGAATACCGAGGAGAAAATCCTCTAATTCCGATCAAAGGGCTGCACAAAATGACGCAACGCCAGGTCAAAAAAGAAATGCAGGCTGTGGGGCTAACCTGGCAAGAAACCCAGAACTTGCTGCCGCAGCAGCATCTCATGATTTTCAGAAAGGCGATCGCCCCTGCATAATTCCACGCATGAAAACTCTGTGATAATCCTGGGCTTGCCTAAATTTGCCACCCTTAAGTTGAGTCAGCCAGCAGAACATCAGGCGCAGAACACCCGTCGGGCTAGGCCAGGAGAAGGATGCAACCGCTGAATTTTCCTCGATACTTATAGAAAGATCTGAATTCAGGGGGAACCAATATGCTGACGAAAGGCTTTGAAGTCGAGATGTACACGGGTACACCTCAGGGCGATATCGTTGGCTTTTCAGACAAAATTGTGGCAAACCTGCATGGCTTTGTGCGCGAACCAGACACCCGCAATGTGGAATACACTACGGCTCCCTTTTGCCGCTACGAAAGGCTGCTGTGTGAGTTGGTGCGGCCTCGGCACGAGCTACGAAGCTATCTCAAGACGCTAGGAGACTATACGCTGATTCCGGGCAGCACCCTATCGACCGGAGGAGGCGACCACTTCGATCGCTCTGATCCCGGCAATCCCTATCATGACTATATTGAGCAGACCTATGGCACCACGGTCGTGACGGCCAGCATCCACATCAATGTCGGCATCCCGGATGTGGAAACGCTGATGCGCGCCTGTCGGCTAGTACGAGTCGAGGCACCGCTATATCTGGCACTCAGCGCAGCCTCTCCCTTTTTAGACAATAAAGTCACGGGTTCCCACTCTTCGCGTTGGAGCGTCTTTCCCCAAACGCCTGCCTCGGTGCCGCTGTTTGAAAGCCACGCCCACTATGTGCGCTGGACAGAAGAGCAGCTTAAGCTGGGCACCATGCAGAATGTGCGGCATTTATGGTCGGCAGTGCGTCCCAATGGCGATCGCCGTCCCTATAGCCTCAATCGACTAGAGTTACGCATTTGCGATATGGTCAGCGATCCCGTAACGCTGCTTGCCATCTCGGCTCTGCTAGAGGCTCGGATTTTGCAGCTCATGGCTGACCCTAGCCTTGACCCGCTAGAGTCTAGTGTGTTGCCCGCATCCACACGCGCCGAAGAACTGGTTGCCCTCACCCAGGCCAACGAAATAGCCGCCGCTCATAATAGCCTAGACGCTGAGCTGCGTCATTGGAAAGACGGTAGCCCCATCTTGGCTAGAACCTGGATTGAGCAGCTTTATCAAGAGGCTTGGGCAACCGCCAAGCCGCAGGGCTTTAGCTGCTTTTTGATGCCGCTGAAAAAAGTGCTGCGGGACGGGAATGAAGCCCAACGCTGGCTGAAGGCGATCGATCAAGGTTGGGATGTGCGGAGGGTGATGCAGCAAGCCATCCAGGACACTGCCACCCAAGAGCAAGCCCTCGCCAACGAACTGTTACAGCCCCTGGTAGCGTAATTTGAGTGGCATAATAAAGTCTGCTTTCTTGGGGTTTTTAGGGCGGTCACCGCAGCTGCCTAAAAGCCCCGTACATGATGAATCGCAAGAGGCACAGCATGGCTGATCTCATCCTTTTTTGGCATCGTCGAGACTTACGCACGATCGACAACGTAGGTTTAGCCAGCGCCAGAGAAAAAACGTCCAGGGTCGTAGGCGTTTTTTGCCTCGATCCCGGCATCTTAGCCAGCGATGATGTCGCTCCGGCCAGAGTTACCTATCTCATCGGCAGCCTTAAAGCGCTTCAGGCGCAATACCTTCAGGCGGGCAGTCAGCTTCTAATTCTTAAAGGCTCACCCCTACAAAAGCTGCCCGAACTCGCTCAGGCGCTTCAGGCCCAGGCCGTATTTTGGAACCGGGATGTCGAGCCTTATGGACGATCGCGCGATCGCTCTGTGGGCGAGGCTTTGCAGCAGGCCGGGATTGAAGTTGAAACCTTTTGGGATCAGCTTTTGCATCCGCCAAAGCAAATTCTCACGGGTGCAGGTGAACCCTACAGCGTTTACACCCCCTTCTGGCGCAACTGGCTCAGCAAGGCAAAGCCCAGCCCAGCTCAAGACTTTGCCGGAGCCGAGGGACTAACAGAAAAGGAGCAGGCGACCGCCCAGAAAGCAGGAGCGATAGAGCTGCCTACCGCCAAGGCGCTGGGCTTTGTCTGGGAAAACGATCTGCTGCTACCGCCCGGAACCCAGGCGGCGCAAGATCGGCTGTCCGAATTTTGCGATCGCGCCCTGAGCGATTATCAAGAGCAGCGAAATTTTCCGGCGACGATCGGCACTTCTCACCTCAGTGCCGCTCTCAAATTTGGCACGATTGGCATCCGCACGGTGTGGCAGTCCGCCCAGGCCGTACATGACGACAGCCGCAGCGACGAAGCCCGCAGCAATATTCAAACCTGGCAGCAGGAATTGGCATGGCGGGAATTTTATCAACATGCTCTATTTTTCTTCCCACAGCTTGCCGAGGGGCCTTATCGCCAGCCTTTCAAGAATTTTCCCTGGAGCGATCGCGCAGACCATTTTCAAGCCTGGTGCGATGGGCAGACGGGCTATCCGATCGTCGATGCGGCCATGCGTCAGCTCAACGAACTCGGCTGGATGCACAACCGCTGCCGCATGATTGTGGCGAGTTTTCTCACCAAAGATCTGATTATCAACTGGCAGTGGGGCGAGAAGTATTTCATGCAAAAGCTATTTGATGGCGACCTATCGGCCAACAATGGCGGCTGGCAATGGAGCGCCTCTAGCGGCATGGACCCCAAACCCCTACGCATCTTTAACCCTGCTAGTCAGGCGCAAAAGTTTGACGCAGACGGCGAATACATTCGGCAGTGGTTGCCCGAACTGCGCCATCTAGACACGGCCGACCTGGTGACCGGAAAAATTGACTCAGGCGATCGCGATCGCTGTGGCTATCC
The DNA here is from genome assembly GCA_036703255.1 of Coleofasciculaceae cyanobacterium. Classification (GTDB taxonomy): domain Bacteria; phylum Cyanobacteriota; class Cyanobacteriia; order Elainellales; family Elainellaceae; genus Drouetiella. Next base: position 43,709 of record DATNPL010000177.1, read on the forward strand.
TGAACCCATTGTCGATCACAAGAAGCAGCAGGCACTGTTTAAGCAGATCTACCAACAGCAAAAATTGCAGTAAAGTCGGGAGCCGCCTATTCAAGAGCAGCCTATTCGGGCGGCAGCGGCAAGACTCGACGCCTCTCAGGAAGACGCATTACCTCGATTGTACTCTTGATAGTGGCAGCGATCGGCATCGCCAGCACCACGCCCAAAAATCCTGCAACCCTAAAGCCGACCAACAGCGAAACTACCACCCAAATGGGATTTAGCCCCGTGAAATCTCCGCGCAGCCGAGGCGCAATGATGTTGTCTGTAATTTGCTGGAAGAAAATGCCCGAAATGACAATTTGCGCGGCTGTCCAATAGCCTTGAATGCCCAGCGCCAGCAGCGTGACGATGCCAATGCCGATCGTCGCTCCAAACAGCGGCACAATCTCGAAAAAACCGATCAGTAAAGCAAATAGAAGACTATAGCGAATTTGCAGGACGAGAAAAATCGGCAGCAAAAACAGCACCATGACCAAAGACAGCAGCAACTGACTCAAAAAGAACTGGTGAAACTGCTGCTGCAAGGACTCGCTCAAGGCAGTAGCCAATCTTTCGGGTAAAAGACTGATCAGGCCATGCCAAAAGCGATCGCCATATAGCAGCATATAGAACGCCAGCACAATCAAAAAAGCAGTCGCAAACACCTGCCCAAGCGTGTTAACTGCCAGCTCCGGCAATAGCCCTACAATGCCCTGAATTTGGGAGGTTGCCTGGGTAACGATTTGATTGAGATCAAGGGGCAACTGCCGCTCATTGATCAGGTTTTGGAACCAGGTGAGATTGCGATTGCCCGCCTCCAGCAGTTGGGGTAGCCCCTGCAAAATTTGGGTAGCCTGATCGATCACGATCGGAATTAGCGTTACGGCCGAGATCACCACAACGATCAAAAACAAAGACAGCACCAGCAAAATTGCCTGACTGCGATTGAAGCCGAGCTGCTGAAAAAATCGGACGATATAGTTCAGCAGCAGCGCCAATACAGCACTCAGAACGGTAAAGGTGATGATGCCTTCAAAATAGGCAAACAACTGACCCAAAACCCATAGGTTCAGCGCGATTACAGGGCCGCTTAGCCCATAGAGTAAGTAGCGTCGAAACAGTTCTGAAAGCTTCATTAAAGATTAGTTTGCCTATTGGTGCAGTCCATAGGAGTGCGTCCGAACTTTTTACGGGGGCTAATATCAAGGGCTAGCTGACCTGCATCGGTTGCAGCACTTGCCGAATAGTCTCGGCAGAAACCTGATCCGTTACGATCGCTGCGCCAATTTGAGTCGGCAAGACAAAGCGTACTCGTCCAGCCTCCACCTTTTTATCGGTTTGCAACGCCGCCACGATCGCCTCAATGTTGACTGCTGCCGGGAGTTGGGTTGGCAGTCCTGCCTTTTGAATGAGCAACCGTTGGCGATCGCTCTCTTCCTGCGTCCACAGGCTCAACGCCACCGCAATTTGTCCTGCCGCCACCATGCCGATCGCCACGGCTTCCCCATGATTGACGATGCGATATCCCGTCAGGCTTTCCACCGCATGACCGATCGTATGCCCGTAGTTAAGAATGGCGCGCAGCCCTGCTTCTTTCTCGTCTTTGCTAACGACATGCGCTTTGGCTCGACAAGAGCAGGAGAGGATAGTTTGTAGCAGCTCTTCGCTGATGTAGCGCTGCTGATCTAGGCGATCGGCAGATTCTAGCTGAGCAAACAGCTCTGCATCCCAAATCACGCCGTATTTAATCACCTCTGCCATCCCAGCCCGAAACTCACGAGGCGGCAGCGTGGCTAGCACCTGCGGATCAATCAACACCAGACGCGGCTGATAAAAAGCCCCAATCAGGTTTTTGCCCTGAGGATGGTTAACCCCCGTCTTGCCCCCGATCGCTGCATCTACCATTGCCAACAGCGAGGTCGGCACCTGCACAAAGTTGATGCCACGTAGCCAGGTGGCAGCCGCAAAGCCAGTCATATCCCCCACGACGCCGCCCCCCAGCGCCACCAGAGTTGAGCTGCGCTCTAGGCGATGCTCTAAGGCAACATCGTAGACTTTTTGAATAGAAGCCAGGGTTTTGTAGCGTTCGCCCGCAGGCAGCATGTGAGAAATGACCTGAAACTCCGCTGCGGTCAAAGAGGCGATCGCCGTTTCCCCATAGCGCTTAAAAATCATCGGATTTGAGACCAGCAGCACCTTTTGTCCGAGCTTTAACGACTGCATCCACTCACCGAGATGAGACAAGCCGCCAGGAGCGATCGCGATCTCATAGGACTGCTGGGGCAACTCTACGGGAATTACTGACTTCATCGGGTCTTCCTTCACTCAGTGAGCGACAAATCTGCCTAGAGCACTACCCCAAAAAACACGGGTGTTTTTCTCAAGCCTCGTGCGCTGTATTTTACTCTACAACTGCCCTCAATAGCTTCTGGCTATCCTTCTAGCTATTTTGCGATGGGTCAAGCGATCGCCTGTGCATCAGGGACAGGCAAGTCAATTTCAGGGGAGTCAATTTCAGGCTGAATGTTCTCCTTCATCTCGGCTGTCGCGCTAGCCAAATGGTTGAGGAGCATAGCTTGCGAAAGCCCGCTGTGGATATGGCTCCAGGGCAGCACTTGTTCAGGCGACCAGTTGGCATGGACGTAGTAGTTCAGCTCAGGCAACTGTCCTCGTAGCTCCTTAAAGGCACGGCGAAAGCTGCCTAAAGTATCGCCATAATGGCGGGCTAGCTCTAGCAGAGGGGCAAGGCGACGATCGCCCCGAGAAATCAGCGCCTGAATGACCGACCAGCTATAGCTTTCGGGACGGAAATCAATCCCTTGCGATCGCAATTGCTTTTGCAGCGACTTCAGCCGTTTCTCAGCGTCAGGACTGACCCCAAACCACTGAAAAGGGGTGTGGGCTTTGGGCACAAAGGTGCTACAGCCGTAGGTCAGCCGCAAACCCGGAGTTGCCTTCTTGAGACTGCGCAGCATAGCCACCGTCAGATCGAGATCTTCGGGTTCCTCACCGGGAACCCCAGCCATGCCATAAAGCTTTAAGGCGCTTAACCCTCCGGCTTTGGCGTTGATCGCGGCTTGCGTAATTTCCTCATTCGACAGCTTTTTGTTGATAATCCGCCGGAGCCGATCGCTACCGCTCTCTACGGCGATCGTGATGGAGCGAGAATCATGTTTAACCAAGACGCGTGCGAGCTTTTCTGTCACCGTATTGGTGCGGACAGAGGAGAGGCTGAGGCGCACGTCATCATACTGAGGGCGATCGAGATGATCCAACAGCGCTTCAAATTCGGGATGCTGCGTGACTGAAGCCCCCAACAACCCCAAACGATGGGTCACTTGCAAACCGCGATCGATCGCCGGAATCAGCGAGGCTTCCAAACTGGCAGCTCTAAAGGGCAGCGTTAGGTAGCTAGCGAGGCAAAAGCGACACATTTCTGGGCAGCTACGCACCACCTCAACCATATAGATGTTTTCCCAAGCCGCTTTTTCGGTCACGACCGTAGAAGCCGACAGGGTATTGCCGCGATAGGTTTGCTTCTGCACCTGCGCCGGAATTGCGGCGTCTAGCGGATGAATCGACTGAATAGCGCCATCGGGGCGATCGTAGGTGATCTCATAAAGGCTAGGGACATAGATGCCCGGAACCTGAGCCAGATGCCGAAGTTGCGTCAGGCGATCGGCATGGCGCACGGCTTTGTAGGATTCGATGAATTCTCCCAGCAACAGCTCCCCGTCACCCAGCAAAATGAGATCAAAGAAATCTGCGAAGGGTTCAGGGTTGGCCGTCAAAACGGGGCCACCGCCGAAGATCAGGGGATGGTGGGAGGTGCGATCGCCCGCCCGAATCGGAATTTGCAAAGATTCCAACAGGCTCAAAATGTTGGCGTAGTCTAGCTCCCACGAGAGAGAGAAGCCCATCAGCTCTGGCTCATGGGGTAGTGGCTCATGCAGGTCTGTAAATAGACGGCTGACCTGCACATCGCTACGAGTCGCCAGGGTTGCCCATACTACCTGATAGCCCAAGCTCGTGATGCCGACACTATATTCATTGGGGAAGGCAAAAATTGTGGCGATCGCCTCTTCATGAGGGGCAGCAGGGCTAAATAAGAGGCGTTCAGAGTCAAAAGCAGAGATTGAAGGCATCTAGAGAAAGAGTTCAGAAGAGTGAAGCACGCGTGAAGCGTTAGGGCAAAGCAAATCTGGCGAAACCTTAAAATCTCAGCCTAAGCTATGCCCAGCTTAACATTTGAGCCTCCAACTGTTTGAGCGGCAATCTTGACAGATCCGCATTCCTTCGGAATCTAACTAAAGCTCTGGTGTAATAAATAAGGCTGAAGTTCACGATATACACCGTAGGTTTTTATGAATTTTTCATATAAACCTTATGTAGGGGGGAAGAAATAAATATGCTAAATCCATCACGTATTTATTTCTTTTCTTTAATTTAATATAAAGGCAAGTCAGGAAGTTGCTAAGTATTTAGATAAATTCAACATTAGAAGAGGATAAACGCAATTTAACATAAGGTTTTTAAGAAGACTTCTAGCGGACTAAAAGCTAACTGAGGTTAAAAGCACTGAGTCGGAACCAGCCTTAGAACGTGTCGATCGCTACCCTCTTTTTCCCAGCCTCCTTGAGCTTGAGTAAACGTAGGCTGCAATCCGCAGCAAGAAGGACTTTCCAAATCTCCCTTGTTCCCAATATCCTTTGAGTGATGCTCATTAATTTATACAAAACTTATATAAAGTCATTCGCCAATCTCTGATGTGGTTTTGAAAACAGACTAATGTTAAGAACAGATTTTGGGAGTCGGTGCTTCTACGGCCGCGCGCTCAAACGGATGCAATCATCCGCTCCTGATGGGTGTCATATTGCTGGATCGAAGCCTGGGTGAGGGGACAAATTACCTGTCCCGAATAGTTTGGAGTTCAGGTCAATCTTTAGAGTCGAGAAGGTTGGATTATGGTGAAGCCACTAGATGAGAAATACGGAACGTTTGTCCCGTTCTCAGAGCGATTTACAGATGGCAATGTTCCCTTTGCCGAGCCGCGCAAGCTTGAAGCAGACTGTCTGCTAGAAAAGGCAGTTGAACAGTATCAGATTCGCAATTTTCAAGCGGCGCTCAAGACTTTTCAACAGGCGCTAGATACCTACCGCGAGCTGAAAGATTTGCAGGGCAAAGGGCGCTGTCTAGGAGGGCTGGGACTCATTTACTATGCTCTGGGCAACTACCCTGAGGCGATCGCCTGCTCTCACCAGAGTCTGACTATTGCTTGCCAGCTTAAAGACTACCCCACTGAGCGTCAAGCCCTGAGCAACTTGGGCAACTCTTATCGCCATCTTGAAGACTACGGCAGAGCACTGGACTACAAGCAGCAGAGCCTTGCAGTGGCACAACGGACGGGCGATCGCCGCGCTGAAATGGCAGCCCTCAACAACTTGGGCATGCTACACAAAGCCATGAACGACTGCCCTCAAGCGATTTACTACTACCAAAGAAGCCTGACCATCGCCCGCGAACTCAGCGATATTCAGGTTGAGGGGCAGGTGCTGCGCAACCTGGGCAATGCCTATCATGCCATGTCAAACTACGCCCAAACGGTGGCTTGCTATGAGCAGTTGCTGGCGATCGCCCGCCAAAGCCCCAATCGGCAAACCGAAGCTCAAGTTTTGAAAAATCTGGCAAGCGCCTGCTACACGCTAGGTGATCAACCCCGAGCAATTGCCTACCAGCAGCAGCGTCTGGCGATCGCCCGCCTTTTGGCGGATGCACGGACTGAAGAACAGGTGCTGGAAAGTTTGGCCGTTTTGCATGAAGGTCTGGGCGACTACGAAAAGGCCATTCAGTATTATGAACAGCGGCTTAACGTTGCCAAGACGCTGCAAGATGTGCGGTTAGAGCAACAGGCACTGACAAACCTCAAGACGGCCTGTTGTGCCATTGGCGATTTTTCAAGAGCGCGTCGATACTAGGTTGATACTCAGTTGATACTCAATAGATTTTGAATTTTGTAATTTTGTATGGCGCGATCGCATTTGTGCGGCAGCATCCCGGTGCCTCAGACTTGAATTTTAGGCTTGAATTTCAGGCTTGAAGAGAATCCCTTCTCCCTTAAAACCCTCGCTCCAAAAAATAATCTGCACTTCACGCAGTTGGGAATTACTATAGCCATAGCCAAGATCGTCAGGCCAGGGGCATTCTTGGAGGAGCGCCTTCCCAAAAATGCCCCCGACGCAAAAGGCAAAGGCAATACATATTCCAATCGGTATGGGGGTTGAGCGATGCTGTTTAGTGATCTGCCTGATAACCTGACGCGCTATCCCTATACTTCTGGGCGGCGCGTGATCATGGGTCAGCGCCATGCGGCTGCCACGAGCCAATCTCTGGCGACGCTAGCAGGCATGGAGATGTTTTGGGCGGGCGGCAATGCAGTTGATGCAGCGTTGGCAATGGCGATCGCCCTAACGGTTGTCGAACCCACCTCTAACGGCATTGGCTCTGATGCCTTTGCGATCGTCTGGGAAGGAAAACCGCATGGCTTGAATGCTTCAGGCAAAAGCTCGCACAGTTTGCAGGTTTCAGCTTATGCGGGTTTGGAGGCTATGCCGCAGTTCGGCTGGTCTTCTGTTACGGTTCCTGGTGCGGTTTCTTCTTGGCGATCGCTTTGGGAACGCTGGGGCAAGCTGTCCTTTGAGCAACTTTTTGCCCCAGCCATTCGCTATGCCGAAGCGGGCTTTCCCGTTTCTCCAGAGACAGCCAGGGCATGGCAGGTCGCAGAGGCGCTGTTTGTGCCGCTGACCGCACCGGAGTTTCAGCCCTTTAAACAGGTGTTTTTTCCGGGCGATCGCGCCCCCAGGGCGGGAGAGATTTGGGCAAGTCCTGCTCATGGCGCAACGCTGCGAGAGATTGCCAGCACGGGCGGCGAGAGCTTTTATCGAGGCAGTCTGGCACAGCGCATGACTGATTTTGCGGCAGATACAGGCGGCACCCTCACCCCCGCAGACTTTGCCGAGCATCAGCCGCTCTGGGTCGAGCCAATTTCCACCACCTATCGAGATTTGACGCTGTGGGAAATTCCACCTAACGGTCAGGGCATCGCGGCCTTGATGGCGCTCAACATTCTAGAAGGATTTGAGCTGGCTCGCTATCCCAGAGATTCGGTCGAGAGCTTTCATCTGCAAATTGAGGCGATGAAATTAGCGTTTGCCGATGTGCATCAGCAGGTGGCAGACCCCAGCTTCATGAGGGTTTCGGCGGCTGAGCTGCTAGACAAAACCTATGCCGCCCAGCGCAGACAAGGGGTGGGCGATCGCGCCATCATCGCGCATCCCCACATTCGCAAAGGCGGCACGGTCTACCTAGCCGCTGCCGATCAGGATTTAATGGTTTCCTTCATTCAATCCAATTACGAGGGGTTTGGCAGCGGCATCCTGGTTCCTGGTACAGGTATTGCCTTGCACAATCGCGGGATGGGCTTCTCGCTTCAGCCTGACCATCCCAACTGCATTGCGTCCGGCAAACGGCCTTTTCATACGATTATTCCAGGATTTTTGAGCCAAGGCGATCAGCCTTTAGGCCCTCTAGGCGTTATGGGTGCCCATATGCAGCCTCAAGGCCACCTGCAAATGGTTGTGAATCTGATGGATTATGGCATGAATCCTCAGGCGGCGCTGGATGCCCCCCGGTGGTACTACACCACAGGTCAATCGGTGCTGCTAGAGCAATCGGTGCCACGATCGCTAGCGCTTGGGTTGAGCGATCGCGGTCATGCCGTACAGGTGATGGCCGAAGCGCGTCCTTTTGGCAAAGGGCAAATGATTTTGAAGCAGCATGGGGTGTTGATAGCCGCTTCTGAACCCAGAGCCGATGGGCTGGCATTGGCAGGGTAAAGATATTCGTATCCCGTACAAATTACCTTGCCGAAGGCTGAGTCGATCGAATAGGCTAGGCTCAAAATTATTTGTATTCAGTGAGCTTTTATGCAACCCAAGGTTTTTGCTGCTGTTGCCTTTGCTGCTATCGGTGGAATTGTGAGTTTTGGGGAGATGCCTGCGATCGCTTTTCCTCCTGCTGTTGAGCAAGTCTTGGCGCAGGCGCAGGGGCAAACCTACCGCGAGCCGAGCGGATTGTTTGAAATCTCTTTTCCGGCGGGTTACACCTACGAACAGACGGGTAGCGGCATCGCCTTTACCTCAACTGACGAGAGGTTTGGCGGTTCTGTAGACTATGGATCGGCGCAAGGCAACGTGATCGGGCTAGAGCAACTGGAGGCTTCTCTCAAGTCAGAGTATGAAAAGCGGCTCTCTGATTTAGTGTGGCAAGGCTCTTCACCCCAGCCCGATGGCAGCTTGCGCATCGACTGGACAGGCCGCGACGCTCAAGGCAATGCGCTAGATGCCGTTTCTTTTGTCGAGCAGCGGGGTGATACGATCTTCATCCTCAACTTATTTGGGGTGAATGCTCCCTACCAGGATTACAACAATGATGCTGAAGTAATCGTTGGCAGCTATCGGGTCAGACAAGCCTCTGCGAATACAAATTCTCTCAGCCAGCTCGTTCCGGCCAGTGGTTTACTCTCTACTGCACCTGTGAGCAGCGATCGCCCAACCGCAGAGCTGAATTGAGTTAAGGCTCTGAAGCGATTCATCATCAAATAAGAAGATTGGGGGCAGGTGCGCGGAGCGTCTCTGTCCCCAGTCTTTTCTAACGTTGCTGATTTCTGGAATGAATTTTTGTTGGAGAGGGGCGCTCTGCACCCCTCTCCAACAAAAATTCATCTCCCTATTAAACAAGCAAGCCCCGCGCCCCTCCAAGAACATCGATCGCTAAAAATGGGAGCTGGCAAGATTCCAGTGTCATCATAAAGAAACGCTCTAAAGCGATGTTCTGTTTGTTGAAGTTATGGGTTGACGCTTGCTCATGAATGTTTTAGAAGCAGTTGACCTGCAAAAGATTTACCGCAATCGTCAAAAAACTGTTGCTGCGGTGCAAGAAGTTTCTCTGACGCTCGCCGCTAAAGAAGTGTTGGCCTTCCTGGGTCCCAATGGCGCAGGCAAAACCACCACGATTAAAATGATCGCCGGACTAATTTTGCCCGATCGCGGCAGCGTTAGGATTGCCGGACGCGACCCCCACCGAGAACCCAAAGCGCTGAGATCGCTAGGGGCGGTGCTAGAGGGCAATCGCAACGTCTACTGGCGGCTCACCCCCGAAGAAAATCTGGAATATTTTGGCGTGCTGCGGGGGCTAACGCGGCAGGTGGCGCAGCAGCGTGCCCAAGTCCTGCTGGAGCGGTTTGATCTGATAGACAAACGCCGGAGCCAAGTGCAAAAGCTGTCTCGGGGAATGCAGCAGAAGTTAGCGATCGCCGTTTCTCTGATTCACGATCCGCAGTTGCTGCTGCTCGATGAGCCGACTCTGGGACTGGACGTAGAAGCGACCGCCAGCGTCAAGCAGCTCGTCCGCGAAATTGCGGCTGAGGGACGCGCCATCCTGCTTACGACCCATCAGCTCGATATTGCCGAAGAATTATCCGATCGCGTCGCCATCATCAATCAGGGCAAAATTGTCATTGAAGAACCCACTTCAGAGCTGATCCGGCAGTTCTCAGGAACTGCTTACCGGATCGAGCTAGAGCAGGAGTTAGATACCGATCGCGCCTATAAGATTGGGGCATTGGGTGCCGTGATTGAAGGCAATCGCGTGGCCGTACATGAGGTCAGTTTGCTCTATCCGATTCTGGAGATTTTGAAGCCGCTGCCGCTGGTTCGTCTAGAGAAAGACCGGGCAAACTTGACAGAAATTTTCTTGAAGCTCGTAGGTAAAAATGCTATTTGAACTATTCATGGCGGAGTTGAGACGCAGCTTCATTCAGTCCACCCGCTACTCGGCTGAAATCATTGGCGGCATTGTCGGGACTACCATTATTTTCTATGGGCTGTTCTTAAGCACCCGTTATGTCGCTGGAGGGGGGTTTCAGTTTGGCGATCGCTTTGACTCAATTATCATCGGCTATGTTCTCTGGACGTTAATGATCTTTATCCAGGGGAGTATCTCAGGTAATCTCCAAGACGAGGCCAGAACTGGAACTTTGGAACAGGTATTTCTCTCTCCCTATGGTGCCTCTCAGGTGTTTTTATCCCGAGCGATCGCCAGCCTATTTATCAATCTGGTGATTAACATCAGTATTCTGCTCGTCATCATTGGGCTGACTGGAAGTAACCTCAGCTTTCCGCTGATTCTGTTCCTGCCGCTGCTGACGGTTTTATTAGGAGCCTACGGCCTGTCTTTCATTATGGGATCATTGGCGCTGATTTTGAAGCAGGTGCAGCAAGCCCTGAGCATTTTCCAGTTTGGACTCCTGTTTTTGTTCACTGCTCCTGTAGAAACCTGGTCGGGCGGGTTACGGATCTTGGGCTACTGCTTGCCTATGGCTCCGGGGGCTGGCCTGCTACGCGATGTCATGGCGCGAGGAGAGGGGTTAGATGGGGGCAGATGGGCGATCGCTTTGCTCAACGGGGTAGTTTACTTTAGTCTAGGCATGCTGCTGTTTCGTTGGTCAGAGCGAGAAACCAAGCGACAAGGGAAGCTGGGCGGCTACTAGGCTAGTTCGCGCTAGCTCACGCTTATCGACCTAACAAATTGGGAATGCCTTCGCAGCCGCCGGGGATGGTTTCGCGCGTTGCAGAACCGCCCCAGGCGCAGCAGTAATAGCGCTGCTCATCGGACAGGCGGAGCACATCTGTAAAGTCGGCATCTTCAACCACGGCTCCGGTAAATGCGCCTGTGCCATAGTCAGGGATATCGGCACGCGTGCGGGGGGTGGCAGTTTCAGCCGATCCCCAGAAGAAACGGGTACCCATCAAATCTGCGCCGCTCAGGCAAGCCTCGCAGAGAATGGTGCGGATCAGCTTGGTTTTTACCAGATCGCAGCGGCTGAGATTGGCATAGATCAAATTAATGTCGCTGAGATCTGCCCAGCGCAAGTCTGTGCCAGAGAGATCGGCACCTGCCAGCATTATGCCCAGGTCAATTACTCTAGTTCCGGCCGCCCGATCCTCGGCATAACTGCCAGAGCCGTCTAGAATAGCCCGTCCCAAGCGGCGATCGCGTCTGAGTGGCGTTAAAAGCAGCGATCGGGACAGGAAGCGCAGCACTTTGGCTTTGCCGTTAGAATCGATGCTGCTGAGAATGGCAGCAGTCCGTCCGGCCGCGATCGCCCGCTCTAGCGGCAGATCTTCTAGCAAACCTTCCTCATCCAACACCAGTTCCGAGATGCCCTGAAAATAGGAATCGATCGTTTGCTGCTGCGTAATCAAGTTTTGCTGAATCGTCAGATCTTTGCCAATTACATATTGCCGCCAGGCCACATACACGGCCAAAAGGGCAATCAAGATCTGCCCGACCGCGCCAATCACTTCGCCCGTTGCCCCAATCGCGTCCCAATTTAGCCCCAGATACCAAACACCCAGCCGAGAGGTAATGCCAAAGACCTGGAGCAATCCAACTAGAGCGACAATCAACCCCACAATGCTGATACTGATGAGGCGCTGCTGGGGCGAGAGCAGCTCCATCACGGCTTCTCGAATGGCGCGCCAGATGACTTGCAGAGAAATCAGCAGCGCCACCAGCGATCCGGCAAACCCCAGCCAGAAGTTGCCTGTCGCCATGCCTAGGATGGTGAGGGCGATCGCAATCACAATAATCCAGCCGATGACGCTGTTGGAAGGCTGCATGCCCTTGGAGGTGCGCAATCTGGCTAGGGCTGGAGCACCAGAAATTCCTGAGGGGTGAGCCGCAGGAGCCTTTGATTGAGTACTGCTAATTGCCGATGCTGCATAGGTCTTGAGGCCGTTAGCGTCTTCAGCCGAGAGTTCAGCAGCTGACTGCAAATCTAGGCTGTTTGAGATATAGCCGTTGGGGTTGCCCTGGGAAGAGGGGGATGGAGAAGAGTTGGAATCCAGAGACATAGTGGCTTGCTGGCTCAGATGAATCCTTGCCTTAACTAGAATAAAGCCACTTGCCCGGACTGTCTCGTATCTAGCCTTAATCAGTCCCGATTCTGACCAAAGATTTAGATAGAGCTAGAGTCACTTTACTTAGGACGTTTTGGGTGGCACGCTCCGTGCGCCACCCAAAACGTCCTACTTGCTTAAGCCTTGCCAAAACACTCGGTGAGATCAAATGGGGGGCCGCCTCTAGACTCGCGCTGAATCTGTCCAGATTGCACCGCTGTTTCTAGCTGCTTGAGCGCTGCTAAATCGTGATATTGATAGCCCTGCATCGATAAAACCTGCCGGAGCAAAGCTTCAGATGCCACACTCAGGCAACCTGTCTGAAAAGCAGATTGGATCAGGCAGTTAATCATTTGGGGGGAGGGACTCAGAGGGGCAAACCAGAGATTTACAGAAGCTTCATCAGCTACCCATTTAGTTTGCTCGATCGCCCGCCTCGACATGCTGATACAGATCAGCTGATTTAAGTGATTCAGATAGCATAAAATTGTGACTCAAATCACATTTACTTCATCTCATCTATGCATGGAGGCCGATCTAGCGGCAAGCGCAACTGATTTTTATCTCAGTAAGACCAAAATTTTCCAGTAGCCCTAAAAGGGTAGGGATTTTTGTGGCGTGGGCTTTGCCCACGCCACAAAAATCCTTACGTAAATACCACGACTAATTTTCGAGTTTCTCTAGTCAAAAGCTTCTGCCTCAACGCAGCGCAAAGGGCGATCGGGCTGGCCTGATCGCCCTCAGGTTTTAGGAGAGATAGCGAAAAATCAGCTGGATTCAAGAAATTCTCAGATCTGCGATTTTATTTAGAGCAAATTTTTCATCCAGAGCTAGTATTATCTGAAACTTGTGTGGATTGGACTCCCGTAAGGAGGACGCGATCGCTGATGGAGTGGGGAGAGGAAAAGCTAATGGCTAATTTAGAAAGTTCTTGGGAAGCTTCGGTGGTCAAGCTGGCGCAAACGGGGAATTTGCGTGCGATCACGTTTTGGTTAAACCGCTATCTTGTCCCGCAGGGGCTTTGTGCGCAGGTGGCTTTAGTTTCTCCAGGAGAGTGGCCGGACAAACCCTCAGGAGGTCTGACCATTCGCATCGTTTGCCATCGGCTACCAGATTGCGATCGCCTGGTTCACTTTTTGCGACAGCGATTTTTGGAGCTGAATTCTGAGATCATTCATGACCTGCATATCACGGCTCAGCGGGTTGGGTCGTCGGAACTGCTGTGGGAGCGATCGGTTGCGCTCCGCTTTTCGGTGCAGCCTCAGTCAGGACAAACTCAGTCAAATCAGCCCCAAGCCTTGGTCAAACAACCTGCTGCTGTCTTGGCGGCCACTGTGGGCGCTGCACCCGTAAAGCAATCAACAGAGCGGATACCGATTCAATTTATTCCCCGTCCTATACCCAGAAATCAACCTGCGCCCAGCTCTTCAGCTCCTCAAGGCCAGCCGATCGGCAAAAAGCGTTTGAAAAAGAAGCAGGTTAAGCGGAAAGTTTCATCCTCAGGCCAAGTTTTATCTTCAGCCCAAGTTTTATCTTCAGCCCATAGAGGCAAAGCCCAAGGGCGGCGCTATAACTGGAAAACTAAAGTGCTTTATCCTGCGGTTGACCATGTACTGGACTGCGCCGATGACCTCAAGGCCGTGACGGCAAGAACCGTTTATCGATCGCAATACTGGTTAAAGCGGCAATCGCCTGAAGTGCGATCGCTGTTAATTGGCGGTTCGGTGGCCTCGATCGTAGCAGTGGGATGTGGTTTGCAGGTTTTGAGTCAGTATATGGGCGCTCCATCAGGCGACCTTTGGCAAGCGACTCTGCGGCAGGCGACTCCGGCTGATCACAAACAGATGGATCAATCCGGTACGGTGCAGGCGGCTCTAGAGCCAATTCCAGTGATTCGGCAGGCGGTGCAAAATCCTCAAGATCCGTCAGTGACGCTCGTATTTGCAGAAAATGCGGCGCTGGGTCAAGGCTCTGGCATCGCGGCCTATCAGCAAGCAGATTTGCTGATGAGTAATTTAGAGAACCCGATAGCGGCTCCTGTTTCTGCATCGACTGACTCTATGCCGACAGCGGCTTCTCCTACAGATTCAACCTCTATAAGTTCAACAGCCTCACTGGGCGTGGCGACTAAGGCAATGGCTACCAAAGCGATCGCTTTGGCTCCAGCAGAGCCACCTGCCACAGCAGATGCAGCAGATGAAATGACCTCAGAAGCGGCCACGCAAGAGAGTATTGCAGCCTTGGGCAGTGCAGCGGGCTATATGGTTGCTGAGGCTGAAGTTGTAGCAGAGGCAGAAGCGGCTGAGTTTCTGCCGAGCACCACCCTGACTCTGGGAGACTTGCAGCAGCACGGGGTTGATTTAGTGAATTTGGCAACCGATCGCCTGATGGCAAGCGAAACAGACCTACCTCAAACGCTAGATCTGTTGAGTCAGCAGTCAATTTATGCTGTAGGAGCAGGGCAAAGTCAGCAAGAAGCCCGTCGTCCCCGAGTGTTTGATATCAAAGGTCAAAAGATCGCTGTTTTGGGATACTCTGATTCCGAATTGCACGGAGCCACTGATCAGAAGGCAGGGCTGAATCCTAGTCTGAATAGCCAAATTGAAGCCGATATCAAAGCCTTGCGCGATCAAGTCGATTGGGTGATTGTCAGCTATCACTGGAGTCAGGCCAACCAAGCTGATCCAGAAGAAGCGCAAATTACCTTATCGCAGGCCGCGATCGACCACGGCGCAGATCTGGTGGTGGGCTATGCACCTCAGGTGATGCAAGGAGCCGAAATCTATGGTGGACGGGCGATCGTCTATTCGTTAGGAAATCACATTGGCAGCCGCGTCGATCAAACCACCTATAACACAGCAGCGCTCAAAGTAACGCTGCAAGATCGAAGAATGCAGGTGGAATATTTACCGATTCAAGTTCAGCAAAATCAGTCAACGATCGCTGAAGGCGAACCTCTCGATCAAATTACGCGGTATCTGCAACAAGCCTCTAGCCTGTTTGATCATCCGCTGCGATCGCCCCTCACGCTCAATGCCCGTCTGCGCGTTTCTCTGCCCATCGCGCCTGATGCCGAGATGCCTACCGATCCTTTTTTAGACGCTCCTAAGAATGATGGATTAAATAACATCCAATAGTTTTTTGGAAGTGCCGCACTTCGCGCGGCACTTCCAAAAAACTATTGCAGATTTGCAAGCCTCGGAAATCTGCACTTCATAGTTTAAGCAAGGCTCAGAAATTACCTCATTGGTGCGCTTAACTTCTGTCACGAAATCAACAGGCTCTTGCAAAACTACCGGAATATTCAGAATCAGGGTGGGCATCGCCTCTAGCTTGAGAACCCTAGAGAATCATCTGGCAGAGGCGATCGCCATACAGACTCTCTAGCTGCTCTTTTAACTCCTGCAAAATTACAGACAACGGCGCATTCATCTACTTACTCATTTTTAAGTCTCTCAAACCAGCATACATCAGGCTATAGGAGCGATCGCGCCTACTGCGAACCCTACTCCAGCCGAATATATTTTGTAACCACACTCATCCATTTGCCCGTCATTGGCTCTGGCTGCAAATCGCTCCACTCATCGGCATTGGCAACTGCCTTGAGATGCAGCGTGTGAATCATCGTGATCACGCCCGTGCGCGAACCTACCACAATCAGTCGTACCGATTCACGTTCGCCTCTGGAATACTGAAACTCGCTAGGGGGCAAGCTGTTGGAGTCTGAGCGATCGGACAGAAAATCTTCAGTCATCAACTTCACCTTCTACAATTATGTTGTCTACATAGACAACATAACACAAGATGTGGTCGATCTAGACAACATTTACGGGCTTGCCATCCTTTGACAGGATTGGGGCATGGGAAGGGCAAGTCAGGCGCTAAAACAGGTTTTAGAAAAATTTGGCATCAGCCAGAACAAGCTAGCAGTCGCGCTTGGAATCGATCGCTCTGCGGTATTCAAGTGGGTTCATGATCAGCGAGAGCCGACGTCTGAAACGATCGTGGAAGTCACCAAAGCTTTAAAGCAAATTAACTCAGATGCAGCTCAAGAATTTGTTCAGCTTTATTTAGGCAACCTATTAGAAGATCCTGATGAGTTAGAGGATGAGTAGAGCGATCGCATCAACGCCTGCCATTCTAGCCGGATGTTAAACATAGGATCACGAGCGAGCGCTCGACTCAAAACAGCCACATTCAAAGCGATGAAACCCAAAGATGCGATCGCGCCTAAAACTGATTTGGGAACTGCCTGAAGAAGCTGCCGAAAACCTCCCTGAAGAAGTCGTTGCCCAACTTCCTGCTGATAGTGCATTAATTTTCTAGCGCTGCTAGATTTGTGAGGGGAGCGATCGATTTAGGTCATGATTGAGGTTGCAGCATCGCCTAGTGATAGATAACTTCAATATTTGGAATCTTATCTTGCACAAATAATGGATAAGCACCCCATCTCCAGGATTAACCATTAGATAGGACGGATAACACCCCCAAGATCGGAGTTAGCCTGCAAAGTTTCTAATTAATTCCTTAAAAAGAGGGCGTTATCATGCACATATACCGGATAATCCGGCACAGACAGGCACTTATCCAGTACATATGACGTTGAATATATAGTTACTTCAGGGTGAAAGGAACTGTCACCAATCCAGCGACAATTAAGCTTTTTAGCGCTGGATTAGTTTTAGTTTCTTAGGAGTCCTCTATCTCCTGCAAGTAGGATGGTTCTTACATTTCTACTTCAGCGTAAGCAGTCTATAGCCTATGATGCATATGTAAAAGCTACATGGTTTTGCGGTTGGCATCTTGAGGCACTATGCACGGTCGGCAACTTAATCTCTTGAGTACTTGTACGTTTCCTGATCATGAATCATGGCTTTCTTGGCTTCATGATGTTTTGCCTAAACCAGAAGTTCAACTAGGTGCACCCATCGTCTTCGATTTATTTGCAGGCTGTGGGGGATTAGCCTTAGGGTTTGAGGTGGAAGGGTTTCGTACTCATGGTTTTGAAATAAAGCCTCAAGCTGTAGCTACTTATAGCGAAAACTTAAGCGGTCAATGTGAGGAAATGCTACTTACAGTTGGTTTACCAGAGGGTGTAGCAGACATCATAATTGGTGGACCACCATGCCAGCCATTCAGCCAGATCGGCTATCAAAGAGGCAAGCGAGATCTACGGGATGGTTTTCCGATTTTCCTTGATGCTGTTAATAGAATTCGTCCTAAAATTGCAATCTTAGAAAATGTGCGTGGACTGCTCTTTCGCAATAAAGATTACCTTCGACAGGTAATGCGAGAGCTAGAACGTTTTGGCTATAGTGTGGACGCCAAGCTAATGAAAGCTTACGAATTCGGAGTGCCTCAAAAGAGAGAACGAGTGGTTATAGTTGCTTCTAAGGTTGGCTGGGAATGGCCTTGTCCCATAATTCCAGAACCAGTTACCGCTGCAATAGCACTGGGTTCTATAGCATTAGCCTCCAATTCTAAGAGCCGATTCCTAACACCTAATATGGATCGCTATATCGCAGATTATGAAAGAAAGAGTCAATGTACTCGACCGAGAGATTTACATCTCGATCAGCCTTCACGCACCGTTACATGTCGAAACTTGGGAGGCTCAACAGCAGATATGCTCCGCATCCGGTTGCCGAATGGTCGCCGTCGAATGCTAACTATTAGAGAGGGCGCAAGGCTTCAAAGCTTCCCTGACTGGTTTGAATTTAAGGGTAGCGAGTATGAACAATATGAGCAAATTGGTAATGCTGTATCTCCACTTATGGCATTAGCATTAGCCCATCAAGCTAAACACTTTGTTGATTCTAAGGTGCAGAAACAAGCAACTAAGAAGCTTGAAATAGAGAGTAAAAAGAATATTATGGATATTGATCCTAAAATTGAGAAAATAGAGCAAGCACTAACACTTATCAGGAGTGTTGGGATTCCAGTACGTGACATGACACAGCGTCGTCGTGAAAGAGTTGCTTTAGCCCTTTTAGCGGTTGCTCGGCTTAAACCAGAAACACCCTGGAGTAAGGCTCAGAGTTTCTTTGAAGGCGGAGCTACGCCAATAACAACAAGGCAAATCATTGCTTTCTGGAATGCCAATTATGGTCAAAACATTGCAGATTCTTCATACGATGATGTCAGGAGAAAAGATCTTGTTTATTTAGTAGAAGCAGGGCTTGTAGTAAAGAGTGCGGCAGACCCAGCAGCGGATACCAATGATGGAACACGAGGGTATGCCGTAGGTCAAGATGCTCTTCAATTGCTGAGGGCTTATGGTAGTGATATCTGGGAAGACGCATTACTCCGATTCCGTGATCAAGTAGGGCTACTTTCTGATCGACTTAGCCGTGCTAGAGAGTTTCAAATGGTTCCTGTTACACTTCCTGATGGTACACTTCTCGAGCTCTCTCCTGGACCACACAATCGTATTCAGAAAAGTATTGTTGAGCAGTTACTCCCAAGATTTTCGCAAGGAGCGGAGATCCTATATCTTGGTGATACGGAAAAGAAGATACTTCACATCAACAAGAATAAGCTTAAAGAAATTGGTCTCAAAGAATTATCGCGAGACATGGTGCCCGATATTATTGTTTATGAAGCAAAACGAGATTGGCTTTTTATGATTGAAGCTGTTCATTCTTCAAACCCGATTAGCCAATTGAGACATATGAAATTACGAGAATTGACACAAGAGTGTTCGGGAGCATGTCACCCTTTTAGAGAGAATAATCCATTGAGGTAAGCAGTCCGGTGTGCCAAGAGTTGCGGCACATTTTCTGCTTTCCACTGAGCACCCGATATTTGTATGCGACGGTCAATCTGCTTAATCGCAGATTCAA